>JBBEWH010000117.1:0-120817 GCA_037414955.1 Actinomycetes bacterium KLBMP 9797
TCGCCCTGGGCGGGATCGCCGCGGGCTCGGCGGTCCTGGCCGCCGAACCGGCCACAGCCCAGTCGAACGGCCCGCTCCCCCTGCCGGGCTACGCGTTCACACTGGGCGTCGCCTCCGGAGACCCAGCCCCCGACGGCGTCGTACTCTGGACCCGCCTCGCACCCGACCCGCTCGCCCCCGACGGACTCGGCGGCATGCCCGACCGCACCGTGAACGTGCACTGGGAAATAGCACACGACGAAAACTTCCACCGCATCGTCCGCCGGGGCATGGAGCGCGCCACACCCGCCTGGGGACACTCCGTCCACGCCGAGGTCCGCGGCCTACGCCCGGACCGCGGATACTGGTACCGGTTCCGGACCGGCGACCAGATCAGCCCGACCGGCCGCACCCGCACCGCCCCCCACCACCAGGCCAGGCTCCGCTCGCTGAGCTTCGCGTTCGCCAGCTGCCAAAACTACCCCGAGGGCCACTTCACCGCCTACGAACACCTGGCCCGCGAAGACGTGGACCTGGTCATCCACCTGGGCGACTACATCTACGAAGGCACCGGAACCGGCTCCATCGGCCGCGCGCACCTACCGGCCACCGAAACGTTCTCCCTCACCGACTACCGGATCCGATACGCCCAATACAAACTCGACCCCGCGCTACGGGCCGCGCACGCCGCCGCGCCCTGGGTCGTCGCCCCCGACGACCACGACGTGGAAAACAACTGGGCCGGTGACCACTCCCAGCCAGACACCGAACCGGACCAGGACCCCGCCGTGTTCCGACTCCGACGCGCCGCCGCCTACCAGGCCTACTACGAACACCTACCACTACGCCGCTCCTCGATACCCCAAGGCCCGGAAATGCAGGTGTACCGGCGCCTACGCTTCGGCGACCTGCTGCAACTCGACGTACTCGACACCCGACGCTTCCGGGACCGGCTACTGACCGACCCGTCACAGCGCTGGGACCCCAACCGGCAGATGCTCGGCGCCCAACAGGAAGCCTGGCTGCTGGCCGGCCTCGACGCGTCCACCGCCCGATGGAACGTCCTGGGCAACCAGGTCTTCGCCATGCAAGCCGACCACACCGACGGCCCCGGCGAACGGTTCGGCATGGACCCCTGGGACGGATACGCCGCCGCCCGCCAACGACTCTTCGACGGCGTACGGGCACGCGGAATCGACAACTTCCTCATCGTCACCGGCGACGCCCACCGCAGCGTCGCCGCCGACCTCAAACTCAACTTCGCCGACCCGAACTCCCCCACCATCGGCACCGAATTCCTCGGCACCTCCATCAGCTCCGGCGGCAACGGCACCGACATGGACACCCTCGGCGTCACCTGGCTCACCGAAAACCCCCACATGAAATTCCACAACGCCCAACGCGGATACCAGGTATGCCACCTCGCCCGCGACGAAATGCGCACCGACTACCGCGTAGTGCCATTCGTCAACACCCCCGGCGCCCCCGTCACGACCCGAGCCAGCGTCCACGTCCAGAACGGCCGACCCGGGATCGCACACGTCACCACCCCATGATCAAGGCGTCCCTGAAGTCGCTATGGCTACTTGAGGGACGCCCTGATCATGAGCGGCATGGACCGCGAACCCATCTTCACCCGCGCCGCGCGACGTGGCGAACTGGCCAGCGATGCCGACCCGATGCTTATCATGGACGCACTCGCGGGCGCGGTCTGGGTCCGCGTCGTGCTGCGCCAACTTCCCATCGAAGACGGCTACGCGGCGAAGCTCACGTCCGTGTTCCTCGCGGGAATCACCCTATGAACCCTCGCCGTCTCACAGTCCACCATGGACCGCGCCACCCTTGTTCCTGACCGTCCCCGGATCGGGAGGCCCAGCGTGAAGCCCAAGGAAGACCCGACCGCTAAAGCCCTACGCGTGTGGGAGAAATCAGCGCCCGGCTACGACAAACAGATCGCCTTGTTCGAGAAGGTGTGGTTCGGCGGGGGCCGTGAATGGCTCACTGCCCGCGCACACGGACGGGTGTTGGAGGTGGCCATCGGCACCGGCCGCAACCTGCCGCTGTACCCGGCCGACGTGACCGTCACCGGGATCGAGCTGAGCCCGGCGATGCTGGCCATCGCCCGGCAACGCGCCACCGACCTCGGCGTGGACGTCGATCTGCGCACCGGCGACGCGCAGGCCCTGCCGTTCGACGACGAAACGTTCGACACCGTGGTCTGCGCGCTGTCGCTGTGCACGATCCCCGACCCGGCCGCCGCGATCAGTGAGATGCGGCGGGTGCTGGTGCCTGGTGGGCGATTGCTGCTACTCGACCACATCGGCAGCAGCTGGCCGCCGATCCGGGCCGCGCAGTGGCTCCTGGAACGCGTGACCATCCGCGCCGCCGGTGAACACTTCACCCGCCGCCAGCTCCCGCTGGTGCGGGCAGCCGGATTCGACATCGTCGAGGCCCAGCGACTCAAGACCGGCTCGATCGAACGCGTCTTCGCCCGCAAGCCAGCCACCGTCTGATACCCGGCATGCCGGCGGGAGGATGGCCTTACACCCGCACTCGACGTGGCGACTCGGCGTCGGGACGGATCGGTGGTTGACCGATGAGTTTGAGATGCTGCGCCGGTCTACCCTTCCGACACCACCTGACTCGAAGGGATCACCCCGATGGCAAAGGTTATCTCCACACTGTTCGTCTCGGCCGACGGTGTGGCCGAGATCGACCCGGATTGGCACTTCCCGTACTTCGACGAGAACATGGGCCGCGCCGTCGGCGAGGACTACGACACCGCTGACGTGTTGCTCATCGGCCGTGAGACCTACGACAGCTTCGCCGGAGCCTGGCCCGACCGCGAGGCGGCGGGCGGCGACGACGCATCGTTCGCCAAGCAACTCGGGGACATGCGCAAGGTGGTCGTCTCGCGCCAGCCGCTGGAGTTCTCCTGGCGCAACTCCGAGCTGATCAAGGGCGATCTCCTCAATGCCGTCACCTCGCTCAAGGCCGATGCCGGCATCAAGGGCATCCTCATCCCCGGCTCCATCTCCGTCGTGCGGCAACTGCTCGCCGCAGGGCTGGTGGATGAGCTGCGCCTGCTGGTGCACCCGGTGGCGGCCCGTAAGGGCCGCAAGCTGTTCGACGACGGAGAGGCGCCGTACCACCTGAAAATGATCGCGACGGAGGCGTTCCCGACGGGCGTGATCCGCGTGATCTACTCGCCAACCGACGCACCCGCCAAGGTCCGCTACGACGAGGTCAAGAACCAGGTGCCGGGAGGGAAATAGCCGTGCCAGCCTGGATACGAGAACGACCGGGTCCCAGCCGTACCGGCTGGGACCCGTGACTTGGCGCTTCGTGTGTGGGACATGTTTGTCGTTCGAATGCTGTCACCTCCCTTTCGCGCGGCTACGGCGGAGATCGCTGTCGGGCCGTTCGGGTTCGCGGCGTGCTCGACCGGCCCAGGTGCGGACCGGCGACATTTGGGCGGTGTGACGTGCCGGGCGGCGATCCTGTCCTGCAGGCCCTGGTGGTGCTGCGCGAGCTGCGGGCGTTGCTCGATGAGTGGGAGCCACAACTGATCGAAGCCGCCCGCGCGGCCGATATCAGCTGGACCGACCTCGCGCCCGCCCTCGGCGTGACCAGCCGGCAGGCGGCCGAGCGCCGCTACCTGCGCCTGCGCCGCACCGACACGGACCCCGCCGGCACCACCCAGGACCAACGGGTGCAGGCCGTACGCGACCGGCGCGCCGGCGACCGCGCGGTAACCGCCTGGGCCCGCGCGCACGGCGCCGACCTGCGCCAGCTCGCCGGCCAGATCAGCGCCCTGACCGATCTCGCCCCGGCCGCTCAGCCCGACCTCGACCGGCTACACGACGCGGTCGGCACCGACGACCCCACCGGCCTCATCCCGCTGCTCACCGCCACCCACGAGCACCTACCCGACACGCACCAGGGCCTGGCTAACCGCGTCGCGGGCGTCACCCGCGACACCGACCAGGCCCGCCAGGAAGGCCAGCGGGCCCGCCGCCGTTAACCGCCGGCCGGCCCCCGCACGGTGGGGTACTCCCAACTGCTCTCAATGATCAACCAATGGCCGGGCACGGCCTGTGCTGGCCGCGCCACCACATCCCCGTGACGGCTTGCCGGGATCCTTGTCGGGTGGGTCATCCTGATGTCGTGCTTCCTTCACCGTTGTTCCCCGATCCGACCTCACCGGCGATCCCGCAGCGGGTGATCCCGTACCCGGTAGGCCCGGTCGAGGCGCTGGCGAGCCTGCGCACGGGCAATGTCCGGTTCGCCCAGGGCTCCGCACGGCCCGGCCGCAACACCGCCGGCGACCTTAGGCCCTACGCCGTCGTGGTCGGCTGCCTCGACGCGCGGGTGCCGGTGGAGACGGTGTTCGACCAGAGCGCGGGCGCGATCTGCGTGGTCCGCTCCGCCGGCCACGTCCTGGACCGCGCAATGTTCGCTTCGGTCGAGTTCGCGGTGACCGAGCTGAAGGTGCCGCTCGTCCTGGTACTCGGTCATGAGGACTGCCGTGCGGTCGCGGCCACGGTTGAGGCGGTGCGCACCGGACGCCGACCGGCAGGCGCGCGTGGTTTCCTTGTCGACGAGATCGCCCCCGCCGTTCTTGATACCGGCCCAGCCGATGCCAACCTGGACCGGGTCACCAGAGCGCATGTCCGCCGTACGGTAGCCAGGCTGAGCCAGGCCGACCGTCTGGCGGAGCAGCTCGCCGCGCGTCGTGTCGACATCGTCGGCGCGGTCTACCGACTCGACACCGGCCACGTCGAGGTGCTGTAGCAGTACGTCCACTCGGTATCGAGGCTTATGAGGCCTGGTCGCCGCGTGGGGCCTGCTGCTCGTGACCGGCCCGTCCGGTAATCGCTATCCGCCGATCGCTTACGTAGTCGCCTGGCCTGCCCGCTAGCCGGGCGGGGCCCGGTGAGTGGCCGGTTCGTCGCCGCGTGCTGGCGACGCCTTTCCTGGATCCCGTTCCCGGTTCGACACCTTATTTTCGCGGTACGATAGATAGGTCAACCGCAATGCAGCAACCTCCAGGACCAACGACGCTATTGTCGCGATGTTGGCGGCCGCCGACGACGCTTCCCACGCCTGGAACGTAATCACGAGTATCCACAACAGGGCGACGGACAGCGCCCCCAGAATGCCAGTGCGCAGCCACGCCGCCACGCTTCCCACTGGTTTCGGTGTCGGGTCGGGCGAGGGCCGCCATCCCGCGATCAAGGGTACGAGGTACACCAGGATGACGATTCCCGCGCCGACTAGCACGGGGATTTGCCACAGGTCAATGCTCATGATAATCGTGCCGCCCCTTCTCGGCAGCCGGCGTCAATTGCCCAGCGCATCCCGCATTTCATCGATAAAATTTGAACGTAGCCGCTTGCCATCCTTCATCAGGAAATCCCGTAGGTGCAAGAACACAACGCCGGAGAATTCGCTGTAGTTCCGGTTGATCGGCCTGGGGCGGGCCATAGCAACAGCGTCCCGGATCGACGTGAGATGAGGTATGAACGCGCGGAGGTTCTCGTCGTTGTAGGCCGCTACCCGGGTAGGCGCGAGGCCATGCGCAGCAAGCACCTTTTGCGCTTCATTACTGGTAAGGAAACTGATCAGCTTCCTCGCTTGTGATTCATGCCGAGATTGGCTGACCAGGGCGAGACTCTGGCCGCCGAGGACGCCGACAGGAAGCGGACGGACCAAGATTCGGGACGCTGTCGCGTCGGCGTCGTTCTCCTGCTGTAGCTCGCGATATTTGACAGGCCAGTTTCGCATGTACCGCAGCCGTCGGTCGCTGAACTCGTTGCGGCTGTCCTCTTCTGTCACGGTGGGAAGAATCCGTTTTGCGGCAATTGCCGCCCGTAGCGGCTCCATCGCCTTCTCCCACTCGGTCAGCTCGTACTGAGGTACTCCGCTCTCGTCCAGAATTTTTACCTCCCCCTCCCTGGCGAGCGCATGCTCGAGGACGTTGACAACGAACACTTCGCGGGAGGCGTCAGTAGCGTTCAGTTGTCCGACGAACTGTGGCGATCCGTTGGACGCCTCGTCGTCGACCACTTCGGCCAGCCCTCGATCCGTACCATCGGCCTGGTGACTCGGGAGGCGCTCGAACAGCATTCCCACGTCGGTGTTGAAAGGCGCCGCCCAGTATCGGCCTTCCTTGTTATCCACGCGACTGGGCAGGAGGGCCTGCTCGAGAAACGTACTATCATCCAGCTCGATTTCCTCAATGAGGCCTTGGTCACCGAAGTACGGTATGTCAATAATGTCGAGGTTGATAACGTCGGCATTGTTGCTATTGATCGCGTCTATCATCTCGCGCCGCTGGTCGATGGTCGAGCCACTCACTTCACGAACATTTACCGGAGCATTCGGATTGGCATTATTCCACGTATCCACCAGCAGGTCGCGGGCGCCGGTTGGATCTTCCCCAGTAACCAGATCAAGCTCGACCCGCGGGGTGGCGCGGCCACCCGGGAGCATATAGATCGTCACTGCGGAGACGCCGCTGCAGATCACCACCCCGCCGGCAAGGAAGTCCCGTCGGGACAACATCCGTGACATCAGGCACCCTCCCCCCGACCTCGATCACCTCGGCCGATGCTTATCAAGGTCGCCATGATCCCGGAGGTAGGCGCTAGCCACTTGATGTCTGTGAGTTCTGTCTGCTTGATTTTAGATTCCCCCTTAGCAATGGACGAACCCCGACAGAGAAACGCATACTACCTACCGCGCGCCGCCGCCCGCGACCCCGATCGTAGACGCCGGTGACAATTTGTACCGTCTGGTCCGGCTCTGTAGCCCCACCTGCGAATCGTGCCGACCACGTTGCCGGCCCGGCCCTCGATCAAAATTGCTGACTGCTCATCCTCCAGCCGACGGATCATCGATCAAGGAAGACCCAGTGAACGACCCGATAGCGGTGGCCCTGCTGGTTCGACTCCACCGACGCGCGATGCCGATGCTGAAACCGCCGCTACCGGAGCGGAATAGGTACGGCCCGTGGTCGGGTCATCAACCCGATACCTCACGGGTGTCGCCTACTCTCGCGTCATGGCCCGAACGCGGATCAGGAGCATTGTCGTCGACGGCACCGGCTACCGATGGGCCGTCGGCCTGGTCGACCCTGGCCACGTCATGGTCAAGGTCTGGCACGGTGGACGCGGGCGCGGCGGCGCGTTGGAGGTCATGGTGGCCTTCGACCACCCGTGGCTCAACTACGGCCCGATCATCACCGCACCTGCCGGCCGAGCGGCCGAGGTGTTCGCACTGGACCCGATCGTCCCGGCTCTGGTCGCGAAGATCGTCCGGCAGGCACTCGACGCAGGCTGGGAGGCTCAGCGCACCGGAACGACCCGTCTCCAGCTGACCCGCGACCGCGAAAGGCTCGAGCCGTCACCTACGCCGACGTCCAGCACCATGCCACCCGCAGGTTGAGCGATCAATCAGTGAGCGCGCGCCTCGTGACGGTGGCCACTCATGACCGCGGTGGTGTCAGCTCACCAGGCCCCGGCGGAACGCCTCGCCGACCGCGCCGGCCCGGTCCCGCACCCCGAGCTTGTCGTAGATGTGCAGCAGGTGCGTCTTGATGCTCGCCTCGCTGATGAACAGCTTCACGGCGGCCTCGCGGTTACTGGCACCGTCGGCGATGAGGCGGAGAACCTGCAATTCCCGCTGGCTCAACATGCCCTGGGCCGGCTTGCGCACCCGGCTCATCAGCCGGCCCGCCACTGCGGGCGCCAGCACCGCCTCCCCTTTCGCGGCTGACCGCACCGCCCGCAGCAGGTCTTCGGTCGGCGCATCCTTGAGCAGGTACCCGGCCGCGCCGGCCTCGATCGCCGGCAGCACGTCGCTGTCGGTGTCGAAGGTGGTGAGTACCAGCACCCGCACGCTCGGCGCGGTTTCCCGTAACCGTCGGATCGCCTCCACGCCGTCCATACCCGGCATGCGCAGGTCCATGAGAACGACATCGGGACCTAGCTCGGTCACCCGAACCACGGCGTCGGCGCCGGTGCCGGCCTCGCCCACGACGGCGAACTCGGCGGTTCCGGTGAACGCGCCACGAAGCCCGTCCCGCACGATCGGATGGTCATCGACGATCACCAGTCGGATCGGCTCAATCGGCTTGTCCAATGTGGTCCTCCGCATTTCCGGTCGGCACGCTGGCGTTGACGGCGGTGCCCTCACCCGGCGCGCTTTCCACCACGAACGCGCCGCCCAGCTGCGCCAGTCGTTGGCGAATCGCGCTGAGCCCGTACCCACTATCGTCCCCGAGCGCGCCCGGCGGCGGTACCGAGCCCAGCTCGAACCCGACACCGTCGTCGCGCACGTCGACCATCACCATGTCGTCCAAATAAGACAGTGTCAGGCCGACCTTTGTGGCCTTCGCATGTTTGGCCACGTTCGCCAGTGCCTCCTGCGCCACGCGAAAGAGCGTGGTCTCGATGTCGGCGGGCAGCGGCCGTGGCTCGCTGATCGTCTCGACGTGCACGATGACGCCCGTCCGCTGCGACCACTGGGCGGCCAGATCCCGGAGCGCGGCGGGCAGGTGGGAGCCTTCGAGTTCGGCGGGCCGCAACGCGGCGACCGACCGTCGGGCCGCGGCGAGGCTGTCGCGCGCCAGCGCGTGGACATGGTCCATGCGGCGCTGCCACTGTTCGGGGTGCTCACGGGCTCGGTCCGCCGCCTGCAATTGGGTGATGATGCCGGTGAGGCCCTGGGCCAGGGTGTCGTGGATCTCCCGCGCCATCCGTTGCCGCTCGTCGCGCACACCCGCCTGACGGGCCTGAGCCAGCAGGCGCTCGTGCAGCCCGGCGTTCTCCGCCAGCGCCGCCTCCAGTTCGGCCACCACCCGCAGCCGCTGCTCGTGCTGCTCGCCGAACTTCTGGCCCTGGTATCCGAACCACGCGATGAGGAAGGTCTGGACGGCGATCGCCGCCACGAGCACCGTAATCCATGGTGCGGTCTCGGGAAGTGCGCCCAACGGGAGGGTGTTGATCGATATCGAGGTCGCGGCGATGCTCGCCACCGCCCAGACCGGTGGCAACAGTTCGTACGCCTGGATGAAGCCGATGATGGCGAAGACGAAGAACAGCGGCTGGTGGACCATCAGAAGCGCGGCGAGCGTGGTCTGGCCGGCGACGTAGGCCAGCATCGGCCCGGTGCGCTTCTGCCACGACGGCGACCGCAGCGTAGACATGCCCAGCGTCCACGCCGCGGCCGCGGCCGCCAACCCGACCGTGAACAACCGGTCCCGTCCGGTCTGGCCGGGCTGGGGCAGGCTGAGCGCGGCGGAAAGCCCGAGCAGGAGGTAGGGAAGCGCCGCCACGAATCGGGAGTAGAGCTGGCCGTCGCCGGTACCCACCCGTCTCACTCTACGGGCGGCCGGATCGACAGCGCGTGGTGGAAGACGTTGCGGGGATCCCACGCCGCCTTGATCCGTTGCAGTCGCGGATAGTTCTCCTTGTAGTACAGGTGGTGCCACGGCACGCCGGACCTGTTCCACTGTGGATCCGCGAGATCGACGTCCGGGTAGTTGATGTACGCGCCGTCGCTGACCTCGTTCGGCACCGGCACACCGCCGGTGTCGGCGTACACGTCGCGATAGAACTCCCGCACCCACGACAGGTGGTAGTCGTCCTCGGCCGGGCTCTGCCAGGTCGTCCCGTAAACCGCTTTGAGCACGGAGTCCCGCTGGGCGACGGCCGTGGCGTCCGGCGCGACGGCGTTGGCCCGGCCGCCGTAGGCGACGAGCAGCAGCACGCCGGTTCCGTTGGTGTAGTCGTCCGTCAGGTGCCGGTGGATCGCGGTGAGCTGGCGCTCGGTGTACCCCTTGCGCAGGTACGCGGCCTTGTTCTTGTACCGGCGCGCGACCTGGTCCCCGCTTTCGCCGGTGCCCGGCCAGGTCATGTAGTGCAGCCACGGCACCGGGTCAGGCCCTTCGACGATCGGGTCCACCCCCACGCCGCGGCCGATCGCCGCGACATGGTCGCGCAACAACTGGTCGGCGCCGGGCACCCCGGCGTCGATCGTCGCGATCATCAGGATGACGCCGCCCACCCGGTGGAGCGCCAGAAAGTTGTTGTAGAGCGCGGCGTACGGCGAATCCGGGGCGCTGTTTCGCTCGAACCAGGTGCCGTAGTTACGCAGCAACGTGGTGAACGAACCCTGATCCATCGCGGCCCAGGGCCAGACGACGATGCTGCGCAGTAGCGTGCCCGGCGCCCTCGGCAGTTGCCGTGCCGGGTCGGTGCCGCGCGCCTCCGGAGCGCGTAGCCAGTAACGCGTGACCACACCGAAGTTTCCGCCGCCACCACCCGCGTGCGCCCACCACAGGTCCCGGTGCGGATCGTCCGGCTCCCGGGTCGCGACGACGGTGCGCGCCCGGCCAGACGCGTCGACCACGACGACCTCGACCCCGTAGAGGTGGTCGACGACCGAGCCGTACCGCCGGGACAGCGGGCCGTAGCCGCCCCCGGCGAAGTGCCCGCCCGCTCCGACACCGGGGCAGCCGCCGCCGGGAATCGTCACTCCCCAACCCTTGAACAGGGTGCGGTAGACTTGGCCGAGCGTGGCACCGGGCTCGACGGCAAACGCGTTGCGGCGACGGTCGAAATACACCGACGTCATCTCGGACATGTCGATCAGGACGCGGACGGCCGGATCGCTGACGAAACCCTCGAAACAATGGCCACCGCTGCGTACCGCGATCCGTTTGCCCGCCCGCACCGCCTCGGCGACGGCCCGCTCGACCTGGTCGGTGGACTGCAGCAAACGGACATAGTCGGGTCGGGCCACGAAACGGTGGTTGTTTCCCCGCAGCAGGCTGTCGTATCGCACATCGTCCGGGGTGACGGTGACCGGACCGAACGTCGAATTTCCGGTACCTGTCGGCGTCGCCGCGGCCCCGTCCATGCCAATGACCCCGGTGCCCACCGCGCCGCCCAGAGCGGCGGCACCCCCAAGAAGTCCCCGGCGTGTCACGTTTCGCATCTGCATGCCATCGATGCTCGGGCGTCACGGCTCGCCGCGGATCGCCCCGCTGGTGTCGCGCCTGGCTGATTTTCCGCTCCACCAACTGGCGGATGTTCATCGACCAGATGGCCCTAGGTGTGTGCCGTCCTTGGCGACGTGGCTGCCATCGGTGCGGTAAGACGACAGCCACCTTCATTGCCGACCGTCGGCTGCTCAACCCCTAGCATGGGCCTACCCTGGTATACAACCCCGGCCTGGTCTTCGCCGCGAGCGGACACCTCGGCACCTCCGGCGAACTCCACCTTCGCCAGCAAGCCTCGCCCCGGACGGCCACCCGGCTCACGTCGTTACAGCGACCCGCGGGACGCCTTGATCATGGGGACCTGATCGTACTTTGTAGGTAGAGTTACCCAATTTGCTACCCCTGTTGACCTTTCCTTCCTAGCCTGAGTTGGACCCTGGGGAGGGCGAGGTCAATGATCGAACCGAATGGGCGGCGGACCCTGCTCGTCGCAGGCATCACGTTGGCGTTGACAGCCACCGACCCCCGGATCGTCGCGGCGAGCCGGGCCCGGTACCTGGCTCCCGGTGGCGCGGACAACGCCGGCACGCCCACCTTCCGATCACGATAATGGCCCAACATCGACTTGTGGCGATTTTTGTGCACCCGCGGAAATCACCCGGCCCAACGATGACCAGGCGCTCAAGATTCGGCCGGTGCGATGCGACGGGGCGCGCGGAGTCCGTCCGAGAGGCGGCGTCGCGGAGAGCGTGTTAGGACGATGCCGACGTCGATGCTTCCGTAGACGTTCGCACACAGGGTTTCGAGAACAGCGTCCAGCAAGGGGGTAAGCAACATGTCCAGCCGGATCGACAGCGCAAGCAAGGCGAGACGTCACTGTGTACCCGCAGCAGGCGTAGCAGATCGGTCGACAACCGATGACAATTGACCCCCTACCGGCGCAGGGACGTCGATTCAGCACCGGACCGGGCGCCCTGACCCGCCGTACCGGCCTGTACCTCCCGCTGAACCTGACCGTGGAGGCGTGGCAGCACATCGGGCGCAAGATATTCATCGTTTCCGACTCGTCCGCCTGGTGGTGGGGAGACTGGTTGATTTTCGGAGAGGAGCACTTTCCCGACCGGTACCGTCGGGCCGTCAACGAGACCGGACTCGACTACCAGACGCTGCGCAACTACGCGTGGATCGCCCGCCGCTTCCCGATGTCTCGCCGGCGAGACAAGCTGAGCTTCCAGCACCACGTCGTCGTCGCCGCGCTGCCCGAGGCAGAACAGGACCTCCTGCTCGCCGACGCCGAGAAGCACGGCTGGTCCCGTAACGAGTTGCGTCGGCGGCTGCGTCAGAGGCGAAGCTCTCCGGACGCACCGTCGGAAGGCGAGCTGGTCTATCAACTGAAACTCGACCCCGCTCGGCAGGACCGCTGGCAGCGAGCGGCCTCGCAGGCCAATACAACACTGGCGGACTGGATCGTGGTGGCTCTGGACACCGCGGCCGACGAATGCCTGGACCCGATCACCGGACCGGGAGCCACACCCGACACGGTTCCGAGTCGAAGGAGAGCCCTGTTGCCACAGACCGAACAGACGACGACAGCGAAGGAACTCAAGGGTTGGTGGTCGTTCGACGAGCCCTCCGACGTGCGGACGAAGGATCGGTCCGGCAACGGCCACGCCATGCCAATCACCGGCTCTCCGACCTGGACCGGCACCGCGCGGTTCGGTGGAGGTTATGCCCTCGACGGGGATTCCCAGTGGCTGTCCACCGAGAAACCGCCACTGCGGTCCGACGAGAGTCTGAGCATCGCCGCGTGGGTGCGCCTGGACAGCACCGTGCTCGGCGGTGAACTGGCCCTACGCCCCGACTGGTACGCCGTCACCGCGGTCAGTCAGGACGGGCCGTCGAGAAGCCCGTTCTATCTGGGCGCCCGACTCATCGACAATCCGATCGGCTCGGGACTGAGCCGAACCTTGCGGTGGAACTTCACGGTGTCACCCGTCGAGGGGACCGACGACCGGTTCGATTGGGTGCACGCGCACGCGCAGACGGTCATCGACCTGTCCGAACTGGACCGTTGGACCCTCCTCGTCGGGGTTTACGACCTGGAACGCCGCGTGCTGCGCCTCTACGTCCCGAGCACGGGCGACGAAGGGGAGCGCCGCCTGCCGGCGGACTGGCCGAGGTGGCATGCGGAGGGCGGCCTGCAACTCGGCCGGGCCAGGTTCGACGACGCTGTGGTCGACCAGTGGCCCGGATCGGTGGGACAGTTGCGGATCTACTCGGGCGTCCTGACGAAGGAGGACGCGGTGAGCCTCTACACCGAGGACCGGCTCGCGAATGAATAGTGGACCTGTCGACGTGCCCGGACGGCACCTACCCGACCACGGTCGCCGGCGGTCGACGCCGCCGGGCGGTGATCCGGACCGGAAGGTGCGCTGGGCCGTTGACGGCGAGGGAACGCAGCGCAGTAGCGGGACCGGCCGGTTCAATACTCTCCGCCGTCTCCAGCAGCACCGAGTAGAGGATCCGCATCTGGTGGCGGGCCATCGTGCCGCCGATACACACGTGCGCTCCGGCGCCGAGCGCCAGGTGCCGATTCGGACGGCGAGTGATGTCGAACCGGTACGGCTGGGCGAACACCGCCTCGTCGCGATTCGCCGACGGGATCCACAGCGCCACGCGGTCGCCCGGCTCCATCCGCCGCCCGCGCACCTCGACCGGACGGGACACCGTCCGCATACTGTGGGTTGCGCTGCTCGTCCAGCGCAGCACCTCCTCCACCGCGAACGGCATGAGGTCGGGTGCGTCCCGCAGTCGCCGCCACTGCAGCGGATGTTCGAGGAACGCCGCCATTCCCGCGGCCATCGACAGGCCCGCGTTCTCCGCCGCCCCGACGAGGTTCTCGCAGTTGAGCAGAACCTCCGCCTCCGTCAGCCGGCGATCGCCGGGGCGGCCATGCAGAAGCATGCTCAGCGCGTCCGGTCGCGGGTCGGCGGAGCGTTCGCTCATCAGGGCGGCGAAATAGCGCATGATCTGGGGATGCTGGACAAGCGACCGGCCCGACGCGAACGACTCCTCCGTCCACCGCAGCAGCGACTCGCGATCCACCTCCGGGACCCCGAGCAGCAGCCCGATGCCGTGGATCGACAGCCGGGTCGCGACATCGTGGACCATGTCGCAGGCGCCGCTGTCGAGCACCCGGTTGACGACGGCGCGGACCTGTTGCGCGATCTCCTCGGCGAGGCCGTGCAGACACCGGCCACTGAACCGTTCGGCCACGACCGCGCGCAGCTGGCCGTGCCTGGGCGGATCGGTCAACGCGAGCGTCAGCCCGCCGCCCGGATCCGCACCCCGGTTGCGCGGGCGCAGTAGCACCCCGTGCGCGGAGCTGAAGACCGCGGGATCGCGGTAAACGGCCCGGATATCGTCGTGCCGGGTCAGCGACCAGAACGCCGGCAGGTCACCTTCCGGATGGAAATGCACAGGCGCGTGCGCACGCATCCATCGCCACAGCTCGTGCACGGCGCCATTCGCGTGCAGGTCGACATCCATGATCTGGTCAGAAGACACCAACGGTGACGTCATCGCCCACTCCCTGGTCCACCCCGCCCCGTCGGGTCATGCGGTGCGCGTTGCGGCCGGCGGCGGGCGGGTGAAAGCTTGGCACGCACGCCGGTAGCCAGCAACGGCAATGCTTTCCATCGGTCGGTTGGGAGGACTGTGGAATGGACCGTGACCGCTCCCTGGACGTGGCGGTGACTGGCATCGCAGCCCGCTTTCCCGGCTGCACAAGTCTCGGCGACTGGTGGTCGGCACTGACCGCCGGCCGGGTGTTGACGACGCGGTACGGACGGGCCGAACTCCTCGCTGCCGGTGTACCGCCGCACGTGGTCGACGACCCCGACTACGTGGCGGTGCGTGGTCACCTGGCCGACGCGGACCGCTTCGACAACACGCTGTTCCGGATCAGTCCGCGCGAGGCCGAACTGATGGACCCGCAACACCGGCTGATGCTGGAGGTCGCCTGGGCGGCCCTGGAGGACGCCGTGGTAGCCCCGCTCGACGTGCGGGCGCGTACGGCCGTGTTCGCCTCCGCGACCGGGAGCGGCTACATGCGCGCCATCGTCGCGGGCGGGCCGCTATCCCCCGGGCTGCTCGACGACCTCGTGCACGGCACCGAGCCCGACTTCATGGCCGGACGGATCGCCTACAAGCTCGGGCTGATCGGGCCGGCGCTCGCGGTGCAGACCGCTTGTTCGTCGTCGCTGGTCGCATTGCACCTCGCGGTCCAGGCGCTGCTCAACGGGGACTGCGACCAGGCCGTCGTGGTCGCAGCAGGGTTTGACTTCCCGCAGGCCGGCTATCTGCACCTGCCGGGCGGGGTCAGTTCGCCGTCGGGGCGGTGCCGGCCGTTCAGCGCCGGCGCGGACGGTGTAGTCCCCGGTTCCGGAGTGGCGGCCGTCGTGCTGCGCCGCCTGGCCGACGCGTCCGACGACGGCCCGCAGCCGTATGGCTACGTTCTCGGAACGGCCGTCACCAACGACGGTGCCGCGCGGATGGGCTATTACACGCCGTCGGCGGCGGGGCAGGAGGCGGTGATCCGGGCGGCCGTGGACGCGGCGGCCGTTCCCGCCGACTCGATCGGCTATCTGGAGGCGCACGGCACTGGAACCGCCGTCGGTGACCCGATCGAGTGGTCGGCGGCGTCCGCGGCCCTGCACGACGCAGGTCCGGGCCGGATAGCGGTCGGCGCGGTGAAAGCCAACATCGGCCATCTCGACGCCGCCGCCGGACTGGCGGGGCTCATCAAGGCGCTGCTGGTGGTCGGGCGCGGCGTCGTCCCCCCAGTGGCTGGGTTCGTCCGGCCGAACCCGATACTCGACCTCGACGGGTCGCCGCTGGTCGTCCCGACCCGAGCGGCGGCGTGGCAGGGTCCCCTGCCCCGCCGCGCCGGGGTCAGCGCGTTCGGGATCGGCGGTACCAACGCGCACGTCGTCGTGGAACAGGCACCCGACCGCGCGGCCCGTGCGGGCGCGGCGCGGCGCCGTCGGGTGATCGTGTTGTCGGCTGCGGACCGGGACGCTCTCGCCCGCAGTGCGCGGCGGATCGCCGACCACCTGGACGCCGAATCGCCGGACCTCGCCGACGTCGCCGTGACCCTGGAGACCGGCCGGGCCGCTCTGCCGGAACGGTTGGCCGTTTGGGGCCGCACCAGTGCCGAGGTCGCCGGCCGGCTGCGGTCCGGGACGGGCGTGACCGTGGGCCGTCGACCGGCCGCCGGACCGGCCCCGCTCGTGTTCCTCTTCGCCGGGCAGGGCACCCAATACCCGGGGATGGCGCGGCCCTACGCGGACGGGCTGGCGGGCTTTGACGACGCCCTGCGGCGCTGCCTCGCCGCGTTCGAGCCGGACCTGCGCGACATGGTGCGTCGGGCCCTGCTCGACGTCGATTTCCCGGCTGGTCAACTGGACGACACGGCGCTGGCCCAGCCGGCACTGTTCGCGCTGGGGTGGGCGGCCGCGGACGCGCTCGCCGCGGCCGGGGTCCGTCCCACCGCGGTGGCCGGGCACAGCCTCGGCGAGGTCACCGCGTCCTGTGTGGCCGGCGCGTTCGATCTCACCGACGCCGCGTCCCTGGTGACCGTGCGCGGTCGGGCGATGGGTTCCTGCCCGGACGGCGCGATGCTCGCGCTGGCCTGCGCCGCGGAGTCCACCGGCGATCTGCTGGCCGGCACCGGCATCGAGGTGTCCTCGGTCAACGGGCCCGACAGTTGCGTGGTGGCCGGTCCCGTCGCCGCGATCGAGGACCTACAGGCCCGAGCCAGGCACCTCGCCCCGCGCCGTCTGCGCACCACACGGGCGTTCCATTCTCGGCTGATCGAACCGGCGCTGCCGGCGTTGGCCGCGGCGCTGCGGGAAATCCGGCCGGGATTGACGGCGCTGCCCATCGTGACCAATGTGGACGGCGGTGTGGTGGCCACGGGTGCGCGACTGCCCGCCGCCGGACTCGTCGAGCAGGCCCGCCGGCCGGTGCGACTCGACGCGATGGTCTCCTCGATCGTCGAGACCTTCCCCGGTGCCGTCGCCGTGGAGATCGGTCCCGGTCGGGCGCTGTCGGCGGTGCTCGAGGCCGCCGGGGTACCGACCGTGGGTTTCGCCGGCCCTCGGTCCACTGCGCCGGAGGAGGCGGTCGCGGCAGTGCGCGGCGCGCTGTGGTGCCTCGGGCATCCCCTGGTGCCGCCCGCTCGGGCCGACCCGGGACGGCGGCTCCACCTGCCGGGCTACCCGTTCGCCGGGCCACGCCGGGTGGCGCCGGAGGCGGTCGCCGACTCCGCATCCGTCGACCGTGGCGTCGCGGAACGCCGGGCGGGCGAAGACAGGCTCGCCACCGGCGACGGCGGAGGGCCCGACACACCACCTCGTCCGGCTGGCGACGGCCCGGCGCCGGATCCGTCGGAGGTGCTGCGCCGGGCCTGGGCCGACCTGCTCGGCCACAGCGACCTCAGTGACGAGTCGGACTTCTTCCACCTCGGCGGCGACTCGCTGCTCATCACGCGGGTGGCCCGCCGGGTCAACACCGAGCTGGGAATCCGCGTGCCGGTGCGCGCCATGCTGGCGGGTCGTACTCTCGGCCGCCAGTCCGCCCTCGTCCAGCAACTCGTCACCGACCGGCGACCGCCTCGAGGGCACCACCAGTGAACGCGGTGAGCAGCCGATGCGCGGTCAACTCGGGGACCGCGTCGCGACGGAACGCCACCTGCACCCGGATCCCGCCGGAGCCGTCGGGCCACAGTTCGGTGTGCAGGTCCAGCGGCAGGTCCAGATAGGGCTGCCGGAGAAACTGCGTGCGGGCGCCGGGCAGGTCCATGGCGGCTGGGGCGTTGTCCTGCACCGCGAACATGGTCTGGAAGACGGGGTGCCGGCCGCCGCGGGGGCCGCGGACCCGCTCGACGAGGGCCGGGAAGGGGACGTCCTGGGTGGCGAATCCCCCGGCGACCACGCGCGCCGTCGCCTCGATCCCGCCGCGGCCACCGTCGACCGCCGCGCCGCGCATGCGAAGGCACAGCAGCGTGAGATGGCAGCCGACGACGGCCGCGAGCTCGGGCGCCGACCGTTGCGCGGCCGGCACTCCCACCGCGAAGTCGCGCTGCCCGGTGACCGACGCGACGGCGTGCGCCCACCCAGCGAGCAGCACGACGAACCGGGTCACGCCCGCGTCGACGGCGAGCGCGTCCAGCTCGGCAACCGTCGCCGGGGACAGTTCGGCGTACAGCTCCCCCGCCCTGTCCGCCGCCGGCGCGCGGCCCGCCGCGGACACCGACGGCCATTGCAGGTCCGGGGTGTCCCGCAGGTCGCGGCCGAGCGCGTCGAGCTGTGCCGCCACGTCGACGTCTCGCAGGCCGGCCGCGTGCTGCCGGGCCACCTCCGCCATCGTCGGCACCCGGGGGGTGGTCGACCGACCACCGGCGGCGTAGGCGTCCGCGAGGTCGCGTGCCAGGACCGCCTCGGACCAGCCGTCGAAGGCGACGTGGTGCACGACACAGCCGAAGACGGCCGTAGCGGAGCCGGAAACGGGCGCCAGAGCGGTGCGCCACACGTCACCCTCCATCGGCGCCAGTTCCTCGCTCAGAAGGGCCCGCAGGGCCGCTACCGCGCCCGCCGTGGAGGGCTGCGCGGGTAGCAGTTCCAGGGCCGGTGGGGCAATGTCGGTCACCCGGGCGCAGGGCCTCGGGTCCAGCAGGTACGCGGCGCGCAACGGCTCGTGGCGTTCGTGGACGGTGGCGATCGCCTGCTCGAGCGCCCGCCGGTCGAGGTCGCCGTCGATGCGCCAGAACAGCAGGCAGTGTCCGGTCAGGTCGGCGTCAGAAGCGGCGTGGCGCGTCAGGAAGACCAGTTGGACCGGGGTGAGCGGCACATCCTCCGCTCCCGTGGGGTCCCCGTCGTCGGTCGTGGCGGCGCCATCCTCCGGTGCGGTGCCACGCAGCCAATCCGCGAGTGCGGACGCGGTCCGCGCCTGGTAGAGCTGGGAAAGGGGGACCGGGCGGCCGAGCAGGCGGGCGAGCCGCACGCACGTCCGACCCGCCGCGAGGGAACCGCCGCCTAGCGCGAAGAAGGACTCGTCCGGCGGCACGCGGGGGCGCCCGAGCACGGCGGCGTAGGTGTCCGCCACCAGCCGGACCAGGTCGTCGGTCTCCACCCACTCCGGCACCGCGGCGACGGCGGGAGGCGTGGTGGGTCGTGCGAGCGCCAACAAGGCCCGCTCGGCCAACTTGCCCTGACCGGTCAACGGAAACGACGCGACGCTGACGACCGCGGCCGGTCGCTGATGCGCGACCAGCCGCTCGGCGAGAACCGCCGACGCGTCGCGCAGGTTGTCGCCGGGCTCGGTCGGGACGCAGAAGGCCACCAGCTCGTTGACGCCGTGGATTTCGTCGCGGCGCACCACGACCCGGCACTGCCGCACCGTCGGGAGCAGGTCCTCGACACGCCGTTCCACCTCGGCGGGCTCAACCCGGTGTCCACGAATCTTGACCTGGCGGTCGGCCCGGCCGCGGAACTCCAGCAGCCGGTCCGGAGCCCACACGCCGAGGTCTCCGGTCCGGTACACCACACGCGGTGCGGCACCCCCCACGTCGATGGGCACGAACGCCGCGGCGGTCAGCTCCGGCTCGCCGAGGTAGCCGATAGCGAGCCCGTCGCCGGCGATGCAGATCTCGCCTACCTCCTCGACGGCGCACCGGCGCGTGCCGTCGAGGACGAACACGTCCGTGCCCGGTACCGGACGACCGAGCGGGATGCCGCCCGGTCGCTCGCAGTCGGCGGCGACGATCCGGTGGGTGGTGGCGAAGACCGTGGATTCGACCGGGCCGTAGCCGTTGATCAGCGCGATGTCCGGATGCCGGCGCAGGAAGCGGCGCACGTGGGAGACGGACAGGCGTTCGCCGCCGACCATCACCTGACGCAGCCCGGTGAACGCGGCCGGATCCTCGTCCACCACGAGGTTGAACACGCTCGCGGCGAGCCACACCGTGTCGATGCCGTGCCGCGGCACACCGTCGCGCAGGAAATCGGCCGACAGGTAGGGCTCCGGGGTGATCACCGACGTGCCGCCGGTGAGGAGCACCGACCACAGTTCCAGCGAGAAGGCGTCCCACGGCGACGGTGCGGCAAGCGGGACCACCGTGTCCGGGGCAAACCGCGCGAACGTGCGGTCGTGGAACAGGCGGGCGGTGGCGCGGTGCGGTGACACCACACCCTTCGGGCGGCCGCTGGTCCCGGAGGTGAAGAAGACACAGCAGGGGTCGTCGCCCCGCGCGGGCACCGGCCGGAATCCGGTGGGTACCGGACCGGGCTCCGGCCACCACCGGCGCGCTCCCCGCACCGGTGCGGCCGACGGCGGGGCGACGAGACAGGCGGCGTCGAGCCGGTCGAGGACCTCGGCGGTGTAATCGGTCGGCCACAACGGATCGAGGAGCGCGTAGGCCCCACCCGCCTTGAGGACGCCGAGCAGCGCGACGATCAGGTCGACGCCGCGCGGCAGTAGGACCGCCACGTACCCGCCCCGGGGGAAGCCCGACGCGATCAGCCGCGCGGCCCACCGGTCGGCCGCACGGTCGAGTTCGCCGTACCGGATCCGGCGGCCATCGGCGACGATCGCGACGGCCTCCGGGCAGGCCGCCGCCACGCGTGCGAACGCCTCGTGGAGTCCTTCGTCGGTCGGTACCCACCGGGGCCCCGCGGTCCAGCTCTCGTCCTGCTGCACGGATTCGGCTCCCTTCGCCGGTCCGAATACCATTCTCGGCCTCGCGCAGCCGGTCCGACGTCGTCAGCCGCCCTGGACCGCGGCCGCGGCCCCGTTCGTGGTGACGTCGGAGACGAACACCCGAATCCGTGGGTGCCGCAAATGGAGGCTGCGGAACATCAGCCGCCGGCGCGACGCGGCGTCGCGGTACGGCGTCCGACCGTGCGACAGGCGCGTGTTGTCGAACAGGATGACGTCCCCACCGTCGAGGCGCAGCCGGGTGAAGTAGCGGCTGCCCGGCCGGCTCGCCGTGGCCAGGAACCCGACTCCGCGGTGGAGGTGGGCGGCCGCCACACCATCGGGAGCCTGCCACGAGTCGGTCGCGGTGACGCTGTAGCGGCCGATCAGCTTGCCATCCTGCACCGCGAAGGCCGGCCCGGCGTTGGAGTCGGTGCAGCCGTTGATGTTCGCGGTCCGGACCAGCGTGCCCGGGACGGTCAGCGCGCTCGCGGCCGCGAGGTCGGTCTCGGCGAGTTCGGCGAACGCGCCCAGAGCGTTGAACAAGATGGTGTCGCCGCCCTCGGCGGCCGGCTGGGCGCACAGCAGCAGGGTCGACCTGATGAAGCCGATGTCCTGCAAGGTGCCGTCGGCGTGCAGGGCCTGACCGGCGGTGGTGCCGAACGAGGGATGGTCCGCGTCCGCGGTGCCGGTGTTGTGGGTGGCCGAGATCCGTGACACCTGCGGTGCCGTGGCGCCGCCCTTGGTGTAGAGCGGCGGCAGGAACGGCCGTCCGAGGCACAGGGACCGGGCGAAGGCCAGGATCCCGGTGGAGGTGGCCCCGTCAGCGTCGAGCCGGCAGACGGCGAACCCGTGCCTGACGTACCGGCGGACGATTTCGCGGGCGTGTGCCGGGCTGACCCGCGCTGGGTCGCCGACGTTCACCGGGTCGCCGGGAATCCCATCGAACGTCAACATGACGGACCGGGTCGCGGCGAGCAGCCGGTCCGCGGTGGGCGTCTTGGACATGTCGATCTCCTCGTGTGACGTGTTCGGTCAGTCGGGTTGCCCGCCCGGGTCGAGGACCGCGTGGATGACGGGCACCGGTTCCGGTGGCTCGTCGGCGACGGTGAACGCGGAACGCACGAGCGCGACCGCTCGCCGCACGTCTCCGGTCGTGTATTGGATCTCCGCCAGCGGTTCACCGGCGGCGAGCCGGCTGCCGACGCGCCGGTGGACCAGCACACCGGCGGCGTGGTCGATGCGCGCGCCGTGGGTGAGCCGGCCCGCGCCGACCCGGATGGCGGCCGCTCCGATCGCCCGTGGCTCGACCTCGCGGACCCAACCGGCCCGGTCGGCGGTGACGGTCTCCACGTACGGCGCGACGGGCAGCCCGTCGGGCTGTTCGAGCCGGCGCGGATCCCCGCCCTGTGCGGCCACCCAACGCAAGAACAGTTCATACGCGGAGCCATCGGAGAGCACACCGGCGACGCGATCGTCGGCTTCCGCGTCGCCGAGCGCGAGATCGGCGCTCTGCAACATGATCCGGGCAAGCGTCGCGCACACCTGCGACAGCCCTGGAACCGACTCACCGCGGAGAACCGCGAGCGCCTCGCGCACTTCCAACGCGTTGCCAACGGCGTACCCGAGGGGCTGGCTCATATCGCTGAGCACGGCCCGGCACGGCAGTCCGGACGCCGACGCGAGGTCGACCATCGTCCCGGCAAGCAGGGCGGCCTGGCCGCGGTCAGGGATCAGGGCGCCCGCTCCGGTCTTGACGTCAAGCACCAGCGCGTCGGCGCCGACCGTGAGCTTCTTGCTGATAATGCTGGCGGCGATGAGCGGGATGCTCTCGACCGTGCCGGTGACGTCACGCAGGGCGTACGTCGCCTCGTCGCCCGGCGCCAGCGCGGCGCTCTGCCCGGTGATGACCATTCCGACCTCGGTCGCGGTGCGGTACACCTCGTCCGGGGCGAGGTCCAGCCGCAGGCCCGCTATCGACTCGAGTTTGTCGATAGTTCCGCCGGCGTATCCGAGTGCCCGTCCGCTCATCTTGACCACCGCCGGGCCACACGCCGCCACGACCGGTGCCACGACGAGACTGCACTTGTCACCGACCCCGCCGGTACTGTGCTTGTCCAGCACCGGCCGGTCGAGTCCGCACAGGTCCAACCGCTGCCCGCCGCTGACGTAGGCACGGGTGAGCTCCGCGAGTTCGGTGCCGTCCAGTCCGCGGCAGGCCACAGTCGCGAGCCAGGCCGCCATCTGGTAGTCCGGCACCCGACCGGCGACGAAGTCTGCCACGACCGACCCGATAACCTCCGGCGACAGCGCGCGCCCGAGCCGTTTGTTCGTGACGGCGGACTGGATCCGGGCCGACGCCTCGGGATAGTCGGCGATCGGCACGCCGTTGACCCGGTTCATGGTGCGCCGCTTCCGGTCGCAGCCGCGGTGATCCGGTCCACCACGAGATCGGCGACGTCCGACCCGATGGTCAGCGGTGGCACCAGCATCACGGCCGCGCCGTGCTGCCGCACCAGCAGGCGCAGCCGGCGGGCCGCGGCCACGAGATCCGTCGCCGCCGGCTCCGACGCCAGTTCGAGGATCACCGCCAGACCGAGACCCCGTACGTCGGTCACCGCGCCTCGTCCACGGAGCGCCGCCAGCTCGTCGAGCAGATACGCACCCACTTCTCGGGAGCGCGTAACGAGATCCTCCTTCTCGATCACTTCCAGGGTGGCCACGGCGGCGGCGCAGGCGACCGCGTGACCGGACGTGGTGTGCCCGTACCGGAGCCCGCCCATGACAGGATCCCGGTCGAAGGTCCGGTAGACCGGCTCCCGCACTGTTACGGCCGCGATCGGCGCGTATCCGCCGCTGAGTCCCTTGCTCGACACGAGAATGTCCGGGACCGCCCCGTCGTGTTCGAAGGCGAACATGCGGCCGGTACGCCCGTAACCGGTGAAGACCTCGTCGAGAATGAGCAGCGTCCCGGTCGCGTCGCACAGCTCCCGCAGCGCGCGGAGAAACCCTGGTGGCAGCAACACCCCGCCGCCGACGTTGACGATCGGTTCGACGAGAACGGCCGACGGGCGGTCCGACGCGTCGGCACCGACCGCCCGCTCGAACGCCGAGACCAGCAGCCTCAGCGTCTCCGGGTCGCGCATCGCGGCCGTCGACACGGGAAATTCCACCCGCGTCACCGGCAGCGGATCCCGGAGGTAGTGGGCCGTCGGCGGCAACGCGGACAGGCTACGGGCGAGATGTGTCGAGCCGTGGTATCCGCGGGCGAAGGTCACGACCCGCGTCCGCGGGTCACCGACGTGCGCGTGGTACGCGGCCGCGATCATCGTCGCCGCCTCGATCCCTTCCGAGCCGCTATTCACGAACAGGGTCCGCGACAGGGAGTCGGGCAGATGCGAAGCCAGGCGCCCGGCGAGTTCACCCGCCACGTCATGACCGTTCGCGGACAGGTCCACCCCGTGCATCCGACTCAGCTGCCGGGCCGCCGCCTCGACCACGTATGGGTGGCCGTACCCACAGGTCGAATTCATCGAACCGGCGTCAAGATACCGGTTGCCGTCCGCGTCCCAGGCCCACCAGGCCGAACCGCGCACGATCATGAGCCGGTCCCGCTCGGCGCTGATCGGGGACCATGGGTGCCAGACGTACCGATCGTCGCGCTCTCGTAGCGATTCCGGGTCGTGTCCGTCCGGTGCGGCTGCGCCCGTGGCGCCGCCCATCGCCGCCGTCAGGATCCCGTACGGCGGGTTCCCGCTGAGGTAGAAATGGTCACCCGGCACGGTCACCTCCCGGACCTCGCCCACCGTCAGGTCGTGCCATGGCCTTTGGTCGGCGTCGGGGTCGGCGTCGCCCACGATCGTCGTGATGGGACAGCGCAGCACCGGTCGCGGCGCGGCGGCGTAGGCGTGAAACATTCGGCCGTCGGCGATGACGTATGGCAGGACCAATTCCTGGAACATCGGATCGGTGGCCAACTCCGGGTCGGTTCCACCGGTGCGTACCAACTGCGCGAGCACCGCATCCGGGTCGTCGTCGAAACCGTCCGGATCCCGGTCGGGCAACGGCGCCGCGCGGGAGCCGGACGCGAACAGGTGGCAGGGCGAGACGCCGCGCCGCTCCAGTTCGCGCGCCACCTCCAACGCCACAACCGCGCCGAGGCTGTGGCCGAACAGCGCGAGGGGCCGGTCCGCGAGGGGGAGGATCTCGGCGGCGAGGTCGACGGCGAGCCGGCACAGGTCGGTCGGCGGCGGCTCCTCGATCCGCTCGGCCCGGCCCGGATAGCAGGCCACGTAGACCTCCACATCGGGCAGGTTCCTGCCCCAACCGCGGAAGAACGACGGCGATCCGCCGGCGTGCGGGAAGCACACCAGGCGGGCGCTCGCCTGCGGCCGGGGCGCGTCGCTGTACAGCAGGGCCGGCGCGGTCATGTCGCCGTTTCCTGCCGCACCCGCTGCTTCCGGAGCCGGGCGCGCTGGCCCCGGCCGACCGCCGGTTGGGTCGCCGGGACGGGATGGTCCGGCTCGGAGCGGCGACCCGTCTCGCCGGCCGCCCGGATGAGGTCGCTCTGCGCCGCCACCGTCGGGTTGTCGAAGAGGGCCACCATCGACAACCGCACCCCGCAGCGCCGGTCGAGGGCCTCCTGCAACTTGAACACGGCCATCGAGTGGCCGCCGAGGTCGTAGAAGTTCACGTCGACCGGGACCTCGGCGACGTCGAGCACCTCGGCCCACGCCGCCGTCACCTGGGCGGTGCACCGGTCGCCGAGCACCGGGCCGGCATCGGCGCCGCCCGGCGGCCCGCTCCGGCCGAGGCTGTCGCGTAGCGCGGCCCGGTCGATCTTTCCGTTGGGGTTGCGCGGAAGGCTGTCGAACACACGGATCTCGGCGGGGGTCATGGTGGGCGGCAGGACCGACGCGACGTGGCGCCGGATCATCGTCGGGTCCGCCCCGCCGGGCGCGGCGACGAACCCGACCAGCGCGGTGCGGTCCCGGTCCGGGATCACCACGGCCTCGCGAATGCCGGCCAGCGCGCACAGCACGGCCTCGACCGCTCCCGGCTCAACCCGGTGTCCGCGGATCTTGACCTGGTCGTCGCGGCGCCCGAGGAACTCCAGGGTTCCGTTGCGGTCCCAACGGACGACATCCCCGGTGCGGTACATCCGAGCCCCAGTCGCGCCATCGAAGGGATCCGGCAGGAACACCTTCGCAGTGGCGGCCGGGCGGCCGAAGTAACCCCGGGCCACTCCCCCGCCGCCGATGTAGAGCTCGCCCTCGACCCCACGCGGGACGGGTCTGCGCTGCTCGTCCAGCACGTAGAGCCGGACCCCGGGGACGGGCCGCCCGACGGATACTGGGCCCGGTGCGGTGAACCGGTGGTAGCTGGCCCACACCGTCGCCTCCGTCGGCCCGTATTCGTTGACCAATGCCGTTCCAGGCGATGCCTGCGCGAAGTGGTAGGCCACCGTCGCCTCCGGCAAGGGTTCACCGGCGACGATCACCGTCTCCAACGTGGAGGGCAGCGGCTCGCCGCGCCGGTGCGCCGCGTCGAGCACGACGCGGTACAGGGACGGAACGCACAACAGCCGCGTCACCTCGTGAGCCACCATGAGGTCGATGAGCCGCTCGGGATCACGGGCCTCGCCGGCGGTCGCCACGACCAGGCGCCCGCCGGCGGTCAACGTGCCCCATAGCCCGGCGGCCGAGGAGTCGAATGCCAACGGGGAAACGAGCAGGAACACCGGCCGTCCACCGTAGACAGTGCGGCGGGCGAGGGTCGACGCGGCGAGGTGCCCGTGTTCGACGAGAACGCCCTTGGGTTCGCCCGTGCTACCGGAGGTGTAGACAAGGTATGCCGGGTCCGCGGCCGTCACCGGAACCGGCGCCGCCGCGCCGCCGTCCGCCGGTGGAACGTCGGTAACGACGACCACCGGCACCGGTGCGCCGGACAGGCGCTGCCGCGCCGCCTCGTCGGCGAGGACCGCGGACACCCGTGCGTCGCGCAGAATCTCCGCTATTCGCCGGTCTGGCTGAGCGGCGTCGATCGGTACGTACGCCGCCCCGGTGCGCAGGACCGCGAGCACGGCGGCCACCATGCCTGGCGACGGCGCCACGACGAGCGCCACCCGATCGCCGGCGCCGACTCCGGCCGTGGTCAGGTCCGCCGCGAGACGACCGGCCCACGTTTGCAGGTCGCGGTAACCGATCCGCACGTCGGCGCACTCCACCGCGACCGCCATCGGGTCGGTTCCTGCGATGGCCGCGACGGTCTCGTGCACCGGTACGAATTCGACGTCGGGCAATGCGTCGCCGCGTGCGAGGGAGAGCCACTCCTCCACCTCGCCGTCAACGTGGAAGGACCACTCGTCTGGTGCCTTGACTCGGTCGGATCGGGACACTTTCGACTCCCTACTGGTCGTCGGACACAGGCTTTGCTCGAAAGCCAACACCGGATCGTCGTCGCGTAAAGCACTGTCGCGTCGGTGGGTGGTTTCACCGGATGGGCCGGTCTTCCGGTTTCCTGGCACGGAAGTTCCAGTATCGCGTGCTCTCATCGGGCGGCTCGCCGGTGAAGTCACCGGTCACCGTGATGTCGACGTATCCTGCCTCGGCGAGCAGTGTCCGGAAGTCGGGTAGGCTCCAATGTTCATAGCAGAACCGGTGCAGTTCCATGGCGACGAGTGCACCGTCGTCCCATTTCGCGTAGCGGCTGTACCTGGTCGTCCGGTCGTGGAGCGGGTCGTACGCGATGACCAGCGTCTCGCACGTATAGACGAACGGGTTCCGGGTCCACTGCTCGACAATCGGCAGCGGGCCGGAGACGAATAGCGGAATCGTCACGTCGAGAAGCAACAACCCGCCCGGCACCAGTGAGTCGCGAAACGAACGGAGCGCCCCCAAGGTCGCATCGCGTCCGGGGACGTTACGGATCGACCCGCGCGGAAGAATCACCGCCTCGTATGTCGCCGGCCGGGTGAACGTCGCCATGTCTCCGACGAACAGCTCCGGATCGAGATTGCGTTCGTGGCAGTGTTTGCGGCAGATCTCCACCATGTCGGGCGAACAATCGAGACCGTCCGCGGCATAGCCCGCCTCCAGCAACGCGATCAGGACGCGACCCGTGCCACAGGCCGGTTCCAGGATGCGTCCACGCGTGCCAGCGAGCGCCGTGGTGTAGAACTCGATGTCGCCGACGGTGCTCCCGAGCGGATGGGAGATGTCATACACCTCCGCCACCAGGGCCGAATGAGTCCAGCTTAGTGCCATTTCTATCCCCCGGGTGGATCGGTTTGACGGGGAGCGTGCATTCGCGTCCCACGAATTGTCAACGGGTCGTCACGGGTGCGTCCGGTCCAGGAGGCGACGTAGCCAGGACAGGCGGACCGCGTTGGCGGCCCGCGACACCGTCGCATCGGGCACCCACTCGTCGAAGCTGTGGAAAGCGCCCGCCCACACGTGCAGTTCCGCGTCACCGCCGGCGCGCCAGACGCGGGTGACGTAGTCGACCGCCTCGTCCCGTAGCGCCTCTACCGACCCGACGTCGAGGAGCAACGGCGGAAGCCCGGACAGGTCGGTGGCACGGGCCGGAGCCGCGTACTGGCTGACGTCGGCGGTGCCGCGCCGATCCCCGAGGAGAGCGGTCCACCCGGCGAGGTTTGACCGCCCGTCCCAGAGCCCGATGTCGGCCAGTTGGGCCATCGATGGGGTGCGGCATCGATCGTCCAGCATCGGGCACTGGAGCATCTGGCCGATCAGCGCCGGCCCCCCACGGTCGCGGGCGAGCAGCGCCAGACCCGCGGCCAGGCCGCCGCCAGCGCTGTTGCCGCTCACCACGAGACGTCCGGGATCGATGTCGAGTTCCGCCGCGTGCGCGGCAAGCCACACCAGTCCCGCGTAGCAGTCCTCGATCGGCGCGGGATCGGGGTGTTCCGGCGCCAGCCGGTAGTCGACCGCCACGACGGCCATCTGGAGCACCTCGGCGCGGGCGAGTTCGCACGCGAGTTCGACGGTGCGGTGGTTGCCCGCGACCATGCCGCCGCCGTGTGTGTTGTACACGGCCGGGTGCGGTCCCCGGTTGGCCGTCGGTCGGCAGACGATCAGCCGGACGTCGGGGGCACCAGCCGGTCCCGGCACCGAGAACTCCTGCATCTCGAACGCCCCGCCACGCCGGATCGCCTCGTCCGGCAGGGTGCCGGCCCGGGTCCTGGCCCGACGGTCGGCGACCAACTCCGGCGTCAACGGCATCGGCAACGCCGCACGGGCCGCACGCAGCGGTGCGGCCAGTTGCCGGTCGACTGGTGGGGGCGGCCCGACTGGCGCGACTCCCATCCACGGCACGGGCATGTGCACACCGCCTTTCCCGGCGAAGCTGCCGATTGTCTCGCTGGCGAGACACAAGAACCGTTGCCGCACCGGCGTGGCGGCAGTATGCGGCACGATACGAACCGACACGACACCGCACGTGCGCCCCACACACCGGCGGGTGGTTCAGCCACGGTCCGGGCGCAGCAGTACGCGCAGGCGCGGGTGCAGCGCCTGGCCGGCCGCGAGCACGCCGGTGCCCAGCGGGGTCACCTTCCCGCCCGCCTCGGTGACGATGAGCGCGCCGGCGGACCAGTCCCACCGGGACAGTTCGCTCTCGAAGTACCCGTCGAAACGTCCGGCGGCCGTCCAGCACAGGTCCAATGCGGAGCTTCCGGTGCTGCGGATATCACGGATCCGCGGCAGTACGCGGCACATGGTGGATCCCTGCCGTGCGCGCATCCGGGCGTCGTAGGAGAACTCGGTGGCGATAAGGGCCGCGGACAGGACCACCGGGTCGTTGACGGCGATCGGGGTCCGGTCGAGCCGGGAACCCTGGCCGCGTACTGCCGTGTAGGTCTCGTTCCGCGCGGGATCGTGTACGACACCGACGACAGCGGTCCACCCGTCCCGCGTTCGCGCTTCGCACGCGACGCTCACAGCGGTGTGCGCGACGCCGTACAGGAAGTTGACGGTGCCGTCGAGGGCGTCGACAACCCATCGCAGTCCGCTGGTCGAAGCCCGCCAGGTGCCTTCCTCGGCGAGGATTCCATCGGCGGGGCGTTCCCGGCGGATCAGCCCGACGATCGCCGCCTCACCGGCCCGGTCGGCCGAGGTGACCGGATCAGTGGATGCCTTGTAGGTGACCTCGACCGGTCCGCCAGTGCGGCGCGCGATCTCGGCGCCGCCGAGGCGGGCGGCGTGCAGGGCCAAGCGGAGGAGCCGGTGCGCGGCCACGAGAGTGCTACACCCGTGGAGCCGCGTGGGTGACGCGCCGGGCGACCCGGTCTGCCTCGGCGAACGCCGCGTTCCGATACCGCGGGGCCAGGGCGGCGATTGCCGGAAGGACGTGGCATTCCGCGTAGGTATCGTCCGCGCACGGCAGGGCGAGTCCGGCCAGCGGAAGGTACTCGACCGCGGAGCCGGGGTCGAACCTGTCCCGCACATCGGGGGTCAGCTCACCGGTGACCGGGTCCCGCGCCACCCCTATGACGACCACCGGCTGGCCGCCGTGGGTGCCGCGTACGCTGCCGAGACTTCTGCCCGGCGCGACCGCGTGCAGTTCGCGTCGGTAGTCCAGGAACCAGTTGTTGGCGTCGACGTCCCCGAATGCGTGCGCCAACTCCACGTCCGGACCGGGCCACTTGGCCAGGAATCGGCGGTAGTTCGCCAGCTCCGTCACCCGGTTGGCGGCGGTGTCCCGCAGGTGCGGTAGGTGCAGGGCGTAGACGTCGGGACGCAGCACGATCGGAACACCGCTGGCGCAGATGCGGTAGCTCCATTCGAGGTCGTCCACGCCCCAGCCGAGGAACCCTTCGTCGAAGTACAGTTCGTGCGCCTGCACCGTGGCCCGGGGAAGCGCGATCAGACCGGTCCAGCCAAAAGCCCACGGGATCACGTGATCCACCCTGAAGCGGCAATCGTGTGGCCAGTCCGGCGCCTGCGCGAGCTTGTCGAGTTCAGCCCGATAGTGCGCGTACGGCAACGACTGCACCGCAGTCACGTCGCCGTCGTTGTTGTTGCCGTATCCGACCACCTGCCCGACCACACAGACGTTCTGGCCGAACGCGAAGTGCCGGTCGTACAGGTTGCGCAATCCGTCCGGCGGAAGCAGGGTGTCGGCATCCATCTGGACGATCACCTGTCCGGTCGCCTGCCGCATGGCCAGGTTCCGCGCCCGCGGGATGTGGAAGTCGCGAGGAGACAGGACAGAGACGACGTTGATGCGGTCGAGGAACTCGCGGCACAACCCGACGTAATCCGCCGAATACTCCATCGCGCCGACGACGACCTCGAACTCCGCCCGCGCCATGGTCTGTTCGGCGAGGCTTTCGAACACGAGCCTGAGATTGTCCAGCCGATTCCGGTAAGGAATCGACAGACTCAACTTGATCGCAGTCATGGCGCCATTGAACAGGTTTTTCGGCTCCGTCGTAAGCCAAGAACGCCGATCACCGAGGGAGGGAGTTGTAGCCGACACCGAGGCGGTCGAGTCGGCGCAGATGTGCCGGCAGCGACGCCAAGAACCGCGCCTCGTCCGGAGCGGAGGACCAGGTGCGGTCGGCGATCGCGGTCAGCCGGGGAAATGCCCGCCACCGCACCAGAGCGGGCTCGGACATGTGCTCCGCCCACAGCATCCCCTGTGTGCCGAGCACCCGGCCGGCCGCCTGCCCGGCGGCGGGGTCGAATCCGTACACCCGCGACAGCGGCAGGAATCCAGACCTGGCCGGCGGTTCGTTCGGCGCCCCGGTCTCGCTGAGGTCGAGATAGACGAACTCCTGCGGGACGGCGACAACGCGGTAGCCCTTCGCCAGGGCGGCATCCACCCGGTCGGCGCTCTGCCACGCGAAGACGAGGGTGTCCCGCGGCGCGCCCGCGTCTACCACCTCGTCCCACGCCGCGGGGGTGCGCCCTTGACCTGTCAGGTGGCGGCCGATCTGCGCGATCCACCAGCCCAATAGGTCTCCCGCGCCCGAGAGGCCGTGCTCGGCGATCGTGCGTCTCGCCGCCGCGCTGGACGACCACTCGGAAAGCGGCACCTCGTCCCCGCCGAGATGGACGTACTGGAACGGGAAGACATCGACGATCTCGTCGATCACGTCACGCATGAACGCCACGGTGGCTGGCTCGGTGTTGAGCACGTGCGGGGAGATGCCCCACCGGGTGCGGACCGGCAGTCGCCGAGAGGGTTCGTTGCCCAGGTGCGGGTAGGCGGCGACGGCTGCCTGCATGTGGCCGGGCAGGTCGACCTCGGGCATGATCCGCACGCCTCGCTGCGCGGCGTGAGCGACCAGGTCGCGTAGCTGTGTCTGGGTGTAGAACCCGCCGTGCGGGCGCTCGTCGATGCCGTCGCCGTAGGGCGAACCGGTGCGCCACCCGCCGACGTCGGTCAGCCGCGGGTACCGGATCGACTCGAACCGCCACCCCTGGTCGTCGGTCAGGTGCAGATGCAGGGTATTGAGTTTGTGCAGAGCCAGCAGTTCGACGAACTCGAACAGAAACTCGACGGGCTGGTGCCACCGGGCGACGTCGAGCAGAGCGCCGCGCCACGGAAGCGCCGGAGCGTCGTAAACCTCGCCGGTCGGCAGTGTCCACGGCACTCCCCGGACGGGCTCCGTCATGTAGATCTCGACCGGCAGCACTTGCCGGAGGGTCTGCACCGCCCACCGCAGGCCGGCATCACCGGCGGCGACCGCCCGAACGCCGGCTTCGTCGATGTGGAGACGGTAGCCTTCCTCGCCCAGGGACGGGTCCGGGACGGTGTCGAAGGCCAACACCGGCCCGCCGGACCCGGATCCGTTCAACGGCAGGCCGGTCGGTCCACACAAATATTCGCGCACCAGCCGTGCGATATTCGGGGGCGCGGACACCGTGGTGTCGGCGGCGAGCGTCAACCGGTCGCCGGTCCAGGCGGCCGACGTCACCGCGGGTACGAGAGCGGTCGGGTCGGGTCGGTAGTTTTCCGGCACGCCAGCACCCTTCGGTCGTCGCGTGTGCCACGACGTTAGGCCGGGTCGGCCGTGCCGGCAACGTTTGCGGGCGGGGCGGATCGCCGTTACGTTCGTCGGCACGAGCACTCCGATCACCGGCCCCGATGGTGGTTTTCGATCCGTGGTCGTCAAAAGGAGACGTCGTGTCTTTTCTGTTCGCGCGATCCACCGTTGCGGCGCCGCCGGCACGTGGCACGCGATGAACGCAGGCGGTTACCTGAAGCTCGCCGGGGCGGGGTTCCGCAGATTCACCGCGTACCGCCGCGCGGCCGTCGCCGGGCTGGTCGCCAACGTCGTCTTCGCGGTGATCAGGCAGGCGATACTGCTGGCCGCGGTGTCGGAGTCGGCGGGGATCGCCGGCTACGACGCGGTCGCGGTCGGCAGCTACGTCTGGCTGGGGCAGGGCCTGTATTCGGTGGTGCTGCTCTGGGGCGACAGCGAGCTCGCGGGCCGCATCCGCGGCGGCGGCATCGTGATCGATCTGTGCCGACCGTGGGACCTGCAGCTGGCGCTCTTTGCCGGAGATCTCGGCCGGGCCGCCTTCGCCGTCCCGATGCGCCTGCTGCCGCCGGTGATTGTCGGGGCGGCGCTGTTCCCGTTCCGGTGGCCGGAGGAACTCCTGACCTGGCCGCTGTTAGCGGTGAGTGTTGGGCTCGCGTTGGTGGTCAGTTTCGGCCTGCGGTTCCTGGTGAACCTCGCGACGTTCTGGACAATGGAGATCCGCGGGATCGCTGTCCTGTACGGCGTCGTCAGTGGCGTCCTATCGGGCCTGACCCTGCCGGTGGACTTCTTTCCAGGCTGGGCGCGCACCGCGTTATGGTGCACGCCGTTCCCGGCGATGCTCCAGGCACCGGTGACCATCTTTGTGGAGAACGGTTCGCCTGACCTTCTGCTTCTGCACCAGGCAGGCTACGCCGTAGCGCTGATTCTGCTCGGCCGCGCGGTGCTGAGCCGGGCCCGCCGAAAGCTCGTGGTGCAAGGTGGCTGACTCCGTCAAGGTATACGCCCGGATCGTGGCCGCACGGTTGCGTTCCCAGACTGAATACCGGCTGTCATTCGCGCTGGACCTGCTGGCCGACGTCATCACGCAGGCGACCGAACTGCTTGTCATCGTGGTGCTTTTCTCCCAGGTTCACGCGCTCGGCGGGATCGACCGCACCGGAGTACTGCTGGTCTACGCCCTCGCCGGAACGTCGTTCGGCCTGGCCGATCTGGTCGCCGGGCAGATCTCCGGCTTGTCCGGATACCTGCTCAGCGGGAGATTCGACTGCCTGCTCATCCGGCCGATGAGCACTCTCGGCCAGATCCTCACCTCGGACGTGGCGTTGCGTCACATTGGCCGGGTGGTGTTCGCGCTCGCCGTCGCCGGCTACGTACTGCACACGGCGGACGTGCACTGGACGGTGGGCCGCGTCGTACTGGCCGTGGTGGCGCCGGTGTGCGGTGCGGCGATCCTGTCCGCGATCTGGGTGGTGAGTTCCTCGTTGGCGTTCTGGCTCCTCGACGCGCAGGAGGTCACCGGGGCGGTCACCCACGGCACCAACCTGTTCATCTCGTACCCGGCGGCCACATACCCGCGTTACCTGCGCGCGATTTTCGCGTTCGCCATCCCCGGCGCGTTCGTGTCCTACTACCCGGCGCTGTACCTACTGGGCCAACCGGACCCGCTGGGCGGGCCGGCTGCGCTGTGCTGGCTGACCGTCCCGATCGCGGCCGCATCGACCGCGTTGGCGGCGGTGGTGTGGCGCCTGGCGGTGCGCGGCTACCAGGGGACCGGATCGTGAACCCCATCGTCTCTGCCGAGAACGTATCCCGGGAGTTCCGTGTCACCCGGCGGTCCGGGCGGTTGCGGCGCAGGCGGGAGGTGGTCCGCGCGGTCGACTCGGTGTCGTTCACCGTCCGGCCTGGCGAGGCCGTCGGCTATGTCGGGGCGAACGGCGCCGGCAAATCCACCACGATCAAGATGCTCACCGGCGTCCTGGTGCCCTCGTCCGGGCGGGCCGTGGTCTGCGGGCTCGACCCCGTCCGGCGCCGCCGGGAACTGGCCCAGCGGATCGGTGTCGTGTTCGGCCAGCGTAGCCAACTCTGGTTCGACCTGCCGTTGCGAGACAGCTTCGACCTGCTGCACGCCATCTACCGGGTGCCACCCTCGGTCCGCCGGCAACGCCTCGAAGAGTGCGTCGAACTGCTCGACCTGGGTCCCCTGCTGCCCGTCCCGGTGCGGCAACTGTCGCTTGGGCAACGGATGCGCGGCGAGGTCACCGCCGCACTGCTACACGCGCCGGAGGTGCTGTTCCTGGACGAGCCGACGATCGGCCTGGACCTGCACTCCAAGTCACGTCTGATCGACTTTCTCGACGACTTGCGGCGGCGCCGAGGCACCACGCTCCTGCTGACCACCCACGACCTCAACGATATTCAACGACTGTGTCAACGACTCATCGTCATCGACCACGGAACTTTGCTGGTGGACGGTTCCCTGGCAGCACTACGCGACGAGATGCTCCCGCACCGTGTGCTCGTCGTCGACTTCGTCGAACCACAACCGTCCATGGTCGACCTTCCCGGTGTGGTCGCCGATGCGACGGACGCCGGCGGGCGCCGACACGAGCTGACGTTCCGGCGAGGGCGCACCACGGCCGCGGAGTTGATCGCCGCCGTCGCGCGGCGGGCCCCAGTGCGTGACGTGGCGCTGCTGGAACCCACCATCGAGGACCTGGTGAAGCGGCTCTACACGGCCCGCGACCCGGGAGGAGCCGTCGCCGGGGCGGCCCCTCCGACTGGCTGAGACCACCTACTGGGCATGTGCCATCCGCAAGGCAACACCCACAACGGTCACGACGGTGCCCCGTCGTCGAGGTCTTCGCGGTACAGCCGGTGTGCGTCTTCTCGCGTGAGAGTGCCCTCGTAGAGCCGAACCGGACCGATCGACCCCGGCCACTGATCGACCGGATTCTCCCGCCAATAGGCCCTACCGATCTGGACCGGCGCATCGGCATGCCAGAAGGGCCAGTGCGGGACGAGCGCCGCAGTGCCGTGATCGTCGGTCGCGGGAAGGTACAGATGGATCGCGAGGCGCTCCTTGTCCACCACGCCCACCACGAAGACCCACTGATCCAGGACGGACGAGTCGAGCTGGTCGGCGGAGAACGCTTTCTCCCATACGAACGGCCACGGCGGGCCGGGCGGGTCGCCGTCGACCGGAGCGACCTCAAGGCACCACTTCACCACTTCCGGGGTGTATTCATCCAACGCCCGGACCCCCAGGAAGAATGGCGAATGCGTGAGCGAGCCTGCGACCGGCCCAGGCTGGCTGACTGCGGTAAACGCGAACCAACCGGGCGGCAGCCCGAACTGCTCGCCAAGCACTGTGCTGTCCAGGCGCAGCCATGCCGCGACGCTGAAGCTCTCGTCGGTGCGCAGCACCGGTCCGGCGGTCTCGAGATACTGGTCCTTGCCGTTCAGCATCACCCAACCGTTGGGTGTGCCGCCGGCGCGTGCCGGGTTGCCGATGGGTCGAAGCGTGTGACCGTTGCCGGAGAAGTCGGTGACGTCGCCTGATTCCGTGTCAAACCTCCACCAGGCCAGCAGTCGAGCGTCGGTACCGTCGCTGGTCATGTGTCTAGCTCCCTTCGCCATCGTCGGGCGGACCTTCGAGTGTTCTAGGCGAACCTGTTTTCCCACAACGTGGACAGCCAACTCGGTCGGGTGTATGCGGTGTCCGGCCCGTCGGCGCCCCACGGCCACGACCCGAGCAGGCCCATCAGGGCTGCGAAACGGGAGGAGTTCCGCTCCAGCATCTCGGGTGTGGTGGACGCGAAGAACACCTCCTGCGGCAATAGGTGGAATCGGACCATGGGCGCCACGAGGGTCACCCGCTTTCCGGGTGCTGTGCGCGGGACCGCGCCGTGCCATAGGCCGCCATGCCAGATGATGACGGAGCCGGCCGGTGCCTCGATGACCTCAAGGTCCGGGTGGTCATGCGCCATCTCGAACTCCTTGGGCACGTCGGTGCACAGCTTGTGCGTGCCAGGGAAGACGCACACCGCGCCGTTCTCCACGGTGTAATCGGTCAGCACCCAGGTGACTGTGCAGTACTGTGCGTCGCTCGGCCACGGGGCCGGCACCTTGCGACTCTGATCCGCGTGGATCTCCATCGGTTCGACCGAGGTGTCGTCCTTGACGATGCCGCGGAACTGGCTCAACTTCGCCCGGTACCCCACGAGGTACGCCACCAGAGCCAACGGGGCGGGGGCCATGAGAGCCTGTTCGAAGATGGGGTCACGCGACAGGAGGTGCCACAGATTCCGGCCGCGCGAGTGGCCGTGTTCGGGCGCGTCCGGCCGCTCCTCCTCGTCGATGGCGAGGATCAGGTCTCGAAGCCGCGCGCACAGTTCCAGGGAACCGGCGATGCCCGGCGGCAGCACCGTGTAGCCCTTGGTCTCCAGGTCGACGGCGTGGTGATCGAGCCCGAGCGCGCTCAGCTCCTCTCGTACCCGGAGCTGGGCCGCCAGCCCGGTCGGCAGCCGGTCCTGCTCGACCTTGATCGCGGCGAGCCTCCTGAGTTCAGCCAGTGTGCGTGACAGTTCTCGGTGATCGAACGACATCTTCGCTCCTTCTGACGGCGTTCGGAAGCCTCCTGTTATGGCGACGGATCAGACGACCGGATCGGCGAGGATCTGCACTAGTGCCCGGGCTTGAAGACCCTCCGGATCGGGGCTGGAAAGCCCGGCCATGGTGGCGAGCGCCTTCCACAGCGCCCACCCGCGTGCGCGACGCCAGGTGTCGAGGGGCAGGCCGACCGCGTCGGCGAAGACCCTCCGCTCGTCCCCCACGAAGTATGTCCACGCTATGACAAGGTCGCAGGCCGGATCCCCGACCCCGCATGTGCCGAAGTCGATGATGGCCGAGAGCCGTCGGTCGATGACAAGCAGGTTTCCGGGGGCGACGTCACCATGGAACCACACCGGTGGGAGCGGCCACGCCGAGACCAACGCGTTGGCCCAGATCGACCGGCACACGGCGACGTCCACGGTGTCTTCCAACCGTGTCAGCGCGGCCTGGACCTGGTCGCCGTAGACGCTCGGGTGGCAGCCCCGGAAGTGCGAGTGTCGGCCGGCCGCCAAGCCGTAGCGCGTCGGTGCCTCGCGTAGGGCGGTGAGGACGCCGCCGAGGTCACGCGCGAGCGTCACCCGGTCGACGTCCGGGGTGGTATCGACCGTGGACCCCGGCAGCCAGCGACGCACCGACCAGGGGAACGGAAACCACGCCGTGGGCAGTCCGGTCGCGACCACCTCCGGGACCGGCAGCGGGAGGTGTTTGGCCAGTGCGGGCAGGCAACCTTCCTCCTTCTCCATGCCGGCGACGTAGGCTTCGCCGCTGGGCAGCCGCACACATAAATCATCGCCGAGCCGGAACGTCCGGTTGTCCCAACCTTGCCGCGGCACCGGAGTGATCGGCAGATCGCTCCACTGGGGAAACTGTTCACGGACCAGGGTGCGCACAGTGTCAGGAGTTAGGTCGACCACGGTTCTAGTCTGTCGGCTGCCGCGAGGTCTGTCCATCAACGGCGAGTCGCCGCTATCAACGGGCGAAATGACGCCCGTGCTGTCCCATGGTGGGTTTGCGCAGGCTGGACGCCGGCCAATGTCTCGCCGGCAAGACAGAACTGGACGTTCGACGGTCTCCGGCCTTAACTGGGCGCATGTCCGTTCCCGCGATCGAGGTTACCGCGTAATGGCTGGTCCGCCGGCGAATATCCGCTTCTGGTCTCGATATCTGCTCCTGCGCGCGGAGGCGGAAGCTCTCCCGTCGTCCGGGATCACGACCGAGCTGTTCGAGCGGCTGTGCAGTCTTGAGCAGACGGTGTCCGACATCGCCGCGGTACTCGGCGAAGGCGGGGCGGACGGTCGGTGGCGGGACCGGATTGAGGGCCTGCGTGCGGCCTCGGTCGCCGCGGCCAGTGCGCTGTGGTTCGGAGCGATGGCTGACGATACCTGGTCTGTCCGCATCGGACAGCTGATAGGGCAGCTACCGGACGGGGACGAACTGGACGCGCGCTGGCGAAAGCAGACGCTCCGCAGTGAGCGGCTCGCCATCTTCGACTATCTGGACACCTGGCCCATCTGGCCCGAGTGCCTCAGTACCGAACCGGTCGACTATCAGGCCTATGCGCAGCGCGTCGCGGACCTCGTCCATTCGATGGGGAGCGCCGCGCCTCAGGCCGTCGTCGGTCTCCGCACCAGCGGGAGCTTTCTCGGTGCGATTTGGACCGCCGCCCTTCGGGTTAAAGATCGGACGGTGCGCCTGGTCACGGCACGTCCGCTGCACCCGTCGCTGCGGATGAGGGACCGCACGCTGCCGAGCATGCTGGACGTGTCTGTGGACACCGCCTCGCTTCGAGGGCTACGAACGGTTGTCGTCGATGACTTGACCGGGACCGGCACCACGATCCGCTCGGTGTTGGAGTTCCTCTCGAACGTCGGAGTGCCGCGCAGCGCGATTTCGGTGTCGCTGTACCGCTGCGCGTCGGCGCGTGACACGGCGAAAAAGCTCGGAATCTCTCCGTCGAACCTCCTCACGGTCCGGAGGGTTTACGCGCGGTGGCCCCAGGCGCGGCGCCAAGCGCCGCCCCTGGCCGCCGTACGCTCCTACTTTCAACGGGTGATGTCCCGACACGCGCAGCCGCCGGAGGTAGTCGAAGCCAGCCTGCTGGACTACTCCTATCCGCTGCGGTACCTGTCGGCGGCCACCGGTGCCCATGCCGGTGCCTGCTCCGCGTACGTACACGGCGGTGTTCGCCACCGGCGCTACCTGCTACGGATACGTACCGACGAGGGCGAATCGACGTTGCTCGCGAAACCGCTCGGTTTCGGCTACTTCGCCGCAGACGAACTGGGCCGTCTCGCCATGCTCCCGCACTACCCGCGGGTGCACGACATCGTCGGTGGATACCTGCTGTACGCGTGGCAGCCGGGCTGCGCGCTGCCGTTTCGGGACCGTACCGGCATCGGCCGGATCGGGGCCGCGGACCTAGACACTGTCGGCGCGGTGGCGGCCGCCACCTTCCGGCACGCACCGGGCGGGATCGTCTTGCCGCGAGAGGGTGTGGCCCCACGGATCAGAGCAGTGATCAGCGAGCTCGAAAGGTTCGGCATCGAAGGTCTGCCCACTGCGGACGATGTCATCCGCGCCCTCGACGACCAATGGCTGCCGATCGTGGCGGCAGCACCGAACAACGGGCACTGGCACTACGTCCGACGGGCCAACGGCGCGCTCCTGAAGCTGCACCGGGAATTGGGAAACGTCCAACGCCGCAGCGACCCGGTGGAGGATATCGGCGCGGCCGGCGTGGAACTCGATCTGACACCGGCCGAGGTCATGCACGTCGCGGAGGTCTACGCCGGATTGTCGGGTGACGTGCCGTCGCCCGGGAGACTGGCCTTCGGCGCGATGCAGCACATCTGTCGCGCCCTACGCGAATTCGCGTACTACCGGGAGCATGTCGCACGCTGGATGGGCTGTCCGGTCGTCGACGGCGACAACGTGTTCACCCGACGGGAGCAAGGGCTGCGGGACGCCATCGGTTTGGCGGTGCATCTGCTCGAGCAGCGCGGTCCAACCGCCACAAAGCGTTGACGACGCCGACGTACGCGACGACCGGCCCGGCCCTCGTCACAGCTGGGGCGGACGGGCCAGCTCGGTCAGCAGCTCACTGAGTTCGGTCAGTGACGCAACCTCGAGATCGGGCCGACGGTTGTCAACCGGTGTACGTCTGCTGAGGCGGTTGAGCCACACGGCGACGAGCCCAGCGGCGCGTGCCCCGCCGACGTCATTGGTAAGCCCGTCTCCCACATGCCATGCGGCGTGGCTTTCCACTCCGATCCGCTCGAGGGCCACGGCGAACAACGCCGGATCGGGCTTGGCCACGCCGACCTCGCCGGAGACGAGTACCGCGTCGAGCGCATGTTCGATGTCGAGGACTCGCAGCTTGTCCCGCTGAACGTCGGACGGCCCGTTCGTCACCAGGGCGACCGGGATTCTCAACCGGGCGGTCGTGGCGAACAATCCGCGCACGTCCGAGAAGAGTCGGTAGGTGGAGCGGGCGATGTGCCGGTAGGTCTGAACGGCGAACTCGACCGGCACGTCGTCCGCGCGGCCACAACGGCGCAACGTATGGCGCCAGGTGTCACGAAGGACCGACGCACCGTCGACGCGCCCGAGCCAGCACAGGATCTCGACCTTCGAGCGGTACGCGGTCCACGCCTCGACGTACGCCTGCCTCAACTGACCTGTGTCGAACCCCGCGAAGGTTGACGCCACGGCCTCGCAGGTGCCCTCGATCGCTCGAGCAACGTGCCCTCCGTCCAAGATCGTGTCGTCGAGGTCGATGAGCAGCGCTCGAGGCGGCGTGGACGCCGGTGCACCGCTCAACGGACTGCGGTCACGGTTCACTCGCGCTCGCGCTCGCGCCGAAAGATGACTTCCACCTGTGACGTCTCTTCCTGGTACGTCGCCGAGTGCTCGACGGACATCGGCACATGGAACCAATCACCGGGGCCGTAGTGCCGCTGCTCGCCAGCGATCGTCAGCCGCACCAACCCCTTGGTCACGACCCCCGCGATGTCGAGGTCGTCGTGCCGGTGCGACGTCAGCGTCAGATCCTTCGGGTAGGTGGCGAAAACCACATCACAGCCGTCTGCCTTCAGCGTCCAGGCCGGGATGGCATGTCCGTCCTGGACCACCCATTCCTCGTCGATCGGGAACCGTTGGATGAGTGCAGGAAAAGCGGACTCGTTGGTCGTCATGGGCGCGACTCCGATCGTCGTAGGGTGCGGCACTTGGCGGCCGCTCAGCGGTAGTGGCTGGCCTCGCCCCGGTCTGAGACGGCGAACGTGAAGCAGCGCACCGAATCGCTTTCGCTCGCTGGCGCCAGACTGTGCATCACGTTGGACGGAATGTGGACGAGATCTCCGGGGCAGACGATACGTTCGTCGTCGCCGACGACCATTCTTCCGCGCCCATGCAGCACGTAGTAGAACTCGACTGACGGGTGTTTGTGCGCCTGAACCATGTCGCCGCCGGCGACCTCGAACTCGGTGACGTATTCCAAATACCCTCCCTCGGTGGTGTTGCGCAGTTCCTCCGGACGAACCAGCCACCAGACGTCGACCGTGTCGTGGGACTTCTCCCGTGCGCAACGGTCCGTCGAACGTAGATCCATTTCGATACCCCATCTTCCCGAGAGATCGACACAATCGACGGACGGCCTACCCGCCGTCCACTGTGCGAAGTGTGAATGGCAGTCGCCGGGCGGGTTTAGCCGAGTAGTGTACGACGATCGGGGCGGTCAACCACAGCGCGAGCAGCGGCGCCGCCCACGGCAGGACGGACGGGTTGACCAGCCAGATGGTGCCAGCGAGCAGCACACTGAGACCGCAGGACGCTGCCATCGCCTGGTACCGCGACCCTATCCCACCACCCACCGTCCGACTCTGCGCGCGTGAGGCAGTCCACTGTAGAAGGTGCCGGTGGCTGATGAGCATCCGGTACAGAGCCCGCACGGTCGCGTCCGCGGTGTTCAACGCACGGTCGGCGAGAAGGATGATCCCGCTCGGCAGGCTGGCCAATTCCGCCAACGTCTTGTGGGTCACGTGGCTGTAGAACTCCGCCATGAACGGATTGCCCATCGGATCGACCGTGGAACCGGTGTAGCGCTGACGACATGCCCGCGCGATGTTGAGCACCGGACGGAACACCACGTGGTCTGCCAGCATCGGCACCAGAACAACGCCCGCGGCGAACAGCCCGGCCCACGCGCCCGGCAGGTTGAGCCACCCAAGGAGCAGGAGCGCCATGCTCGCCACGGGCGACACCCGGGACATGACGTCGTCGACCAAGGTGTATCGGTCGAGCAGCGAAAGGCTGCGCAGGCCCGACGTCCTGCGGGCTAGAGCCCAACGGAGGAGCTGGACATCTCCACGCACCCACCGATGGTCGCGTTTGCGGGACGCCAGGTAGTCCTCGGGCGCGTCATCCACGAGCAGCGCGAGATTCTCGCAGGTCGCCCCCGCATGCATGCCCTCGATCTTGTCGTGGCTCAGGAGGGAGTTCTCCGGGATGCTGTCGTTCAGCGTGGCCCGAAACGCCGTGACATCGAAGATGCCCTGGCCGAGGAAGCGTTCTCGGCCGAAGAAGTGCTGGAGCACCGTGACCCGCCCGGACCGTCCCTTGGACTGGGCAGACCAGGCAAACAGGGTGCGCGGCTTGTGGGAGATAATGAGCGGCCTGATGAAGCCGAAGCCGGACACGACCCGGCCGGCTGCCGCGTCGACGACGGGACGGTTGTCGGGGTGGCCGATAGCGGCGACAAGGCGCCGAGCGCTGCCTGGGTAGATACGGCTGTGCACGTCCAGGGTGATGACATACCGCACCGCTCGAAGTCGCGCGACGATCTGCCGGTCCGCCGCCGAGGTAGGCAGGAACGTCGTTTCCTGCGAGCCGGTCACCAGGCGTACGAACTCCAGGATCTTCCCGCGCTTGCGTTCCCAGCCCATCCACACACCCTCGTGGGGGTTCCACCGCCTTGCCCTGAACAGCGCACACATCGGCGCGGTGGACTGGTCTTCGTTCGCCGCGCGCAGGCGCTCCTCGATGCGGTATCGCAGTGGCTCGTCGCGCTGATCGTCGGCGGCCGGCCCGTCGGAAAAGTCCACCAGCGCAACGTGCGCGACGAAGCCTTCGCCGGCGTCATTTCGGGCTCCGCGCATGGTCGCGACGAGGTCCTCGATGTCGTGTTCGTCGTGCACCTTGATGGGATAGACGAAACAGGTGGTCGCGACCGCCGCCTCGGTGTCGTCCTCATCCAGCACGGACAACGGCGCGCAAGGACGCAGGACAGCCCGCAGCGCGGTGTTCACCGCCTTTTGCGCCAGACCTCTGGCCAACGGTATCGACACCAGAGCCGCTGACCACGCCGGCAGAGCCCCACTGCCCAGTCGCAGCATCGCCCAACCAACGAATGCGGCCAACGCGATGGACGTCGCGGCAACGGCGCCGACGTACCCGAGGCTTCGAATCCGTTCAGCCCTGCGTGCCGATGGCGCCGGTGCGCTGACCGTCAGCTCTTCGCCTGCGATCATCTTGCGTGGCACCCCTTCTCGTCTGACGTCGAGCCGTAGGCTCCGACCGAGGTGGCTGGATTGGCGTGGAAGCTACCAGAGGTGGCCGTGGATGCGACCGCCCGCGAAAGTGTCAGCGAAGCCCGCTTCGAGGTCGGCGACTACGACATGATGTTGGAATCTGACCTTGTCCCGCCGGCGAGACATCGGGAACCGACGGTCATGCAGGCCATCCTCGTCCTTCAGACGAACCGCCACGCAGGATGAAAATGGCTCATTGCACATCCCGGCAGGCTTTGCGAAACTGCCTGGGGGCAGGTGGTGGGCCCGGTTGTTTCGCATCCAGAGCCAGTTCTTGAGTCGGCCTGTCGTCTTCTTTCGATGGATCGGAGATCTGATGCGCGTCGCCCTCCTCACCACGACTCAGCATGGTCACCTGAACCCGTATGTTCCGGTGGTCAACGCGCTCCAGACTGCCGGCAGCGAGGTTGCGCTGCTGCTGTTGTCTGCGGACGGTGGCGCGCTCGACGAGCAGCGTCGCCAGGCCTTGGGCAAGGCGCAGGTCCACGCGATCGGGCAGGTCGAGATGGCGCCGTGGAGCGGCGACCCGGCGAAGATCGGCCCGATGCTCCAGTCGTCGCCGGTGGCAAACCAGACAGCTGACGCGCTCCGCGCGACGGCGCCCGACTTCGTGCTCGTCGATTCGTTGCCGGTCACGGCGTCGGCCATGGTCGGCGCACAGGCGTCCGGCGTGCCGTACGGGATGATCTGGGCCAACCTGGGTGGAGTATGCCCGAGCGAGCATCGACGAGGTCGCTGGGCGTACGACGAGCAGGTCGGCGACTATCTGACCAGGCACGGGGTGTTGTGGTCGACCCGGACGCATTCGGCGCGTTCGCCGATTCTCAATGTGATGCCGACGATCCCCGCTCTCGTCGGGGACGACGCGGTCACCGACGACGGTGTGCAGCTCGTCGGGCTGCCGGGTGCGCCGGGGACCCGCGGCGACGAGGTTGCCTTCTCGGGCCTGGATCGGATCGACCCCGATCGCCCGGTGGTGTACGTCTCCTTCGGCACGATCTTCTACCGGCGGCCGGAGCTGCTGTGCACGGTGATCACCGGGGCAGCGGCGACCGGCGCACAGGTGATCGCCGCGGTGGGAGATCTCGCCGCGGAGCTCGCGCTGCCCGACGACGTGCTCACCGCCCCGTATCTGCCGCAACGTGAGGTGCTCGAGCGCGCCGACGTGTTCATTACCCATGGCGGGTACAACTCCGTGGCGGAGTCGATCCGGGCGGCGACCCCGATGTTGGTGATCCCGCTGGCTGTGGATCAGCCCGTCCAGGCGTACTTCGTGGGTAGCGCGGGCTTCGGGACGGCGTTGGAGCCGGCCGGCGTCACCGAGCAGGCGGTCGCTGACGCCGTTACCGATCTGCTCGATCCCGCCCGGGACTACCGGGCCCGGCTGCGCGCCGCACAGCCCGAGTGCGGCGATTCTGCCGTGCGCACGGCCGAGCTGGTCATCAGCACGGTGGAGACGCTACAGCGAAAGGGGGAGCAGTGACGATCGAACCGCAGCGGCCGGTGGGCGACCCGATCGTGGTCGAGGATCTTGAGCGCCTCTCGTTCCGGGTGGATCGCCGCGCCTACACCGACGACGACCTAGCCGCACGGGAGATGACCAGGATCTTCGATCGCTGTTGGTTGTACGTCGGGCACGAATCGGAGGTGCCCGGGCCGGGCTCCTATGTGGCACGCGACGTCGGCGGACGCCCGGTGGTCATGGCACACGGGTCCGACGGGGTGATCCGGGTGTTCGCGAACAGCTGCACGCACCGCGGGGCTCTGATCTGCTCGCAGCCGGCCGGGCAGGCCAGATCGTTCCGGTGCCCGTATCACGACTGGACGTTCTCCAACCAGGGCGACCTGGTCGGGGTCCCGATCCCGGACGGGTACGGGCCAGGCTTTCGGAAGGCGGACTTCGGCCTGGCGCGGCACCGTAGTGACAGTTACCGCGGTTTCGTGTTCGTCACCTTCGATCCGGAGCAGCCGCGCACCTTGACCGAGTACCTGGCGGGTGCGACGGAGTACCTCGATCTGATCGACGACCAGTCCGAGGTCGGGATGGAGGTGATCCAAGGTGCGCAACTCCACGGGGCCCGGGCCAACTGGAAGCTCATGATGGAGAACAGCGTCGACATCTACCACTTCCGGGCCCTGCACAAGCGTTACGTCAGCTACATGGAGTCGCTGGGGTCGGTGCCACCGCGACGACGAGGCGGCTTCGGCCGCGCCCTCGGCCTCGGGCATGGCGCCAACGAGCTGCCACCGGCGGCAGCCCGCCCGCTCGCCTACTGGACGCCGATGTTCGGCGCCGAGGTCCGGCCGCGGATCGAGGCGACGGCCGCACGGTTCGTCGACCGGTTCGGCGCCGAACGCGCCGAACGGATCACCGGCACCAATCGTGCGGTGCTGATCTTTCCCAACTTGATGATCATCGACGCGATCGCGATCACGATCCGCAAGATCGACCCGGTCGGCCCCGGCCAGATGGCCATCACCTCGGTCGCCCTGGCCCCCAAGGACGAGGATCCGGACATCCGGGACCTCCGCAAGAGTCACTACCTGACGTTCCTCGGCCCCGCCGGCTTCGCCACTCCCGACGACATCGAGATCGTCGAGTCGTGCCAGCGGGGTTATCTCAACCGCACGGTGCGCTACTCGGATCTGTCACGCGGTATGAACAAAGAGTTCCCGGAGACGACCGACGAGCTTCCCGCCCGCGAGTTCTGGCGGCAGTGGGACCGGCTGATGCACGGCGACGACGGTCACCTCGAGGTCGCTCACCGGGCCGAGATGCAAGGGGCAGAACCGCGATGATCACCGAGCTGACGGTCGACGAAGCGGCCCAGGTGCGGTTGTGGCACCGGGTGAGCCAGTTCCTTTTCCGTGAGGCGCGGCTGCTCGACGAGTGGCGCCTGCTCGAGTGGTACGACGAGATGCTGACCGACGACATCCGCTACTCGGTGCCGGCCACCGACGTCCGCGGCGAGACGCCCGGTGCGCTCGGGCTCATCGACGACGATGCCGCCCGGCTACGCCAGCGGATCGAACAACTCCTCAACGGTGAGGTGTGGTGCGAGAATCCTCGGTCGCGGACGAATCGGATGCTCAGCAACGTGGAGATCCTGACCGATCGGGGCACGCATCTCGACGTGGCGGCGAATGTCATCGTGTACCGCTTCGGGCACGGGCGCTCTGACGCTTACGTCGGGAAATGCCGGTTCCAGCTCGTCGTCGAGGGGGAGTCGTTCCGGATCCGGAGACGGGTCGTGGTGCTCGACCACGAGACGTTGTACGAGCACGGAAAGCTCAGCATCATCTTGTGATCGGGCAGTGACGGCGACCGGCCTCGGCAGCGCCCCACTCGTTGCCGCCCAGCCGAGTCTCCCTCGCGAGGTCGACGTTCTCATCGTCGTTGGTGGCTGCGTCATGCTGGTCCTGGGACCGGTGCTCCCGGTGCTTGGGGTGTACGCGGCGACGTTCGGGGCCGGGCCCACCCAGATCGGAGCGCTCGTCGCCATGTTCGCGTTGATGCGGCTGGCCACCAGTCCGTTCTGCGGCCGGCTCGGAGTTCGTTTCGGGGAGCGGCGGGTCCTGGTCGCCGGCCTGCTGCTATGTGCGGTCTCCTCGGCCCTGACGGCGTTCGCCGGGTTCTACGGGCAGTTGCTGGTGTTCCGCAGCCTCGGCGGCGTCGGCTCAGTGCTTTCTCGGTATCCGCACTGGCGACGAGCGGGTGAGTGTTCCGGCCGCCTTCGGCGGCGGCGCCGCGCTGCTGGTCGCCTTCGTGGCGTCGTGGACGTTGACAACTGTTCGGCTAACACGAAGGAGTTGATCGATGAATCAGCCAGCCGCCCGGCATGAGCGCGGTAAGGCCATGTTCCAGCAGGTCTTCGGCCGCGAACCGCGCCCGGGTTCCTACCCGGAGTTCCTGCAGATCACCGTCGACCACTTGTTCGGTGAGATCTGGACCCGCCCGCACCTGAGCGTCGAGGAGCGCGAACTGGTCGCGCTGACCGCGGTCACGCTGGCGCGCACAGATTGGGAGTTGCGCGGCCACATCGGTGCCGCCCTGCACCTCGGGATGTCGCGAGAGAAGATCGTCGAAGTCATCATCCAGCTCGCCTACTACGGCGGCTGGCCGGTCGCCAACAACGGGTTGCGCGTCGCCCAGGAGGTCTTCGCCGAGTTGGACGGCGCCACCGGGAGGGACGCGGACCATGACCAGTGAACCGTCTCCCCTTGACCCGGCCGACAAGGTCGACCTGTGGCGCCAGCGGTTCTTCGAGGCCCAGGCGGCCGCAGAGGAGTTCATCCTGGGAGAGCACGGCGAAAGGGGCCTGGCTGCGTGGATCCAGGCAAACTCCCGCATCACCGCGGAGCTACTGCAAGCGCAACGGCCCGCCGGGGTATCCGCCACCGATCACTTCATGACCCGGCTGCAGCGTCAGCTGTTGCTGTACGACTCGGCAGTGACAAGTGAGCACCAGCCCTCGGGCACCGTCCTGCGCAACGCCGACTGTGGGATCCTCCGGTACCGCAAACGGGCCGCCCGCGCCGGCGTCGTACTGACGTTCTCGTCACCGTGCCCATACTGCCAGGAACTCAACACCGCCATCGCCGCCCGCTATGTGGAACCGGACGTCACGGTGTCGTGCGAACAGGCGGGCGACGGGTGCACCTGGCGCGCGGAATCTCCTCACGCTCCAGGAGAGGATGCGGCCGGGTTACCGCACCGCGGACGAGCCGGTGATTGAACCAACGGCAGTGCCGTGCGGTCGTTGGCCGGCGACCGGCCGCCGTCGAGCGTCATGCCGAGTTGCCGGCCCACGGCCACACACAGGTCGAACGCCGCGGTGCGGGTCAGGTCCTGATGATCGTTCTGGGTGAAGCACGCCGACGCCACGTTCTTGTTCCGTAGGCGCAGGTACCACGGGAACAACGATCCTAGCGCGGGCTCGGTCAGCATCGTGCGCGAATGCACGATCGTCCCCACCAGCAGGTTGCCGAACGGGCGTTGCCTGGCGTTCATGAAGCTCTTCAAGCGCTCCTGGAAGATCTTCAGCACCGCGGGCACGTTCCCCGCGTACACCGGCATGGCGAGCAGCATCGCCTGCGCACCCTCGGCCAGATCGACGACATGCTCGAAGTCGTCGTCGAGCGTGCACCGGCCCACCTCGGGATCAAGGCAGGTGTCCTCGCCTTCGCACATCGCGATGCGATGGTCGATCAACCGGATCCGCTGGATCTCCGCGTCGCCGACCTCCCGGACGACGCCGGTGATCGCCGCCTCGAGCAGCGCGTCGGTCAGCGACGGGAGACGCTTCTGCGTGCAGGACAACGCGACGATCTTCATCCGAGGGCCTCCCCTGGCCGGCTCAGCGCTCACCCAAGACCGGCCACCTGACGAAGCCCCCGTGGCCGCACACTGAAGCAGCCGCAACGCAGGCTTTCCGGGCCGGGCTGGTCGATGAGTGCCAGCTGTTCATCCTGCCCATTGTCGTCGGCGGCGGCAAGCCAGGGCTACCGACCGGCATGCGCGCCGATCTTGAGCTAATCGATGAGCGCCGATTCCGAAACGACGTCGTACACCTCCCTTACCGCCCTCGCGGACGGCGACAGCGAACCTCAGCCGGGCTCGTGGCCGTCGCGGCGGATAAGCGGGTTGGGTCAGCCTGGGGCGAGGAGGCAGAACTCGTTGCCTTCGGGGTCGGCGAGGACCGTCCACGGGACATCGCTCTCGCCGAGGTCGATGGCAGTGGCGCCGAGAGTCCGCAGTCTGGCCGCCTCGGCCTCCAGGTCGTCACCTGGGTATGGGCGGAGGTCGAGATGGACTCGATTCCACCCGGTCTTCACGTCGGGTGTGCGGAGGAACTGCAGATATGGGCCGACACCCCTGGCGGAGCGCAGTACCGCGTTGTGATCGGTCACCTTGTGCAGGGTCCAGTCCATGGCCTTGCCCCAGAAGCGCGCCATGGCTCGCGGATCCGCGCAGTCGACCACGACCGTGGCGATCGGTCCGGTGTCTCGGATCGAATCGTGCCAGTCCAGCACGCAGAACTCGTTGCCCTCTGGGTCGGCCAGGACCGTCCATGGGACGTCACCCTGGCCCACGTCGGCGGGTGTTGCCCCGAGATCCTTCAAGCGCGCCACCAACTCCGCCTGATGGGCCGCCGAGGTGGTGGCGAGGTCGACGTGCACGCGGTTCTTCACCGTCTTGGGTTCCGGGGAGGCGACGAGGTCGATACAGACGGCGACGGGGTCCGGGTAGACGAAGCCCTCCGGTTCGAGGTTGGTCACGCCGGGTCCCTCGCTGGAGACTTCCCAGCCGAGCGCTTCCGCCCAGAAACCGCCAAGCGCGGCATCGTCCCGAGCCTTCATGTTGATTTGAACCAGCCGCGTTGCCACACCGACGATGCTAGCGGCAGTCCGGCGCATCAAGATCAGCCGTACTGATCAAGCAGATCAGTCGTTCCGGCGTCCGGTTCGATCGGCTCGCTGAGGTCGGGTGGGCCATCGCCTTCAACGCGACCTCAGCGGCTCGCACGGCCGCCCACGCGCCAGCCGACGGAACCGACCTTCGAAGCGTGCTGCCACTCCTTGGCACCTTGCTGAACGCCCTGCGATAGGCGCAGCATCCAGGCACCGAACATCCGTTCTCCGGCGTGATGAGACATCGTCAACTCGGCGAGATCGAGTGCACTGTTCTCAAGCAACCGAGGATTGGCCTGGTCCGCTCTGGCGGGCGTGATGGAGGTCAATGCCTGTGCCATGATGCCCCTCATGGTCACCAACTACTTCAGATCGTCGCAGGACGAGCGTGTCGTGGGCCAGGCGTTGGGCGACGTGCGGATCGTGGGTGACGATGACGAGGGCGAGGCCACGGGTGCGCAGTTCGTCGAGCAGGTCGAGGATCGCGTCTCGGGTGGCGGGGTCCAGCGCCGAGGTGATCTCGTCGCAAACCAGGACCCGGGGGCTGGCCGCGAGCGCGCGGGCGAGGGCGACGCGTTGGCGCTGGCCGCCGGATAGTTCCGCGGGCAGGCGGCCGGCGAAGCTTGCCGGCAGGTGGACGGCGTTGAGCAGCCGGGTGACTTCGCGGTCGAGGTCGGCACCGGTGGGCAGGCCGCGCAGCAGCCGCAACGGACGCGCCAGCGCGGTGCGGACGTCCTGGCGTGGGTGCAGGGCGCCGGCAGGGTCTTGGGCGACGAGTTGTACGGCGGCGCGTTGGGCGCGGCTGCGGCGCCGGATGTCGGCTGGCAGCCGGTGCCCGTCGAGCTGGATGCTGCCCGTTGTGGGCTGGTGCAGGCCGGCCAGGCAGCGCGCGAGGGTGGTCTTGCCGGTGCCGGAACGGCCGAGGACGGCGAGCCCGCTCCCCGGCCGCACCTGGAAGCTGACCGGCTCGAACAGGGTGGGACCGCCGGGGAAGCGGGCACCGACGTCGTACACCGCGAGCACGGGCGGGCCGCTGCGGGCGGCCGGCGCCGGCATGGTCGGCGCCGCGAGCGCGGCCGGCGTGTGCTCGACGAGCCGGCCGGCGTCCAGGGCGAGGACGCGGTCGACGGCCCCAATGACGGTGGGCAGGTCGTGGGTGATCCACAGCAGACTGACGCCCTGCTCCCGTACCCTGGTCAGCTCCGTGCGTATGTCCGCCGCGGTGTCCGAGTCCAGTGCGCTGGTGGGTTCGTCGAGGATCAGTAGTCGGGGCTGGCGGGCGAGGGCGGTGGCGAGGGCGGCGCGCTGTTGCTGGCCGCCGGAGAGCTGGTGCGGGTAGCGCTCGGCCAGGTCGGGTCGGAGCGCGACCCGGGTGAGCAGGTCCTCGACGGCGGCCCGGCGCCGGTGGCGCGGGGTGCGGCCGAGCGCCGTCAACAGGGTTGTCCGGATCCGCCGGTAGGGGTTGAGTGCGAGACCGGGGTCCTGCCCGAGGTAGGCGGCGGTGTGGCCGCGAAGGGCTGGGTGTGGTGCGGGCAGGGCGGGCAGGCCGGCTACGGTGACGATGCCGCCGAGGTGTTCGACGCCGTCGCGCAGGTGCCCGAGCAGGGCGAGGGCGGTGCTGGTCTTGCCGGAGCCGGATGGGCCGGTCAGTGCCACCGACTCGCCCTTGGCGACGGTGAAGCTGACGTGGTCCACGATGGACATTCCGGCGGCGTGCAGGCAGAGCCCAGCCACGTCCACCAGATCCGTCATGCCAGGACCTTCCGGGATCGGCGCAGCGTCTCGTCGGCGAGCAGGTTGGTGGTGACCGTGAGCGCGACGACGAGTACCACTGGTGCGGCCAGAGCGAGGGGTTGCAGGCCAGCGCCGGGCAGGGCCTCGGCGATGAGCAGTCCCCAGTCGGTGCGGCCGGCGCCGATGCCAAGGAAGCCGGCGGCGGTCACCAGGTAGACGGCGGTGACGAAGCGCAGGCCGAGGTCGCTGGCGGCGGTGCCGGCGACCAGCGGCAGCAGTTCGCGGCCGAGCAGCCAGGCCAGTCCCTCACCGCGGGCGGTCGCCGCCTCCACGTGCGGGCGGGCCACGACGGGTGCGGCGGCGGCCCGGATTACCCGAGCGGACAGCGGCGCGCCGGCGACGGCGATGGCGGCGATGACGCCGAGCCGGCCTGGTGCCGCGGCGAGGGCGAGCAGCAGGACCAGCAGCGGCGGCAGGGCCGCGACCGCGTCCAGGGGCCGCAGCAGCGCGGCTTCGGCCCAGCGCCGCCGGGCGCCGAGCAGCGCGGCGGCCAGACCGGCGGTGACGCCGACCAGGGAGCCGAGTATCGCCGCCGCGGCGCTGGTGAGCACGACGGGCAGGCCGCCGGCCAGGAGCCGGGAGAGCACATCGCGGCCGAGGTGGTCGGTGCCGAGCAACGCCGCGGTGCTCGGTGGGGCGTACGGCGGGCCGACCGGCCTGGTGGGTGGGTGCGGGGCGAGCAGCGGTCCGAGCACCGCGACGGCCAGCACGGCGACCGCCACGGCCACCAGGCCGGCACGGAAGGCACGGTACGCCATCACGGGGTCCGCAGGGTCGGGGTGAGCAGCCGGACGCCGAGGTCGGCCAGCAGCAGCGCGGCCAGCATGGCCGCGCCGAGCAGCGTCGCCACTGCCTGGACCACCGGCAGGTCGCCGGCCCGCACCGCCTGCACCAGCAGGCCGCCAACACCCGGGTAGCCGTACACCTGCTCGACCAGCACCGCGCCGCCGACCAGGCCGACCGCGGTGACCAGCCAGACCTGCAGGCCCACCGGCAGCACCGCTGGCAGCACGGCGTGCCGCAGGACACGGCCGGCGGCGACGCCGTTGAGGCGCAGGAACTCCACGTGTGGCGCCCGGACCGCGGCGGCGGTCGCGGCGCGGATCAGCCGGGTGGCGTACGCCAGGCTGGGAAGCAGCAGGCTCAGCACCGGCAGCACGAGCACCCCCGGTACGGACAGCGGATTTTGCCCGGCGGGGACCAGCGACACCGGGGGCAGCCAGCCGAGCCCGGCGGCGAAGACCAGCAGCAGCACCGCCGCCAGGAGGAATTCCGGCACCGCCACCAGCAGCAATGCGCCGCTCGACAGGCCGCGGTCGGTGCGGGAGCCCGGGCGCAGGCCGGCGGCCACTCCGGCGGCCAGCGACAGCGGGACGAGCAGGACGACGGTGAGCGCGGCGAGCAGCAGCGAGTTGCCGAGCCGTTCGCCGAGCATGTCGGTGACCGGTCGACCGCTGGCCGAGGTGCCCAGGTCGCCGCGCACGAGGCCGGCGACCCAGTCGGTATACCGGCGCGGCAGTGGTTGGTCCAGGCCGAGCCTTTCCCGCGCGGTGGCGATCTGCTCGGGGGTGGCGGTGCCGCCGAGGCGGGCGGTGACTGGGTCGCCGGGCAGCGCGTCCACACCGGCGAAGACCACGATGGACAGCAGCGTGCAGAGCCCGGCGGCGACCGCGAGCCGGCCCGCCGCGGCCAGCACCGTCCGTCTCATGCTGTGAAGCCGACCTTGCCCAGGTACGGGTAGTCGGCCGACTCGCGTACCTCGATGCCAGCCACCGTGCTGCGGGCGAGGCTGAGCACGTCGCCGAGGCCCCAGACGATCCAGTTGCCCCGGTCGGCCATCACCTCCTGCGCGGTCCGCCACGCCCGCCCGCGTTCGCCCTCGTCGATGGTGGCCGCCGCGGTGGCCAGCGCCTGCCGCAGTCGCGGATCGTCGAAGGCCAGCGACGGGTACGCCGCGGACCGGTTGAAGATCACCGAGAGCGGGAACGGGCCCAGCGAGAAGACCAGCGCGTCCACGGTGGTGATGGCCTGCGGGTCGAAGTACTCGGCCGGGCTGACGATCTGCGCCCGGGCGTCCAGGCCGACCTGCTTGAGCTGCTCCACGAACAGCTCGGTGGAGGCGTTGTAGCCGACCTCGTAGTCGGCGCTGCGAACCACCAGCCGCGCGCCGGTCGCGCCCGCCTCGGTGAGCAGGGCACGGGCTCGCTCGACGTCCCGGCCCGGCGCCGCGATGTCGGCCGCGAAGTACTTCGCGCCGTGCCCGTACAGGTCGTTGGCCGGTGCGCCGCGGCCCAGGAACACGGTGTCGACCAGGGCCTGCCGGTCGACGACCAGCCGCAGCGCCCGGCGTACCCGCGGGTCGGCCATCAGCGGACGGGTGGTGTTGAGCACGAACCCGTATCCGGTGCGCTGCCGCTGCCCGGCGTCGCGTACCTCGATGCCGGCGCCACCGGCGCCCGCCTTGGCCAGCGCGTACGGGATGTCGGCGGCGTAGTCGACCTGGCCGGCGCGGACCGCGTTCACGCGCGCCTGCGGATCGTCGACGCTGACCACGACGAGTTCGTCCGCGTTCGGCCCACCGCCCCAATGCTGGTCGAAACGGGTCAGCCGGCCCTCCCGGCCGGCAGCGAAGGCCGCCACCCGGAACGGGCCCGTGCCGACCGCGTGCTGCGGGGTGAACGACGTGGCGCCGTCCTTGACCACCGGGAGCGAGGCAGCGGCCAGCAGCGTGCCCGGGTCGCCGACCGGCCGCGTGGTGGGGACCCGAAGGGCCAGGTCGCCGGTGGCGGCGGCCGCCGCCACGTCCAGGTAGGACAGCAGCTCGCTGGGGTACTTGCGGTCCGGCGAAGCCAGGTAGCGCAGGCTGTACAGCACATCCCTGGCGGTCAGCGGCGACCCGTCGTGCCAGGTCACCCCGGAGCGCAGGGTCAGCGTGAACGACCGGCCGTCCGGCGCCGGCTCGGCCGCGGTGGCCAGCGCCGGCACGGCCGCGCCGCCGCTGACCGTGAACAGGCGGTCGAACACCACGAGCCCGCGGGCGAGTTCGGCAGGGCTGTACGCGTCGAACGGGTTGAGCGTCTCCGTGGCGCCGCCCCCGGCGAAGGCCAGCCGCACGGTGCCACCCCGCACCGGCGCACCACCAGCCCCGGCGGTGTTGACGGCCGGGCTCTGGTCGGACGAGCCGCAGGCGGCCAGCGGACCGGCCAGCAGCGCGCCCGCACCGGCGCCCGCGAAGCGGAGCAGATCGCGACGAGTCAGATCCACGCCAACCTCCTGTTGAATACAACGTACGCAAAGAGTTAGCCTCACCTAACGACATTGGTGCGTGAATGGCAAGCGTGAGCCGCATCGCATCACGAGAAACGCATGGGTCTCGTGGACGAGGCGGCGCGTACGCCGTACCCGATCAGGAGGTATCCGCTGTGACAGCGACCGCCGTCGCGCCCACGAGCGAGGCAGCTCCGGCGCCGCCCGCACCGCCCCCGGCGGACCCAGGCAAGGCGCTGTCCGCGCTCGTAACCCAGGTCCGTGGCCGGCTCACCGCAGCCACGATCCTGGCCGCGTTGGCCGCGCTGGCCGGTGTGTCCGGGTTCCTGCTCATCGCGCTGGCGTTGGGCGAAGTGCTCTCCTCGGATCCCGACGGAGGGACGGTGACGTGGCTGCTGGCCGGTGCGCTCAGCGGTCTGCTGGCCCGGTTCGGTCTGCGGGTGTACGCATTCGAGGTCTCCCACCTCGCCTCGGCGGACCTCGAAGTGCACCTCCGCACCCGACTGACCGAGCACCTGGGCCGCATCCCGCTCGGCGAGGCGCAGCGGCTCGGCTCCGGACCGGTCAAGAAGGTCGTCCAGGACGACGTGCGGGCACTGCACATCGCGGTCGCCGACGCCACCCCGCTGTTCGGGTTCAGCATCGCCCAACCCGTCGCCGCCCTGCTCGCGCTCGTGGTGCTGGACTGGCGGCTGCTGCTGGCCGTGCTGGCCATCGCGCCGGTCGTGCTGATCGGCATGCGACTGGCCACCAAGGACTACGCCGAACACCGCCGCCGCTACGACACCGCCAACGAGGCCATCAACGCCGCGGTCGTGGAGTTCGTGCAGGGCATGCCGGTGGTGCGCACGTTCGACGACGGCACCACCTCCTTCCGCCGCTTCACCCGCCGGGTCGAGGAGTTCACCGTGGCCACCGCCGCCTGGCAGAACAGCGGCCGCAGCGCACAGATCCTCACCCGCGCCGCGATGGCACCCCTGCCCACCCTCGCCATCGTGCTCGCTGTGGGCACCTGGCTGACCGCCAGTGGGTCGATGTCCGCCGCCGACCTGATCGGCGCCCTTGTGCTCGGTGCGTTGCCGGTCGAGTCGATCCTGCCGCTGATGTACCTGTCCCACTACCTCAACGAGTCCAAGGCCGGCGCCGCCCGCATCGCCGACCTGCTCGCCGTCGAGCCGCTACCCGAGCCCGACGAGCCGCGATCGCCGGCCGACGGCTCGATCCGCTTCCGCGGAGTGCGGTTCTCCTACGACACGGGCCGGGGCCGGCCGGCGCTGGACGGTATCGACCTGGAGATCCCGGACGGCACGGTCTGTGCCCTCGTCGGCGCCTCGGGCTCGGGCAAGTCGACCGTCGCCCGCCTCATCCCGCGCTTCTGGGATCCCCAGGAAGGCCAGGTACTGGTCGGGGGCGTCGACGTGCGTGACGTACCCACCGCGGAGCTGCTGCGCCATGTGACGCTGGTCTTCCAGGACCCGTTCCTGCTCGACGACACCGTCGCCGCCAACCTGCGCCTGGCCCGCCCCGGCGCCACCGACGCCGAGCTCGAGGCCGCTGCGCGTGCCGCGCGGGCACACGACTTCATCGTCGGTGAACTGCCACACGGCTACGACACCCGGGTCGGCGAGCGCGGCGCGCTGCTGTCCGGCGGGCAACGGCAGCGCCTCACCATCGCCCGCGCGCTGCTCTCCGACGCCCGCGTCGTCGTGCTCGACGAGGCCACCGCGTTCGCTGACCCGGAGAACGAGGCCGCCATCCAGGACGCGGTCGCCGCGCTCACCCGCGGCCGCACTGTCGTCGTCATCGCCCACCGCCTGTCCACAGTGGTCGACGCCGACCAGATCGTCGTCCTCGACGAAGGACGCGTCGCCGAACACGGCACCCACGTCGAGCTCCTCGACCGCGACGGTCGGTATGCGGCACTGTGGCGCAACCACGAACGGGCCCGCGCCTGGGGTCTGACCCGGTCCACATCGGAGGCGGCCGCATGAGGCGGATCCTGCACCTGATTATGCTGTCCGCCGGCGGCTACCGCCGGGAATACCGGCGCACGCTCACCGCGCTCGCCGTCGCCAGCCTCGTGCAGGCCGCCGCGTACGCCACGCTGATCCCGCTGCTGTACGAACTGACCCGCCCCGAGGTCGACACCGCCGCCGCCTGGGCCTGGTTCGCCGTCTTCGCCGCCTGCTACCTCATCGAACTCGGGCTGCGCCTGTACGAGCTGCGGTTCCAGTACGGCACCTGGGCCCACGTCCTGGCCGACGTGCGGCTGCGCCTCGGCGAGAGACTGCGCACCATGCCCCAGGGCGACCTGGAACGCCGCGCCTCCGGCGACCTCACCACCGTCGTCGGCGGCAACGCCGGAAACGCCACCATGGGCGTGTCCACAGTAGGCGCCCTGTTCCTGCAGATGGTCACCGTCCCCGCCGTACTCGGCGTCATCATCCTCCTGGTCGACTGGCGGCTCGGCGCCGTCCTCGCCGTCTCCACCGTGTTCGCGGTGCCGTTCGTCCGCCGCATCCAGCGAGTGTCCGGCGCCGGCTTCCGGCGAATGGACGCCGCCGACGCCGAAGCCGCCACCCGCATCGTCGAGTACGTCCAGGGCCTGCCGGTCCTCAAGGCCACCGGTCACGTCGGCTCCGAGTCCCGGCGGCTCGCCGACGCCCTCGACGCCCAAGGCGACCGGATCAGCGAAATGCAGCGCCGCCTCACCCGGCCCGCGGTGGTCGCCTCCAGCGCCGTACAGATCGCGCTGGTTGCCATGGTCGGCCTGGGCGCCGCCCTCGCGCTGGACGCCCGCATGTCCGTGCCGCTGCTGTTCGCCGTCACCGCCGCCGCCGTCCGCTTCGCCGAACCCCTCGCCACCGCCGCCTCCATGACCGCCGTCTTCGAGATGACCGACGCCGCCCTGGAACGCGTCGGCGACGTGCTCGACACCCGACCCCTACCGGTCGGCGACCCGACCGCCCGCGTCGACCACTTCGACATCGCGTTCCAGGACATGAGCTTCGGGTACGGCGACGGCGCACCCGTCCTGCGCGACGTCACCTTCACCGCCCCCGAACGCAGCCTGACCGCCCTCGTCGGCCCCTCCGGCTCCGGCAAGACCACGATCACCCGCCTGCTCACCAGATACGCCGACCCACAAGCCGGCAGCGTCCGGATCGGCGGCGTCGACCTGCGCGACCTCGACCCCACCGAGATCTACCGGCACATCTCGGTGGTGTTCCAGGACGTCTACCTCTTCGACGACACCATCCGCGCCAACATCGCCATGGCCCGCCCCGACGCCACCGACGAGCAGGTCGAGGCGGCCGCCCGCGCCGCCAACGTGCACACCTTCGTCACCCGCCTCCCCGCCGGTTACGACACCCACGTGGGCGAGATCGGCGGCGCGCTGTCCGGCGGCGAACGCCAGCGCATCTCCATCGCCCGCGCCATCCTCAAGGACGCGCCCATCGTCCTGCTCGACGAACCCACCGCCGCCCTCGACACCGACAGCGAGGTCGCCGTACAACAAGCCATCGACGCGCTCGTCGCCGACAAGACCGTCATCGTGATCGCCCACCGGCTCTCCACGGTGGTGGGCGCCGACCAGATTCTCGTCCTCGACGGCGGCACCATCACCGAACGCGGCACCCACCAAACCCTGCTCGACGCCGGCGGCCGCTATGCCGCCATGTGGGCCGCCCAGACCCGCGCCCGCCACTGGCGCGTACCCGCCCGCGCTCGGTGAGCCGGTCAGGCACGATAGGCCGATGAGCAGGCCCCAGCCGTCCCCGCGACGGCCCCGCCGGCGCCTCGACCGCGACACCATCGTGGCCGAGGCGCTGCGCCTGGTCCGCGCCGAAGGCATCGAGGCGGTCACCATGCGCCGTCTTGCCGACGAGCTCGGCACCGGACCCATGTCCCTCTACCGGCACGTGGCCGACCGGCAGGCCCTGCTCATCGCCATGCTCGACGCCGTCGCCCAGACCATCCGCCTACCGCCCGCGGTCGGCGACCCACGCTCGGAGATCACCGCCGTCTTCACCGCCATCCACGACGCCCTGCGCCAAGACCACTGGGCCGTCCAACTGATCGTCGGCGAGAAGCTCGCCGGACCGTCGATACTGCCCGCCATCGAACGCATCTACGCGGCCCTGCGCGCCGCCGGCCTCAGCCCTCGCGACACCGCCGTCGCCTACGCCCTGCTCTGGCACTACACCGCTGGCGAACTCCTCGACCGCCACCACGTCACACCGAACTCCTACTCCCAACGCATGGTCCGTGACGCCGACCCGGACACCTACCCCAACCTGCTCGAATCCATCAACGCCTTCCCACCCGGTCCGGCCGGCGACTGGTTTACCGAAAGCTTCCAACGCATCCTCGACGGGCTGCTCCTCACTTCCCTGCGCCCATCCACACACCCCGGTTGATGGTGTGGATCGCGGGGCTCCAGGGCCGCTCCCGAGCCCCCGGATACGCCGGATCGCCGCAACAGTTCCTGTCCGGCTCCATCACGGCACCGTGGGCGATGGCGTCCCGCACGATGTGCGCCACATAGGCATCAGTTCTGGTGGGCCGACACGAGCGCACCAAGGCCAGCCAGTGGCAGATCAACGCCTCCGGGCGGTGACACCGGTCAGCGGCCCGGCCAAGCGCTCGCGCGCAGTAGCCGCAGCCCGTTGAGCGCCACGATGATGGTGGAGCCCTCGTGGCCGGCCACGCCGAGGGGCAGCGGCAGGTGGCCGATGATGTCCCAGGTGGCGAGCACGGCGATGAAGGTCGCGGCGATGGCCAGGTTGGCCGCGACGTAGCGGCGGGCGCGGCGGGCCAGCGCGATGACCGCGGGGACGGCGGTGAGGTCGTCGCGCACCAGGACCACGTCCGCGGTCTGCAAGGCCAGGTCCGATCCGGCGCCGCCCATGGCGATGCCGGCGTGCGCGGCGGCGAGGGCGGGAGCGTCGTTGACACCGTCGCCGACGACCAGCAGCCGCTCGCCGCGTGCCTGCGTCTGGTGGACGGCGGCGAGCTTCTCCTGCGGCAGCAGGCCGGCCCGCACGTCCGAGATCCCGACCGCGTCGGCGACGCGAGCCGCGGCGGAGGCGTTGTCACCGGTGAGCAGTAGCGGCGGCTGTCCGATGAGGACGGTGAGACGGGCGGTCGCCGCGGCGGCCTCCGGGCGCACGATGTCGGTGAGGCTGAGCACCCCGGCCGGAGTGCCATCGACCGTGACCACCACGGCGGTGTGCCCAGCTTCTGCGTCAACGGCTTCGCCGGCGGCGGCCGGGCGGCTGACGGTCACGGTGTGTCCCTCGACGCGTGCGGACACGCCGCGTCCCGGCGTCGAGACGAAATCCGTCGCCACCGGGACGGGTAGGCCGGCGTCGCGTGCGGCGGCCACGATCGCGGTGGCGAGCGGATGCTCGCTGGGATACTCCGCCGCTGCCGCCACAGCGAGGAGCCGGTCGGGGTCGCGTACCGGACCGCCGGGCAGGAGCCGCATGGCTGCGAGCCGCGGCTCGCCGGCGGTGAGGGTGCCGGTCTTGTCGAACGCCACCAGGCTCGTCTCGGCGAGCCGCTCCATCGCCACGGCGGACTTGACCAGCACGCCGTGGCGGCCGGCGGTGGCGATGGCGGCCAGCAGCGGCGGCATCGTGGCCAGCACCACCGCGCACGGCGACGCGACGATCATGAACGTCATCGCGCGGAGCAACGCGTCGGTGAACCCGTCCCCGAAAGCGAGCGGAATCCCGAACAGCGCGAGAGTGGCGACCACGACACCGACCGAATAGCGCTGCTCGACTTTCTCGATGAACAGCTGGGTCGGCGCCTTCGTCGCCGACGCCTCCTGCACCATCGCCACGATGCGCGCGACCACGCTGTCGGCAGCCGGCGTGTCCACCCGGACGCGTAGCGCGCCCGCGCGGTTGAGGGTGCCGGCGTACACCTCGTCGCCGATCGACTTGGCGGCCGGCAGCGGCTCGCCGGTGATGGTTGCCTGGTTCACGTCGCTGGTCCCGTCGACCACCGTCCCGTCGGCGCCGATCCGCTCGCCGGGGCGGATCAGGATGAGGTCGCCCACCGTCAGGTCGGCGGTGTCGACCCGCTCCTCACCGGCCGCGCCCAGCCGGGTGGCGTGCGGCGGTGCCAGGTCCAGCAGGCTGCGGACCGAGTCGGCGGTGCGCCGGGTGGCGTACGCCTCCAGCGCGCCGGAGGTGGCGAAGATGACGATCAACAGCGCGCCGTCGAATACCTGCCCGACGCCGGCCGCGCCGATCGCCGCCACCACCATCAGCAAATCGACGTCGAGCGTCCGTGCCCGCAGCGCCCGTAGCCCGGCCAGGCCTGGCTCCCAACCGCCGGCGGCGTAGCAGGCCAGATACAGCCCCCACCACACCCAGGCCGGACCACCGGCCAGCTGGATCACCGCGCCGGCGGTGAACAGCGCCGTCGCGAGCGTCGCCCACCGCACCTCGGTCAAGGACCACAGCGGGGTACGGCGAGCGAGTGCGGCTCCCCGTGGCGCGGTTACCGCGTCCTGGATTGTGATCGTCACGGAAGCACAATACCTGCGCAGTCATGCAGATACGCAAGCGGCTGAGTGGTGAGATAGGCTGCGGGCGTGCACACCTCGTTACCGGACTTCCGCATGCCCAACGAGGAGCAGGTCCACCTCGCCGCCGAGAGCTTCCGGCTGCTCGCCGACCCGACCCGCATCAAGATCCTCTGGGCGCTGCTGCAGGGCGAGTCGTCGGTCGCCTGCCTGGCCGAGCTGGTCGGCGCCGCCCCCACGGCGGTCAGCCAGCACCTGGCCAAGCTCCGCCTCGCCGGCCTGGTGCGCGGCCGCCGGGAGGGCACGTTCGTGTACTACTCGGCCGCCGACGTGCACGTGCGGCACCTGCTCGACGAGGCGCTCTTCCACGCCGACCACGCCGACCGGGACCTGCCCGACCATCCCAGCGGCGACCTGTCCGCGCACCGCTCCCCGGACCGCGCCACCGCGCCATCTTGAAACGATAGTGCCTGCGATACTCGTGGGGTGGCTAACGATCCACTTCGGATACTGATCGGGCCATCCATGGGTTGCGAACGATGTTGGCCCGAGTGAACGGCTTCGTGCTACTCCGGTGATCGAGCCAGCGTGTTGTGGTACTCGTCGTAGAACTCATCCAGCCTGGACCGTCCCTCGTCGACCGCGGTGGAGGGCAGCGCCAGCTCACGAAAGTTCGCCGCTCGTGTTGCCAGCCGGGCCAGGGCGAACTGCTGTGTCTGGTTGAACCGTGCCCGCTGATCCGGGCGAACGACGGTCTGGGCTCCCGCAAGGACGGCAGCGAGCACAGCACATGTACCGACGACGGCCGGCACGCGCTGTGCGAAGGCAGTCGCGCCGGCGGCGCCGGCGAGCATGGTTGCGGGCACACCCAGCACGAAATGAAGCCGTTCATACCGGCGCCGCCAACGGCCATAGGCTCGCGCATCCCGGAAGGCGGCCGCTTCCAACGCGGCGAACCTCGCGTCGAGAGCGGTCAGCAGTTCCGAAGCTGGATCGACCACACGCGCGATAGTAGCCACGAGCGCGGTCGCCCAGTGAACGCGCGGGCACGCCGCCGGTCGTGCTGCAGCCATCGGGACCGCTTACTCAGGTGACACGGCGATCGGCCTCCAGGGCAGACGCCTGGAGTGGTCAGCGCCCTCTGCGCGTGTAGGCGCGGAGCGATAGCGGGACGAAGATCGCCAGCAGCGCGGCCGACCAGAGCAGGACGGTGGTCACCGGGTATGCGAGTGGCCAGGCCACGTTTCCGGATGGGGCGCCCGGGTTGCCGAACAGCTCCCGTGAGGCTGCGGTGAGCGCGCTCACCGGGTTCCAGTCGGCCAGGAAGCGCAGCCAGCCCGGCATGCCGTCGGTCGGGACGAACGCGTTCGACAGCATCGTGAACGGCAGGCCCAGCGGCACCATCGCGTCGGCGACCTGGTCGTTCTTCACCGCCAGGCCCACGTATACGCCAACCCAGCTCAGCGCGTACCGCAGCACGATCATCAGCAGGAACGCCTGGGCGGTGGGGATCAGGCCGTGGTGCGGCTGCCAGCCCACCAGCAGTCCCGTGCCCACCATGATGGCCAGCATCAGCAGGCCGGTCAGCAGGTCGGCGCCGGTCTGCCCGAACGGCACCGCCAAGCGCGCCATCGGCATGGAGCGGAACCGGTCCATCACACCGCGGGAGGCGTCGCTGGCTGTCCGCGTCATGACTCCCAACCACGCGGAGAAGGTCACCATCGCGAACAGGCCCGGCATGAGGTACTCGCGGTAGTCGCCGCTGCCAGGCACCTGGATTGCGCTGCCGAAGACGTACCCGAACAGCACAACCATGACGGCCGGGAAGATCAGCGCGGCGACGATCTGCCCGGGCTCTTGCCGCAGCCGTCCCAGCTCGCGGCCGATCAGGGTCAGCCCGTCGGCGAACGTCCAGCGCACGCGGCCCAGTGACGAGGTGAGGGCGGTCATCGGACTGGCTCCTTGCGGTCGGTGAGGCGCAGGAACACCTCGTCGAGAGTGGGGCGGCGCAGGCTCACGTCGGCGGCGGCGACTCCTGCGTGGTCGAGCTCGCGCACGATGTCGGCGAGGCGGAGGCCGGTCGCGGGCAGGGCGACGCTGAGCTGGTCGGCATCGGTCGTTGTTGGTTCGGTGCCGGCCAGGGTGCTCAGGACAGTCACTGCCGCAGGCATCGCGGCCGGGTCTTCGATGGTGACGTCGAGGCGATCCCCGATCGTGGCCTTCAGCTCGTCGGGTGTGCCGGTAGCGATCACCTGCCCGTGGTCGATGACGGCGATGTCGTCGGCCAGGTGGTCGGCTTCGTCCAGATACTGCGTGGTGAGCAGCACCGTGGTGCCCTCGGCCACCAGCTCGCGGATGCTGTCCCAGATTTCGCCGCGGCTGCGCGGGTCCAGGCCGGTGGTGGGCTCGTCCAGGAAGAGCACGTCGGGGCGCAGGATGAGGCTGGTGATCAGGTCGAGGCGGCGGCGCATGCCGCCGGAGTAGCCGGCGACCGGTCGGTCGGCGGCGTCCATCAGGCAGAAGCGGTCGAGCAGCTCGTCGGCCCGCCGGTGCGCTTCGCGGCGGGGCAGGTGGTAGAGGCGCCCGAACATGCGCAGGTTGCCGCGGCCGGTGAGCTTCTCGTCCACGGCGGCGTACTGGCCCGCGAGCCCGATCCGCTCACGCACCTTGTCGGCCTCGCGGACGACGTCGTATCCGGCGATGCGGGCATGCCCGGCGTCGAGGTCCGACAGGGTCGCCAGGACGCGCACCGCGGTCGTCTTCCCGGCGCCGTTCGGCCCGAGCACGCCGCAGACCGTCCCTCTCGGGACGCTCAGGTCCAGACCCCGCAGGGCATGGGTGTCGCCGAAGGACTTGTGCAGCCCTTCGGCGTCCACGATCGAATCCGCCACGGCTCCTCCACTGGGTACGTTGTACGCGGTCGCGGGCCAAGAGTAAGTGACTGGGTACTATGTACGCAACCAGGAGGGGTGGATAGGGTGACCGACGCCGAGCACCTGAGCATCTGGATGCGGCCCGAGCGCGCGGCCTACGGGCCGACGCCGGTCTACAGCCGCGCGAAGATCACCGAGGCGGCCGTCCGGATCGCCGACGCCGACGGGCTGGAGGCCGCCACCATGCGGCGGATCGCCGCCGAGATCGGCGCCGGCGCGATGTCCCTCTACCGGTACGTCCCGAACCGCGAGAACCTGGTCGAGCTCATGGCCGACCAGGTGATGGGCGAGATCGACGTCACGGACATGCCCTCGGGCAACTGGCGCGCCGACCTGACCCGCTACGCCGGCGAACTGCGGACCATGTGGATGAGGCACCCGTGGATCGCCACCGTGCAGCGGTCACTCCCCAGCTTCGGCCCCAACCAACTGCTCTTGGTCGAACGCCTGATGGGGGTGCTCGACGCCTTCGTCCCCATCGACGAGAACCTGGGCCTCGTGGCCCTGCTGAACAGCTACGTCGAGAGCACCGTCCGGGAGGAGATCAGCACGGCCAGGGAACTCCACCGCAGTGGGCTCAGCGAGTCGGAATGGATGGCGCGGAGCTACCCGTACATCGACCAGTTGGTGAAGGGCGGGGCGTACCCGATGTTCACCAAGATCGTGATGGAGGCGCGCCAGCCGCACCTGAGCCGCGACGACCAGTTCCGGCACGGGCTCCAGCGCGTCCTCGACTGCATCGCCGCGGCCCTCCCGTCAACAGCCGAGTCTCCGATGTCGGCACACCGAGAGGGGCGCGAAGAACAGGATCGGCCAGGGCAGGCTCGTAGGTGATTCGGGCAGTGTCTCACGACGTCGGCTCGATGTAATCAGTGGTCACCGCATCAAGGGAACCCGTCGGGCGCGGACTATACGGTGGCTGATCCGCCACCCGCTGTCGCCGCACGTGATCGTGTCTTCGTAGGTCACGCTGCCGATGGTGCCGTCCGTGTTGATGCCGATGCCCTTCGACAGTGCGTGCACGAGGTCGTCAGCCGCCTCGGTGAGCACGATGTTGGTGACGTGGTGGGCGACGGGATTCCCCTCGCCCAGGGCGAGGGCGGCGTCCCGCAGTGTCGCGAGCCCAGTGAGCACGCCGCCACCAAGGTCCGTGACGTCGTAAACGACGTTGGCGGTGAACAGTTCGTGCATCCGGTCCAGCTCGCCGCTGTCGCACAGGTGGCCATGCCGGTTGATCAGGTCCGTGATGGCCGTACGGTCCTCGGCAGTCAGCGTCATGGCATCCTCCGCAGTAGCCTAACCGGGGATCTCCCCGGTTAAGGTGGTACATTAATCGGGGAGTTCCCCACTTGGCAATCCTGGAGCGATGGGATGGCGTCGATGACAGACAACCCGACGATCCCCAAGCGTGAGCGCCGGGCGGACGCCTCCCGCAACGCCGAACTGCTGCTCGCCGCCGCACGGGAACTCATCGAGGAGTCCGGCTCCGAGGTCGCGCTGGACGAGGTAGCGCGACGGGCCGGTGTTGGCAACGCGACCCTCTACCGGCATTTCCCAACCCGAGGCGACCTGCTCGTCGCCGTCTACGCCGACGAGGTAGCAGGGCTGTGTCGGAAGGAACCCGACCTCCTCAACGCCCCCTCACCGGTCGACGCACTCTTCTCTTGGCTTGAGGACTTCGTCGTGCACGTCGCGACGAAACGGCCGCTCGCCCTTGCCGCCACCGAAGGCCCCATCGGCCGTCGGACCCGGTTGTTCGACCAGTGGCACAAGTCGATGTACTCCACCGCGACCAAGCTGCTCGATCGAGCGCGGGACGCCGGCGCCGTGCGACCCGAACTCACCGCGACAGACCTGCTGGCCCTAGCCAGCGGCGCCGCCCTCACCGGCGCCGACGTGGCCCACGCCCAGCGGCTCATACGACTGCTGCGCACCGGTGTCGAGGCGGACAAGGACGGCACCGTCAGCTAACCGCGAATGCGCTGCCGCGGCCGGCGTCCTCGTCGGCCTCGCGGGAGGTGTCAGCGCAGCAGGTAGCCGATGCCGCGTACCGTGTGCAGCAGCGGTGGCTTGCCGAGCTTGCGACGTAGCTGCGCGACGAGCACATCGAGCACATTCGACGTGGGCGGGACCAGTCCGTCCCAGGCGGCCGCGATCAGCTCGGTGCGGCGGACCGGCTCGCCGGCGGCGGCCAGCAACCGTTCGAGCACGATGAACTCCTTGGCGGTCAACGCGAGTACCTTCCCCGCGCGCCGGACTTCGTGTCTCCCGACGTCCATCTCGAGATCCCCGTGCCGCAACACCGGGGCTTCGACGGTGCCGCCCCGCCGGCACAAGCTGCCCACCCGCGCGATCAGCTCGGCCGTCGCGAACGGCTTGACGAGGTAGTCGTCGCCCCAGGCCAGCCCGTCGATCCGGTCGCTGACCGCGTCTCGCGCGGTAAGGAACAGCACAGGTACGCCCCACCCCGTGCGCCGACGGTTCGCCACGTACCGCAGCGAGTCGCCCGCGGGAAGCATCCGGTCGAAGACCGCGCAGTCGTAACCATTGACGCTGAGCGCCTCATCAGCCTCAGGCAGGTCGACCGCGGTGTCTACCGCGAACCCCGCGCCACGTAGCGAAACCTCCAAGGCCATCCGGAGAATGTCGTCGTCCTCGGTGACCAGTACCCGCACAACCGCATACGGTAGCCGGCCGTGGCACCACGGCCGTCACCTGACCTCCCGCGGCACCAGCCAACCGCGGTCAGCCGCCTTGATCCCGGCCTGGAACCGGCTGCGAGCGCCGAGCCGGTTCATGATCGCGGACATCATCCTGCGCACGGTACGCACCGAGATGCCGAGCCGGGCCGCCGCGGACTCGTCGGTGCAGCCCACCGAGAGCAGCGCGAGCAGTTCCCGCTCGCGCTCGGTCAACCCGGCGCTGTCCGGTACGTCGGAGGCCATGAGCGACACCGCCGAGGGCCAGACCCGATCGAAGAGTTCGACGATCGTGTTCACCACGCTGGGCAGTCGGAACACCGCGACGCCGGCCGGCCGTCCGTCGTGCGGCTCGGCGGCGAGCATGGCCACCGTCTCGTCAACCACCGTCGCGTCCGCCGGCACGTCGGGCACCGTGCGTACCTCGGCCCCGGCAAGGGCGAGGCTGCCCAGTCGCAGGGCGAGGGCCGGGACGGTACGGGCGCGGTCTGGAAACAGCACCCGGTATCGCACCCCACGGCGGAGGTTCTCGTGGTCGATTCGCCGTAGCATGCCGAGCGGTTCGCCGTGGGCGGTGCACCGCGTGCTGATGATGAGCACGTCGCGGCTCGCCGCCGCCAACGCCGCCGCGACCTCGGCGTGGGTCGAGAGCACAAGTTGCTGCGTGCGCGGGCGACGCGGGCGGGTGGATCCGGCCAGCGGGCGCCGGTCCCGGAGGACGGTAAGGTGGTCGACTGTCATGTGACCCTTCCGATCGGCGACGGTACGGTGACGGCCTGCCGTTCTGGCCGGCATGCTGTCGCAGGCCAGCCAGTACGCCTCGGCGAGCGCGGGTCCCGGTTCCACTCCCAGCTCGGCGGCGAGGAGTTCGCGGGCGCGGCGGTAGACCGACACGGCCTCGGCTCGCCGGCCCGCCGCGTGCAGCGCGCGGACCAGCTGCGCCCAGGCCCCCTCGCGCAGCGGGGCATCCGTGGTTACCGCCCGCAGGGTGAGCAGCGCCTCCTGTGGACGGCCCAGGGTGAGTTGGAGCTCGCCGAGCCGTTCCGCCAACGACAGGCGGAGATCCTCCAGGTGGGCCAGGGCATTCGCGGACGCCGCGGCGTCGATGCCGGCGAAGGGCTGTCCGCGCCACAGTCGCAAGGCGCGTTCGAGGAGAGCGGCCGCCGCCGCGTCGTCACCGCCCGCTGCGGCCAGCCGGGCCTCGTCGGCGAGTTCGCCGACCCGGTGGATGTCCAGCTCGCCGGGGGCGACCCGCACCCGGTACGCGCCGGGCTGGCTCTCGATGCGTGGGCCGCCGTCGTGGTCCGGCAACTCGCGGCGCAACCTCCAGACGTAGGTCTTGAGGTTCGCCTCCGCGGAGGCCGGCACGGCCTGTTCCGGCCAGGTAGTCGCGATCAGCTCGCCGGTCGACGTCCACGCGTTAGGCTTCAGCAGCAGCGTCGCCAGGAGGGCACCGGGCTTGCTCCCGCCGAACCGGCGCACGGTGACTTCGTCGTGTACCTCAAGTGGACCCAGCACGTGGAAGAGCACCAACGGCGCACCTCCCCCCATCGTCCGCTTGTGGCGTTCCCAGTGATCGCCACTACGATCCACCCCGGTACATGAGGTTCCGATGACACGTATCCACGAGAGGTCTCGCGCGCGGGTGATGGTGGTCGAGGACGACGACGACCTGCGGCTCGCGGTCACCACCGAACTGACCGGGACCGGGCTGCACGTCGACCACGCCGCCGATATCGCGACCGCCGACGCGGGGCTGTCCACCGGACGGTACGACTGCGTCGTGTTCGACCGGATGCTGCCCGACGGCGACGCCATCGCGTACGTGCACCGTCGCCGGCAGGAGGGCTGGGCGGTACCGGTGCTGTTCCTGACCGCCCGGGACAGCCTCGGCGACCGGGTGGCGGGCTTCGCGAACGGCGGCGACGACTACCTGGTGAAACCGTTCGCGGTGGCGGAGATGGCGGCCCGGGTGCACGTGTTGGTGCGGCGGGCGGGCTCGGGGCGGCCGTCGGTGCTGCGCCACGCCGATCTCGTCGTGGACTGTGCCCGCCGGGAGGTACGCCGCGCGGGCGTGCTACTCACCCTGACGGCGAAGGAGTTCGCCGTGCTGGAGTACCTGGTCGCCCGACCGGAGCAGGCCGTGGCGCGGGCCGAGCTCATCGAGCACTGCTGGGACAGCAGCACCGATCCGATGTCCAATGTGGTCGACGTGGTGGTGCGGCGGTTGCGTGCGAAGCTGCGGGAACCGGAGCTGATCCACACCGTGCGGGGGCACGGGTACCGGCTCGGCGAGCCGTGGCGGCGCACGTGAGCGAGCGTAGCGAGGGAACCACGAGGCTCAGCAGCGGTTCGACGATGAAGCGGCTGCGTCACCGTCGCCGGTGGCTGACGCTGCTGTTCACCGCGCTGACAGCCGCCGGGTCGGTCGTGTTCGGGTGGCTCGCGATCCACCTGGACGCGGAGTCGGGCGAGCAGCGGCTGGACGGTGAGCTGCGCCGGGTGACCTCGACCGTGACCCGGGTGATCAAGTATGACGGCACCCTCGTCACGGCGTTTCTCGGCGAGGATGAAGCCAACACCCGGTGCCCGCAGTTCGCGATCCTCCCCGGTGGCGCCGAGCAGTTCACCCCGCATTACAGCCAGCAGAGCTGCGTACCACTGGCGCCCGGGCTGCTCGCCGGTCTGGCGGCCGAGGCGGTGCGCACCGGCCGCCTGGTCAACGGCTACGTCCGGGGAACGGGTGGCGAGTTGGTCCGGGTCGGCGCCGAGCCGTTCCGCAATCCCCATGGGCAGTACATCGGCGCCGTGGTCGCGGCCGTCGACGCGGGGCCGGAGCGGACCCGCCACAACCGGATGGTGCTGTTCGTGATCAGCGGTTGCGTACTGCTGGTGGCGGCCGCCGGGGCCTCCGGTCACCTGCTCTCCGGCTGGGCTGTCCAACCCGCCGCGGCCGCCCTCGAACAGCAAGAGGTGCTGCTCGCCGACACCGCGCACGACCTGCGTACACCGGTGGCGGCGCTGCGCGCGCTCGCCGAGACGGCGCTGGAAAACCCCACCCAGCGCACCGAGCTGCTGCCGCGTACCGTCCAGCTCGCGGCGCGGATGGGCACCATCATCGACGGGCTGCTGGTGCGGGCGCGGCTGGCCGCCGGCGTCGAGCAGCTCGCCATCCAGCCGGTCTGGCTGGACCAGCTGGTCACCACCGTGGTGGAGGAGACGCCCACCGACGGGGCGCAGGTCACGGTGACCGCCGCGCCGACCAAGGTGGACGTCGACCCGGCACTGGTGCAGCGGGCCATCGGCAACCTGCTGGACAACGCGCTGCGCCACGGCCGGCGGCCGGACGCCGTCGCGGTCGTACACATCACCGTCGCCGGTGGGCGCGTCATGGTGGCCGACCACGGACCGGGCATCGACGCCTCGATGGCGCAAGAGAGCTTCGACCGGTTCAGCAGCGGCGGCGGGTCCAGCGGGCTGGGACTTTCCATCGTGCGCTGGGTGGCGCGGGCACACGGCGGCATGCTGCGCGTCTACAACGCGGAGGAAGGCGGCGCCATCTTCGAACTTGTACTGCCGACCAACGATTCATAACGGTTGTATCGATGATGGACCAATCGTGTACCCGGCCATTTATGCTCGTGCCGTGATCAAGGTGGACATTTCCCGTCGCCTCCGTGACGCGGTGCGCTCGTGGCGCGACCGTGCGCCTTTGCGGCGCGGCCGGTTGCCGCTGGTGCCGCTCGTGGGCGTTGGTATCGCCGCCGTGGCGGTGGCCGCCTCCGGTGCGATAGCGCCGACGCCCGGGTTGCGGCTGGCGCATGGTGGCCACTGGATCGCGAGCCCATCGCTGGCCTCGGTCTTCCACATCAACGGCGCGACGCGACGGGTGGACGCCCAGGCCCCCGTGCCCGGCATCGAACCGGGCAGCCAGGTGGTGCAGGGTGACACCAGCGGCTACGTGGTGGGCCGCTCCCGGATCGTCGAGTTCGGCAAATCCAACCTGTCGGTCGAGCGGACGCTGACCCCGCCGACCGGGGAGCGCCCGGTCGCGGTCGAGGTGGCGGGCGGACCCTACCTGGTCTACCGGGAGGCCGGACGGGTGGTCCGGTTGGGCGACCCACCCGCGACGATCCCGGCTGGCGGCGCACTCGGTGAACCCGTCACCACCCCGGACGGTGCGCTGTGGCTGCACCGCGTCGACTCCGGCGTGCTCTGCCGGCTGACGGCCACCGCCGACCGGATCTCGTGCCCGGCCGCGGCGCCCGCCGGTCACACCGGTGCGCTCACCGTGGTCGGCGGAAAGCCCGTCTTCGTCGACACCGCGGCGGACACGCTGAGCGTGGTGACCGACCACGGCATCGGCCGGCCAACGCCGGCCGGGATGGACCTTCCGCCCACCGTGCGCGTCGCGCCGGTCGACGCCGCCGGCCGGGTCGCCGTCCTCGACCCCGCCGCGCGGCGGATACAACTGCTGGACGCGGCCGGCCTGGACACGAAGCGACAGGGCGCCAAGCCGGTCACCGTCGCCCTGCCCGACGGCGCCTACTCGGCTCCGTCCGTCAGCGGCTCGTCGGTGGTGCTACTGGACCTGAAACGCAACGCGGTGCTGACCTACAACAGCGCGGGTGAGCAGCAGCGCACCACCCCCGTGCCGCCGGAGGCCGGCGAACCCAGCCTGCGCCGCGGCGAGGACAACAGGGTCTATGTCGACGGTGCGGAGGGCCGGCACGTACTGGTGGTGGACCACGACGGCGCGGTCGGTGTGGTGCCGGTGGTCGGCAACGAGCGGCGGGAGCCGTCGCGCAGTCCGGCGCCGCCGCCGTCCACCAAGCCCGACACCGTGCCGCCGCCCACCCGCGCGGACCCGCGGCCGCGCGATGACGACGATACGGAGGTCCGGCCCCCGTCGGGGCGGACGGCGACCACGACCCGGGCGGTGCCGGCGAGCCCGCCCGGTATACCCGCCAGCCTCCGCGCGGCCGTCCAGGGCACCAGCATCAGGGTCACCTGGGGCGCCGCCGCCGCCAACGGCGCCACGGTGAGCGCGTACCGCGTCGCGTGGGCACCGACGGCGGGCGGTGCCGGTGGCTCGTCCACCCGGCCCGGCAGCGCCCGCTCGATGACGATCACCGGGCTCAGCCGGGGGGTGGCCTACCGGATCACCGTGGTCGCGCAGAACTCGGCGGGACGTGGGTCGCCCGCCACCGTCCGGGCCACGGTGCCGCCGCCACCGCGGTCGGTCACCGTCTCCCGGGGCAGCGACACCACGTACGAGGACAAGTGCGTCGAGGACTGCGCGTTCATGCGAATCGTGCTGCGTGGCTTCGAACCGAACACCGAGTACGAGATCCTGCCGCACTCCGACAAGTGGTACGACTACAATCCGGGCGCCACGCGGCGCACCGACGACAACGGGCGCCTCACCTTCGAGGACTTCCCGTTCGGCTCGCCCGGGCAGCACATATGGGTCACTGTGGACGGTGTCGAGTCCAACCACTACCTGTGGGAGGCGGAGTGAGCGGTTCCAGCGCGGCGGAGATAGCGGCGCGGATCTCCGACAACGTACAGCGGGTGATCCGCGGCAAGCCCCAGTTGGTACGGCTCGCGATCGCCGGCCTACTGGCCGAGGGTCACCTGCTGATCGAGGACGTACCGGGCCTCGGCAAGACCACCCTCGCCCGGTGCCTGGCCCGCAGCATCGGCGGGCGGTGGAGCCGCATCCAGTTCACGCCCGACCTGCTACCGAGCGACATCACCGGGGTCACGGTCTACCACCAGAAGGACGAGCGGTTCACTTTCCACCCGGGCGGCGTGTTCGCGAACGTCGTGGTGGCCGACGAGATCAACCGCGGCACGCCGAAGACACAGTCCGCGCTGCTGGAGGTCATGTCCGAGCGCCGGGTCACGGTGGACGCGACCGCACACGAGGTGCCACGGCCGTTCCTGGTCATCGCGACCCAGAATCCGATCGAGATGGAGGGGACCTACCGGCTGCCCGAGGCGCAGCTCGACAGGTTCCTGATGCGGCTGTCGGTGGGGTATCCGGACCTCGACTCGGAGGTCTTGGTGATGATGGGCGACTGCGCGGGTGTGAACGCGGACGACCTGCCCCCGGTCGTCGACGTCGACGCGCTGCGGGAGGCCATCGTCGAGGTGCGCACCTCGCACCTGGACCGGGCGGTGTGCGAATACGCCGCCCGGCTCACCGCGGCGACCCGCGACCACGCCGCGGTGCGCTTCGGCGCCAGCGTGCGGGGCAGCATCGCGTTGGTGCGTACCGCGCAGGCGCTCGCGGCGATCGAGGGACGCGGCTTCGTCACGCCCGACGACATCAAGGACGTTGCCGTGCCGGTACTGGCGCACCGGCTCGTGCTCACGCCCGAGGCCGAGATGAACCAGCGCAGCAGCACCGAGATCATCGCGGACCTGCTCGCCTCGACGCCGGCGCCCGCGGCGAGCGCGGCCCACTGACCGTGCGTCTGACCCGCCGCGGCGTCGCCGTGCTGGTACTCGGGGTCGCGCTGCTCGCCTTCGGAGTGTGGGGCGGTTACCCGATGATGCGTGCGCTGGGCGGGATCCTGCTCGGCGCCGTGCTCGCCGCCGTCCTCCTCACCGCACGCCGCCTGTCGGTCGAGGTGCGGCGCTCGGTCTACCCCGATCGCGTAGAGCGGGGAAGGCCGGCGCTGGCCAGCCTCTGGGTCCGCAACCCCGGTAGCGGTCGCCTGGCCGGGTTCCTGGCCACCGACGTGGCTGGGAGCGGGACGCGCACCATCCGGGTGCGGGCCCTGCCACCCGGCGCCGAGGCCGTGTACCACTACGAGCTGCCGACCGGCGCGCGCGGCAAGCTGAGCGTCGGCCCGCTGGTGCTGCTCCGGGTGGATCCGTTCGGGCTGGCCCGCAGCGAGCTGCGCGCCGGAGAGACGGCGACCCTGTGGGTGCACCCGCGGCAGCAGCCGGCGCGGGCGCCGGTGGCCGGCTATCCCCGTCACCACCACGAGGGTCCCACGACGGACGGCGCGCTGCGCGGTTCGGTCGATCTGAAGGACGTCCGCGAGTACGTTCCCGGGGACGAGGTACGGCACCTGCATTGGAAGGCGACCGCCCGGACCGGCCGCTTGATGGTGCGCGACCTGGCCGATCCGCGGCAGCCCAGATTCACCCTGCTGCTCGACACCCGCACCGACGCGCTGACCGTCGCCGAGTTCGAGGAGGCGGTGGACTTGGCGGCTTCCCTGCTCGGCGCGTCCACCCGGGCGGGACACCACACGCGCCTGGTCACCTCGTCGGGCTTGGACCTCCCCACGGCCGGCGGGTCGCACGCCGTACGCCGCCTGCTGGACGAGCTGTGCGAGCTGCGGCAGGACGGTGCACCCGCGGACGCCCTGGCGCCAGCGTCCCTCGTCGCGCGCGGTCCGGCCGGCGGATGTCTGGTCGTGGTCACCGGCGCGACGAGCCTACCCGCCGCGCTCGCCGGATTACGGCAACGGTTCGCGGCGATCGTCGTCGTGCTCCTGGCCGCGACGGAGACCAAGACCACCGTGCTGACCGGTGCCCGAGTGCTCCACGCGGACAACGCCGAACAGGCGGTACAGCAATGGAACGAGCTCGTGCGATGAGCGGGCTGGCTACGGTGTGCGTCGTGGTCGCGGCCGCGGTCGCGGGGCTGCTCTTCGCGCCCGTCTTCGGCGTATCCGCACTGCTGCTCCCGGTGGGCGTACCGGCGCTCGCGATGCTACTCGCCGCTTTCGCCTGCGGCCGGCGCGAGGCCCTGCTGTCCTGGCGCCCGTTGGTGGTCGCGGCGGCCGGCCTGCTGGCCGTCGCCGAAGCGGCGCTGTGGTCGACCACCATGGCCGGCCTGCCCACCGGGCGGACGCTGCGTGCTCTGGCCACCGGGGTCACCGACTCCTGGCAGCTCGCCCTGCAGTCGACCTGGCCCGCCCGGCCCGACCCGGCGCAGTTGCTGTTCGTCCCGCTGTTGGTGGTGCTCGCCGGTGTGCTCGGCGTCGAGCTGCTGCACCGGCTGGGCGCCCCGTTGGCGGCACTGGCGCCGAGCTTCGCCGTCGCGCTCCTCAGCCAGTTCTACGCCCCGCTGCCGCCCGGCCCGGCGGCCGCCGCGGCGCTCGGCTACGCCGCCGTCGGGGGCGCCCTGCTGGCCGCGTACCCCGGGGCCAGGCCGCTTCGCGACGGCCCGGCCCGGCCGGCCCGGTGGCGGCGAGCGGCGGCGCTGCTGCCGCGGGCCGTACCGTCGCTGGTCCTCGCCTTGGTGGGGGTCGTACTCGCCGGGCTGCTGCCGGCCACCGCGACGCCGAGATATTCGCTGCGCGAGAACCGGGTCGCCCCGCTCTCCGCGGCCCAGGTAATCAATCCGCTGGACGAGATCGCCTACCGGCTCACCCATCCGGACACCGCCGTGTTCCGAGTGACCGGCGGCGCCGGCGTGGACCGCTGGCCGTTAGCGGTGCTCGATTCCTTCGACGGCGTCAACTGGCAGCCCGGCGCCCGCTACCGGCGGCTGGGTACCGGGCTGCGGCCAGGCCCCGCGGTGGCCGTACCGGTGCGGGCCCGGTCCGCCGAGATCGACGCCCTGCCCGCCAGCGGCGGCCCGTGGCTGCCGAGCCAGACCTGGCCCGCCGGCGTGCGGGGAGTCGAGCCACTGGTCGAGGAGGACCACGGCACGCTGCTGCTGCCCGAGTCCGGCGGCGTCGCGAGGTACACGCTGACCTGGTGGCAGCCGGAGATCGACAGCGACGCGCTCGCGGTCGCCGGGATCGACCCGCTCGCCCCCGGCGGGATCGGCGGCGTCGGGCCGGTGCCGCCGGGGGTGGCCGAACTCGCCGAGCAGGCCACGGGCGGGCTGCGCGCCACCTTCCGGGCGGCTCTGGTGTTGGAACGCTTCCTCCAGCGGAACTACCGGCTGGCGGCGGGACAGGACCTGCCCACCGGGCACGCGTGGCCGCAGTTGACGGACTTCCTCCTGCACGACAGGCGGGGCACGACCGAGCAGTTCGCCGCCGCTTACGTGGCACTCGCGCGGATCCGGGGCATCCCGGCGCGGTTGGTGGTCGGCTTCCGGACCCCCGCGGGCGCGGGACGGGGCGGGCAGTACACGGTCCGCAACGGCGACGTGCTGGCCTGGCCGGAGGTCGCGGTCGAGGGGATCGGCTGGGTGCCGCTGGATCCGGCTGGCGCCCCGTCGGTCACGACCGCCACGTCCAGCGCTGGGCCGGCCGCCGCCGCGGCGCGGGCGCGGGCGGAACTGCCCGCGCCCGAGGACCTTCGCGATCCACCGGTGGCGCCGCAGGCAGCCGACGCGACGCGACCTGACGGCGGCGCGCCGGGTACCGCCGCCTGGCCCCTGCTGCTCGGCGCCCTGCCGGTGCTGCTCGCGGTGTGGCTGGTCGGGGTACCGGCGGCGACCGCGGGGCGGGCCTGGCGCCGCCGACGCCGGCCGGGAGCGGGCGCGGTGGTGGGCGCCTGGGCGGAGGTTCGCGACCGCCTACGCGCGCACGGCGTCGCCGTCTCGGCCGGGATGACGGTGCGCGACCTGGCCACCACCGCGGTGGCCGTCACGGATCAGGCCATTGTGGACGACATCCGTGGGCTGGGCGCCATCGTGGACCGCGCGCTGTGGTCGGGTGCGGCGCCTGGGGAGCGGGATGGCCAGGAGGCGTGGGCGCGGGTGCGGGCGGTACGCCGCGGACTGGCCCGGCGCGGATTGCGGGCGCGACTGCGGGCGCAGCTCGATCCGCGCGGCCTGGTGCCGCCGCGCCGGTGACCCGGCGGCATACCTGCCCCACTTCACCTGGCGGGACGGCGCTCACTTCACGCATCTGGCGCCGCGGATCGGCTTGGGCTGGCTCTCGTACACCTGGTCGCCGTCGGTGCCCTGGATGAGGAAGCAGTACCGGCGCACCGGATCCACGGGCACCCGGTAGGTGTTGGCGCGCTGGGCGAGGATCACCTTGGCCCGCTCCCCCTCGGCCGCGACGACGACGGCGAAGTCCAGCGGCTCGGTGCTGTGCCACGACAACTCAACGAAATTGCCCCGGTCGGCGGGGTCGGCGAGCTCCAGCCGCACCGCCTTGGGCGGGGTGGTCGCCGCGCTGGGCAGCTCGACCTGTGCGGGTGGCGGCGGGACGGCCAGCTGACCCGGCCGGTTAAGCAGGAGCAGCACGGCCAGCACCGTGAGCAACGACAGTCCTCCCGCCAAGGCCAGCACGGTGTGCGTACGGGTGGCGCGCCGCCGCGGTCGGCCCCCGCCGTAGACGACGATGGGCTCGCCGCGCGGGCGCGGCGCCGCCTGGCTCGCCGGTTCGGCGTGGCGAGCCGGCTGCTCCCCCACCAGGGCCGGCCGCTCGCCCAGCGCGGCTGGCCGCTCCCCCACCAGAACCGGCCGCTCCCCCGCCGGGGGCGGCTGTTGCGCCTCAGGGATCGGCTGTTCCGTCGCGGGAGTCGGCGGTTGGGCCTCGGGGCCCGGCCGTTCCGCGCCAATGGCGCCGGCGCCGGCGAAGTCGTCGAACGCGCGCTCCTCCGGGGCCGTCGACGGAGAATCCGGAGGCGTCGGCGACGAGTCCGCCGGGATCGGTTGGGCGTCCCCCAGCGGGAGTTGCGGGCCCGCGGGCGGCGGTTGTTGGTCGCCGGGCGTCGCGTGTTCGTCGGCGGGCGGTGGCTCGTCGGGCGGTGTGAACCGCACGCGCAGCGCGTCCAGCCGCTCGGCGACCGTCGCGGCGGCGACCGGGCGTGCGTCCGGGTCCCCCGCGAGGAGCGCGGACACCAGTTCCGCCAGCTCCGGCGGGACTCCGGCGCGATCGAGCGGCGGGACCGGGGTGCTGAGGACGCGTAGCAGGCGCTCGCCCGGCGCCTCGCCGGGCACGCCCTGGTGCGGCGGCCGACCGGACAGGGCCAGGTAGAGGATCGCCCCTAGGCCGTACAGATCGGATCGCTCATCGGCGGAGCCGTCCCGGACCGTTTCCGGTGGCAGGAAGTCCGCGGTCCACAGCGGATCGCGGGGGAACGCGTGGCGCAGAGCCAGGCCAAAGTCGGATAGCACCGGCTCGCCCGAGGGGCGGAACAGTACGTTTCCCGGGGTGACGCCGCCGTGCGCGATCCCCGCCGAGTGTGCGGCCGTCAGCGCCGCCGCGAGCACGGTACCGAGCACCAGCGTGTCCGCCACCGAGAGCGGGCCGAACGAGTCGAGCAGCTCGGGCAACGACTGCGAGCACAGCTCCATGCGCAGGGCGCAGCGTCCGTCCGGGCGCTGCTCGACACGGTCGGCGACGAGCACGGCGGCGTGCGTGCGCAGAGCGGCGAGGCGGGTCAGCTCGTTCTCCAGTCCCGCCCGGGTGCGCCGGTCGAGCCTGCCGGGGAAGACCTTGAGCGCGAACGCCTCGCCGGTCGCCGCGTCGACGCCCGCCAGCACCGTGGCGACCGGACCCGAACCCAGCGGAACCAGTTCGCCGTGTTCCGGGTCCGTCGTCATGCTGGTCGTCGTTCCTCTCAGGCTCGATCTGGAGCGGGCCGCCGGGCCGTCTTCGTGCGTGCGGCGGTCGACTCATCGTAGGCAGCGGGAGGCGCCGTTAGCGCCTGGCGGCACCTTGATGCCGCGGGCAGACGCGGCAGGAAGCTGCCGCCCGCCACCTGCCACTCGTTGCGAAGACGAAGGTTTGCGGTGACTCGAGACGTGGACGCGGACGTGGGAGGAAGGCAGATGACCATCACGGGGCTGGTTCGGGTCACCGTGGTGACGCCGCAACGGCGCATCGACCTGGCGTTGCCCGAGCAGGTGTCCGTTGCTGAGGTCGTACCAGGTCTACTCGGCAAGGCTGGCGAGCACCTCGCCGACGAGGGTGTGCCGGACGGCGGCTGGGCGCTGCGGCGTGCCGACGGCAAGCGGTTGGACCTCGGCCTGACGATCGGGGCGCATCGAATCAGGGACGGCGAGATCCTGCACCTGGTACCGCGGCGTACGGATTGGCCGGAGCTCGAATACGACGATCTGGTAGATGCGGTCGCCAACGGCTCCGGCCGGTTGGGCTCGGCGTGGGGCAACTGGCACACCCGGATGGCTGGCCTGACGCTGAGCGCCGCGGCCATATCGCTGGGACTCGTGGCCGTGTGGTGGTCGGGCATGCCAGTCCGACCGGGCTCCCGGGGTGGTACGCCCGAATGGAGCCTGCTGGTGGCAGCGGTGTTGCTGGTAGCTGGCGTCCTGCTCGCCCGCGCGGTCGGAGATTCCGATGTCGGCGCGCTACTGGGCGTCTTGTCGATGCCGTACGCATGGGCCGGCGGAGGTCTGCTCCTCGCCGGGGACAGAGCGGTTACCGAACTCGGCGCGCCGCACCTGTTGACCGCTTCGGCCATGCTGATGTTGGTCGGCACCGTCGGTCTGGTGGGAATCGTCGACCATGCCGCGTGGTTCGTGACGGCGATCTTCGGTGGATTGGTCGGTGTGGTCGCCGGGTGGTTGGCGACCGCGGACGCGCTGGACGCGGCAGACGTGGCAGCGCTGGTCGGTGGCACACTGCTGATCTGCACACCGGCGTTGCCACCGCTGGCATTGCGCCTTGGGCGAGTGCCTACACCGACGCTGCCGCGAACGACCGCGGATCTGGTGCGTGATGATCCGCAGCCACCACGGCCGGCGGTCTATGCCGCGGTGCTGCGCGCCGACGGACTCCTGACCGGGATGCTGGGTGCCACTTGCCTGGCGATCGGGCTCGCGTCGATCGTGTTGGTCGAGTCCGGCGGCAACGTTGCGACGGCGTACGTCGGACTGCTGATCGCGGGGTCCCTGCTGCGCGCCCGTTCGTACGCCATCACCAAGCAACGGGTGATGCTGTTCGGCGCCGCGGCGATCGGCGCTGGGTCACTGGCCGTCGGGCGGCTGGTGGTCGACGCCGAGTATCCGCTCGCCAGCGCCGTCCCCGTGCTGGTGTTGGTGGCCGCGATCCTGATGCTCTGCGGGTTGCGTTACTCGACGCGGCTGCCGAGTCCCTATCTCGGCAGGTCCGCCGAGTTGCTTGAGGTGGCCGTGATTTTGGGGATCATCCCGATGGCCTGTTGGGTGCTCGGGCTGTATGGCCTGGCACGCGGGTGGGGAGGCTGAACGATGGCGTCGAAACGCGACCAGCTGCAGTCGCACCAGTTCCTGGTGCAGCGGATGGTATCCGCACTCGTGATGCGCGAGACCGACCCGGAGCATCCGCCGTTTCGCCGTGCAAGACTCGCCGGCTTCGGCAGCGTGGTGCTCGCTGTCATCGCGCTGGGGGTTGCGCTCGTCTACGGCCTGGTCGTCCCCGGTGGCAAAAGAGTCTGGCAGAGCGGCGACGTGATGATCGTCGAGAAGGAGACCGGGACCCGCTACGTCTATCTCGATGGTCGGCTGCACCCGGCGACGAACTACGCGTCGGCTCTGTTGGCAATCGGACGGAAAGCACGCACGGTCCAGGTCTCGCGGAACTCGCTTGCCGGCGTACCTCGCGGTCCGCGGATCGGCATCGCCGACGCGCCTGACGCGCTACCGGATCGCAAGCGGTTGCTGAACGGCGGGTGGACAATGTGCTCCGAGCCGACGGTCGACGAGGCCGGAACCCCAACCAGCGAAGCGGTGTTGATGGTCGGTGACCGCCCGTCGGGTGGCCGTGTCGTGGGCGATGCCGCGATGCTCGTCGAAGTGAGTGGGGGCGACGAGCAGTACCTGGTCTGGCGCGGTTACCGGCACCGCGTCGAGGGCTCGGATGCGGAGGCGGTCGAGCTTGCGCTGGGTGAGCAACCCTGGGCCGAGGTCAGCGCGACGTTCATCGACGTGCTTCCTGCGGCTGAACCGGTTGCGCCGATCGAGCAACGGAACATCGGTCAGCAGTCGCGAGCGATTCCGTCTCGCTCCGAGGCGCGGGTGGGGCAGCTCTTCATGGTGGAAACGGCTGGCGGGGGAACGCAGTACTACCTGGCAGAGGCGACCGCGTTGCGGCCGATTTCCGCGCTCCAGTATGACATCCAGCGCAGCACGCGTGCGGTGACGAAGGCGTACGGCGGGAAGGCGCCGTACGCCATTGCCCTGGATCCGGCTACGGTTGGCGGCGCCTCGAGGTTGCCGGAGGACAAGACCGTCGAGGCGTCGGCGCTGCCGAGGAGCAGGCCGGATTTCGCGGCGCCGCGGAACGCGGAGGGCGCGGTCTGTGCGATGTATGCACCCGGCGAGTCATCGCCGGAGCTGATGGTGGATCCGGCGATGCCGACCCCTGATCCGATGACGGTGACCTCGGGTAGCTCTGGCACGAAGACCGCGTTGGCCGACCGGGTGATCGTGCCGCCCGGGCGTGCCGTGGTCGTCGAGGCGCTGGCGTCCGAGACCACGCCGCGCGGCACGGTATCGGTGGTCACCGACATGGGTCGTGCTTATCCGCTCGCCGATCCGCAACTGTTGGAAGTGTTGGGCTATGGCGGGGTGGCCCCGGTCAAGATGCCCGCCTGGCTGGTCGCCCGGATACCGCAGGGCAGCGGCCTCGCCACCGACGCTGCCCTGCACCAACCCTGACCCCGCCATAGTCCCTCTACCCCATCGGTCAGACGCGAGCCACCACGCGGCTGGTGGGCGCCTGCTCGGTGGTCGCGTGCGTCTGCTGGACCTGCCAGATCTCCTCATCCAGCAGCTGAACGGTTTCCGGACCGGTCTCCTGGTCGTCTCGCCGATTGCGTCGGCGGGCCACCGGCAGCACGGTGGGAAACGTGTCGTCGGAGTCGGTACGGGAGGTACGGCCACGTAGTGCCCGCGGAACGCCGGCGACCCGCCCGGACTCCTCGGCGGTGCGGCGGCCCTGGTTCGTGCCGGCGAGCTTAGGTCCGCCGATCAATCCCCGGAGACCCGTCCCCACCAGCGGCGACGCCATCATGGGCGCGCCGAGGGCGAGCGGAGCCATTGCGGCCGGCGTGCGGGACGACCTTGCCGAGTCGATGGACCCGGTGGACTCTGCCGGGAGGGTCGGTGCCTGTCCGGTGCTCGCCGAGACGATTCCCGTCACTCGCGCGGCGGTCGGGATCGACTCGCGGCCGGCGGTTCTGGTGGACGACCAGCCGCCCCGGGAACCCGACCCGGCCGCCCCACCGGCTGCGGCAGGCAGTACGCCGACCGGCGCGACCGGGGACGTTCCCATAGGCGCTGACGGCGCCGGTGTCGGGGGGCTGATCGGTGGCATCGTCGGGGTGGCCGGCGCGGTGAGACCTGGCGCTCCGCCGCCAGCCAATCCGGTTTCCCCTTGCGGGTCCGCCGTGCTGGCCTGTTGACCACCCGGGCTCGCGCTGGCGCTGGCCTCCCCCGGCCCAGTGACACTCGCCGAACTCGCAGAACTTGGGCCATTGGCGCTAGCGCTCGACGCCGTCGCGCGGTCGCTGGTGGCCATGGCGCCGCCGTTGACGCTGGGATTCGGCGACTGGTGGCCCTGGGCAGCGGCCTGGACGACCGCGGATGTCTCTGCGTAGCCGTCCTGGTCGAGCTTGTCCACGAGCACCGCGGCGAGCAGCCTGAGCCGCTCCATCTCGGCCCAGATCGCGGTGGCCGCGGCCGCGGTCGCCGCCGCCAACAGCTGCGTCTGGAGCTTAAGCCACTGCTGGTAGAGCAGGCCGACCGCGTTGGCGGTGGCATCGATGAAGCCGATGAGGTTACGCAGCGCAACCTGGGGTTGTTGCTGCTCGGTGATGACGCTTTCCGACTTCTTCAGCAACTCCAGGGCGACGTTGACCGGATCCTCGAATGCGACGTGGAACGTCTGATCCTGCCAGTTTTGCCGCACGTGGGTGTCGAGGCCCTGGCTGAGATTCTGATAGCCCTGGTTGAGTGCCTTGGCGGCCTCTTCCCAGAACCTGGCGCCGTTCTCGAGCGGCCCCTTGTTCGTTGTCTCCTCGGTGACGAGGGCGTAGAGGTCCGGCATCGACATCCCGGCGTAGCCGTTCATCGTTCCTCCCTTCTCTTTCGATGCTTGACTGGCGCCGTCGGCGCCTTATCGCACGATTGAGTTCACCTGTTCTTCGGTCGTGTCGTAGGCGTTGGCGATAGCGTCCGCACCCGGGCGGTAGCCCTCAACAATTGCGTTCTTGAACTGCTCCAGGACGGCGAGCATCGCATCCATCGCGTGGGGATGATCTGCCGCGTGGAACCGCGACCCGATTATCATTCGGGACTGGCCCTTGGCTGCGGCCGCGAGCCCGGGAAGCGCGGCGACGTCCAGATCGATGCGTGGGTCGCCCGCAAAGTCACGAAGACCCGTGGTCTCGATATTGATGTTTGCCGTGCGTGCCATTCGTCACTCCTTCGTAAGTTGGCTCGACCTCCCACAACTCGGAGTCGAGCATCTCGACGCGCTGCGGGCCATCTCGCAGGGCGCGGCGGCTCACCTTGGCGGCCTTGGCTTCGCCTTTGCCGGTCCGACCGAGCAGCCCCGACGGCACGCCCGCGGTGGGTCCGGCTGGCCGGCTGCGTCCCGACCCCGCGGCCGGCGCGGTGCCGGGTTTCGGCTTATCGCCGTCGTTGACCGCACCGTGGGGCATCATCGGCGGCATCATTGGATAGCCGCCACCTGCCGCCGGTGCGCTCGGCGATCCAGCGGCCACCGTGCCCGCCAGGCGTGGCGCCTGACCGACGCTTGCCGCCGGCTGTGCGGTCAGGTTCCGCGCCGCCTGCTCGATCTGGGACGTTCGGCTACCGATCGAGCCCCCAGTCGTCCCGCCAGCTCCCCCGGAGGGCCCCCCTCCGATGGATGGCGCACCGGTCAAGGGCAGCGAACCCGGGGATGGCGTGGCCGGGCCTGGCATCGTCGGCGTCGACCAGTCTGGTAGGGCGGGCGCCGTCGTCGTAGGCAGACCACCACTAGACAAGCCCGTGCCACCATCCGGCAGTCCGCTCCCGCCGGTCGGGGCGCCAGCGGCTGAGTCACCACCGCCGCCAGTCGGGGCGCCAGCGCCAGTGGGAGCACCACCACCCGGGGCACCGCCAGTGGGAGCACCATCGGTCGGGGCGGCGCCAGTGGAGGCGCTGCCAGGCGGGGCGCCGCCAGTGGAGGCACTGCCAGGCGGGGGGCTGCTAGGCGGAGGGCTGCTAGGTTGGCTGGGCGGAGTCGCGCCGGTAGCGGCCGAATTCGCCGCGGTGGGGCCTGACCACACCTTGTTGCGGGCGGCCCGCTGCATCTGGGGTGTCGCCACGGCGTATGCCTGCCGGAGCGCCAGGACATGCCCCCTGGCCTCGGCTTCGAGCCGCCTCATCTCGGTCTCCGCGTGCTCGATTTGTTTCTGCGCATACGGCGACGGTGCCTTTGCGTTTGCTTCGCGAAAGAAGTTGGCAATCTGTTCTTGTTCTTGCCACAGGCCGTGGAGCGTGGGTATCTGCTTGACCGTGGTACTAATCTGTTGCATGAGGCTTTGCAGCACCTCCGCGTACACCTCGGGGTGCAGATCCCATCTGGCTTTGTTGATCTCCGTCAGGGCTTTGTGCATGATATCGCCGAACGCGGGGTCGTAACTGTCGTCGTTCCAATCTGGATCTACCAGGTTGACCCCATTGCTGAGGGTGGTCCAAGCGTCGTAGAGTACGTCGTCGGTGACCTTCAGCATATTGCTGACCGCCGCGACGCGTTGCTCGTTGGGTTCCTCTTCCTTGGCGATCTGCACCCATATGTCCCACACGGTGCCGGTGGCCGTTGCGTTCGGAGCATTCCCGGTTGACGGAGATACGGTTACCACGTCTGGTCAGCCACCTTTCGCTGATGTGGTCGGGTCCAGGTGTGAACTACGAGTGTTCCGGGCGCGTGGTGACGTCCCGCATCGTTTGGGTGACCCGGTGCTCGGTGTGGTCGTACGTGTTGAACATTTCCCTCACACCACTCGTGAATGCCTCGAATCCGCAGCTCACGTCGGTGGTGAACTTGTCGAGCACCTCTTGGAGTTCGTGGACCGTCCCGAAGAAGATGTTGCTTTCCGCCAGCTTCAGTGTTTGCGGGTGGCCGCGCACGGCTGAGAACGCCGCCCCCGCTGCTTCAAGGTCGATGGACGGGGCTTTCGCGGCGAACTGATCGAGCACCTGTGGGTCGATGTCTATCGTCATGGCCGTCTCCTGGTTCGACGGGGCGAAGGGGTGAGGCGCTGGACTCAAGGCAAGCAGGCTGCCGACCACCGTGGCCGCCTTCGGCAGGTTCCGGCCATGACACTCACTCGGCGGGCGGGCGCCAGGTGAGCTGGACGAGCCGAACGGTTCCTCGGCGGTCGATCAGCCTGCCCCGGCCAGCCGGCATCGCCGTCGGGCGGATGCCACCGAGCAGCGGTCCCTCTGATCGGTCGCCGGAGAGCATCAGGCCTGGTGCGCCGACGTCGCGTAGCCGGCCGATGAACGGTTCGAAGAGTCCCCGGCCCGCACCGCCGGTGCGCCGCGTCATCACGATGTGCAGACCGATCTCCGCACCCTGCGCGAGGAACGGAAAGAGCGGCGCCAGCGGGTGCTCTGCCGACGTACACACCATGTCGTAGTCGTCGACCAGCACGTAGACCTCCGGCCCGTGCCACCAGGAGCGGGTCCGCAACTGCTCCGGAGTGATGTCTTCGCCGGGCAGCCGTTCCCGCATCGCCCGTGCGACCTGCTCGATGACCGAGGCGGCCACGGCCGGGTTCGTGCCATAGCCGATCAGGTGATCGGTGGTCACCGTCCCGAGCAGGCTGTGCCGGTAGTCGACCATGACGATCCGTGCCTGGTCGCTCGAGTACGTCTCCACGATCCGGCCCGCCACCGTGCGGAGGAAGCTGCTCTTGCCGGTTTCGATGTCACCGAGCAGCAGGAAGTGCGTATCCTCGGCGAGGTTGAGAAAGACCGGGCTCAGGTCGCTCTCGGCGATGCCGACCGCGAATCCCGTCTCCGCGGAGCTCAAGCCGTTCAGATGTTCGTACGGCACTTCGGTGGGGAGCAAGCGCACCGCCGGCGCCGGCTCGCCATGCCAGGCCTCCCGGACCGCTGCGACCAGGCCAGGAAGCCCTGCGGGACCGGGCTCCAGGCCCGCCGCGGACGCCTGCCCGGAGCCGAGGATCGCTTCGATGGAAGGCTCCGAACTGTCTGGCGCGGTCCGCGGAACCGCGTCGAGGCGTGGCATCGCCGCCTGGAAGTGGTGCTTGGTCACGGTGACTCCCCGGCCGGGGGCGTCGGTCGGCACCACCGAGGCGGTACGCCGGTCGAGCATCGAGTCCGTCGGGTCACCGAGTCGAAGCTCCAATTTGGTCCCGACCAGGTCGCGGATGTTCGTGCGAAGGTCGAACCACCGTGCGCAGCTCGCCATCAGATGCACGCCGTACGCCAGCCCACGGGTCGCGATGTCGGCAAGCACCACCTCCAGGTCGTCGAAATCGTTGCGGATCGTCAGCCAGCCGTCCACCACCAGGAAGACGTCGCCGTAGCCGTCGTCCGCCTCGGGCGGCAGTGTTCCTTCGGCGCGCATCCGGCGGTAACTCGCCACGCTGTCGATCTTGTACTGGCTGAACTTCCGCTCCCGCCAGCTGAGAACGCCGTCCACCTCGGCGATCGTTCGGCGCACGGCGTCGACGTCGTGCCGGCCCGCGACGATGCCGACCTGCGGGAGATCACGCAGCGGCCCCAGCACGCCGCCGCCGAAGTCCAGGCAGTAGATCTGGACCTCACGCGGGGTGTGGGTGAGCGCGAGACCGCAGATGATGCTCGCGAGCGTCGTACTCTTCCCCGTCTGCGGGCCACCAACCACCGCCACGTGACCCGCGGCTCCGGACAGGTCGAGCAACAGCGGGTCCCGGCGTTGCTCCAACGGCCGGTCGACGATCCCGGCGACGGTACGCAGGCTGCCGGCGAGCCCCGCATCGGTGACCGTGAGGCCGCGTACGGCGTCGACGGTGAGTGGCGGGAGTACACCGTCCAGTCCCGGGGACTCGCCCAGCGGCGGCAGCCAGACCAGGTGGGCCGGTACGCCTCGGCCGGTGAGCCGGTCGACCAGGATGTCCATCAGGCTCTCGCCGATCTCGTCATCGTCGGCCTGGCGCGTTGGCGCCGCGGCCTCCTCCTCCTCGATTGCCGGCGCCCGGTAGCTGGTGCCGTAGTCCATCAACTCCAGCGTCGGTCCACTGCCGCGCACCGCTGCGCCAGCCGTCCTGCGGCGGTAGACCCCGGAGACGTACGCCGAACGGAACCGCTCCATCGGCTCCGTACCAACCTTCAAGAACCCGTGACCCGGTTGCCGCGGCAGCCGGAACGCATCACCCACGCCGAGCACCACCCGGCTGTCCATGTCGGCGAAGGTCCGCAGACACAGCCGGTACGACAGGTGCGCCTCCAGGCCCCGCAGCCGGCCTTCCTCGAGTCGCTGGCTCGCGAGCAGCAGGTGTACGCCGAGGGCGCGACCGACCCGTCCAATCTGGACGAAGATGTCGATGAAGTCCGGCCGGGCGGTGAGCAGCTCGCTGAACTCGTCAATGATCACCAGCAGCGTCGGCACCTCGGCCAACGGCGCTCCGGCGGCCCGGGCCTTCTCGTAGTCGCGAAACGACGAGAAATTGCCAGCGGCTCGGAGCAGCTCCTGGCGGCGGATCAGCTCGCCGTTGATCGCGTCGGTCATCCGGTCGACCAGGTGCAGCTCCTCGACCAGGTTCGTGACCACCGCGCTGGTGTGCGGCAACGTGTCCATCCGGGCGAAGGTGGCACCACCCTTGAAGTCGATGAGCGCGAAGTTGAGCGAGTTGGGCGGGTGCGTGATGGCGAGCGCGAGCACGAGCGTGCGGAGCAGTTCACTCTTGCCGGAACCCGTAGCGCCGATCAGCAGCCCGTGCGGTCCCATACCGTCCTGTGCGGACTCCTTGAGGTCCAGCTCGATGGGCGATCCATCGGCACGGATGCCGAACTTCACCCGCAACCGGTCGCGGTTCGGCCGCTGTACCCAGGTGGTGTCGGGGTCGAAAAGGAAGGGATCACCGAGGTCGAGTAGCTCGGCCAGCCCAAGGTCGGCGGACATCGGCGCCTCACCGCTCGCCCCGGCCGTCAGCCGCAGCGGGGCGAGCTGGCGGGCCAGCCCTTCCGCGGTCGGAATGTCGATGCCGTCGGCGACGCCGAGCACGATCTCCTCATCGAGGGTCTCGCCGACCAGTGTTCGGTCTGCGTCGATGTCCAGCACCAGGGCGCTCGGGTCGAGCACCCTCGGCGGAGCCGTGGTCAGGTCGAGAATCGTGACCCCCTCGACACCGCTGCCGGTCATCAGATGGTCGGCGCCGGCAATCGTCCCGCTGTCCAGCACCACCACCACGTGCGGGCCCGAGGCTCGGGTGGGGCTCTCCGGATCGAACCGAGGCCGGTGGCTCAGCAGGTCGTCGAGCATCGCCTCGATCGCGGTGACCGCGGAGGCGACCAGTCGCAGCGAACCGAGCGCGTCGTTCTTCTCCGGATGCAGGGCGTGCGGCAGCCACTTGAGCCATTCCCAGTCCGCCCGTTCCCGCTCGCCGGCGCAGACGGCGATCCGCAGGTCGTCGGGCGCGTGGAAGGTGGCGAGCTGGATGAGCAGGGCCCGGACCATGGCGACCGACCGCCCGCGATGCCCGGGCAGGTAGATCCGGCCGAAGCCGGTGAGGGGAACGGCGATGGGTTGGTCGGGAATCGTCTTGTACGTCGTGAGAAACCGCCGGAGCGCCAGCGCGGACAGCGGCTCGAGGCGTTCCAGTGGTTGGGTGTCCGGCGGCACCAGCGTGGTGGTGGGTTCCTGCGGGCCGGTGCCGATGCGTACGACGGTGAAGTCCGGGTCGTCGCGGCGGCGCTCCCAGAGCCGGTAGCTGACCGCGAGTGACCACAGGCTGTCGGGGTCCGGGTGGAGGTAGGCGAGCGCCTTCCGCTGGGCGGCAGCGGCGCGTAACACGCGCAGCCGCTGCTGGGACAGGTGCCGCAGGTAGCCGCGGCGGGCGAGGCCCATCTGCTGCCGGCTCGGTCCGCCACCAGTGATGAGGGCGACCACCAGCATGACGATCATCGCCCCGCCGAAGAGCCCGTAGAACACGTATCGGATGGCGCCGACACCGGTCGTGGTGGTCGAGTAGAGCAGCACCATGCCGGCCATCATCAGCACCATCGGCAGCATGGTCAGGGTTTGTGCCCACTGCCGACCGGTCGGTTCCGGTATCTCGGGTGGTGCCTCGAGCAGGAGCTCGCCACCGGGCAGCTCGGGAGCCGGCCGCCTGGTTGGCCTGCGCACGACCATCGTCGCCACGTTCACCTCCGCGGTTTGTCGCGGCTTCGATGGTCGCGGTGCCGTGACTGCCCATGGCGGCCGTGGCAGGAACGTGCCGACGGTCTGGCGGGAAAGAGAACCGTGCCTAATGTCGGTGTACACCTAGTCCACTCGCGAAAGGAGCCGCATGGTGTACGGGATCATGGAAGGCGATCCGGTTGCCATTGCCCATGGCGCCAGGCAGATCGAGGCCACCCACGCCGACGTCGACGCGACGCACGGTCAGCTGCGGGCCCATCAGTACGGCGTTCTCCCCGGCAACTGGAACAGCCGGGGCGCACGCACCCAGCAGGCGGTCTACGCGGACTCTGACGAAGTGATGAAACTCAGGGTGTTGGCAGAGGCCCAGCGTCACGGTGCGAACCTCTCGAACGCGGGCACGGAGTACGACCAAACCGAACTCACGGTGAACCAGTTTCAGACGCGGGGCGACTCCGGTTCGGACTCGACCTACGCGGCCCTCAGCCCGAACCCGCAGCTGACGGCCTGACCGGTAGCCGGGCGGGACAAGCGCTTTAGGCAGCAGGAAGGAAGCGACGGATGCCAAGCGACAGCTACATCTACGCGGTGACCGAAGGCCTCAGAGAGACGGCCGGCATGCACAACCGCACGGCGGCGCAGACCGGCGACTCGATGGCCGCGCAGCAACACCAGACCGCCGCGCTCACGGGGGACTACGGCCTCACCCAGATGAACGGTGCCACTCACAATGAGGTGATGCAGTTCCTCTTCCGGGATGCGGATCTGACGATCCAAACGTCCGAGCAGAACGCACGCAACCTAGTCGATGCCGGCCACCTCTATGACAGCGGTGTCGAAAGAGTCGAGCGCATCCTACGCACCTAGATCAATCCGCCCGGGCCCGGACAGTGTCACCGACTGTCCGGGCCTGGTGTCTTCGCCATGTCGAAGAGCCGGTCAGGTGCTAGCTGGTTGTCCCGCCGCGACGAGGATCGGGCCAGGGACGAGGATCGGGTCAGAGAGGTGCGCGCTGGTTGCCAGCGCCGGCGCCGGCCGAGGAGAATCGCGGCGCCGAGGACGAGGAGGACGGCCGTTCCGCCAACGATGACCATGCCGATCATGTGGGCTCGCCGGCTCGCGTACTGCCACCACGCCAGCTCCGCGACGTGTGCGGGATCCGGCGTCGGGCGTACGGCGTCGGGTAACGCTCGTCGCTCCCCGCCCATGCCTTCGGCGACTGCCCGATACGGGTCGACGACGCCGGCGCCGTACGCCATCGATCCCGGCCCACCGCGCGCTGGGGTCGCGGTGGCCAACAGTCGCTGCGCCGTTTGGCGAGCGTCGAGCGACGGCCAGGCCGCACGCACCAGCGCCGCGGTCCCCGAGACGAACGCGGTCGCGAAGCTTGTCCCGGTGAAGTACGCATGGCCGGCAACCCGCGTCGCACCGAGCACGCCCGCACCGGGCGCCACCAGATCGACATAGTTGCCGACCTGTGAGCCGTTCGACCGCGCGCCGGCGATATCGATGGCGCCGACGCCGAGCACTCCTTCGTACGCCGCCGGATAGGACGGCAGGTCCGCCGCGTCATCCTGCTGGGCGTTGCCGACGGCCGCCACCACCAACGCGTCCTTGGACTGCGCGTACCGGATAGCCTCCCGCACTTCCGCGTGGTCCCGCAGGCCGGACATGGAAAGATTGATAACCTTCGCACCCCCGTCCGCGGCGTACCGGATGCCCCGGGCCAGCACCCGCGGATCGATCGCCCGGGTGTCACCGTCGTCGGTCACCTCGCGGTCGCTGATCCGTACGGGCAGGATCCGCGCGCCGGGCGCGATGCCCGCGAAGCCGACGCCGGACCGCCGGTCGGCGGCGATGATGCTCGCCACCGCCGTGCCGTGGGACACGCAGTCGTAGTTGCCGGGCAGCGTGCCGACCAGAAAGAAGTCGCGCCCGCGCGACACCTTGCCCGGTCGGCGGAGTTGTTCGTGGTCGGCGTCCACACCGGAGTCGACGACCGCGACGGTCACGCCCGCTCCGGTGCTGACCCGCCAGGCTCGCTGCGGGTCGAGGTACTGCTGGGCCCACGGTAGCTCGCGGACCCGGGGCCGCGCCGGTTCCGGATTCCTACAGGCGCCCGGTGGCGGCTTTCCGGCAGCCGTTCGTACGCCCACCGGCGCGACGGCTACCGCACACGCCAGCGCGGCGGCGCACAGAAGGGTCGTCGCTCGTCTCATTGCCTGCATCGTCGCGGCTCCGCCCGGATCCCGGCGCTGGCCTGGCATCAACAGGTCACGGACGGGAACGGCCTCGGCTGCCGGGAGATGGTGTACGCAAATCTCGGGCATCGGTTCTGGCGGGAGGACGGTTGTGATGGATCAGTTGCCTGCGGTTGATATCGATCGAACCGACCTCGATGCGTTGGAGCGGGATGTTCGCGCGATGCGGGACGCGCTGAACGACACGACGGGTACGGCCGAGTCGCCCGACGGCCTGATTCACGCGACGGTGAGCGGTCGTGGTCAGCTCCTCGAGTTGAAGCTGGATCCACGGATCTATCGCAGCCAGGACGGTGCGGCGTTGGCGGGCGACATTGTCGATGCCATACGCCGCGCGACCGAGGATGCTCAGCGGCGGGTTGTGGCGGCGGTCGGCCCGCGGCTGCTGCCGCCGGATGTTCCGGTTGAGCTTGTCGACGTGGAGTTCGACTCGTTCTTCCAGCACCTCACCCGGCTGATGGGTGGGAACGCCGGGGACAGGCAACCATGGCGACGATAGACATCGACACCGCGGCGGTGCGGGCGGTGGCCACGGCGTTTCGCGACGCTGCCCAGCGGTACCACAGCGACTGGACGCGACTGCACGCGAACATCACCGCGATCGAGGCCGAGGTTGGGGCCCCGGTGTTTGGCGACACGCTCAGCGCGGAGTTTCGTGACCAGTACAACCCGGTCGCGGAGCAGCTGGTCAAGGCGCAGTACGACGCGGGGGCGGGATTGCAAAGCTCTGCTGACGCCGGAAATGCCGCGGTGGACGAGCTCGAGGCAACCGAGGATCAGGTCAACCGGACCGTGGGTGCGCCGTCCGGGCCGTCGGCAGGCGTTGGCTCTGGGGCCTGACCGTGGCCATCCAGCCGCCGGACAATGAGCTCACCCGCATCGTCCTGTGGATCGCGTCGTGGGCGTGGCCGGGGTTCCCGGACCAACCTGATCTTGAGGATAGAGTCGACGACCTCGCGCAGCGCTGGTACGACGCCGCGGCGTTGGACGAGCAGCAGATCTCAGTGATCAACAGCCAGGTCGGCACGGTGGGCTCGGCCTGGCGGGACACCAGGGGCGTGCTGTACGGCAACCACCTGGGCCGGCAGGCGTCGGCATTTCGTGAACTGGCCGCGCAGAAGCGCCAGGTCGGCGACCTCGCCACGCAGTACGCCACCAGGATCCGCGAGTACAAGAACTCGCTGCGGTCCGAGCTCATCCATCAGGGCATCGTGTTCGCTGGCCTGGCGCTGCTGAATCCAGCGGCGGCGGCCACGCAGGGCGTGTTCATTATCGGCAGGGTGTTGAATCTGGCGTCGCAGCTGATGAGGTTCTACGGCAACGCCATGAGGTTCTCTGGTGTGCAGGCGGGGGCGATACGGCCGTTCCCGACGTTTCTCAACGCCGCGAAGGTACAGGGCCTCGATGCGTTGGCCGAGGGGATGCAAGAGATCAACACGGCCGCCATCGAGAAGGGTGGTTACCACGCGAACGCCTCGGCGGTTGCCTTCTGGAGTGGGGTCGCCGGAAGCTTCCTGGGCACCCCGGCGAACGCCGCGCTCAGGCCGTTGGCACGGCCGCTGGGTGAGCACGCCGGAAAGGTGGTCACCGGCGCGGCTTCGAATGCGATCACGTCACCGACGTCCAGCCTGATCGGTGACGCGGTCGTCAACAACAATTGGGACAAGCTGGCCGAGCGCGAGACCTGGGAGCAGGCCTATCGACCCGAGAACGTGGTTCAGGCCGGACTCGTCGGCGGCACCGCGCCGCCAACGATCGACGCCGGTATCCGGCTCGGGGAGAAACTGGCCACACCGTTCAACCCTCCGCCGGCGGGCGATTCGCAGTCCTCGACAGCCGCCGACACCTCGTCCGGCACCGCCAGCCAGAATCCTCCATCCAATCCCGACCCTCCGAACAACGGGTCGGCGGCGTCCCCGGTAGCTCCACCGACCGCTGCCGGACCTGACGTCGCGAGCCCGCCGGCACCGACTGGTGAGGCCGGCGAGTCCAGTACGACGAGCGCCGCGACGGCAACCGACTCGACCGCTCCGGTCTCGAGACCGCCATTGATCGGCAACGGCGACACCGCATCGAGCGCTGCCGCCGGATCGAACGCACCGATCACCGGGCTCGGCGACGGATCTGCCACCGGAGCTGACCCGACGGGCCGACCGAGTTCCGGAGCGGCGACGCAGCAGCAGACGCAACAGCCGCAGGAGAATCCGTACCAGCACACGGAGGCTTCGACCGACCAACCGCCCGGGATAGCTGACCAAGCTCCCGGGGCTACTGAGCAAACTCCAGGCTCGCCACCGGGTCAGGATGCCCACGCCCCGGAGACCACAAGTCCCAGCGAGATTCGCGGGACGTCGCCCGATGTCTCCAGCGACTCGGCAAGCGACTCGGCATACGTGTCGAACGCGGGTGGTGCGGAGACCACGACGCCTGCCCACCAGGCCGAGGCCGCGCCGGAGGCGGCACCGAACGGGTCGAGCGGCCAGCCGGTGGGTGGTGTGGTCGGTGGTGTGGTCGGCGGCATGCTCCCGGGCCACGCGTCGATCGGCCCAGCCCGGCGGGAGCTCGATGCCACCGCCGACAGCGAAGCGGCCAAGAAGACCGGCGACCCGGCCGATGACGCCGCCGAGGCTGGCGAACCGTCCAACGACGCACCGGCGGCCCAGCCTCATGAATCGGCCGAGGTTGAGGGTGCCGAGGTCGCCGCCGAACCCGACCGGCCAGCGTCCAATCTGGATGCCGTTCCGTCCGGTCCGGTAGCCACCGGAGCACTCGCGGCGGCGGCGCCGGCAGCCGCCACCCGCGTGGCTCCCATGGATCAACCGGCACCTCGGGCTGCGCCCACGCACACCCGGCTCTCCGGTGCACCCGCACCCGCGCCCGGCCCGGCCGGTTCCCGACCCGGCGGGATCCTCGATGCCCTGAACCCAGGGCCGGAGCCGGACGGCACCGCGCCGAACGCGCGTCCCCATAGGAGGGTGGCCCAGCAGCCGACCCCGGCGGACCCGCCGGCCGCACCCGCGCCGACCGCCGCCTGGCCGGCATCGCAGCTCGCCTCCAGGCTGACCGTGGTGCGGAACGCGGATTCCGGCTGGACGGTGCTCCTGCACCCGCGGGACAGCCCGCCCGACCAGGGCCGGTTGGACGCCGTACGCAAGACCCGCGCGCCCCACGGTGAGGTGGTCATCGTCGGCCACGGCCAGCGTGGACAAGTTGTCGTCGATGGCGGATTGGTGGAACCACGGCACCTGGTGGCCGCACTGTCCACATTGGGTGTCCCGGTGAACCGGGGGTTTCTGCTCGCGATCTGCGAGTCGCTGACCGCGGACCCGTCCTCCTTCGCTCCGGCGTTACAGCGGGCGACCGATGGCCCGGTGCTGGCTTACCGCGGACCGGTATGGCTCAACCGCTGGACCGGAGCACTGCTCGGCGCGCCGGCGGTGGTACTGACCGACGGCAGGGTGGTGCCGCGGCCGCACGCGGGCCCGCGCCAACCCAGCGGGTTCGAGCGGGTGCTCGCCGCCACGGCGGCCACCGAGCCGGCCGGGCCGGAGTACGACGTGGACACGCCGGCGCAGCACCTGGACCAGTGGGAACGACTGGGTTCCCCGCTGCCACCACACGGCCCGCCGCCGGAGGAGGTGTCGCGGGCGGGGAACGACTGGCTGAGGGCGTTGGCAGGCCTGCTGGGCGCGCTCGGCGTGTCACCGGACAGCCTGGCGCCGCCGCACCGGCGCCACACCGGTGACGAGGAATGGATGCGACTGGCGGCGGCATTGCGCGAACCCCCGCTCCCGCGGGGTAACGTCGATGCCGCGCTCCTCGAATTCACGGCGAGCTTCCTTGCCGAGGAGCAGGAGGCGGCGGTGGGGGATCCGGCCCGGGTCGCCGCCGTCTACGCCTTCGTCCGGCAGCACCATGACGGGGCCGGCTTACCGCTGGAGCCCGCCGCACCGCCGGTGGGTGGAGTCGTACCGCTGCGACTGGCGCCGCACGCCCGGCAGGAACTGACGGTCGCGCTGCTTGACCACCTGGGTTTGCTGCCCTCCGGGTTCACCGGTGATCCGGACGCTGCCAAGCGGCTGTCCCAAGAGGACATGGCTCGGTGGCAGGCCGCTTACGACGCGACCCACCACGAACCTCCGGTGGGCTTCACCGGAGTGGACGGATGGGGCGAGTTCGGTCAGGTCGAGGGGATCGGTCAGGTCCTCGTGGCGGACGGGAACCCCGCGGCGCTCGCCGAGGCGGTGGTCCGGGGGCGCCCGGCGGGACTGCCGGGCCGGGGTCCGTTGAGCGAGGCCGAGCAGGATGGGTTCGACGCCGAACTCCGTGCCGTGGTCGGGAGACGGTTCGAGGAGTTGGGACACCGCGACTTCGGTCGGGTGTTGCTGAGCACCCGCGGGCTGCGGGTGTTCGTGGCCGGATACGACGTGAACGTGCGCCTCGATATCGAAGTGGGCCAATTGACCTGGCGCCACCCCGCCGAGATGCTGGCCTGGTTGGACGCCCAGGCGCGGCTCAGCCCAGGAGTGGTGCCCGGGCAGCAACCGGGTGCCGGGCAGGGAGTCGCGCAGGGCGCACCAGTGCCCCACCACGAAACCTCGAAGGCGGACGCCAACGTAATCGAGAACACCTGGGGGGGATCGCTGCCAGTGGCGGTGTCCTTTCCCGGTATCGCCCGGGTGGCGGGAAACATCCGGGCGTACAGGTTCACCTCCGGCATTCACCGGTCCGTCGTGGTGACAAGTGGGACGCGGCGGGTCAAGAACGCTGGCGGGCGGGGGTTCTTCGAGTTCACCGACGCGAAGTGGCACGTATCGATCAAGGCAGCGACGGAGGCGGGGCCGGTATTGGAAGGGAGGCGTCCGGTCGATCCGAGCGTGATCGTGTCGTTTCCTAACGAGTTCACCCGACCCAGCGATGTCCCCGCCGAGCGGACCGGTGATCTGATCGTGCTCCCCGCGGCCACGGAACTCGACGAGCTTCAGGCCCGCCGACTCGCGGTGGCGAAGGTGCTTCTCGCGCCGGAGTCGATCGGAGGGCTGGCCAAGCTCGCGGAGGCGATGGTGGCACAGGTCCCGGACGCGTCGGAGGAGGTGACGCAACGCGTCCACGAGTGGCTCACCGAAGCGGCCGTGTTCCCGCGGTTCAACGACTTTCTCGGCAGTGGTGTGCTCACGCCGGATCTCGAACTGCCCGGAACGCGCTGGATCGCCTGGCAGATCCGGGCCGACGTGGCGTCGCTCCAGCGGGTGGGGACTCGGCCGGGTATGCGGTTCAGGAACGAGAGCCGCCTGAGCCAGCAGACCGGAGCGGGACGGGGCACCGGTGGCGGGTACTCGGTGAACCCGCGGGGGAGCGTCGGGCCGTCCGTGGCGCAGGCGGGCGGCCAGCTGAGGCGCGGCCGCAAGTGGGCGGGCGACATCACCACGACCGTCGGTGGCGGTGAGTGGCGGACGGTGTCGCAGACCGGAGACGCCGCCGTCTACCGGATCGGCGCCAAGCTGAGTGCGAAGCCGTTCACGAACCTCGACGGGCTGGCTGACGCCACCGTCGACGGCGCGCTGATCGTGCTGGTACCGGCCCGCGAAGCGGCGCGCTTCGAGGCGTCGATGCGGCACCTCGCCGGCGAGCTTCCGGTGACCGAGGTGCCCGACCACGACGGCACTCCGCCGACAACCACCTATCACCCGCCCTTGGCGCTCGCCGCCGGGCGGGGCGTCGGCGTCGGCGCGCTGGACCGGCTCGCCGGCGCCGATCTCATCGTCAACCGGATCGTCACCGGGCTGATAGAGCTCAGCGAGCGGTCTGAGCCGCACGCGTACGCCGACACCCGCGTGGTGTCTCAGATCCGCCGCGAGCTCACCGCGATCTTCTCGGGCGAGAGCATGCAGGTCAACCACGCGGAGCTGTTCCGCCCCGACCCCAACGCGGACCCGACGGCGGACCAGCCGGGCACGGACGAACGCTTCCGCGGCGGGCTACGCCACACGCTGCGGCACGAGGTCGACGGTGGTGAGCAGGTCGCCGAAATCCGGGTGCTGCCGGTGCGCGGGGGTCCGCTGCGGGTGGGCGAACTGGACGAGGTATCCATCCAGGTGGTCCCGCTGTCGTACACCGAGGTGACCCATACCCAGACGAACGCCAGCGAGTCGTGGCGCGGCCTCGGCTTCTCAATCGGCGTCCCCCATGTGGCCGGTGGCGCCCTCGGACTGTCCGGTGAATCCGGCCCGGGGCGGGAGGGCACCAGCGGCGCGGCGGTGTCACAGGTTGACCAACTCGCCCGTGGTGAGACGTACGAGGGGAAGGCGGTCACGTTCGACTGGAACGTCGACTACGTGATCGACCTGCGGATCACGTTCATACCCCGCTTGAGCAACATCAGTCGCGGCGATCAGTTGCGGAGGCACTCCCAACACGGCCGCCCACCGGGGCGCGAGGTCACCACGGTGGCGCGCGAGCGCGTGGCGGGCGGCCTGATGCGGGTGGTCGTGCCGCAGAGCCTGGCAGCCACCCAGGCGCACGATCCGGCGGCCATCGACCGGCTGGGCAGGACCGAGGAGCTGGGCCCCATAGGCGTCGCGATGGCGGATCTGGCGGAGATCGAGCCGATCAGCAGCACCGACCGGCTGGTCGACATACACGGCGGGGCGGAGCTGGAACGGATCCTCGCGAAACTGCTCCACGCTGCCGGGGTCTCCCCCAGCCAAGCCGAGATCATCGCGCGCGACAGGGCCACCAGCAGCCAGCAGATGGCGCACCTGATGCGGGATCCGAACGGCGCGATGACCTTCGAGGTAGCCGCACGGCACAGCCATACGCGGGTGTCGATCTGGCCCACCGTGCGCGGCCTGACAACGGACGGTGGTCAGGTCGACGTCTCGCACTACCGGCGCCATGAGGTCACGCACGGGTCCGAGGGGTGGGGTGCGACCAAGCAATCATCGACGAAGGTGGTCACCGTGCCGTGGAGCCAGTGGTCGTCGAACGGCGGTGAAGACACGCTCGCGCTTCCCGGGCGCACGGGCACCAGCGAACGCGGGCACCAGCAGACCGCGTTGGATCGTGAGCAGGTGACCAGGGGAGCCCAGCTACTCTACGAAGCGCAGACCCACACCCTGTACCGGGCCGACCTGCTCTACCAGATCACGGTGGAGACGGTCCGGACCGGCAGCCGGAAGCCGCAGCTGCACGAGCGCTTTCTGCGGGTGCACGACGGCCTCACCTTCCTGCGCCCGGACCCGCCCCCACCGTCCGACCGCCCGGACCGGATCCCCAGCGAGCTTCCCGCGGATGACATCCCGGCGCTGGCGGAGACCGTACGCGTGGAATGGGGGCGGGGCGCCGAGCACACCGACGGGCTCAATCCGGCGCAGCGGGTGGCGCTGGACCTGCTGATGGCGGTGGCGCCGGGGGTGCTGGCCCGCGAGTGGACGCAGGTGCCCGGCAGGAGCCAGATATACCGGGAGGCCACCCGGACCGGGCTGCCACAACAGGTGCGCACGTTGCTGGCCCAGGGCTCGCTGCAGAACAACCTGAACGTCATGCTCGGCCCTGGCCTGGTGATCCCCACAAGTCCAGGCCACGCCGGCAAGTATCAGGGGCACCTCCTGCTGCGGGCCCACCGGTTGGGTCCCTACGAATACCTGGGCACCGTCAAGGGGGCGACGGTCGGGCGCCGGAACACTGGCACCGTCAATGAGGGCACCCGCGACGAGCGACTGGGCGCCGCGGGCCATGGCTCCGGTATCGAGTACTGGCAAGGCCATCCGCCGGACAACCTGGCCCAACAGGGCCCGGTGCTCCCGGACGCACTCGGGTCGGAGGCCAGGCCCGGCGGCACCAGCCACCATGAGATCACCCAGACCGACGGAGAAGGGTCGGTGCGCGCCACGACCCGCTTCGAGGGGGTGAACGTCCGCGGCGACGCGTACCGCTACCAGGGCCCGGTGGAAATCACCATCGAGTTGATCCCACCGGGTTGGTCCCGGCCGGACGACCCCGCGCGCGCTGGCCGCACGCGCACGGTACGGATGATCGAGCACGTCCTGGCTGCCGAGCCGAGCCTGCTGGGCGGTAGATCGGATCCGGGACAGCGGGACAATCCGGCGCGCTTCACGGTGTCCACGTCCGACATCATCCACCACCGGGTGATCGTCCCGGCGATCGCGCCCGGGGCCGCCCGAGCGATGTTCGACGCGGTGGCGCGGGCGCTGTCCGGCCACGACCCGACGCTGAGTCGGCCCGCCGTGCAGGCTCTGCGAAGGTTGTTCGCGCCGGGTGGGCTGCCCTTCGACGCCCTGCGCGTGGCGCTGGCCGATGCCACCCTGAGCCGGAACCTCGCCGCAGCGGTGAGCAGGGAAGGGTACCGCAAACCGGTCAGGTCCGAGCGCCCCGGCTGGCCCGGCCAGGTGGTCACCTTCGCCGGCAGCATAGGAATCCGGGTGGCGTTCATCGACCCGGCCCCGCAGCAGTGGATCACGGCACGGGTCGTGCTGGAAACCCACCACCCCGATGAGACATCGACCGTCCGCAGCGCCGAGCGCACGACTTCGCATGCCGCGCGCCTCCCGGCCGGACCGAGCGGAACCACCGGCCCCACCCCGCCTCCCCCGAGCCCAGCACCCTCGGGCTCCCCACCCGCCGGACCAGCGGACGGGCAAGAGTGGTCGGCGTTGGCGGGTGTCGGGGCATCGTACGGCCCGGCGGAGCGCCACAGCGCGAGGGCCGGGACCAAGCGGAGCGACGGTGACTTTCTCGAACGCTTCGGCCCGTTCCTGGAAGTGACCGCCGGCCTGGCCATCGAGGTGACTCTCGAAGCGGGGCGGGTATATGACGCGCGCACCGGCCCCGTCGACGTGCACCCCGTCACGCTGACCTTCCGTGCCGACCAGGCCGCGACGATGCTGATCCATCCAGAGGCGGCGATGGGGCTGTCGGACCAGCTCGAGGCGAGCCCTGGCCGGTCCGTGCTCGACAGCATCCCGCTGGTCTCGACCGTCGACCAGCCCGCGTCAGAGCGGGTGGCCACCGGTGGTCGATATTTTCCCGCGGGACCGGCCGCTGTGGACGGCTACCACGGTGCCAACTCGCTGCCGCGCATGCTGAACACCTTCACGGTGGCCGCCACCTACGACGCCGCAGCCGATGGGATGGTCGTCGGAGGCCGCCGGCTCGGTCCGGGCAAGTTCGCCCAGAAACTGCTTGAGCTGCCCGAGTTCACCAAGGTCTGGAACGCGGCCCGGAGCTCGAAGGGCGCCGTCGTGGCCCTGGTGGCCGGCGGGGCCGGCGACCCGACACCGTCCGCCGATGGCCGTTCCTTCGCGGAGCGGCTCGCCCAGGAACTGTCCGACCGCATCGGCCGCCCGATCCGGGTGGTCGCCACCGCCGACGACGCGGTGCAGACCCCCATCGCGCCGGACGACCTGTCCCACGACCGGGCCGGGCAGGTGGTCGCCGGGCGCGTCCAGGTGGACGCCGCCGGTGCTCCGGTCCTCCACTCGATCCGGTTCGGCCGGTGGACCGTGTACGACGCCGCCGACGGGGCGACCACCGCCCGGCAACTCGGCCCTGACCTCACCCGGGCGCTCAGGCGTGAGCAGCACTACCGCCGCGAGCCGATCGCGCTGCGCCCCGGTACGTTCCCGCCGGCCGGCGGGTACCGCTGGGCCCCGCTCAACCGCGCTGTGCCGGGAAACGTCGCACCGCCGTCGGCCTGGACCCAACAGCCACCCGGCCCGGGTGCGCCGACCTGGGACGCGGCCCAGCTGGCGGGCTACGTGGAGGCGCTGACCACCCATACGGGGGCAACGGTCGTCTGGGTACGTTCGCCTGCGCAGGCGGCCGACCCAAGCCTGCGGCTCAGCGTGGCGAGGCTGAAGGTACCCGCCGGTCACGTCGGCGTGTTGTCCCACGGCAGCGGCGGCAAGGCCTTCGTGGACGGCGGCTGGGTCGACGGGGCGCTGCTCGCCGCCGAGGTCAACAGCCGGGGCCTGCCCCTGTCGCAGGGCGACGTGCTGCTGGTCTGCGAAGCGATGACGGGCGGGGCCACCTCGTTCGCGACCGAGTACCGCCAGGCCCGGCTGGTGCCGGTCTACGCCGCCCCCGTCCCGGTGTGGTGGAGCCGCGCCACCGGGGCGGTGATCGCCGCGGTCGGCGTGGACGACTCGGGACAACTACGCCCGCTGCTGCCCGTGCGGGGGCACCCGGCCGTAAGGTTCCGCCGGGTCGACCGGGCCGGCGACGCCACCGGGCCGGCGCTGAGGTACATGCACGACACCGACGGTCGGCTCACCCTTCAGGCGTGGGACCTGGCCGGGGCGCCCGGCGCCACCGGCTGGGGCGACTCGCGGTTGCCTACGCCGCTGCCGTCCGGTCACGAGTTGCTGACGCCGACGCACACCATCGACACGCCGCGCCGGCGGGAGCTGCGCGCGCGACTGTTGGCCGGTGCGCTCGACGGCGCGCGGGCGCCCGACAGCGGCCCACCGGTGCTGCACCTCGTCGTCGGCGGCGGCGGTAGCGGCAAGGAGTCACTGCTGGAGCATCTGCGGACGCGCGGCGAGATACCGGTGGCCGGGGCCGTCCACATTGACTCGGATCGGTTCAAGACCCAGCTTCCCGAGTACCGTCGGCTGGTGGCAGCCGGCGACAGCCGGGCCGCCGCGGTGGTGCACGAGGAGAGCAGCGCGCTGGCCAAGGAGCTCCGCTCGGCGGCGCTGGCACGCGGGCTGCCCATGGTCCACCTGGCCACGTTCGGCGACCCGGGCAAGGCGGTTGGACTGATCCGGACGGCCAAGGAGCACGGGTACGAGGTCCGCCTCTACGGGGTCTTCGCCGATGCCGAACTGGCCGTCCACCGCAACCTGGCCCGTGCCGAGTCGACCGGCCGGTACGTGCCGATCGGCACGCAGCTGCGGGCGGCCGTGGGTTTCAGCCGCGGCTTCCCGGCCTACGCCGACCTGGTCGACCGGGCGGTGTTGTTCGACGGGAGCACCCTGCCGGCGGCGCGGATCGCGGTGCGGGAGCCCGGTGCCGATCTGCGGATCACCGATCCGTCGCGGTACGCGGAGTTCGCCCGCCAGGCCGAACTGAACCCCCAGGCGCGCCGGCCGGCGGAGCTCTACCAGACGCCGGACCCGATCATGCCGCTGTCGACGCCGCTGACGCGTGCGGAGTTCGTCAACAAGGCGATGCGAAATCTTTACCGGACCAGCCGTACGGCTGAGCGGGGTGAGCTCGACATCTCGTCGGCGGTGGAGAAGGCCGCGCAGTTGGTGCCGGGCATCACCGGTGACCGGGCGGCGCGGCTCGGGGTCACGAACTACCGCGAAACGCTCGACTGGCTGTACGAGAACCGGCACATCCGGCTCGCCTCCCCGCCGGAGCTGCGCGCGTTCGTCGAGGGCGTGGCGGCACGGGTGAACGCCGGGATCATCCGGGACGGCCTGCTCTACCGCGAGTACGACTCCGCGAAGCACGGCGTTTACACCGCTGCGGCGGACCTGCCACCGGCCGCCGACCAGTTCTACGACGAGTTCTTCGCCCGCCTGGAGCGGTCCGGCGCGGACGCGGTGGAGACGGCCGCCTGGGTCCACTACCGGATGGATCTGACCGACCATCTGTGGGCGGACGGCAGCTCCCGGACCGCCGGTGCCGTCGCCGCCTGGGTGCTGCTGCGGGCCGGCCACGACCTGCCCACCCACCCGGCCGAGCGGGCCGCCCAGTTCGCCCACGCGCCACGGCTGCCCCGCGCCACCGGACCGGGCGTCGACGCCTTCCAGCAACGCGAATGGCTGGACCACTACCGGATGCTGTTCGCGGCGCCGGCATCCACGGACATCGGCGCGATCCTGCGCGGGCGGGAGCACCCGTAGGGGTCGTCAACTCCTGGGCCGGCCGTCACTGGCCCAGCACCCACACCGGCTCCTCATCCACGGGTGCTTCGAGCGCGGCCAGCGCCCGGTGCATCGCCGCGCCGTCGACCTCCTCGAACACGTACTGGCGGGCGCGGATGTGCCGCAGGAGATCGGGTTCCGGCGCGAGCGAGTACCGGTACAGGTAGTAGGTCGTGGCGTCGTTCCAGATCCAGTAGCCGTCGGTGCGGAAGTTGATCGGCACCACCGCGCCGGCGTCGGGGTCGCGGACGTCCGCCATGCCGGACGTGGTCTCCAGCAGCAGTTCCCCGTTGCCCAGGTAGGCCAGCAGCAGATCCCGCTCATCGTCGTCGATGGTCGGATGGTCGGGGTTCAGCCGAGGGCCGGCCTGCGCGTCGACCCCGTCGAAGACGGCGGCGATGCGGACCCCCGGGTCCGGCGTGCGGGCACACAGCAGGCTGCCGCCGCTGCGGGCCAACTGCTGGTAGCCGGGCGGGATGGCCTGGGTCGGATAGGTCTCCACCTGCGGATCGACCTCGCCTGCGGCGGCGAGCGCGGCCTGCAGGCGGCCGGTCACCGCCACCAGGTCGGTGCCTTCGTCGGTCTCGACCACGAAGACCTGGCGCGGCGGCGGCCACGGCGCACCGTCAGCGGGAAACCGCCAGGACCGCCACACCCCGCGCAGTCCCGGCTCACCGGCGGCCGCGGTCGCCATCGCCTCCGCCACCGCCTCGGCCACGGGCTCGGCCACCGCCGAGGGCGCTGGCGGGGCGGGGGCGAAGCCGAAGACCGGGAGGGGCTCCGGGTCGGTGGTCACCACCGAGGAGAGGCGGGCCAGCGTCTGGTCCTCCGGGCTGTGCAGCTCGATCAACAAGGCGAGGTCCGTCTCGTTCATCTCGACGCGTGCCGCGCCCACCGCGTGCGCGACCGACAAGGCGACGTCGGTCAGCCGCCCCTGCGCCAACCACTGCCGGGCCTGGGTCAGGAGGCCATCAGACACCCAGCCGGCAAGGCGCAGCAGCATCCAGTGACACGCCTGGACCCGGTCGTCCGTCTCCACCACGAATCCCCTCGTTCCCGCGCGAACCACGTAACCATGCGACCGTACGGGTCGCAACGGCGCCCGCCCCAGACGCGGGGCCAGCGTTCACCGGCACTCGCACGGTGCGCCGCCGTGTCATCAAGTCCTCATGTGCGCTGTCCGATCCTGTGCCCCGGCGGCGCGAACGCGCCGTCTGGCCGCGACAGACAAGCTGGGAGGTCGGCCATGGACGCCGCTGATCATGCCTCCGGCCCCGCGGCGACCGAGCCTGGCGTCGCCACCGGGGACCGGACGGCCAAGGCGCAGGCTGATCGCCAGACCGTGCCCGCCGCCCCGGTACGGGTCGCCCCCGCCACCGCGCGGCTCACCGTCGCGGCCGCCCGGCAGGCGAGTGCCCGGGCTACTCCGGCGGCCCCGCGCACCCGGCCCATGGCCCCGCCCCGGACAACGCCAGTGGTGCGCCCCCCGAACCATCCGGTGCCCGCCGCCGTGCCGCCGCCGCGCATCGTCACACGCGGCAGCCGCGTCAAGGAGTTCCTGGCGCGCCTCGCCCTGATCCAGGTCGTCTGCTGGCAGGTCGCCGTGGTGGCGGTGGTGCTGACCATCCGGCAGTCGGTGCCGGTGTTGGTGTGCGTGTCGGTCGGCGCGGTGGTACTGGTCGCGCTGACCACGGTACGGATCGATGGTCGCTGGCTCTACCAGCACGGTGTGGTGGCCGTCGACTACCTGTCCCGTCGCCGACGCCGAGACCTGCCGGGCGACGCCGGCAAGGCGCCGGCGCTGCTGGACCTGCTGATCCCGGGCTGCACGGTGCGGGCCATTGAAACCGGCCACGGGGTGGCCATGACGACCAGCCACCGTGGCGGCCTGACCGCGGTGCTACGAGCACCCGACGGCGGCACCGACCTGGTCGACCGGTTGCCCACGCCCGCGGCGTTGCTGTCGCTCATCGAGGGGCAGCAGCATGCGTTGGGCGTACAGACGACGTACCACGCCGGAGTCCGACGCGACGGCCCGGCGAAGGTGTGGCTTGCCGTCCACGCCGTCCGCGCTGTCGACGTGCCGGGCGACGACGAGCTGACGCTGGTCCTGCGCAACGCCATGCGTCGGATGCGACGCCCGCTGGGTCGCGCGGGCGTACCGACCGAGCCGCTGACCGAGGAGGCCGCGTTGGCGGTGATCGCCGGGTTGGCCCATGTCACCGGCGGCCGCAACGAGGTACGCGAGCACTGGCGATTCTGGCGCACCGGGGCCGTCTGCCAGGCCACCTTCCACCTGCACGGGTGGCACCGGCTCACCGATTCGCAGGCCAGGCGGCTGATCAGCGACCTGTTCGCGGTCTCCGGCGTCGCCGTCACGGTGACGGTCACGGCTCGTCTCGGTCCCAACGGGCCCCGGGGCGACGGCGTGCTGCGGCTCGCCGGGACCACCGAGGCCGCCGTTGAGGCGGCACACGCCGAGATGACGGTCCGGGCCGCGCCCTGCGGGATCGCTCTCCTCCGGCTCAACGGCGCGCATTCCCGTGGCGTGGCCGCGTCGCTTCCGATCGGAGTCTTTCTGACATGAACCCATCGGCTTCGCGAGTGACCGGCGGGGCGCCCCGCACGCTGTTGGTCGCGCCGGGCCAGCATGGCGCCTACCCGACGATCGGCGGTGCACTGCGCGACGCGCCGGACGGCGCCGTCATCTCGGTCGCGGACGGCAGCTACCTGGAGACGTTCGAGCTGGTCGACCGCTCGCTGACGGTACGTGCGCTCGACGGCGCGACGGTCGTCCTGGACGGCTCCGGTGGCGACTGGCCGGTGCTGACCGTGCAGGGTGGGTCGCTGGTCCTGGAAGGTATCGAACTGCGCGCGCACGTCGCCGCCCTGCGGGCCGAGAACGCGAACCTGACGGTCGAGCGGTGCACGATCAGCGCCCGGGTGGGTACGGCGATCAGCGTGCGCGGATGCCCCCGGTTCGCGGTGCGCCGGTGCGCGATCTCCGGCTCGACGCAGGGCATCGTCGTGGAGAGTTCGTCCGGCCGCATCGACGATACCTCGATCAGCGAGGTGGCGAGCGACGGCGTGGTGGTGGGGCTCGGCGCCGACCCGGAGATCCGCAACTGCACCATCTCCGGCTGCGGGCAGCGCGGCATGTACGTCTACCAGTACGCCCGGCCACTCATCGAGAGCTGCGAGATCTCCCGGACGACGGGCGCCGGCATCGCGGTGGCGCAGCATAGCCGGCCAGTGCTGCGCCGTACCCGGGTGCGGGACGTGCAGGGCGTCGGTATCGCGTTCGGCCCCGGCTGCGCCGGGTCGGTCGAGGAGTGCCAGGTGGACAACACCGCCGAGCCGGGCATCGAGGTGGCCGAGGGCGCCACGCCGACCGTGGTGGCAGCCGCGCGGCGGCACACCGCCACGGGTGATGTCGGGCTCGACGACCTCCTCGCCGAGTTGGACGGCATGATCGGCCTAGCGGCGGTGAAGGCGGAGGTGCGGGCGCTGGTGGACGAGATCCAGGTCAACGAGTGGCGCCGCAAGGCCGGGCTTTCGGTGGGCACCGTCAGCCATCACCTGATCTTCGCGGGCGCCCCCGGCACCGGGAAGACCACCGTGGCGCGCACCTACGGCAAGCTACTCAAGGCGCTCGGCGTGCTGGCCCGAGGCCAGTTCCGCGAGGTCTCCCGGCGCGATCTGGTCGGCCAGTACATCGGACACACCGCGGAGAAGACCGCGGTGGTGTTCGAGGCGGCCAAGGGGGGCGTGCTCTTCATCGACGAGGCGTACACCCTGTCCAGGCAGGCCGGTTCCGGCGGCGACTTCGGCCAGGAGGCGATCGACACCCTGGTCAAGCTGATGGAGGACCACCGGGACGAGGTGGCGGTGATCGTCGCCGGGTACACCGACGAAATGACCGACTTCCTGGCCGTCAACCCTGGACTGGCCTCGCGGTTCTCCAAGACCGTCGAGTTCGAGAACTACACCCCCGAGGATCTGCTCCAGATCATCGGCAGGATGTTCGCCGACGGTGACTACCTCACGGACGACGAGGCGCGCCCCGTCCTGCTGGAATACTTTGGCCGGATATCCCGGGAGCCCAACTTCGGCAACGCCCGGGACGCGCGAAGGCTCTTCGAGGGGGTACGCAAGGCGCAGTCACAGCGGCTGCGCGCACTCGGCCGAATGCCTGACGTGATCGAGCTACGCACCGTGACCGCCACGGACGTGCGGGTGGCGAGTCCGTGACCCGCTGCCACGAGGAGAGGAACGACTCGTTCGGACCGCTCTCCGTGGCGGACGCCTCCCGGCACCGAGTTCTCCTTTTCTTCAGCCGCGCAGGGCGTCCGAGACCGTCTTCGCGCCGCCGTGCGAGCTGGCACCGCCGTCGACCGCGATCTCCGCGCCGGAGACGTACGACGCGGCGGCGCCGAGCAGGAAGACCGCGACCGCGGCCACCTCGGCGGCGGTGCCCGGACGCCCCAGTGGCGTGTTGGCGACGGAGATGGCCTGAAAGGCCGGCGGTGCGGAGGCGGTCATGGCGGTGTGCACGAAGCCGGGGTGGACGAGGTTGACCCGGATGCCGCGCGGGCCGAGCTCCAGGCACGCGGCGTGGGTGAGGCCGCGCAGCGACCATTTGCTGGCCGTGTACGCGACGGGGTAGTGGCCCTGCACGGCGGCGAGCGAGCCGATGTTGACGATGGATCCGCCGGCCGGCATGAGTGGTGCGAGTGCCTGGATGCCGAGCAGCGGCCCGACCACGTTGACGGCCTGCACCCGGATGAAGTCGGTGGTCGTCACCTCGCCGAGCCGGGCCCGGCAGGTGATGCCGGCGCAGTTGACCAGCCCGTGTACGGGTGCCTTCAGCCCGCGCGCGAGGCGGTGCCAGGCGGTTTCGTCGGTGACGTCGAAGCCACTGGCGAGGTCCAGCGCGACCACCGTCGCGCCGGCCGTGGTGGCCGCCGCGGCGACCGCGGCGCCAATGCCCGAGGCGCTGCCGGTGACGACGATGGTCCGTCCGATGAGTGTGGTCATGTGAGTACCTGCGTAGGCGAGCACGGTCTCGGGTGGAGGAAATAGCTGAAGGTGTTGTTGCCGGCCAGGTGCCGTCCCGACCCCCAGATCCCCTTACCCACGACGAGCACCGTCCAGCAACTCGGGCTCGGTGTGGGCGCGGACCTCGTCGGGGGTGACGCCGGGTGCCGTCTCCACGAGCACCAGGCCGTGGGGGGCGACGTCGATGACGGCGAGATCGGTGATGATCCGCTGTACGCAGCCCTGGCCGGTCAGCGGCAGCGAGCACTCGTTGACGATCTTCGGGGTGCCGTCGCGGGCGGTGTGCTCCATCAACACGATGACCCGCCGCGCGCCGTGCACGAGGTCCATCGCGCCGCCCATCCCTTTGATCATCTTGCCGGGTACGGACCAGTTCGCCAGGTCGCCGCGGGCCGACACCTGCAGGGCGCCGAGCACCGCCACGTCGATGTGACCGCCGCGGATCATCCCGAAGGACAGCGCCGAGTCGAAGTAGGTTGCGCCGGCCAGCACGGTGACGGTCTCCTTACCCGCGTTGATCAGTGCCGGGTCGACCTGGTCCTCCTCGGGGTAGGGGCCGACGCCGAGCACTCCGTTCTCGGAGTGCAGCACCAGCCGCACGCCGTCGGGCACGTGGTTGGGTATCAGCGTCGGCAGCCCGATACCGAGGTTCACGTAGGCACCGTCCGGCAGTTCAGCGGCCGCCCGCGCGGCGATCTCGTTCCTGGCCCAGGCCATCAGCCGCGTACCGTCCTCTTCTCGATGGGCTTGTCCGCGGCCTGCCGCGGTGTCAGCACCACGACCCGGCGCACGAACACCCCGGGCAGGTGAATCTCGTCGGGGTCGAGTTCGGTCAATTCCTCCACCTCGGCGATCGCGATCCGGGCGGCCATCGCGCACAGCGGGTTGAAGTTGCGGGCGGATTTGTCGAAGACCAGGTTTCCGTGCCAGTCACCCTTGACCGCCCGGACGAGCGCGAAGTCGGTGGTGATGCTCTCCTCCAGCACGTAGGCCCGTCCGCCGAACTGCCGCACCTCCTTGGGTGGCGATGCCGCCGTCACGCTGCCGTCCGGCGCGTACCGCCATGGCAGGCCGCCGTCGGCGACCATGGTGCCGACCCCGGCGGGGGTGTAGAAGGCGGGAATGCCGCATCCGCCGGCCCGCAGACGCTCGGCGAGGCTGCCCTGCGGGGCGAGTTCCACCTCGAGCTCGCCGCCGAGGTACTGCCTCGCGAACTCCTTGTTCTCACCGATGTAGGAGCTGGTGACGCGCGCGATCCGGCCCGCGCCGAGCAGCCGGCCGAGGCCCTGCCCGTCGGTACCGCAGTTGTTCGACACCACGTGCAGGCCACTCGCGCCGTGCGCGTACACGGCGTCGATCAGCGTGAACGGCACGCCGCAGAGCCCGAATCCGCCGACGGCCAGGGACGCGCCGTCGCCGATGTCCGCCACGGCCGCGGCCGCGGAATGTACCACCTTCATTTGACGGCGATGGGGTTGACCGGTGAGCCGACGGCACCGGTGATGGGCAGGGGCGCCGCGGTGAGCCAGAACTCGTAGACTCCGTCGGACGCGCAGTCGGCGGCGAGCGCGTCGAGGTCCCACATCTCCCCGAGGAACAGTCCGATGTGGGGGATCGCGATCTGGTGCAGTGGTTGGAACGCGTCGTCGAACTCGTTGGGCCGCACCTCGAACCCCCATGTGTCGGTGGCGATCGCGGCGATTTCCGAGCCATGCAGCCAGTCGGCGGTGGTGAACGACAGCCCGGGTGACGGCCCACCCGCGTAGTCGCCCCAGCCCTCGCGGCGGGCTCTGCTGAGCCGTCCGGTACGCACGAGCACCAGGTCGCCACGCCCGACCGTCGAGGTTGGACCCTGCCCGGCGACGGTGGCGCGCAGATGCTCCTCGGTGATGGCGAAGCCGTCGGGTAGTTCGCCGTCGCCGCCGATGGCGCGGCCGACGTCGAGCAGGACACCGCGCCCGGCGATGACGTCGGCGACCGTTTCGATGCCGGTGATCGCGTCGCCGAGGCTGGTGACGACCTCGCCGGCGGGCCGGCCGTTCCAGGCGATACCGTGGTCGAAGATGTGCCCGAGCCCGTCCCACTGGGTGGAGCATTGCAGGGGCATGCTGATGACGTCGTCGGCCCCGCCGATGCCGTGCGGGAAGCCCTGGATGCCGGCCACGGCGTCAGTGCCGGTGTCGAGCATGGTGTGCACGGGGTTGGTGCGCCGCCGCCATCCCTTTTGCGGACCGTCCATGTCGAAGCGTTGGGACAACGAGAACGACACGCCGCGGCGTACCAGTGCGGCGCCCTCGGCCCGTTTGGCGTCCGTCAGGAAGTTCATGGTGCCGCGCACGTCGTCGGCCCCCCAGCGCCCCCAGTTGGAGCAGCGTTTCGCCGCTTCCCGGATGGCGCCCTCGGGGTCGGACCGATCGAGAGGAAACCGATCGAGAGGAAAGGGACTCATGCCAGCTCCGCGAAGGTGTCGGCGATCCAGTCAGCCGTGTACCCGATCACGTGCGGGAAGTGGTCGAGTCCGATGTGCTCGGCACCGCCTTCCCGCGCGCCGAAGACGCGCAGATCCCGCTTGGGGCTGTTGACCGCCTGGTCGTAGGAGCGGTGCGCGTAGGCGAGCGGGATCTGCCGGTCGTTCTCGCCGTGGGTGATGAGGAACGGCACGGTGATCTGTTCGACGACACCGTCGAGGTGGACCGCCGCGGCCTTCTTGATGAAGGTGTCCAGATCGGACTCCCCCCACACCCACAGAACGTGGTCCCAGTAGTGCGGCACCGGGTTCTCGCCTTCCCGCTCCAGGCGCCGCTTCTGCACCGCGCCCCAGTCGTGGTTGGCGCCCCAGGCCACGCAGAGGGCGAGCCGCTTCTCAAAGGCGGCGGCGCGCGGTGCGTAGTAGCCGCCGAGCGACCAGCCGACCAGGCCGATGCGGGCGGGGGCGACGTCGTCGCGGGCCATCAGGTAGTCCACGCAGGCGGCGGCCCAGTCCTCGGTCTCGACGCGCGCGGTCAGCCCGAGGAACCGCAGTGCTTCGCCGCTGCCGGGACAGTCGACCATCAGGGTGGAGATGCCGCGGGCCGCGAGTTCCGCCGGGAACCCGGACAGGTACATGTGCTCCTTTGTGGAGTCCAGGCCGTTCCACATGATGACGCACGGCGCCGGGCCGTCGCCGGCGGCCCGGGTGAGATACGCCGGCAGCAGCGAGCCCTCGAACGGGACGGCGACGCGGGTCGTGGCGGGGTCGACGAGGTCGAAGGTCTTCCCCATCAGGTCCAGGCAGCGCTGGTACACCGCTGGGCGTTCGGGGGCGTGGGCGGACTGCATCCGCTCGGCCTGGACGAGGTAGTTGGTCGCGCGGGCGTACTTCTGCCCGGCGGTGCGCCGATGCCCGGCCTGCTCGTCTGCGATCGCCTGGGCCTGCAGGTCGTCGACGACCGCCGTCCAGGACGCCATGAACTCGCGGGTGCCGACGTCCGAGCCGTGGGCGGCGGCTTCCCGGATCGGCCGGCAGGCGCGGTCCACCTCGTCGATGAGCCCGCCGCTGTTCAAGGTGGCGACGACGCCCAGGTTCCAGACGTAGTTGCCGGGAAAGTACTCGAACACTGGTTTCTCCTGTCAGACGCGCATCGCGTCGGAGACGATCTTCGCGTCGGCCCGCGAGCTGGCGCCTCCGTCGACGGGTATCTCGGCCTCGGCCCGCCGCGCCCGTGCCTGGGCCGGGTCACGCCGGCGTACGGGCGGCAGCGGCGGGGCGGGCGGACCGATGGTGACCCGGTTGGTGAGGCTGCCGATTCCCTGGACGGTCAGCGTCACCAGGTCGCCGGGCCGCAGCGGCGGCGGGTCCTGCGTGCCGCGGCGTCCCCACAGTTCGGCGAGGCAGCCGCCGTTGCCGACGGTGCCGGAGGCCAGGACATCGCCGGCGACGACGCAGCTGTCCCGCGCGGCGTACGCCACCATCGTCTCGAACGTCCAGCCCATGTTGGACAGCACATCCCGCCCCACCGCTACGCCGTTGACGCTCGCGGTGCACTCGAGGTCGAGGAATCCGTCGGCGTCGCGGTACGGTTCGAACTCGTCCGCCGTGACGATCCACGGCCCGAGCGTGCTGGCGAAGTCCTTGCCCTTGGCCGGCCCCAGGTTGACGCGCATCTCACGGCGTTGGAGATCCCGGGCGGACCAATCGTTGAAGATGGTGTATCCGACGATCATGCCGCCGGCGCCGAGGACCGCCGCGACCTCCAGCTCGAAGTCGCGGTCCACAGAGGACGCCGGAAACGGCACGTCGTCGTCCGGGCCGAGGATCGCGTGGGGATTGGTGAAGTAGAAGGTGGGTGCGTCGTACCACGCGTCGACGACTCCGCCGGCCCCGTCGACGCTGCGGCGCACTCCCTCGACGTGCTCCTCGAACGCGACGAAGTCGCGGACGCTGGCCGGTCGCAGCGGTGCGCGCAGGCGCACCCGGTCGAGGGGCACGGCGTTCCCGGCGGCGACGGTTCGAGCGCCGAGTTCGAGCGTGGCGTCGAGGCCGCGGCCGACGACGTCCCGCGCACTGAGGCCGTCGCCGAACGGAAAGACGTGGCCGTCGGCGACCACTCCGGCGTGCTCGGCGCCGGCGTACCGGTAGGTGGCGATCCGCATCAGTCGTCCTCGCTCACACCGGCGGGGCGACGAACACGCCGCGGTCGGGATCGTTGAACGACTGCTTGGCGACGAACTCGTTCATCGGGTTCGCCGTGCCCCACTGGTCGGTGACCTCCGGGTTGGAGAAGTCGTACAGGTGTGGGTGCCAGGTGTCCTCGTCCAGTTCCTCCAGCTCGGTGGTGTACTCGACGGTGTTGCCGTGCGGGTCGAGGAAGTAGCTGAAGGTGTTGTTGCCCGCCAGGTGCCGGCCCGGCCCCCAGATCTTCGCCACGCCGGCGCGCAGCAGCCGGCCGGTGCCGCGCATGTACTCGTCGATGCCGCGCATCTCGAACGACGCGTGGTGCAGCGACACGTGCGGGCAGCGGGCGATGGCCAGGCTGTGGTGGTACCGGTTGGTCCGTAAGAACCACATCACCTCGCCCATATGCGGCGACGTGAGCGTGTCCGAGAGCGCGAAGCCCAGGTGCCGCTGGTAGAACGCGACCGTGGCCTCGGGGTTGGGCGAGTTGATGACAACGTGGGAGAGCTTGACCGGCACTGATTCGCCCGCTTCGACCTTGCGGTGCACCCGGACCGCCACGTCGCAGGACACCTCGACGGTACGGCCGTCGTTGTCGAAGAACCGGAAGCCGTACCCGCCGCCGGGCGTCGCCAGGACGGCGGGCTCGCTGATCAGGCGCACACCGTCGCGGCCCAGCCGCGCGGCCAAGGTATCCACATCGGACGGTGTGGCGGCGCCGAACGCGATGAGGTCGAGCCGCTTCTCGCTCGCCCGGCGCAACCGCACGGAGTACCGCTCCGGCGAGCCCTCGGCGGCGAGGAACGCGATGCCGCTGTCGGTGACCTCGGGCGTCAGCCCCCACGTCGCGGTGTAGAACTCCAGCTGCTTGTCGTAGTCCGGTACCGCCAGGTCCACGTGCCGAAGGTGGGTGATCAGTCGATCGGTCCTAGGTGGGTTCATGCGGGTTCCTTTACGAGATTCGCGACGCGCGCGATCAGGCCGGGCACGTCGCCGCGTTCGTGGTCGAGCAGCCATCGGGACAGCTGCAGGGATGCCTCGACGACGGTGCGGGCCCGCTCGTACCGGCGGTCGGCGAAGGCCTGCCACAGGGTGTCGTCGAGGGTGTCGGCGGCTAGCACCAGTTCGGCCAGGACCACCGCGTCCTCGAACGCCTGGGCCGCGCCCTGCGCCAAGGTGGGCGGGCAGGTGTGCGCGGCGTCGCCGATGAGGACCACGCGTCCCCGGTGCCACGGGGCGTCCAGGACGTGGCTTTCGAACCAGGTGTAGTTGACGGTGGCCGGGTCGGTCAGCAGGGCGCGGATCTCGTCCCACGGCCCGTGGTACGTCTCGGCCAGTCCGCGCATCGTCGCCAGGGCCTCGTGTGGGTCCAGCGTGCTGCGATCCTGTGCTTCCTCCACCAGGTACGCGTAGAGCGAGTCCGGTCCGGTAGGGCAGTAGCCGGCGATGTAGCAGGGCCCGCCGTAGTACAGGTCGGTGCGGGTCACGCTGGCCGGCCGTGGGACGAACGCTCGCCAGATCCCCATCCCGACGCTCTGGGTCTCCAGGTGGATCCCGAGCATGCGGCGGGTCCACGACCGGATGCCATCGGCGCCGACGACCAGGTCGTACCGGCCGGTGGAGCCGTCGGCGAAGGTGACGTCGACGCCGATGTCGTCCTGGTCGAGAACCGTGTACGTGGTGCCGAAGCGGACCTTCGCGCCCGCCTCGACGGCCCGGTCGACGAGGATCCGCGCCAGCGTCGGCCGGTGCATGCCCATGGTGGCCGGCAGGTCGGGCCCGCCGCTGCGGATGTCGTTGATCTCGGCGAGCAGCGTGCCGTCCGGGTCGGGAGCGCGCAGACCCAGGGTGTCGAAGGCGTATCCGTGGCGGCGTGCCCGCTCCCAGACGCCGAGCTGGCGCAGCACCCGCAACGCGTTGCCCTGCAAGGTGATGCCGGAGCCGAGGCCTCCGACGTCGGGCTTGATGTCGATGAGGTCCACCGAGACACCGCCGGCGGCGAGCAGGATGGCGGTGGCGGAGCCGGCGGCACCACCACCGACGACGAGCACGTTACGGACTGCCGGCACGGCCGTTTCCCCTTCGTTTCGGTCGGATGTGGTGACGACCACTGTCCGAGGTCCGAGGGCTATCAGGAAGAGCCGGCTGCTGATGCATTCCATCAACGCTGTTTATACTTATCGCGTGGCGGTCGATCGGCTCATGGCGAACCTCGACCTCAACCTGCTTGTCACGCTCGACGCGTTACTGCGCGAGCGCAACCTCACTCGCGCCGCGGGACAGATCGGGGTCAGTCAGCCCGCGGTTAGCGCCGCGTTGGCGCGCCTGCGCCGCCACTTCGGTGATCCGTTGCTGAGCCGCGTGGGCAACCGCTACGAGCTCACCCCGCTCGCGGCTCAACTGCTGTCGCTGACGGGTCCGGCACTGGTCGGCGTGCGCCGGGTGTTCGAGACGACCCCGGACTTCGACCCCGCTCGGGCGGAGCGGGAGTTCACCCTGGTCACCTCGGATTACGCCGCCACGGTGTTGGGCCCGATCGTCGCTCGGCGGCTCGCGGCGGAGGCACCCGGCGTGCGGTTGCGCCTGCAGCAGACGACACCCGGCGCCGTCGACCACGCGGGCGAAACGCTGCGCGCCACGGATGGCATGATCCTCCCGCACGGTTTCCTCATCGACATTCCGCACACCGACCTGTATCAGGATCGCTGGGTCTGCATCGTGTCGGCGGACAATCCGGCCGTCGGTGAGCAGCTGACCCTCCCCCAGCTCGGCGAACTGCCGTGGGTGGTGCTGTACAACCTCCCCACCGCGTACGCACCGGCGGCTCAACAGCTCCGCACGATCGGCGTCGAGCCGCGCGTCGAGGTCGTGGTCGACGGGTTCCTGCCGATGCCGTTCCTGGTGGCCGGCACCAACCGGGTCGCGCTCATCCAGGAGCGCCTCGCCCGCCGCGCGGCCGGACCGGCCGGCGTACGGGTGATGCCGTGCCCGTTCGAGGTGCTTCCGCTGGTGGAGGCGTTCTGGTGGCACCCCATGTTCCGCAATGACCCGGCGCATGCCTGGCTGCGTCGAGTGCTGAGTGAGGCCGGCCGGGTGCTCGCCCAGGAGGCACCGGCCTGACCGGCCACCATCAACGCCGCTGATAGTCGCTATCGGCAATGCCCTCTTCCCTGCTCGCTGGCGGCCGCCGATAGTTTCTGCCAACTCAGTGTGACCGGCGCAACAGGTTAGCCACACACCGGCAACGGCGTGCTGCCGCGATGCGGCCGCCCCAGGCCCTTCTCTCTCCCCCGACCTTTGTGAGGCAATCGATGTCTTCACCTACTGTCACCCCACCGCCGGCAGGCGACGCCGCCAGCGGCACGGCCACCCTCACGTCGGCGCCGTCGCGGCCGGCCGGCCCCGCTCAGCTCGCCCTGTTGCTGGCCGGCAGTTGCCTGTCCGTCCTCGGCGCCGTGCTCATCGCGCCCGTGCTCCCGCAGATGACCGACCACTTCGCCGGTGTCGCCGGCGTCGACATCCTCGTGCCCATCGTCCTCACCGTGCCAGCACTCATGATCGGGATCGCCGCGCCGTTCGCCGGGATCGTCGTCGATGCCCTCGACCGTAAACGGTTGCTCATCATCGCCATGCTGGGTTACGCCGTCGCCGGTACCGCACCGCTCTACCTGTCCTCGCTCGGCGCGATCATCGCGAGCCGCGTCCTGGTTGGCGTCTGCGAAGCCGCCATCATGACGTGCTGCACCACGCTCATCGCCGACTACTGGTCCGGTGCCCGCCGCAGCAAGTACCTCGGCCTGCAAGTTCTCGTCGCCACCTTGTCCGCGACCGTGTTCCTCGGGCTCGGCGGACTGCTCGGCACCGCGGGCTGGCGTACCCCATTCTGGCTCTACGCCGGGGCGGCGCTCCTCGCCGTCCCCATGGCGAAACTGCTCTGGCAGCCACCCCGCCCCGCCGAGAGCACCGGCCGCGTCCCGGCGCCCTGGCGGCAACTGCTCGTCCCGTGCCTGGTCACGCTGGTCGGCGGCGTCGTCTTCTACGCACTGATCGTGCAGCTGTCGTTCGTCCTCGACGGCTTCGGCGTCACCTCCGCCGCCACCATCGGCGGCATCAGTGCCCTCATGTCACTGGCCACCGCGGTCGGCTCGATGTCGTTCGCCCGGCTGTCCCGCCGCACGCCCCGGACTCTTCTGCCGCTGGCGTTCGGGCTCTCCGCCGCCGGGCTCGCGATCGTCTTCGCCGCGCCGTCGGTGCCGCTCGTCGCCGTGGGTGCCATGGTCACCGGCCTCGGCACAGGTCTGCTGCTGCCCGTGCTGCTCACCTGGGCCACCAACCGGTTGCGGTTCGAACAGCGCGGCCGCGGTACTGGACTCTGGACCGGGTCGCTCTTCGTCGGTGAGTTCTTCTCTCCCCTGCTGCTCGTCGGCGCCGGCTCCGCCGTCGGCGGCCTCCAGGCCGCGCTCGGCGTCCTGGCGATCGTGGCGGCGATCGTCGCCGTGGTCGCCCTGCTGGCCGTACCTCGAGGCTCGGCACCGCTCGACGTGACGGCCGACTGAGCCAGCGCCGTATGTCAAATAATCCACCCGGAGCTACGCCGGCTGGAGGCACCCGCTAACGTGCCGTGCTCCTGCTTGCACTGAGTGAAACCCCGCCCTTCTCCTCGCGAGCCGGCCACGGAAACGTACCGGCCAGAGGCCGGGCAGGCGGTCGCGCTGTCCCACGAGACCTATCTGCACGGCGGCTACATCGGCACCCCGGAGGTGGTTGACACCTCGATCACCACCGAGGTCGACGAGGAACACGGCGTGGTCTATGTCAGACGGCACATGGACGACGCCGCCTGCCCGCCGTTCTACGTCAAGTCGACCGGCATCCAGGCCCGGATCACGCGCTGGCAGGACATCGAATACCACCCGCCGTGCCTGTACCCGCTGCACAGCCGGATCGCGCCACAGGGCGTCTACCCACCGGTGGACGGCCCGGACAGCGCGGCGTTCCACGCCGAGATCGTGTACGCCATCACACCATCCACAGAGGACAGAACGTACGACTTCTGGGCAGTAGCAAGATCTCCTCATCGCGCTTCACGACGGCCCGCGATGACCACAAGCCGTCCGAGCACCGTGGGGAGAACACCTGTCCGTGAGCGGGGACTCAAGCCGTCCGCCAGCACGTGGCCTATCTGTCCGCCAATGTGGATTTTGAACTGTCCGCCGACACATGTTAGTGGCCAGGGAGATCTCGCCACGGGCGGCCAGGCGATCGAGCACAGCGGCGGTCAGCGAGTTTCCGCCGCGGCCGGGCAGAGGGTGTGGCGGGTCACCGTTTGGTGTGGGTGGTCGATGTCTGTTCGATGAGGGTGGCGGTGGCGCGGTCGAGGAGCGCGCAGAACTGCTTGTGCTCGTCGGGGGTGAATCGGTCGGTGAGGGCGCGTTCGAGCACGATGACTTCTTGGTAGGCGCGGTCGAGCGCGGCGCGTCCAGCGTCGGTGAGGGCGGCGATCAGGACCTTCGCGTGCACCGGGGACGGGTGCCGGTCGATGAGTCCTTTGTTCTGCAGGCCGGTCAGCACGCTGGCCATGCTCTGTTGGGTGACCCCGCAGGCGCGGGCCAGTTGGGCGCCGGACATCCCGTCTTCGCGGGAGAGGGCCAGCAACACGGTGTACTGGGTCATGGTCAGTCCGTATCCGCGCAGAACGGCTTCGTGGTGGGCCATCAGTGCTTGGTCGGCGCGGCGGATGCGGGTGCACAGGTATTCCTCGACTGGCACGTCGATCATGTCACAGCCACCTCAGTTGACTCAGGTATCTGATACTGCTTAGGTTCCTGAGTAACAGGATACTGAGTCACCACAGAAGGTTGAAAGTCATGAAGGCTGTTGTGCTGGACGCCGACGACCAGTTCCGCGTCGCCGAGGTCGCCGAACCCGTGCCCGGTCCCCACGAGGTGGCGATCCGGGTCGGCTACGCCGGAGTGCAGTACGGTGACGTGCTCGTCCGCGAGGGACACTTCCCGATTCCCCGCCCGTTCGTGCCGGGCTTCGAGGCCGCGGGCCAGATCGTCGCCGCGGGCGAGGGCGTGGACCAGGCCCGCCTCGGCGAGCACGTCACCGCGCTGATCAGCGGGGGCGGCTTCGGCGAGATCGCGATCGCTCCGCAGATGCTGGCGATCGACGCGGCGCGGGTCGACCCGCGTACCGCGGCGGGATTCGGGTGGGTTACCCCGACCGCCTACGACCTGATCAACACCGTTGCGCGGGTCCGGCCCGGCGACACCGTGCTGATCCACGCCGCGGCCGGCGGCGTCGGTTGTCTGGCCGGACAATTCGCCGCCGCGGCGGGCGCGCGGCGGATCGTCGGCGTGGTCGGCAACGCCGGCCAGGTCGACTACGCCCGCCGGTTCGGCTACCACGAGGTGCTGGTGCGTGAGGAGTTCCCGGACGCTGTCGGTGACGAGACGTTCGACGTGATCCTCGATCCGATCGGCGGTCAGACCCGCCTGGCGAGTCTGGCACGGCTGGCCCCGCACGGCCGGATCGTCGTCTACGGCAACATCGCCACCTTCGAACCGGTCACCGTGTCGACCAACGATCTGCTGATGCGGGGCCAGTCGCTGATGACCTACAACAGCGACCTGGCCAGTCACACCCAGCCCCAGCGGTTGGCCGACAGCGCCACCCGCGCGATGGCGCTGGTCGCCGACGGCTCGGTGCGCATCGACATCACCGCCGAGTACGACCTGCCCGAGGTCGAGACCGCGATCGCGAACCTGGCCGCCGGGACGACCCACGGCAAGAGCATCGTCCGCGTCGGGTGAACGCTGGCCGCTGATCCGATGGGGCTTTCCCGTCGGGTCAACGGCGGGCGCGCGCTGCCAACGATGAAGACCGACGAGGAGATCATGGAGATCCTGGCCGCCTACGACCTGACCGGCAGCTGTCGCAAGGCCGCCGAGTTGGTCGGGGTCGACCACCACACGGTGCGTCGCTACGTCCAGTTACGCCGCACCGGAACCGTGCTCGACGGTCCGGCACGGCGCGCCCAACTCATCGACGAGTTCATGCCCAAGGTCGAGGAACTGGTCGAGGCCACGCGTGGCAAGATCGGCG
>JBBEWH010000118.1:0-23953 GCA_037414955.1 Actinomycetes bacterium KLBMP 9797
CATCCTCATGATCAAGGCGTCCCTGTCGTCCCCGCCCACCGCCCCTACACCACAGCCGACTACAGGGACGCCCTGATCATGAGGAGGGGGAGAACAGTGGGGGGAGGGGGAGCAGGGAAGGGAGCGGGGGCAGGAGGCCGCCCGGGCGGGATGGCGACGGGGAGGGGGACGCCGGCGCCGGCGTCGATTCACCAGACCGCGGCGGGGCCTCGCTGACGGTACCCCCTGCTGGTGGCGGTGACACGGAGGGTGAGGTGGCCGGCGGCGCGGTGCGGGACGGATCCGGCGCCGCAGCGAGCTGGCTGCGCAACGTGGCGATCTCCGCGGCGAGCCGGCGCGCGACGGCCGGGTCGTCGACGTTCGCGACGTGCGCGGCGGCCTGGTCGAGCAGCCGCTCGGCCGCCGCCGTGCGGCCGGCCGCGAACTCGGTCCGGGCCTGCGCGATCGCGTCTTCGGCCGCGCGGACGTCGGCCTGCTGGGGGTATACGACGCGGGTGACCGGCCAGAGCGGGCTGCTCGGGTCGGCCTGGTAGGTCACCAGGGCGAGGCCGCTGAGCAGGATGATCCCGGCGGCGATGCTGCTCACGAGCCGGGCGAGCCGGCGCGGGCGCTGCACGATCACGGTGGCGGTCGACGCGGGCGCCGCGGCGGCGGCGCCGTCGTCGAGGTCGGCGCGCCACGCGGCCAGCGCGCCGGCGAGCGGGTCGTCGGCGGGCGCGGGCTCGCCGCGGCCGAGCGCGTCGAGCAGCTCGTCGTCGGCCGCGATGGCCTGCAGGTCTTCAGGCGAGTTCACGCCGCACTCACCTCGTCCAGATCGCTCCCCGCCAGGGTACGCAGGCGGGCGAGGCCGCGGGACTGCGCTACCCGGACGGCGGCGGCCGTCATGCCCATCACGACGCCGACCTCGTCGGCGGGGAGCCCGACCGCCACGCGCAGCAGGATGATTTCCCGCTGGGCCTCGGGCAGCCGGCTGAGCAGCGCGGACAGCCGGCGGGCCAGGTCGGTGGCGACGGCCTGTTGCTCCGGGCCGGGTGCGCCGTCGGGCCGGTCGAATACCTCGTCGGTGGGGGTGACGGCGGGGCCGCGGATGGCGGCGCGCTGCGCGTCGGCGACCTTGTGCGCGGCGATCGCGTAGACGAACGCGGCGAATGGCCGGCCCTCGTCCCGGTATTTGGGCAGCGCGCGCAGCACCGCCAGGCAGACCTCCTGCGCGACGTCGTCGGCGGTGGTGTACGCACCGCCGATCCGCCCGAGCCGCGCCCGGCAGTATCGCACCAAACCCGGACGAAGCTGTGCGAGCAGGGCAGAGGTCGCGCGCGGGTCGCGTTGTGCGGCCCGGCGGACCAGCTCCGGCTCGATCGCTGCGGTCATGACGCCTTCGTTACTGACGAGTTAACCTCCGCACCGTACCGGCGAGCAGCGGATTTCGCCACGGGTGTAACACCGCAGGCCCCGACCGCGATGTCTCCCCCAGAAGGGAGGCCGCGGATGGGCGTCGAGGTGCGGGTCGAGGGACTGACGAAGTCCTTCGGCAACCAGCCGGTCTGGTCGGACGTGACCCTGACCCTGCCCGCGGGCGAGATCTCGGTGCTGCTCGGGCCGTCCGGCACCGGGAAGTCGGTGTTCCTGAAGACGCTGGTCGGCTTGCTCAAGCCGGACCGGGGGGCGATTCTCATCGCCGGCCACGACCTGCCCCGATTGTCCGAGCGTGCGCTGTATGAGGTGCGCAAGCTCTTCGGCGTCCTCTTCCAGGATGGCGCGCTCTTCGGCTCGATGGACATCTACGACAACGTAGCGTTCCCGCTGCGCGAACACACCCGCCGGAGCGAATCCGAGATCAAGAAGGTGGTCTACGAAAAGCTCGACATGGTCGGGCTGGTCGGCGCGGAGCACAAGCTGCCCAGTGAGATCTCCGGCGGCATGCGCAAGCGGGCCGGGCTGGCCCGCGCGCTGGTGCTCGACCCGGAGATCATCCTCTTCGACGAGCCGGACTCCGGGCTCGACCCGGTGCGCACCGCCTACCTGAACCAGCTCATCATCGACCTCAACCAGCAGACCGGCGCGACGTTCCTGATCGTCACGCACGACATCAACACCGCGCGGACGGTGCCGGACAACATCGGGCTCATCTACCACGGCCACCTGGCGATGTTCGGCCCGCGCGAGATGCTGCTGTCGAGCACCGAGCCGGTGGTGCGGCAGTTCCTCAACGCGCAGCGGATCGGCCCGATCGGGATGGCCGAGGAGAAGGACGCCGACGAACTCGAAGCCGAGGCCGCGTCCGGTGTGGAGCTTCCGCCGCTGCCGCCCATCCCCCGCCAGTTGCAGCCGTCCGACGGCCTGCCGCGCCGCGCGGAGCGCCCGCCGGGCGCCTGGCTCGACGAGAACGGCGTCGTGCCGCCGCCGGGGTCGTTCGCATGATTCGCGTGGTGAGGGAGTCGGGGCATTTCTTCGCGTTCAGCCTGGACACGTTGCGCGGGCTGTTCCGGCGGCCGTTCCAGGTGCGGGAATTCATCCAGCAGGCGTGGTTCATCAGCTCGGTCTCCATCCTGCCGGCCGCGCTGGTCGCCATCCCGTTCGGCGCGGTGATCGCGCTGCAGCTGGGTTCCTTGGTACGGCAGTTGGGCGCCCAGTCGTACACCGGTGCCGCCTCGGTGCTGGCGGTGGTGCGCGAGGCGGGACCGATCGTGACCGCGCTCATCATCGCCGGCGCGGGCGGCTCGGCGATCTGCGCCGACCTCGGCGCCCGGAAGATCCGCGAAGAGCTGGACGCCATGCAGGTGCTCGGCATCGACCCGATCCAACGGCTCGTGGTGCCCCGGGTGGTCGCCGCCATGCTCGTGGCCGTGCTGCTCAACGGCGTGGTCAGCGTCGTCGGGGTAACCGGCGGATACCTGTTCAACGTGGTGCTGCAGGGCGGCACGCCGGGCGCGTACCTGGCCAGCTTCCAGGCCCTCGGGCAGCTTCCCGACCTGATCGCCGGCGAGGTGAAGGCGGTGTTGTTCGGTGCGACGGCGGCGCTGGTGGCCTCGTACAAGGGCATGAACGCCAAGGGTGGGCCGAAGGGCGTCGGGGAGGCGGTGAACCAGAGCGTGGTCATCACGTTCATGCTGCTGTTCGCGCTGAACTTCGTGGTCACCGCGCTGTACTTCCAGCTCGTGCCGCAGAAGGGTTCTTGATGGATACTCTCGGCCGGCAGTTGGCGTTCTACCTCAGCGCGTTCGCGTGGGCGCCGCGGGCGATGGGCCGCTACCGGCGCGAGGTCGTGCGGCTGCTGGCCGAGATCAGCTTCGGTAAGGGCGCCGTCGCCGTGGCCGGTGGCACGGTCGGCGTGATCTGCTTCCTCACCTTCTTCACGGGTACCGAGGTGGGGCTCCAGGGATACCAGGCGTTGAACCAGATCGGCAGCAGCGCCTTCACCGGCTTCGTGTCGGCGTACTTCAACACCCGCGAGATCGCCCCGCTGGTCGCCGCGCTGGCGCTCTCCGCGACCGTCGGGTGTGGATTCACCGCGCAGCTCGGCGCGATGCGCATCGCCGAAGAGGTCGACGCGCTCGAGGTGATGGGCGTGCCCTCGCTGCCGTTCCTGGTCACCACCCGGATGATCGCCGCGTTCGTGGCGGTGATCCCGCTCTACGTGGTCGGCCTGCTGTCCAGCTACCTCGCCACCCGCGCCATCGCCGTCTTCTACTTCGGACAGTCGGCGGGCACGTACGACTACTACTTCCACCTCTTCCTGCCGCCGGTGGACGTGCTGTGGTCGTTCGGCAAGGTGCTGGTGTTCAGCGTGATCGTGGTGCTGGTGCACTGCTACTACGGGTACACGGCCTCCGGCGGGCCGGCCGGCGTCGGCGTGGCGGTGGGCCGGGCGGTGCGGCTCGCCATCGTGTCGGTGAACGTCGTCGACTTCTTCCTGTCCCTGGCCATCTGGGGCGCCACCACGACGGTACGGATCGCGGGGTAACGATGAAGTATCGCGCTCTCGGCATCGTCTTCGTCCTGCTGCTCGGCTCGGCGCTGTCCGCGTCGGTCCTCCAGTACCGCAAGGCGTTCACGCCGGTCACCTGGGTGACGCTGAAGGCCGACCGCAGCGGCATGCAGCTCAACCCGGGCGCCGACGTGAAGATGCGCGGGGTGCTGGTGGGCGAGGTGCGGTCGGTGTCGAGCGACGGCAGTGGGGCGGTGTTGCGGTTGGCGCTGTCGCCGTCGGTGTACGTGCCGGCCTCCGTGAGTGCTCGGCTGCTGCCCAAGACCCTGTTCGGTGAGCGGTACGTCGCGCTCATCGGGTCTGGCGGCCCACCCTTGCGGGATGGCGGCGTCATCGCGCAGGACCGCACCCGGAACGGGGTCGAGCTGGAGCGGGTGCTCGACGAGGCGTTGCCGCTGTTGCAGTCGATCCGCCCGGACCGGCTGGCCGCCACGCTGAGCGCGCTCGCCGCCGCCCTCGCCGGGCGCGGGGAACGGCTCGGCGAGAACCTGGAGCTGCTCGACCGGTACCTGCGGGCGCTGAACCCGCAGCTGCCGGTGATCGCGGAGGACGTGCGGCGGCTCGCGGCGGTGGTGGACACCTACCACGGGGCGCTGCCGGATCTGCTGTCGATCCTGCGGGACGTGACGGTCACCGCGTCCACCGTGGTCGACCAGCGCACTCAGCTCGCGAACTTCCTCGCCCAGTCGACCGGCGCCGCCGACGTGACCCGGCTGTTCCTGGACCGGCACGGCGACCAGCTGATCCGGGTGGGCAACGTGAGCCGGCCGGTGCTGGAGCTGCTGGCCGCGTACGCGCCGGAGTACCCGTGCTTCGTCCGCGGGCTGACCGCGCTCGAGCCGCGGGTCGCGGAGACGTTCGAGAACGGGCGGTTCCACATCACGCTGGAGATCACCAAGGACGGTGGCAAGTATGAGGCCGGGCGGGACGAGCCGGTGTACGGGGCGGACGACGGTCCACAGTGTCGCGACCTGCCGTCGCCTCCGGTGCCGGCGCCAGAGGTGCCGATCGACGACGGGTACGACTACGGAGGTTCCCGGCCCGTCCTGCCCCTCCCCGTCGGCATTCCCGCCGCCGGGTCTCCGCCTTCGGAGAGTCCGGATATGGGTACGGCCGGGACCGCCGCGGAGAAGGACGTGTTGAAGCCGATCGTCGGCGCGGCCACCGGCACGCTGCCGGTCGAGGTGCCCGACATCGCCGTGCTCCTCTGGGGGCCGCTGCTGCGCGGAGCGGTGGTGAACGCGCGGTGAGATCACTGGTGAAGCTGTGCGTTTTCGCCGCCGTCACGCTGGTGTTGACCGGCATGTTGGCGCACACGCTGGGCGCGTTCTCGTTCGGCGGCACGGTCTACCGGGCCCGGTTCACCGACGTCGCCGGGCTGCTCAAGGGAGATGACGTGCGCATCTCCGGGGTCCGGGTCGGTTCGGTGAAGTCCATCCGGGTCGTGTCCCCCGCCGGCGCTTCCGGCGCTTCCGGCGCTTCCGGCACGGACGCGCCGGTGGCCGAGGTGGCGTTCACTGTGGAGGATGACATCCCGCTCGCCCGTAGCGTGCGGGCGAAGATCCGGTTCCGGAATCTGGTGGGTCAGCGCTACATCGCGCTCAGCGAGGGTCCGGGCGACGGCGGGCCGCTGCGGCCCGACGGGCTGATCCCGCTCGACCAGACCGCGCCGGCGCTCGACCTCACCACGCTCTTCAACGGGTTCCGGCCACTGTTCACCGCGCTGACCCCCGACGACGTGAACAAGCTCGCGTACGAGATCATCCAGGTGCTGCAGGGCGAGGGCGGCACGGTCGCGAGCCTGCTGCGGCACACCGCCTCGCTGACCAACACGCTCGCCGACCGGGACGCGGTGATCGGCCGGGTGGTCACGAACCTCAACCAGGTGCTGTCCACACTGGCCACCCGCGACCAGGAGCTGGACCAGACCATCGGGTCGCTCCAGCAGTTCGTCAGCGGGCTCTCGGCCGACCGGGTGGCCATCGGCCAAGCGCTGGACAGCCTCGCCGGCCTCACCGGGGCCACCGCCGACCTGCTGCACGACGCCCGGCCGGCCATCGCCGCCGACGTCCGTTCGCTGGACACGCTGGCCGGCACGCTGAACCGCAACTCCGCCGTCATCGACGAGACGCTCGGCACGCTGCCCGACCGGTACGAGTCACTGACCCGGGTGGCGTCCACCGGCTCGTGGTTCAACTTCTTCCTCTGCGACTTCGACGGGCGCGTGGTGGTCGGTAACCAGGCGCTCAACCCGGCCACGGTCAGCTCGACGGCGGCGCGGTGTGCGGGAGGTGCGCGATGAAGCTCTTGTCCATCGTCGCCGGAGGTGCGCTCGTCGCCGCCGGAGGTGCGCTCGTCGCCGCCGGAGGTGCGTTCGTCGCCGCCGGAGGTGCGCGATGAAGCCGTTTCGGGAACGTAACCCGGTCGTCGTGGGTGCGGTTGGGCTCGCCGTGCTGGCCAGCGCAGTGCTCGCCGCGTTCCAGCTGGACGACATCGCCGCGCTCGGCGCCCGCGGCTACCAGGCGGCGTTCCGGGACGCCAGCGGCCTGGCGCCCGGCAACGAGGTGCGGGTGGCGGGGGTACGGGTCGGCAAGGTGACCGATGTGGACCTCGCTCGTGCTGGCTCTGCCCGCCCCGACGCCGGCATGTACGTGCGGGTCCGGTTCCGCCTCGAAGACGACGGGATCCGGCTCGGTGACCGCACCGAGGCGACCATCCGCATCAAGACCGTGCTGGGCCAGAAGTACCTGGCGCTCACGCCGGCCGGACCCGGGTCATTGGCCGAGGGCGGTGAGATCCCGCTGGCGCGTACGGCGTCGCCGTTCGACGTGTTGCAGGCGGTGACCGGGCTCGCCGACACCGTCGGCCAGATCGACAGCCAGCAGCTCGCCACCGCGTTCACCACGCTGGCCGAGGCGTTCGCGGACACCCCGGCAAGCGTCACGTCGTCGCTCGACGGGCTGTCCCGGCTGTCGCAGACCATCGCCAGCCGGGACGTGGAGCTGCGGCAGCTGCTGGAGCGGGCGCGCACGGTCACCGCCGTACTGGCCGAGCGGGACGACGAGTTCCGCAAGCTGGTCGCGGACGGCGACGCGCTGCTGCGCGAGGTGAGCCGGCGCCGCGACGCCATCCACGAGCTGCTGGTCGGCACGAACGAGCTGGCTCGGCAGCTCTCCGGACTGGTCGCCGACAACCGCGCCCAGCTGGAGCCGGCGCTGCGGCAGCTGCGCGGCGTGGTCGCGATCCTGCAGCGCAACCGCGACAACCTCGAACGGACCATCGAGAACATGGCGCCGTTCGTGAACGCCTTCACCAACGTGGTCGGCAACGGCCGGTGGTTCGACTCGTACGTGCGCGGCCTGTTGCAGCCGTACACGGTGACGGGAGGTCGGTGATGAAACGCTGGATCGCGGGTGGCGTCGCCGTCGCCCTGGTCGCGGCCGCCGCGCTGGTCGTCTGGCGCGGGGGTGAGCCGCAGCGGCGGCTGGTCGCCCACTTCACCCGCACCGTCGGCGTCCACAAGGGATCGGACGTCCGGGTGCTCGGCGTCCGGATCGGCGAGGTGGTCGCCGTGACGCCCCAGGGACGCACGGTGCGGGTCGAGATGCGCTACGCCCGGCGGTACGACCTCCCGGCCGGCGCGCAGGCGGTCATCGTGCCGCCCAGCGTGGTCAGCGACCGGTACGTGCAACTGACCCCCGCCTACGCCGGCGGCGCCGCCCTGCCCGACGGCGCCGAGCTGCCGGTCGAGCGGACCGCGGCGCCCATGGAGATCGACGAGATCTACCAGGCGCTCGATGAGTTCAACCGCGCCCTCGGTCCGTCCGGTGCGAACCGCGACGGCGCGCTGAGTGCGCTGCTGGAGACGGGCCGGGCGAACCTGGAAGGCAACGGGGACAACCTCCACCAGACGCTCGACGGCCTGTCCCGCGCGCTTTCGACCTTGGCTGACGGCCGGCAGGACCTCTTCGGCACGGTCGGCAACCTCCAGCGGTTCACCACCGCGCTGGCGCGCAGCGACCAGCAGGTGCGCTCGTTCAACCAGCGGCTCGCCGACGTCTCCGAACAGCTCGCTGCCGAGGGTGACGAGCTGGCCGCCGCACTGCGCAGCCTCGCCACCGCGCTGGCCGACGTCACGACGTTCCTCAAGCAGAACCGGGACGAGCTGGTGTCCAACGTGGCCGCGCTCGCCGACGTCACGAACGTGCTGGTGCGGCAGCAGCAGGCGGTCATCAACATCATCGACGTGGCGCCGCTCGCATTGTCCAACCTGAACCTCGCGTACAACCCGCGCTCCGGCACGCTGGACACCCGCGACAACGTCATGGGGCCGTACGACCCGGCGAGCTTCGTGTGCTCGCTGATGGTGGATCTGCTGCCGGCGAAACAGGTGTCCGACAAGTGCTTCGCGCTGGCCCAGACCTTGAACGCGAAGAAGCTGCCCATGACCGACCAACTCCGCAAGCTTCTGGGCCAGAAAGTGGCCACCACCGCGCCGCCGCCGGCGCCCGCCCCCGCGCCCGGTTCCACGCCAGCCCACGGCCCCACTCAGTCCAGCGACCTGACGCTGGGCGGCATCCTGCGAGGTCCGCGATGAGGGTGATTGGAAGGGACCCTTCCTATGTAAAAAGCGATAAGAAGGGGCCCTTCCTTGCGCTCGTTGCGGTGGTGGGGGTGCTCGTCAGTGGGTGTAGTGTCGCCGATCTGCCGTTGCCGGGTGGGGCGCCGGACGGGCCGGCCTACCGGATCACCGCGGAGTTCAGCGACGTGCTCGACCTCGTGCCGCAGGCCGCCGTCAAGGTCGATGACGTCACCGTCGGCAGCGTCGAGAGGATCTCGCTGTCCGGCTGGACCGCGCGAGTGCGGCTGCGCCTCGACCGCAAGGTCCAGCTGCCGGCCAACGCCACCGCCGCGGTGCGGCAGACCAGCCTGCTCGGCGAGAAGTACGTGGAGGTCGCCGCGCCCACCACCGAGTCGGCCCGCGGCCAGCTGACCGACGGCGCGGTCATCCCGCTGTCCCGGACCCGCCGCTCCGCCGAGGTGGAGGAGGTGCTGGCCGCGCTCGGCATGGTGCTCAACGGCGGCGGTCTCGCGCAGCTGAAGACCATCAACCAGGAGCTCGCCGCCGTGTTCGAGGGCCGGGAATCCTCGGCGCGGGACGCGCTGCGGCGGCTCGACACGTTCCTCGGTGGGCTCGACAAGCAGAAGGCCGACATCGTGCGCGCCATCGAGGCGCTGGACCGGCTCACCGGCCGCCTGGCCCAGCAGCGGGCGGTCATCGGTGACGCGCTGGACGCGCTCGGACCGGGCATCACCGTGCTGGCCGAGCAGAGCGACGAGCTGACCGGCGCGCTGGACGCGCTCGGCGAACTGGGCAAGGTGGGCACGAAGGTGGTGACCGAGAGCCACGACGGCACGGTGGGCAGCCTGCGCGCGCTGCGACCCATCCTGGAACAGCTCGTACGAGCCGGCGACGATCTGCCGAAATCGCTGAACTTCATGCTGTCGTACCCGTTCCCGCCCAACGTCACGGGCGCGATCGTCGGCGACTACGTGAACCTGTCCATCACCGCCGACCTGGACGCGGCGTCCATCTTGGCCAATCTGGTGGCGGCGGCACCGGCGCCGGCAGCGCCGTCCGCGGCGCGCACCGCGGGCGGATCCACCAAGCGGCCGGCGGGGAAAGGCAAAGCTGCTGCCCCGACGCTGCCCGACCTGCTGCCGCTGGAATGCCTGCCGCTCGACGGGATCCTGCCGCCCAAGTGGGTGCCGCCCAAGGAGTGCAAGCTGCCCGAGGGCTGCACGCTGCTCGCGCCCGGCTCGAAGCTGCCGCTGGGCGGGCTCGCCGTGCCCGCCACCGGGCTCCTGCCCGCCGGCACCGTCTTCCCCAAAGACGCCAAGCTTCCCGCCGGAACGATCCTCACGCCGCAGTGCCTGCTGCCCGCCGCCACCGGCGCGGTCGACGGGCTGGTCGGCGGGCTCACCGACGTCCTCACTGGAGGGTTGCGACCGTGATCAGACTCGGTACCAAGCTCCAGGTGCTGGCGTTCCTCGTGGCCAGCCTGCTCGGCGTCAGCTACGTCGCGGTGCGCTACGTGGGGCTCGGCGGCGGCGGTTACGTCGTACACGTCGACCTCGCCGACGCGGGCGGCATCTTCGCGAACGCGGCGGTCACCTACCGGGGCTCCCCCGTCGGGCGGGTCACCGCCGTCCGGCTGCACGGCGACGGCGTCCGCGCGGACCTGCGGCTGGAGCAAGAGGTGCGGGTGCCGAGCGACCTGCGCGCGGTGGTGGCCCAACGCTCGGCGGTCGGCGAGCAGTACGTCGACCTACGCCCCAACCGGGACACCGGCCCGTTCCTGAGCGAAGGGTCGGTCATCCCGCGCGACCGCACCGGCACGCCGATCGCGGCGGAGACGCTGCTCACCAACCTGGACGCGCTGGTGCGCTCGGTCGACCCCGAGGATCTGGCCGTGGTCATCGACGAGCTGGGCACCGCGTTCGAGGGCAACGAGCTGGCCCTCCAGACCATTGTGGACGCCAGCGACGCGCTGCTCGCCGACGCGGTGGCCAACCTGCCGCAGACCGTGGCGCTGATCCGGGACGGGCGCACCGCGCTCGCGGCCCAGCAGGCGTCGGCCGACGCGATCCGGCGGTGGGCCAAAGGGCTTGCCGAGGTGTCCGCCACCCTGCGACAGTCCGATCCGGACCTGCGCCGCCTGCTCACCAACGCGCCGCCCGCCGCGACCGAACTGGTGGCGCTGCTGCGCGAGCTCGATCCGACGGTGGGCACGCTGCTCGGCAACCTGGTGACGGTGAACGGCATCGCCGTACGCCGGTTGCCCGCCATCGAGCACCTCCTCGTCGTCTACCCGCTCACGGTGGCCGGTGGCTTCACCGTCACCCCCGGCGACGGCACCGCCCACTTGGGACTCGTCGTGAACCTCAGCGATCCGCCCTCGTGCGTGTACGCGGACGCCACCCGGTGCACCGGCGCCGAGCAGTCCCGGGGGGCCAGCGTGCGCGGCACGAACAACGCGCCCCGGCCCGGTGGCCGCGATCCCGCGCCGGCCGCGCGAGCGGACCCGGCCACCGGCCTCGTCACCGGGTCGGATGGCGCTCCCCTGTGGTTCGGCGGCACCGGCGGCCAGTACCAGCTCACCGGCGACCAGTCGTGGAAACAGCTTCTACTGGCCGGCCTGGCACCGTAACTGGCCGGCCTGGCACCGTAATGGAGGTTAACCATGCCCACGCATGAGCAACGCACGCTGCGGCTCGTCAAGGAGACGGACGGCGCGGCGCCCGCCCGACCACGCCGTACCAGCGTCCGCCGGCCACCCCGGCAGATCGTGCGGCGGCTGCCCCGGCAGGAGGACGACCCGGTGGCGCTACTGGCCCGGCTGGACGAGGAACCGGTACAGCCGGACCCGCCGGCGCGCCGCCGCGCCTTCCCGCGTCGCGCCACGACGGGCCGCCTGCCGCTGGTCGCGGCGCTGGCGATGGCCGCGGTCGCCGTGGCCGGCGCGGTGTTCGCCGGCTACCACTGGGCGCAGGACCGGGCGCTGGATCGGGCGCACCAGCAGGCCCTGGCGGCCGCGAAGCAGACGTCGGTCAACTTCGTCTCCGTCAGCGCGTCCAGCGTGGATCGCGATCTCCAGCGGATCGTGGCCGGCGCCACCGGCGACTTCAAGGACGAGTTCACCCGCGGCCAAGCCGAGGTGCGCACGGCCGTCGTCGAGAACAAAGTGGAGTCCCAGGGGACGGTGCTGCGCGCCGGCCTCCTCTCCGGAGACCGAGATCGGGCCGTCGTGCTGGTCGCCATCGACGCCACCGTCAAGAACGTGAAGGCGCCGGACGGGCGGGCGTCGCACTACCGGATCCAGGTCGACGTCACCCGGGACGGCGCGTCCGGCCAGTGGTTGGTCGCCAAGCTCCAGTTCGTGGGTTAGGGGTTGTGATGAAGCACATCAAGATGGTGCCCGTTCTCGTCGGTGTCGCGGTGCTGGCCGCCGTCGTCGCGGGCGTGGCGTGGTGGGGTCACCACCGCGCCGACCAGCGCACCGCCGCCGTGCGGCAGTCGCTCGCCGCCGCGCCCGCCGCCGCCAAGGCCATCTTCTCGTACGACTACCGCACGTTCGACACGAGCGTCGCCAATGGACGGTTGTTCGTCACCGGCGGGTTCGCCGACGAGTACGCGAAGACGACCGCCGCGCTGAAGGGCACCGCCACCAAGGAGCAGGCGGTCGTGCTGGCGGAGGTGTCCGCGAGCGGCGTGGTCAGCGCCGGCACCGACAAGGTCGAGCTGCTGCTCTACCTCAACCAGTACCGGCGGAATGTCAACACGTCCGGCGAGAAGGTGGACCAGAACCGGGTCGTGCTCACGATGGTGCCGGTCGACGGCGAATGGATGGTCTCCGGCGCGGCGGCCATCTAATCTCGATATGCTCCCGGGGTCCGCGAGATCCTGGGGGGATGAGTTGACTACACGCCGTACCGTCCTGGCCACGACCGCCACCGCGACGGCGGGTGCCGCGCTCGGCGTGGCCCTGCCCGCCACGGCGCAGGCGGCGCCCCGACCCGGCGGCATCCCGCGCACGCTGGCGCGCGGCCGTGCCGTGCTCGACGGCCGCTTGCGGGTGCCGGACAGCGAGTTCACCCTCAGTCACCTCAGCGTCCACTGGCGCGGCCCGGCGGCGCAGGTGCGGCTGCGCACCCGCACCGGTTGGAGCAAATGGCAGACGTTGCACGGCTGCCCGGCCGCCCCCGACGGCTGGTCGGGCGAGCCCGCGGGCAGCGCCGTGCTGGTCGCGCCCGGCGCGGTCGGCTACGAGGTGTGGGTCGCCGGCGAGGGCGCCGCGCAGACGCTGGAGATGAACACCGTCGACGGCCCGCTGCGCACCGCCGCGGCGGCCGCCGTGCAGCCCACCATGCCGCTACCGGGCCGGGAGAGCGTCGCCGCGCCCTACCTGAACCGGGCGGCCTGGGGCGCCGACGAGTCGCTGCGCTTCGTCAACGGCGTCGAGACCTGGCCCACCGAGTACTACCCGACGCAGGCCCTGACCGTGCACCACACCGCGGGCGAGAACGAGGACCCCGACCCGGCGGCCACCGTGCGGGCCATTTACCAGGACCAGACCATCCGGCGGGGTTGGGGCGACATCGGCTACAACCTGCTGATCGACCAGGCCGGCCGGATCTACGAGGGCCGCTGGTCCGGCGACGACGCGGTGCCCGCCTTCCGCGGCACGCCGCAGGACGGCAAGCCGCTGATGGCGGGCGGGGCCCACGCGGTCGGCTGGAACGCCGGCAACATCGGCGTCTGCCTGCTCGGTAACTTCACCAGCCAGCTGCCGACCGCCCCCGCCCGGGCCACGCTCGTCAAGGTGCTCGCCGGGCTCGCCCGGGTCACCGGGATCGACCCGCTCAGCACGGTCAACTACGTCAACCCGGTCAACGGCAACACCCGCACCAACGCCGCGATCAGTGGGCACCGCGACTGGGGCGCCACCGAGTGCCCGGGCAACCTGTTCTACCCGGAGCTGCCGCAGCTGCGCGAGGACGTCGCGGCCGTGCCGGGCCCGCCGGAGTGGGCGCCCAAGCACCACTTCCCCCCGTCCCGCCCCACGCCCGTCCTCAAGCCGGTCCGCTAGGACCCAACCCATGATCAAGGCGTCCTTCAAGTAGTTAGAACTACTTGAAGGACGCCTTGATCATGGGTTAGTGGAGGCCGCGTTTGCCGGGGGTCCAGAACGGTTTGACCTTGACGGCGGTCCGTGGCCAGCCGCGCTCGCGGACGAGGAAGTCGCGCACCAGCTGGCAGGTCCGGGCCTCGCCGGCCACGTACCCGGCGCCAGGTTCGTCGGGCAGGTCAAGCTCGGCGACCGCGGCCAGCAGGACGCGGGACGACGCCGGGGGCGCGCCGTGCCGATGGACCCGGCGAAGGGGGTGGTTCCCCGGCATGGGCAGGTCGTGGTCGGGGGCCGCACTTTCGAGTACCCCATACACGCGCGCCGACGGGCCCAGCGCCCGGATCATCGGTCCGAAGGCCGCGCTGGCCGTCTCCTCGCCGACGAACACGTGATAGGGCGCGTCGCGGGTGAAGAAGTCGCCCTGCGGCCACCAGAACGTCACCGGGTCGCCCGGTCGGACCTCCCGGGCCCACCGCAGGCCGATGCCGTCGCCGTCGTAGAGATGGGCACGCAACTCCAGCGCGGTGGCATCAAGGTCCCAGATCGTGTACGTGCGCAGCGTGTCGCCGGGTCGCAGGATCCCGGAGATCGACAGCGGGTCCTTCAGCTCGATCCGGATGTGCTGGCCCGGTGTGTAGGGGAATGCGATGGGCCGGTCGGTCTCCAGCCGGATGCGCCGCATGGTGGGCGTGACGGGCTCGGCGACGGTGATGGTCGCGCCCATCGCGTACTTGCCGAAGACGGCTGACAAGGGATTGCGGGCCACGTCACGACCGCCGCATCCGCGCGGACCGCGAGATGCGCCACCACACGGCGGTAATCAGCGACAGGCCAGCGACAACGATCCACCACACAACAACTCCTAGATTCTCTAGATTTACTTAGAGGCTCTAATTCAACATAATGACTCTAAGAAGTCAACGGAGAGGTGAGCGATGCCCCCCACGAGGCGCGACAGGTTGCGGCAGGCGACGCTGCGGGAGATCCATGACTGCGCCCGCAAGCTGCTGGTCACCCAGGGGCCGGCCGCGGTGACGATCAACGCGGTGGCCCGGGAGGTGGGCATGAGCGGCCCCGCGCTGTACCACTACTACGCCAGTCACGACGACCTCGTGGGCGCGGTGACCGCGGACTTCTTCGACGAACTGGCCGCCGCGATGGCGGCGGCCCGCGACGCGTACGCCGACGGGTCGATCGGCGACCGGATGCTCGCTGCCGCCCGCGCGATGCGCGCCTGGGCGATTGCCCATCCCGCCGAGTTCGGCTGGGTCTTCGCCAGCCCGATAGCGCCGCCGAACCGGCGCCGGGAATCGGCGCGCCACCGGGCCGGGCAGCGGTTCGAGCAGGTGCTGCTGGATCTGACGGTGGAGCTCTGGCAGGCGCGCCCGTTCCCGGTGCCCGCGCTCGACAGCCTGCCGGTGGCGCTGCGCGAGCAACTGGCCGCCTATTCGGCCAGCATCGGCGGGCAGTTACCGCCCGCGGCCGCGCACGTGTTCCTGTCCTGCTGGATCAGGCTGTACGGCCTGCTGTGCATGGAGGTCCTGCACCAGCTGGATTTCGCGTACTCGGACCTGGAGCCGGTCTTCGAAGAGTGCCTGCGCGACCTGGCCGGCGCGCTCGCCCTCGACTACACCCGCCCATGATCAAGGCGTCCTTCAAGTAGTTCTAACTACTTGAAGGACGCCTTGATCATGATTCTTCGGGGTCGCGGCCCAAGGCGGCGCGGCCGCCGTCGACCGGCAGGACCGCGCCGGTGACGAAGCTCGCGTCCGGGGAGAGCAGGTATCCGACCGTGGCGGCCACCTCGTCGGGGTATCCGACCCGGCCGAGCGGGTGCAGCCGGCGCATCTCCTCCTCGACCCGCGCGTCCTCCTGGGCGGCCAGGAACTCCTCGTACCGCTGGGTGTGGATGGAACCCAGCGCCACCGCGTTCACCCGGATCCCGTGTGGACCGTAGTCCACGGCGAGCGCCCGGGTCAGCCCTTCCACCGCGGCCTTGGCGGTCGCGTAGGACAGGGCGCCGCGCACCGGGCGCTGGGCCTGGTGCGAGGAGACGTTGACGATCGCGCCGCCGCTGCCGGCCGCCAGGAACCGCCGGATCGCGGCCGCACAGCCCACCACGACCGGGTTGAGGTTGAGCCCGACGAGGTCGATCACCTCGCGCGCCGATGCCTCGTGCAGCCACGCGTCGCGGAACACCGCCGCGTTGTTGACCCAGCCGGCGAGCGGCGCGGCGGAGGCGGTCCGCTCGGCGGCGCGCTCGACCACGGACTCGTCAGCCGCGTCGCCGACCACCGGCATCAGCCGGTCCGCCGCCGGGTGGGACGCGGTCCACGCCAGCGCCGCCGGGTCACGCTCGATGACCGCGACGACGTCCGCCGCCCCGAGGAGCCGCTCCACGATCGCCCGCCCGATGCCGCGTCCGCCGCCGGTCACCACATAGGAGTACGCCACGCCCCCATCCTCCACGATCAGGGCGTCCCGGTAGTCGTTCTAACGACTACCGTGACGCCCTGATCATCAAGGTTTGACGGTGGCGGCGAAGGCGCGGTAGGCGTTCTGCTCGGCCAGGTCGGAGTTGCCCCGGTCGTCGTACCGGATGCGCAGGCCGGGCTGGTCATGGGCGCCGGGCGAATCGAAGATCAGGTACGCCTTCAGTCGCGGGAACCGGTTGTCCTTCACCGCCTTGGCGGCCTGCTGGTAGTACGCGGCCGCCTGCGCCTGGGAGGCGTCGTGCACGCCCCACTCCACGACGCCCCACGGCTTCGAGGTCAGCTTGCGGTCCGCTGTGGACAGTGAAGTGAGCAGCCGGTAGAAGCGATCCACGTTGGTCACGAAGTTGGCCTTACCGCCGGACCCGTATGCGTTGAACATGATCCAGTCAACGTAGGCGTCGCCCGGGTAGAGCTGTGGCACCAGGCAATCCCAGGCCTTGTACGCCATGTAGTCCATGACCCACACCACGTTCGTGACGCCCTTGGCGTTGAAGCGGGTGCGGACGTTGCGCCACATCTGCCGGTACTCGGCAGTGGTGCCGGCGGAGGCGCCCGACTTGGTGGCGCACGAACCACCCGAGGTCACGTCGTTCTCGGGCTCGTGGTGGATTGTCAGGAAGATCTTCTTGGTGCCGAGCGCCTTGACGGCGTCGGCCGCCTTGTCGATGTGCGCGTTGGTCTTCGCGTTTCCGCCACCGGCGTCCTTCCAGCGCGCCGCCGGCTTCCAGTTCTGGAAGAGGTACGTGTTCGCGCGCTGGGCGAAGTACCGGTCACTGGAGCTGTAGAGGGGCAGCTTCCCGACCGGCGCATACGTGTGCACGACGTCGAGCTGCCGGCCGATCCGCTGCTCGTGGTAGAGCGTCTGGGCACGCAGGTCGGCGCTGACATCCGGGTATTCGTTGGCGCGCGCACCGAGCCACGGCCGGCACGAGTTGACCAGTTTCGCGTCCACGGTGCAGGCCTTCGTATCCGCGTACGTGGTGATCGGCACGGCCAGGCCGGCGGCGGCGACCGTCGCGACCAACAGGGAGCGACTGAAACGAGACATGAGGGGAGGTGTCCTTTGCGCTGCTCAGAGGGGTCCTCGGAGGCTAAGGAGGGTGGCGGCGCGGACGCCAGACGGGATTTGCACTCGCGACATAACATCGCGTGACCGACCAACGCGACGTAGCCAGCATCACGCGCATAGTGGTCAGATCGGACACGCCGGCCTCGCCAGTCCCAGCAATCACTCCACTACTGTCAGTGACATGGGTCACACCGAAGCGCGGTTGCCGGTCATCCAGTTCGCTGGGGCGGCGGGGGTCCTCGATCTTGGCTGGGGACACCCCGACCCGGCACTACTTCCGGTCGATGGGTGGGCGGCGGCCACTGCGGCGACGCTGCGGACCGCCGGGTGGACGGCACTCACCTACGGGTACGCCACCGGCCCCGGCCCGCTCCTCGAATGGCTCGCCGTCCACATCGGATCGCTCGACGGCCGGGCGCCGGACCCGGCGGAACTCTTCGTCACCGCCGGCACGTCGCAGGGGATCGACATGGTGTGCGCGCTGCTGACCCGGCCCGGCGACGTCGTGCTCGTCGACGCGCCCACGTACCACCTCGCGTTGCGGATCCTGGCGAACCGCGACGTCGAGCTGCGCGCCGCACCCATGGACGGTGCGGGCATCGACCCGGCCGCCACCGTCGAGCTCATCGCACGGCTACAACGAACCGGCCGGCGGGCGCCGATGCTCTACACGGTCCCCACGTTCAACAACCCGTCCGGCGCCTCAGTGCCACCGGAACGCCGGCGTGACCTCGTCACAGCGCTGGCCGGTACGACGACCATTGTGGAGGATGACACGTACCGCGAGCTGGCCTACGACGGGCCCGCGCCGCCGTCGCTGTGGAGCGCCGCCGACGGCGGCGTCGTGCGGCTGGGCTCGTTCTCCAAAACAGTCGGCCCGGGACTGCGGCTGGGCTACCTGACCGCCGAAGCGTCCTTCGTGCGCCGGCTCGCCACCCGGGGGTACGTGGACAGTGGCGGCTGCCTCAACCACACGACCGCGATGGTGCTAACCGAGTTCGGCACGTCTGGCGGGTACGCGCGACACGTGGCCGGGCTACGGGAGGCGTACCGGGAGCGGCGGGACGCGCTGGCCGACGGGCTCCGCGCGCACGCGCCCGAGCTCATGTTCGACGTCCCCGCCGGCGGTTGGTTCCTCTGGCTGCGCGCGCCCGAGGGACTGGTAAATGGCCACGGCGTCGCGCTTCTCGCTGGCGAATGCTTCTATGTGGACGGCGGCGGCCGGGACCGGCTGCGCGCGTCGTTCTCGATGTACGGCGTCGACGACCTCCGCGAGGCCGCCCGCCGTCTCGGCCTCGCGATCAAGGACATGCACGCCGATCAAGGGCTTGGGCACCCGGAATAGAGATCAAAGCATGTGCCCGAGCCCTTGATCGGCGGGGAAGGGGAGGCCGCGCGGGCCGCGCGCGGGCCGCGCGCGGGCCGCAGGGGGTTAGCGGAGGGCGTAGGCGCGGTGGATGGTTTGGTCTACCGTGTTGCCGGCCGCGTCGACCGCGCGGGCGCGGAGGCTTACCGCGCCGGTGGTGTGTGACAGTCCTGGGTGGACGATGGTCGCGGCGAAACGACCATCGCCGAGCGGCTGGGTGCGCACCCGCGACCAGTGCGCGCCGTCGTCGACGCTGGTCCACAGCTCCATACCGGTCACCCGGGGCGCCCGATCCAGGAGCACGCTGTGGTAAGCGCTCAGCGTGACCCGTTGCACCGAATGCGCCGGCAGCGTGTTGTCCAGCCGCAACCCCAGGTCGTAGCCGACGAAGAGCTGGTTGGTCGGCTGGCACACGTCCGGCGGGTTCGGCCACGTGATGTACCAACCCATGCAGTTCCCGCCGTCCGCCGTCGAGCGGAAACCGGTGGTCGGTCGCTCCGAGGTGAACGTCCACTCCGTCGAGACGGTGCGCGCCCAGCGCTGCATCCCGGCGAGCGCGTAGTGCTTCTCGGTCAGCCGGTACGTGGCTCGTTCCGGCGGCAGCGTGTAGTACACGTTCTTGTAGGCGATCCACGGCGGCGCGATCCACACGATCCCGGTCTGCGGCGGCACCTCCACGCCGTTCCGGTAGAGCTTCAGCTCGGTCTGCTTGTCACCATAGAACCCGTCGGAGATGTCGTACGCCTGGGAGCCGCCACCCATACCGTCGCTGTCCAGCACGTGCACCGGGTTGAACATGTCCCCGTTGCGGCAGGACAGGCAGGTGCGGGTGAAGTACCGGCCGGTGCTCGACGTGTATCGAGTGGTGTTGGAGACCAGCGGCTGCTCGCCCAGCTCGCGCACCCGATGCCCGGGCCGGGTGAACTCCTCGATCTCACTGTCGCTCCAGCCGCCCGGCCGCCGCACCGAGTCCACATTGTCGTAGCTGAACGACGCGCCATGGAACCAGCCGACGCGCTTGTTCACCGGACCGAGGTAGGTGGTGACGACGCCCGGCATCCCACTCACCCGCAGGCTGTTGCCGTTGCCGATCCGCTTCACCTCACCGGTGCCGGGCAGTTGCGCGTTGAAGGACAGCGTGGCGGCGCCGGGCCCGTCGGCGTGGATGCGGTTGTCAATCTGGTAGAGCGATCCGGGTCGGATCGGCGTGGACGGGATGCGTCCCTCCCACGGAAACGTCAGCGCGTAGAGGTAGTCGGGCGTCCGCGTGCCGATCACGTCGATCTCGACCGGCCCACGCGTCAACGTGTCCCGCAGCGCCGCGCCCTGGTCGGTCGGGAGGCTGAGGGTCGGCACCGGGTACGCCGGCCAGATACTTGGACCGCCATAGATCGCCGGCGAGAGGAACCCGCGGCCCACCGCGCCGAACCCGAGCACACCCGCCGCGCCGGCGTTGGCCGCGGCCCGCACCCGGTCCAGCCCATTCGACTTGCAGGTGGCCGCGCAGATGTCGGAGAGGTCGAGCAGCACCAGTTTGCCGCGCACGTCCAGGTCCGCGAACGAGGTGCCCGATCCGGCGTACACGAGGGACAGTCGCTGCCGGCCGTCGAACCGGGCGATGCCGTCATCGGAGACCGTGATGTTCGCGGGCGGGTACCGGGCATCCAGCGTGCCGAGCCGCCCGCGCGCCCGCATCGTGAGCCGCGACTCGGGCCGCACCTGCTGGCTGTACGCGTAGAACTCGCCCACCGACGGGGCGGTGGTGGGCAGCGTCCACAGTGTCATCTCGCCGTACGCCCGGATCTCGCTGCGGAGGCTGACCGTGCCGCCGGCTCCGGTGTTCTCGAAGCCGAACTGGTGGGCGTATGACTCGGAGGCGCGCGGCGTGCTCGCCGTCAACCGGGTGGCCCGGCGCAGGTCGAAGACCACCGTGGCGCCGTCGCTGACGTCGACGTCGGGCGCGGAGACGAGCGCCCCGTGCGGCGCACCGGCGGCGTCCCGCCACTCCACATAGGTCCGCACCGCGTACCGGCCGGCGTCGAGTTGTCCGGTCATCTCCACGCCCGACTCGCTTTCCAGGTAAACGGGTGCCTCGTCGCGCCCGTCCACCCGCAGCAGCACCCAGCCGCCGTAGAAGATCTGGCCGGCGCCGTCCGGCGGGATCACCCGGGCGGTCAGCGCGACCCGCTTCATCTCCCGGAACCCGCCGACCACCGTGGTGAGCGCGACGCCGTCCGCCCGGGCCCGGATCGCGCCGTGGTACCAGGTATCCGGCCCGGCGCTCGGGTCGAACGCGGCCACCACGGACGCGGAACCCTTCGCGGGCACCGTCACCGTGGTCCGGTCCACGCGCAACGCGTTCGCCGGGGCGGCACCGGTGCGCGCCGCGATCGACGTCGACAGGTTGAGCGTGACATCCCGATCGGTGTCGTTGGTGTAGGTGACCGTCCGCTCGACGGCCGCCCCTGTGTACGGCACCCGTCCGAAGTCGACACCGCCGGTCGCCCGCACGTCCTGGCGCACCGCGCGGGCCGCGTCGACCCGGCCGGCGCCCTGCGCGAACCCGCCCGCGCCGGTGTCCACGGCCGTGCTCATCAACCCGTCCTTGAGTTGGGCCGCGGTCCAGTCCGGGTGTCGCTGCGCCAGGATCGCGGCGGCACCGGCCACATGCGGCGTGGCCATCGACGTCCCCGACGCGCTCGTGTGCGTCTCGTCCACGATGGACCCCATCGACGTACCCGCGGCGCGGGCGGCGGTGATGCCGACGCCGGGCGCGGCGATGTCCGGCTTGCGGCCGAAGTCGCCGGGCCGCGGGCCGCGGCTGGAGAACGGCGCCATCCGGTCCTGCCCGTCGACCGCCGCCACGGTCAGCGCCGCGTCGGCGACCCCCGGCGCGCCGACGGTCCGACTACCGCGAGCGCCGTCGTTGCCGGCCGCCACCACGAACAGCGCGCCACTCTCGGCGGTCAGCCGGTTCACCGCCTGGCTCATCGGGTCGGTGCCGTCGGTGCAGCAGCCGCCCAGGCTCATGTTCACCACGTCGGCGCCCTGGCCCACGGCCCACTGCATACCGGCGATGATCTGCGACTCGGTGCCGGTGCCGGCGTCGTTGAGCACCTTGCCGGCGAGCAGCGTCACGCCGGGCGCGACCCCGCGGTACCGGTCACTCCCACCGGCCACGATGGACGCGACATGGGTACCGTGGCCGTGCCCGTCGCGGGTCTGGCCGGGGATGAAGCTCCGCGCCGCGCGCACCCGGCCCGCCAGGTCCGGGTGGGTCTCGTCGACGCCGGTGTCGAGCACCGCCACGGTCACGCCGGTGCCGTCGTAGCCGGCCGCCCAGGCCGCGGGCGCGCCGATCTGCGGCACGCTCGCGTCCAGCGTGGCGGTCGCCCGGCCGTCCAGCCACACCGTCGCCGCGCCCGAGTCGAGCGCCGCCGCCCAGAACTCCTCGGCCTTCGGCTTCTCCACCGCCACGGCCGCGGCGTGCACGCTGGCGAGCGTCGCGGTGTCGTCGCTGGCGGGCAGCGCGTCCGCGCGCCGGGCCAGGTCGGTCGCGGCGCGCACGGACGGCGGGTACTGCACGATCACCGGCAGCGTCGGGGCCGCCGCGTCCGCGTACCCGTTGCTCGCCAGATAGGCCACGTCGAACAGCCGCCGGTCCAACCGGCCGGCGGTGACCGGCCCGAGCGCGTCGGCGGGGTACACGTAGAGCGCGTCGCCCTCGCGGACGGTGCTGTAGAGGACCCCGCGGCCGTCCGGCCGCGGCGCCGGCCCGGTGACCTCGGCGGTGAGCGCGCCGCCGGGTTCCCGACCGACGGTGACCACGTCGCCCGTGACGAGGGTGACATCGGCGATCCGCTCCGCGACGGCGTACCCTTCCGGGGCGGGCGCCGGCGCCGCCGATGCTGACGACGGTGGTGGCCCGGCTGCCAGTAACGCCGCGATCAGGACGCACGACATTACGGATCGTCCACTCATGGTTCCTCCCCAGGCACCGTGAAGATCGTTGATCTACGATGACAGAGATCGCCATTCGGGGGAAGGGATGATCGGCATCGCCACCGCGAAGTCCGTCCGGTACACGTACTACCTGCTCCAGCTCGGCAACACCCTCGCCGCGTCGCTGATCTGGGGAATCAACACGATCTTCCTGCTCGACGCCGGCCTGTCGAACCTCGAGGCCTTCGCCGCCAACGCGTTCTTCACCGCCGGCATGGTGCTCTTCGAGGTGCCGACCGGCGTGGTCGCCGACACCTGGGGGCGGCGCGCGTCGTTCCTGCTCGGCACGGTCACCCTCGCCGCCTCCACCGCGCTCTACGTGCTGCTGTGGCAGATCGAGGCCCCGTTCTGGCAGTGGGCGGTGGTGTCGCTACTGCTCGGCCTCGGCTTCACGTTCTTCTCCGGAGCGACCGAGGCGTGGCTGGTCGACGCCCTGGCCGCCACCGGCTACGACGGCGCGCTCGAATCGGTGTTCGCGCGCGGCCAGGTCGTCACCGGCGTAGCCATGCTCGCCGGGTCGGTGGCCGGCGGCTACCTCGCCCAGCTGGTCAACCTCGGCGCGCCGTTCGTGCTCCGCGCGGCCGTGCTGATGGTGATGTTCGTGGTGGCGTTCGTGCTGATGCGCGACCTCGGCTTCACCCCGGACCGCAGCGCCGGCCCGATCGGCGAGATGCGCCGCATCGTCGCGAACTCGGTCACCTACGGCTGGCGGGTGCCCGCCGTCAAGTACCTCATGCTGGCCGCGCCGTTCACCGGCGGCGTGAGCGTCTACGTCTTCTACGCCCTCCAGCCGTACCTGCTCGACCTGTACGGCGACCCGGAGGCGTACGGGATCGCCGGCCTCGTGGCCGCCATCGTCGCCGGGGCCCAGATTGTCGGCGGCATGGTCGCGCCGGCGGTCCGCCGCCTGTTCCGGCGCCGCACCTCGGCGCTGCTGGCCGGGTACGCCGTGGCGAGCCTCGCCATCGTCCTGATCGGGCTGATCGAGAACTTCTGGGCGGCCATCGCGCTGATCGTGCTGTGGGCGCTGGTGTTCGCCGCGGTGCTGCCGATCCGGCAGGCATACCTGAACGGCCTGATCCCGTCGGCGCAGCGCGCCACGATCCTGTCGTTCGACTCGCTGATGGCCAACAGCGGCGGCATCGCCGCGCAGCCCGTGCTGGGCCGGGTCGCGGACCTGTCGGGCTACCCCGCGTCCTACCTGGTGTCCGGCGTGCTGTCGGTGTTCGCCCTGCCGTTCATCGCCCGCGCCCGCCACGAAGACCCCCCACCTTCATGATCAAGGCGTCCCTCACGTGGTTCTAACGACTTTGTTGGGGCCGGTGTTATTTAGGTTGGGGGGGG
>JBBEWH010000119.1:0-46879 GCA_037414955.1 Actinomycetes bacterium KLBMP 9797
CCCCCCCATGCAGGATCACGGCGGCCATCACGTGTTTATACCGACTTGCGGGACGCCTTGATCATGAAGAGGTGAGGGCGGCCGCGAGGCAGGCGGGCACGTCGTCGCGGTGGTATGGGTGCTCGCTCGGTTCGATGTTCGCCAGGAAGCCCGCGTAGGCCGCCGCCGCCCGGAGCGCGGCCACCGGCCGCAGCAGGCGCACCGCGGTCTCCGGGTCACAGCCCGGCACCGCGGCCCGCCACCGCGCTGCCCACCAGCCGATCAACTGTGCCGCGCCGGCCGGGTCGACGCCTTCGGCCAGCCGCAGGATGTCGAACGCCGGGTGCCCGACGGACGAGTCGCCCCAGTCGATGAGCACACGCCGGTCGCCGTCGCCGCGCGCGTTGCCGGGGTGCAGGTCGCCGTGCACCAGCGTGTCCGGTAGCCCGCAGGCCTCCACAGCGGACAGTCGGGCGTCGAGGCCGTCGACCAACGCGGCCAACTCCGGCTCGCCGCCACCGTGCCGGGCGACGGTCTCGGTGATCCACGCGCTCAGCCGCGGGGTCCGCAGGTCGGGCACGCCGGCGGCGACCAGCGCCGCCACCTGGTCGGCCGCGGCGAGCTGGACCCGATGCATGTCCGCGGCGATGCCGGCGCGGGTGTCGAGGTCGGCACCGTAAAGGTCGTGGCCCGGCACGTGGTCGAGCAGCACCCGTCCGTTCGCGGCGGCCAGCAGCGACGGCACCAACCGGTCATCCACAGTGGTGGCGATCCAGCGCAACACGGTCGCTTCGTGGGCGAAGAAGCGCGGCACCTGCTTGAGCCACACCGGTCCGGCGGGGGTGTCGAGCCGCCAGATCGCCGACAGGTTCCAGGTGCGCTGCTGCTCCACACCGGACACCGGGCCACGACCGTTCGTCGCCAACGCCTCGGTGGCCCAGCGGAGGCTCGCGTCGGGCCCACCCGGGTGGGCGTACGCGCACCGGTCGGGGTGGTCGGACAGGTCGACGTCCACCGGTCCGGCGTAGCGCGCGGGGATGCCGGTCGCCTGCGCCAGATAGGTGACCAGGCCGCCGTGCGGTGCGGCCCGCTCGGCGGCGAGCAGGCGCAGCACGGCCAGGTCGACGCCGTACCGCTCGCGGGCGCCGCGGACCACGCAGGCGACCTCCTGCCAGTACGGAAGGTCGACGTCGAACGGCGGCAACGTGCCGAGCGGCGACCCCACCCCGTCCACCAGCACCAGCGACACCGTCCGTGACACCCCCGCCACGCTAGCCGCCCAACACCCCCGCCGCGACCACATTCTCTCCCCCGCCGCCCGCTCCCCCCGCCGCCCGCTCGCCGCGTCGCCCGCTCTCCGCGTCGCCCGCTCTCCGCGTGCCCGCTCTCCGCGTCGATCAAGGGCGTAGGCACATGGTTTGATCTCTGATCCGTGTGCCTGAGTCCATGATCGGCGCACAAGTCCTTGATCGGCGCGGCCATCTTGCGCCTGTCGGGTCGATCTTGGACTCGTCGGGAGAACGACGTGACGGACGCCTTGATCATGGAAAGAAGGGAGTACGTCGGGCGGCGTAGCCGGAATGCCGCTTCCGGACCGACGTCGCGAGGCCCGTCGCGGGCGGACGCTACAGGAACCCGGCACATCGAGTACCTGTAGGAGACAGTCATGCTGGTAGCACTCGCGAACTACGGACCCGGCCACTGGGACGGTGGCGGACCGGGCGCCTGGATCATCTTCCCGATCGTGTTCTGGGCGCTCGTCCTGTCCGCGGTCGGATTCGCGTTCTGGCGCCGGACGCCGCGGCGCTCCGCCCGGTACGCCGCGGAGCGGATCCTCGCGGAGCGATACGCCCGCGGCGAGATCAGCGAGCAAGAGCTCACCGAGCGCCGCTCCGCCCTCCGCCGCAAGGCTTGACCCATGATCAAGGCGTCCTTCAGTAGTTAGAACTACTTGAGGGACGCCTTGATCATGGGGAGGGGGTCATGGGGAGGGGCGCAGCGCTTTGCGGGCGCGGTAGGCCGCGACGGCGGCCTTGTTGCCGCAGCTGACGTCACAGAAGCGCTTGGACCGGTTCTTGGACAGGTCGACGAGGACGTCGCCGCACCCGGGGTACTCGCAGACCCGCAACCGGCGCAGCTCCCCCGTGCGGACCACGTCGACGAAGGCCATCGCCGCCTCGACCGCGATGCGGGTGGCGAGCGGCGCGTCAGCCGGCGTGGCGTGCACGTGGTAGGGCCACTCGTCGTGCTTGACCAGCTGCGGGAGCGCGTTCGACTCGCGGAGCAGGCCGTTGACGATCGCGACGACCGCGTCCTCGTCCGCGTACCAGATCTCGCGCAGCCGCGCCCGCAGCGCGCGCACCTCGCGCAGCTCGGCCGCGCTGCGCTCATGGCGGCCACTCAGGCGCTGGGCGCGGACGAACTCGGCCAGCGCCGCCACGTCGGGCAGTTCCTCGCGGTCCGGGCCGGCCGTGTTGACCAGCTTGGCAGCCGCGTCCAGAGCCAGCTCTGTGTCATGAGCAAAAATCATCTTGACCCCTGTCAGGTCAGCGACGTACTGTCATCAGCATAGCTCCTTTTTACTGATGACAGGGAGAGCCATGCGCCCGCAACGCTCCGTCGGCGTCGGCCTCGGGCTGGCGTTGCTCTCGGCCGTCACCTTCGCCACCTCCGGCACGTTCGCCCGGTCGCTGATCGACGCCGGCTGGTCGGCCGAGGCGGCGGTCGCGACCCGGGTCGGCATCGCGGCGCTCGTGCTGGCGATCCCCGCGATCGTCGCGTTGCGCGGCCGGTGGTCCGTGCTGCGCCGCAACATCGGCATGATCGGCGGGTTCGGGCTGCTCGGGGTCATGGCGGCCCAGGCGTGCTTCTTCAACGCGGTGCGCTACCTGCCCGTCGGGGTCGCGCTGCTGCTGGAGTACCTGGGCATCATCCTCGTCGTCGCCTGGATGTGGCTCGTGCACGGCCAGCGGCCGCGGTGGCTGACCGTCGCCGGCGCGGTGGCGGCCATCCTCGGCCTCGTGTTCGTGCTGGACGTGGCCGGCGGCGCCCGGTTCGACCCGGTCGGGGTGCTCTGGGGCCTCGGCGCGGCGGTCGGCCTGGCGGCGTACTTCGTGCTCTCCGCCCGGGGCGACCGCGACCTGCCGCCGGTCGTGCTGGCCAGCGCCGGCATGGCGGTCGGTGCCGCGGCGCTCATCGCGCTCGGCCTGGTGGGCGCGCTGCCGCTGCGCGCGACGTTCGGTGACGTGGACTTCGCCGGCCACCGCACGAGCTGGCTGGTGCCGATCCTCGGCCTGTCGCTGGTCGCCGCGGTCGTCTCCTACGTCGCCGGCATCGGGGCGGCGCGGATCCTCGGCGCGCGGCTGTCGTCGTTCGTCGGCCTGACCGAGGTGATGTTCGCGGTCCTGATCGCCTGGCTACTGCTCGACGAGGTGCTCACCGCCGTCCAGCTGCTTGGCGGCGCGCTGATCATCGCCGGCGTCGCGCTGGTCCGCCTCGACGAGTTGCGGCCATCACGGGGAGTAGCGCCAGAACAGGCACAGATAAGCCCCGTACCAGGCGGAGCCGAGCGCCAGCCCGCCTAGCGCGGCGGCCAGGTTTCGGGCGCGGGCGCCGGCCAGCGCGGTCGCGACCGGCAGCAGCAGGGTGAACGCGGGCAGGATCAGCCGGGCCTTGGAGTGGTAGTAGCCGGATCCGGCGAGGGTGGTCACCAGCACCACGCCCGCGTAGACCAGCAGCGGCCACGGCTGCCGCTCGGCCACCGCGAGGCCGAACAGCACCACCGCCGCGATCAGCACCGCCGTCACGGCGTACAAGGCCAGATCCTGCTTGCTCGAGACGATCCGCCAGCTCTGGCCGACCGTGTACCGGCCGCCGTCCATCGACGTACCCCACGTGTGTTTCTGGCCGTAGTAGTAGCCGTCCAGGCGGTCCAGCCGCTGCCCGACCCACGCCAGGTAACCGACCAGGCCGAGCGGCGCGAGCAGGCCGCCCACCCACGGCCGCCAGCCGTCCTGGCGGCGCACGACCGCGACCAGGCACGCCAGGCCGACGGCCGCGACCAGGGCGGCGGCCGTCGGCCGCACCAGGCCCGCGACCAGGCACAGGCCACCGGCGAGCAACCATCGGCGGCTGAGCACCGCGTGCAGCGACCAGGCCGCGAAGGCGGTGAAAAGCCCTTCCGTGTACGCCATGGACTGCACGATCGCGTGCGGCACCACCGCCCACCCGGCGGCCAGCAGGATCCCGGTACGCCGATCGCGCACCTGCGCACCGACGGCGTAGATGCCGGCGGCCGCGACCAGACCGGCCACCCACGAGATCGCCAGCGCCGCCGCGCGCGGTCCACCGGGGAAGATCGGATCCAGCGCGGCGATCAGGCCGGGGTAGAGCGGGAAGAACGCCAGGTTGGTGGGCGCGGGCCCGCCATTCGGGCGGCGGGCCAACTCGGTGTCGTAGCCGCCGGTGGCGATGTCGAGGTACCAGGTAGCGTCGTAGGAGCTGAGCTCGCCCCACACCGACGCGTCCCGATGCTCGGCGAACACCGCCAGCAGCGCCACCGACAGCAGCCGGAGTGCCGCGTAGACACCGACTGCCACGGCCATCCCCGGCACCGCTCTGATCCGCACGCTCCGCCCCTGCCCCCGCCGCCGTTTCGGGCCGGACTCTATCTCGCGATAGGTGAACACGGCCTTACGCGGAGATGTCCACCGGGGCCCCTCAGTTGCCTCGTCACCTATGACAAGCGGATGCTCGACATCGCCAGCGCGGTGGGACTACCCACCGCCGCACCAGGCATGGCGGGCACCGGCTAGACGCGGGGACCGACAGTGGCCGCGACGAAGGTCTGGCGCAGCGTGCCGATGTGTTCGATCTCGCTCTCGAGCACGTCGCCGGGTTGGAGGAAGACCGGCGGCGTGCGGACCCGGCCCACACCGTCCGGGGTACCGGTGAAGATGAGGTCGCCGGGCTGCAGCCGGACGATGCCGGACAGATAGGCGACGATGGCCGGCACCTTGAAGATCATGCTGGAGGTGCGGGCGTGCTGCATCGTGACGCCGTTGACCTGGCAGCGCAGTTCGAGGTCGTCGGGGTCGGCGAACTCGTCCGGTGTGACCAGCACCGGCCCTACCGGGCCGAAGCCGCGGAACGACTTGCCGAGCGAGAACTGCGGCGCGGGCGGACGATGCTGGGTGACGCGCTCCGACAGGTCCTGCCCGACGGTGAGCCCCGCGACATACTGCCAGCCGTCCGCCGCGTCCACCGGGCCGGCGGTCTCCCGGCCGACGACCGCGACCAGCTCGACCTCCCAGTCGACGTTGCCGTCGGGCAGCGCCACCTCGGTGTAGGGGCCGGTGACGCAGCTCGGGAACTTAGTGAAGATCACCGGCGCCGCCGGCAGGGCGAACCCGCCCTCCGCGGCGTGGTCGGCATAGTTGAGGCCGAGCGCGAACACCTGGGCCGGGCGTGGCGCCGGCGCCCCCAGCAGCGCCGGATCCGGGGCGAACTCGCCCGCCCACTCGGCCGGTCGCGCCGACCACCAGCGGCGGAACTCGTCCCAGCGGTAGTACAACTCATGGATGTCGGCCGGGAACCGACCGCCGCTGGCCTTCGCCACGTCGATCCCCCGCCCGTCCATCACGATGGTCGCGCGGTTGTCGTGGTTCGCGATCCTCATCAAGATCCTCTCTAAGAAGATCCGATATTATCGAGTGTGCTCAGCCCAGGGAAACCGACCGTATCGGGATAGCCAGCTACTTGGCGGCACGAGCCGGGTGAAATTGACGCCGCTCCTTGAGATGATCCTGTGCGGCGGGAGTCACCACGACACCGCCGGCACCCCCGCGACTAGGAGAGGGCGACGCCTGTGGCTCGTAAGCTGCGTTCGACCCAGGTGTACGACGCGCTGCGCGAAGAGATCATCGAGGGCGCCCTGCCGCCCGGCAGCCGCCTGGCCGCACGAGCGCTCGCGCTGCGCTTCGACTCGTCGGACATCCCGGTGCGGGAAGCACTGTGGATGCTCGCGCGCGACGGCCTCGTACAGAACACGCCGTACGCCGGCGCCCGCGTAAGGCAGTTCACGCAGCGCGAGATCGAGGAGACCTACGCGGTACGGGGGCATCTGGAGAGCCTCGCGCTCAAGCTCGGCGCCGGCCGGCTGGATGCGGAGCAGACGGCCAATGTCAAGCGGGTCATGGGTGAGTTGGACGCCGCTCTGGACGCGGGCAACCTCGTCCGGTATGGCCGGCTGAACCGGGAGTTCCACGAGGCCATCCTGGTCGGCTGCCCCAACCAGTGCCTCCTCGACCTGATCGAAAGGCTCTGGGACGGGCAGGCTTCCTACCAGATGGTGTTCCGGCTCAACCCGGAACGCGCCCGGGCCTCGCAGGCCGAACACCGGGAGATCGTCGACGCCATGTTCAGTGGCGACGGGGAACGCGCCGCGAAACTGATCATGGCGCATCGCGAGCGGGGCGCTCAGGCACTCGCACAGACCTCGCTCGCCCAGAGCGAAGAGGAACTCGCCCAGATCGAAGCGGAGGAGACGATAGAGCCGTGAACGCCGACAACGAGGTCTGGCCCGACGGACACCGCCTGGCCGTGGTGGTGAACGTCATGTACGAGCAGTGGGCACCTGGCACCACGCCTGGAATCGGCCCGGTCGGCAACCCGCTCCCCGCCGGGGCCACCGACTACCAGGCGCTGGGCTGGAGCGATTACGGCCACCGCACCGGGATCTGGCGGCTCCTGGAACTGCTCGCCCGGTTCCAGGTCCGCGCGTCGGTGTATCCCAGCGGCATCCTCGCCGAGACCGCTCCGGAGAGCCTGCGTGCCATTGTGGACGGTGGTCACGAGTTGTGCGGCCATAGCTGGTCGCAGAATCTCATCGCCGCCACGCTCAGCGAGGACGACGAGCGCGAGATGATCGGGCGCACCGTCGCGGCACTCGAGTCGGTCACCGGCCGGCGTCCGGGCGGCTGGATCAGTCCACGGTGTACGCCGAGCGCGGCCACCGCCCGACTGCTCGCCGCGGCCGGCTTCCGGTGGTTCGGCGACGTGTTCGACACCGACCTGCCCTACGTCATCGACACCACGGCCGGCCCGATCGTGGGTCTCCCCTTCGACCTCGACGTCAACGACATGCCCCTGCACATCCGGTACGGCCAGCCGCACCGGGCGCTGGTCACCACGTTCCGCGACACCCTGGACGGGATGCGCGCGGAAGACCGCAAGGCCTACCTGGACGTGACGGTGCACGCGCACATCGCCGGCCGTCCCGCCGGCCGGGCCGCGCTCACCCACGTCCTGGAGCACCTGAAGTCCACAGGAGACTGCTGGGTCACCACCCGGGAGGAGCTGGCCGCGACCGTCAAGATACCGACGTGAGCTGGTTCAGCGCCGGCACGAGTAGGTGCTCCTCATAGGCGAAATGCTCCTCCAACTCGGCGGCCAGGCGGTCGAGGTCGGCGCGGACGTCACCCTCGGTCGCCAGCAGTTCCTGGATGCGGCGGATGTGGCCCGCCACCGTGGTGTGCTCGCGGCGCAACCGGTCGAGCACCGGCGCCAGCTCCGGGATTCGCTCCTCGATCCCCGGAAACGCGCCGTCCTCGTTGGTGTGGTGGGCGTGCAGCGCGCCGCAAAAGGCCAGGCAGTGCTGCCGCACATCGACGCCGCCAGTGCGGGCGCCCGCGCGTACCGCGGCGAGTTGCTGGCGCAGCTCCTGGTGAATGCGCACCAGTTGGTCGCCGATGGCGGCCGCGCGGCCGCCGTCGCGCTCGGTGCGGTACAGCGCGACCACCGGGATCACCCGCACGGTCTGTTCCTGGTACGCCGCGTACGCCGGGACCCGCGCACCCTGCTCGGCATAGAGCCGGTCACGTTCGGCGCCACGCACCGGCACCGCGAACGCCGCGAACGTCTCGGTGCCCACCTCCACGGTCACCCGCGGGTTGGCGAGCAGGTTGTGGTACCAGTCCGGGTGCCGGTCCTGACCCGCGTTGGAGCCGAAGACGAGAATGCGGTCACCGTCCCGGGCGTACCCCACCGGGCTCGTCCTTGGCGTTCCGGACCTGGCGCCGACGGTGGTCAGCAGCACCAGGTCGGCGCCCTCGAACATGCCACCCACCCGGCCCCCATGGGCGCGGAACTCGTCGATGATCTGCTGGTTGAAGCCCGACATGGGTACCCTCACAGCGTCAAGAGATTTTGCTTTGCAAGCAAAGATACTTTGGAGTTGAAGGTAGTGTCAACGCCTGACGGCCCCGCCGTTGACGACGCCATCCGTACGCTGCTGCTGCTCATGCCGCGCATGGTCGGGCGCGCCAAGCGGCTGCGAATCCCCGACGAACTCCAGTCCTTCGCACTCGCGCCACGCCACCTCTCGCTGCTGGCCTATCTGCTCTTCGAGGGACCGCTCGGCGTCAACGAGCTGGCCGCGCGGCTCGAGGTGGCGCCGGCGACGGTGAGCCTCATGGTGAGCGAGCTGAGCCGCAAGGGCATCCTGCGCCGGCAGGAGGACGAAGCCGACCGGCGACGCACCATCGTGACCATCGCCGACGAACACCATGCGGCGATCAACCAATGGCTGGGCCGGGGCGCCGACGCGTGGCGCGCGGCCCTCGAGCCGCTGACGCCCGCCGAGCGCAAGCTTTTCATCGACACCCTGTCGGCGTACGAGAAAGCGGTGACCGACTGATGGTCGCGCTCCTGCCCGCGCTGGCCCGGCCCGCGGACAAAGTCGCGCTGCGCTTCGGCGAGCGCGCCCTCGGGTACCGAGAGGTCGCTGGCGTCACCGCCCACCTCGCCGCGCGCCTGCGCGGCATGGACCGGGTGGCCGTCTGGGCCACGCCCACCCTGGAGACCTGCCTCGGCGTGGTGGCCGCGCTGCGCGCCGGCGTGCCGGTCGTGCCCCTCAACCCCAAGGTGGGCGAGCGCGAGCTCGCGCACATCCTCGCGGACAGCCGCCCGGCGGCGATGCTCGCGGCGCCGGACACCGCGCTGCCCACCGCCCTCCCCCGCATCGACGTGACCCTCTCCGGCACCGCGTCGTCGCCTGACGACGAGCCGGGCGGCGAGCCGGGCGATGAGGCGCCCGCCTTTGTCGTCTACACGTCGGGGACCACCGGGCCGCCCAAGGGCGTCGTGCTGCCCCGGCGCGCGGTCGCGTCCAATCTGGACGCGCTCGCCGCCGCGTGGCGGTGGACCGCCGACGACGTGCTGGTGCACGCGCTCCCGCTCTTCCACGTGCACGGACTCATCCTGGGCGTGCTGGGCCCGCTACGCCTCGGTGGCACGTTGCACCACATCGGAGCGTTCCGGACCGACCGCGTCGCGGCCGAGCTGGCGGGCTCCGCGACCGTCCTGTTCGGTGTGCCCACAATGTACGGTCGGCTGGCCGCCGACGCCGAGGGCGACCCGGCGGTCGCCGCCGCGCTCGCCCGCGCCCGCCTGCTCGTCTCCGGGTCAGCGCCGCTGCCGGCGAGCGTGCACCAGCGCATCGCCGCCGCGACCGGGCAGTTCGTCGTCGAGCGCTACGGCATGACGGAGACGCTGATGAACTGCGCCGTCCGCGCCGACGGCGAGCGCCGGCCGGGCACGGTCGGCCCACCCGTGGACGGCGTCGACGTGCGCCTGGTCGACGAGTCCGGCTCTCCCGTCGACGGCCTGAACAGCGTCGGCGAGATCGAGGTGCGCGGTCCCAACCTGTTCCTCGAGTACCTCAACCGGCCGGACGCGACGGCGGCGGCGTTTCGCGACGGCTGGTTCCGCACCGGCGACATGGCCACCCGCGACCCCGACGGCTACCTGCGCATCGTGGGCCGGCGGGCCACCGACCTGATCAAGACCGGCGGGTACAAGGTGGGCGCCGGCGAGGTCGAGAACGCGTTGCTGGAGCATCCCGGCGTCGCCGAGGCCGCGGTGACCGGTGAGCCCGACCCCGACCTCGGCGAGCGCATCGTCGCCTGGGTGGTGCCGGCGAGCGAGCCGGCGCCGACCGCCGACCAACTCGCTGACCACGTCGCCGGCCTGCTGGCCCCGCACAAACGCCCGCGCGTCGTCCACTACCTGGACGCGCTGCCCCGCAACGACATGGGCAAGATTCTCAAGAAGTCTCTCCCCTCCCCATGACGGAGTTCTCACTACGATCATGATGAGGGGTTGGGCCTGCGGTAGGCGGCGAACGTGCCGGCCTGGCTGCCGATCGCGAGCGCGAGAGCCAATGGGACGAAGAAGTCCCACGGCTCCGGAAGCGTCCGGCCGAGCAGCAGCAGGCCGAGCACGAGGCAGACGGCGGTCGCGGTGCCCATGGCGACCCACGCCCGCCACCGGCGGTCGCGCGGCACCGACGCCATTCCGGTCGCGCCGAGGCCGGCGACACCGGCGACATCCTGCTGCCAGTTCAGCAGATCCATCGAGAGGGCGATGGCGACGCCGATGGCGATGCCCACCAGGGACGAATATGCCGCGCCGCGCAGCGCCCTGCCGAGTCGCACTTCGTCGGTGTTCATTCGGTGGGCGCCCCACCATGGTGCTCCAGTACCCGGCCGAGCAACGCGATCAGGGTCTGGCGGTCAGCCGCCGAGAGGGGGGTCAGCAGCTCGTCCTGCACCTTGTCGACCGCGCGATCCAACCGGCGAAGCTGCCGCACGCCCTCGGCGGTGATGGTGACCGTGTTGCGCCGGCGGTCGGCCGGGTCCGGACTGCGTTCCACGAAGCCCGCCGTGGCGAGATCATTCACGGCGGCCACGACGTCGCTGCGGTCCATGTGGCTGCGCCGTCCCAGCTCCGCCTGACTGGCCGGGCCGAACTCTCGCAGGGCAGCGAGCAGCCGGTAGTGGTAGCCGCGCGCATCGCTGCTGGCAAATGCCTCGGTCACGAGCCGGCGCGCGTGCACGGCGATCTGGGTGATCAGCCAGCTCGGCTTGGTGGCCAACCGGTTCGGCGTTCCTTCCACGAGTGATCACCCTAACAGAAACGTTGGCGCCTCCAACGTTCTTGGCATATCGTTGGCATCGCCAACATTGGCATCGCCAACGAACGAGGTAGACAGGATGAGCGACCGAGCGGAGATCATCGAGCTGAACGCCAAGCTCGGGCGGGCTTGGGACGAAGGGCGCCTCGACGACCTGCGGGACGTCTACGTCAAGGACGCGCGGACGCAGAGCCCGCGCGGCGCCCTCCACGGCATCGACACCATCATCGACGCCCTGCGCCCGCCGAGCCCGACCGACGAGCGGAGCCAGCATTTCAACACGGACGTGATCGTCGCCCTGGACGGCGACCAGGCCGAGGTCACCGCCAACCAACTCGTCTACTTCTTCCGCGAGAACCAGCCACCCCACCGGGTGGCGGGCGTCCGGTGCGCGTACACCGCCGTGCGCACGCCAGCCGGCTGGCGTTTCTCCCGCGCCCACATCACCCCAGCCTGGAACCAGAACCTGACTTAACCCCCTTCCATGATCAAGGCGTCCCTCAAGTAGGTAGAGCTACTTGAGGGACGCCTTGATCATGGAGGTGGGGCGGGAAATGGTTGGCGGTCGTGGATTGCGGAGCACTACCGTGCCGGCATGATCTACCAGCATCCGCTGGCTTACCTGCTCGGCCTCGAGGGTGTCGCGCTGCTCCGCGCGTTCGCCGGCGACCACGACCGGGCGTTCACCGAGGCGCGGATCGCGGAGATCCGCCGGCTGCTCGACGATCCCGCGCTCGCCGGTGAGGGTGAGCTGGTCGAGCGGATGGACATCGTCGACGCGTACCGGATCTGGTCCGCGACCTACGACGGCGAACCGCGCAACGGGCTCTTCGACCTCGACGAGCCGATCCTCCACGAGATCCTCGACAAGCTGCCCGCCGGCGTCGCCCTGGACGCGGCGTGCGGCACCGGCCGGTTCGCCGAACACCTCGCATCCCGCGGCCACCAGGTCATCGGCGTCGACAGCTCGCCGGACATGCTGGCCCGCGCCCAGCGGCGGGTGCCGGACGGCGACTTCCGACTCGGCCCTTTGGCGAGGCTTCCGCTGGACGACGACCAGGTCGACGTCGTGGTGTGCACGCTGGCGCTGACCCATGTGGCCGCGCTGGCGCCGGTGTTCGCCGAGTTCGCGCGGGTGCTGCTACCCGGCGGGCACCTGGTGATCTCGGACGTGCACTACGCGCTGGCGGACCTCGGTGCGATCGCCAAGGCGGTAGCGCCGGACGGCGAGCGGGGCCTGCTGCCCGTCTACCGCCACCGGGCCAGCGACTACCTCGGCGCGGCACTCCCCCTGGGACTGCGGGTGCGGCGCTGCGAGGAGCCGCGGTTCTGGTTCACCGAGGAGCCCAAACCGATGCCGGCGGACATCACGGTCGGCCCGTGGCCCGACTGGCCCTGGTCGCTGATCAACCTCGCACCGGCCGCGGCGAGCGCCGCCGGCAACGGCGTACCCGCCATCATCGTCTGGCATTTCCAACTCGACGGCCAAGCGGCGGCGACACTCCACCATGGCACGGGCACGGGCGCGGGCACGTAGTGCGCGGCATCTGAGCGCCCGATGTGGATCTAGTCGAGTTGCGGCTGTTATTTCGCCCTAACTCGACTAGATCAACAACGAACCTCGCCCATCGAGCTGGCCCGGTCACTTTTGTCCAGTTCGCGCAGCGCGGCTGCCCAACCCGCCGTACTCCGCCGCCACGCCGGCCACCACAGCCCCGCCGTCCCGCCGCCGCGCCGCCCCACCGCCGCGCCGCCCCACCGCCGCGCCGCCCCACCGCCGCGCCGCCGCGCCGGCCACCATCGGCCCACCCGCCACGCCGGCCCGCCCACCACGCCGACCCGCCCACCACGCCGGCCCGCCTACGATGCGGACCACGCCGGCCCGCCGGCCACCGGCGTGGATCAAGGGAAACCGCGCCGATCAAGGGCTCCGGCACCCGGAACGGAGATCAAACCACGTGCCCGAGCCCTTGATCGACGGCGATAGGCCTTGATCGACGCGGCGTCCGCGCGGCGGCCGCGCGGCGGCCCTGCGGGGCGGCCGCGGGGCGGCCGTGCGGGTGTGGTCGGGTGGGCGTGGGGGTCTCGCTATGGGGAGGGCGGCTTGGTCAGGGGGTGAGGTCGGCTAGGGGGATGGCGGGGTTGGCGAGTCGGGTGGGGTCGACGGGGTCGCCGGTGTAGCCGGCGCGGACGAGGGCCTGGATCTGGTCCTGCACGTCCCACACGTTGACGTTCATGCCGGCGACCACGCGCCCCGACGACAGCCAGAACGCGATGAACTCGCGCGCCGCCACGTCGCCACGGAAGACCACCTGGTCGTACCCGTCGGGCGGGGCCCAGCCCGCGTACTCCATGCCGAGGTCGTACTGGTCGGTGAAGAAGTACGGCACGCGGGCGTACTCGACCTGCTGGCCCAGCATCGACCGGGCCGCCGCCGGGCCGCCGTTCAGCGCGTTCGACCAGTGCTCGACCCGCAGGGGCACCCCGATCAGCGGGTGGTGGGCGCGGGCGACGTCGCCGCAGGCGTACACGTCGGGGTTGCTGGTGCGGAGCGCGGCGTCGGTGACCACGCCGTCGTCGACGGCGAGGCCGGCGGCCTCGGCCAGCTCGGTGTTGGGCCGGATGCCCACGCCGATGAGCGCGACGTCGGCCGGCAGCGTCGTGCCGTCCGGCAGGGTGACGCCGGTGAGCCGGCCGTCGGCGCCGGTGAACTCCTGGACCGACGTGTTGAAGTGGAACGTGACGCCGTGCGCGGTGTGCAGGTCGCGGAACACGGCGGCCAATTCGTTGCCGAGCACCCGGCGCAGCGGCAGCGTGTCGGTCTCCACGACGGTGACCTCGCAGCCGTGCTCGCGGGCGGCGGCCGCCGCCTCGAGGCCGATCCAGCCGGCGCCGATGACGACGACCCGCCCGCCCTCGCGGAACGCGGAAAGCAGGGCATCGGCCTCGTCGGCGGTGCGCAGGTAGCGGACGCCGTGCAGGTCGGCGCCGGGCACGGCGAGGGTGCGCACCCGGGAGCCGGTGGCGAGCAACAGCTTGTCGTAGCCGAACTGGTCGACGCCGTCGATGGTGACGGTGTGGCTGGCGGCGTCGAGGTTGGTGGCGCGGCGGCCGAGCAACAGCTCGACGTCGTGTTCGGCGTACCAGTTCGCCTCGTGCACGTAGGCCTTGTCGCGCGGTTCCTTGCCGAGCAGGTAGCCCTTGGACAGCGGCGGCCGCTCGTAGGGCCGCTCGGTCTCCTCGCCGACCAGCACGAGACGGCCGTAGAAGCCTTCCGCACGCAGCGTCTCGGCCGCCTTGGCGCCGGCGAGGGCCGCCCCGATGATCACGAAGGTGCTCATTGTGGACCTCCAGTCAAACGCTCATGCCAGGCTACGGCGGCCGGATCGGTCAGGGAGGCCACCTGGTCGATAACCACCCGTAACCGGGCGGCGTCATCGGGCGCGGCCTTCCACAGTGGCGCGAAGACCGGGTCGAGGCCGTCGGGCGCCCGCGCGCTCAACGCGTGCACCAACTCGGTGAGGATTTCGCGCTGCCGGGCATACCACGTCTCGGCGCTGCGCCGGCGCATCACGTAGCGCAGCGCCATGCCCTTCAGCAGCGCGGACTGCGCGCGGACCGCGGGCGGCACGACCAGATCCGCGGCGTACCGGCGCAGCGGGCCGGCGCCGAACCGCTCCCGGGTCGCCTCGACGGCCGCCGCGACGAACCGTCCGATGAGCACGCTGGTCACGCCCTTGAGCGCGGCCTGCGCGCGGTGGCTGCCGTCGTAGCCGGCGAGCGGCGCGAGTTTCGGGTCGCCGAGCAGGTCGACGAGCGCCACCTCCAGGTCGGCGGCGGACTCCGGCGAGTACGCGGCGGCCACGTCGGCGCACAGCGCCGCGCGTTCGTCCGCGTCGGCGAGCAGCGGGCCGACCGCGAGGTAGCCGCCGAACACGCCGTCTTCGACGTCGTGCACCGAGTAGGCGACGTCGTCGGCCCAGTCCATCACCTGCGCCTCCAGGCACCGGGCCGCTCCCGGCATGCCGTCCCGCAGCCAGGCGAACACGGGCGCGTCGTCCGCGTACACGCCGAACTTGCGCTTCCCGGGACGGCGCGGCCAGGGATACTTGCAGGTCGCGTCCAGGGACGCGCGGGTGAGGTTCAGGCCGGCGCCGTCGATCTTGGCCTCCAACCGCGCGAGTACGCGCAGCGTCTGCGCGTTGCCCTCGAAGCCGCCGCACTCCTGGGCGACCGCGTCGAGGGCGTCTTCGCCGTTGTGCCCGAAGGGCGGATGACCCAGGTCGTGCGCGAGCCCGGCGGTGTCGACCACGTCAGGGTCGCAGCCCAGCCGGGCGCCCATCTCGCGGGCGATCTGCGCGACCTCCAGCGAGTGGGTGAGCCGGGTGCGCAGGAAGTCGTCGGAGCCCGCGGTGTGCACCTGGGTTTTCGCCGCGAGGCGGCGGAACGCGGCGGAGTGCAGCACCCGGGCTCGGTCCCGCTCGAACGGGGTGCGGCCGTATCCGGTGTCCTTGGGCGGCTCGGCGACCAGCCGCTCGGCGTCCCGACTCACCCACCGAGCCTACTTCCCCACCATGGTCAAGGCGTCCTTCACTAGTGAGAACTACGTGAAGGACGCCTTGATCATGGGTGTGCGTGCGGCGCGCCAGCCGCTAGCGCGGGGCGACCGAGTACTGGTGCGTCCCCACGGTGGGCGGCGCGTCGGTGAAGCGGACCACCCCGTCCCGGCTCGCGGTCACGGTGGCGACCACGGTCGCGCCCCGCCGCACGGAGTACGGCACACCGCCCCACAGCCCGCCGAGCGTCACCCGCAGGGATGCCTTCGCCGGCAGACCGGAGATCCGCAGGCCGTGCCCCCTGCCCGGGGTGGCCGAGCGGACCGGGCTGGCGGTGGCGGTGCCGGCCGACGGCACGGCGGTGAGCGGCAGCAGCGTGACCGTAGCGACCTTCGGTCCAGCCACGCGCAGCCGGCTGCCGCCCGGCGTGACCGTGGTGCCCGCGCCCAGCACCCGCCCGGCGCGGCTGGTGATGTCCACTGTGCTCCCCGCGCCGACGTCGAGCCGCAGCGTCCCGGCCGGGTCGGCGATCGTGGCCGTGGAGTTCACGAAGGCCACCGGGCCCCGGCCGATGAAGGCGCCGCCGGCGATCGTGGTGGCGTCGGAGTCGGTCACCTTCACCGGGTTCTCGCCGCCCTCGAAGACGTTGCGGTCGAAGACGTTGCCGGTGGGCCGGCCGCTGGCCGTGGTGTAGGCCACCGGATCGTTGCCCTTGTACATGAACAGGCCGGCCTTCGCGCTGCGGCGTACCGTGTTCTGGCTGACGACGTTCTTCGCGGAGCCGACGGAGAGCCGGATGCCGACCATGTTGTTGTCGAGCCGGTTGCGGGTCAAGGTGTTGCCGCTGCTGTCGAAGACGGCGATGCCGGCGCCGTTCGGGTGGTTCCAGACCCGGTTGTCGGCGATCAGCGTGTTCGTGATGCCGCGGTGCAGCATGATGCCGTGCACCTGGCGCTTGATCGCCGGGTCGTCGCCGGGCTTGGCCCACGGGGTGTGGCCGTTGTCGTGGCTGGCATTGCCGACGATCCGGAGCCGGTCACACAGCTGCGAGCAGATGATGCCGTGGCTGCCGTTGTGTGCGGCCGTGTTGCGCTCGATGACCAGGTTCGACGAGACGTCGTGTGGGTCGAGGCCGTACGAGACGTTGTTGCTGTAGGTGTTGCCGCGGAACGTCATGTCCCGCGCGCCCCACGCGTAGGTGCCCATGAAGTTGTGGTGGAAGCGGCTGTTTATCTGTGCGCCGCTGACCTTCACCTTCGCGCACAGCGCCACGGTCGTGCGGGTGCAGGCCCGCGACTTGTAGGCGACGCCGTAGCTCTCGGCGCCGTAGTAGCCGAGGTACGAGAGTTCACTGTCCACGATGTTCAGCCGGGACTCCCGGGCGGCGCCGTCCGGTCCCTGCGTCGAGATCGCCCGGATGAAGGCGCGCCCCCGGCCGCCGGCGGCCGTCTGCACGTTGGTGTCCGGACCGTTCGCCCCGGGGTCCCACGAGGTGACCTTCGTGGCCTTGATGTCGATCGTGCCGTGGTTCGCCATCACCTGGCTGACCTCGGTCGGCTTGTTGCTGGGCAGGCTACGCAGCCGCAGCGCGTTGACGTCGCCGGCGGTGCCGCCGTGCAGCACGAGCGTGCTGCCGTTCTGGAGCACCAGGTCGGCGTTGAGCTGCCACACCTTCCCCGCCGGGTCGACCTGCGCCAGCGGCGCGCTCGGGCAGGCCTGCTTGATGGCCGTCAGCGTGTAGGGCTGCGGGGCGGTCAGGTAGATGGCGTTGGTGGTCGCCGCGTAGCGCACCGAGGCGGCGCAGACCGCGTACCCGGGAGTGGGCGCGACGGCCGGGGCGAGCGAAACGATGAGGGCGGCCGCCGCGAACGCGGCGCCCTTGATGGTATGGCGGGTCACAATTATTTCCCCTGTAGACAGTCAGGCGATGTTGGTCACGTGCGAAGGCGCGGAGACGGCGCGGTCGGTGCGGCGCTCGCGCAGCCGGCGCACCACCTCCAAGGCGATCGCCGCGGCGATCACCACGAGGCCGAAGACCCCGATCCAGCGCACCGGCATGGCCGGCAGGGTGCTGCTGCCGCGCAGCTGCACCGGTCCACGGGCACCCTGTGGGGCGTCCACTGTGGTGTCTTGCAGAATCACGGACGACGAGGGTGAGACGCGCAGGCCGAGGGACTCGCCGTGCAGCGCCCCGCCCACGAACATGAGCTGTCCGCGCGGCCCCGCGACCACGGCCTCGTCGGCGCCCGACACGGTGCTCGCGCGCACGGTCGCCACGCCCTTGAGGTGCATGCCGTGCCGGGCGCCCTGCACCGTGGTGTCGTCGACGGACATGTTCTGGGCCGCGGAGCGGATGCCCTGGCCGCCGCGCTGCGCGATTTGAAGCTGCCGGACGGCCACGCCGCGCGCCCCGGCGTTGGCCTGCAACCCAGTCTCGGTGCCGGACATCCGGACGGCGGTGACAGCGGTGTTCTCGGCGTCGCGGCCGATCCGCAGGCCGATCCGGGCGTCGGTCACGGAGACGCCGGAGACGGTGGTGCCGGCGCCGTCGGTGGAGACCCCGACCGCGCCACCGGTCACCGCGCTGGACTCGATGGCGACGCCCTGGACCCGGGGCAGCACGCGCAGGCCCACGCCCCAGGCCGGTGACTGCACGGTCAGCCCGCGCAGGCGCACCCGGTCGGCGGCGACCGCGACGCCGAGCCGGCCGGCGCCGTGCACCGCGCCGTCGCGCACCTCCGCGCCGGCGGACTGCCGTTCCACCAGTACCCCGGTGTGGTCGCCGCTGGAGCGCACGCCGGAGAGCACGCAGCCGGCGCAGCGGTCCAGCACCACCCCGGAGTGGCGGTTGTTCTCCGTCGTCAGTGGACCGAGCGGCGCGGCGCCCAGGGCCGACAGCTCCACGCCGGTGCGGTTGCGGGCACTGGTGACCCGGGTCAGCTCCGGGGCGAGCGGCCCGCGCAGCACCAGACCGGTGCCGGCGTTGTCGTTCGCGGTCACGTCGGTGAAGTGCACCGCCCGGGCCTGGTTGAGCACGATCCCGGCCTCGGCGTTGCCGATGGCGCTCACCCGGGTGAGCGTGACCCGGGCCGCGCGGTAGACGTCCAGCCCGCGGTTACTGCCCCGGAACGTGGTGTCCACCGCGGTGAGCCGGCCACCGGCGCCGACCGACACACCGCGCTCCCGGGTGTACGCCGAGCCGAGGCCCTCGAAAGTGGTGCCGGTGGCGGTGAGCGTGGACCCGTTGAGATAGCGCACGAACGGGCGGCGCACCGACTCCGGCGCCGAGGTGACCGTGACTCCCTCGAACCAGACTCGGGCCCGGGTGCCCGACAGGTACGCGTCGTGCAGCCGGACCATGCGCACCGGCTGCCGCACGCGCAGCTCGGTGCCGGGGCGCTGGGAGATTCCGGCCTTGAGGTGGAGCTCGCCCTGCGCGGACAGGCTCATCCAGCTGGGGTCGTCGATCGCCTCGACCAGCGTCGGGAACGACACCGGTCCCCACGGCAGCGGCACGAACCGGCGGACGCTCCCCGGGCGCGTCAGCACGGCGTGCCCCGGCCGCAGCACGATGACCGGCCCGGTGCCGGCGATCGGGACGGCCGCCGCCGGTGCCGGCGGGGTCAGCGCCGCCAGTGCGCCCAGGCCGACGGCCGCCAACCACGACAGTGCTCTCATGCGTTCTCCAGCACGGGTTCGCCAGTGCGGACCACCGCGCCGTCCACGACGGCGACCTGCCGGGTCAGCCACCGCTGCTTGCGGATCGTGCACAGCGCCACGATGCGGATCCCCGCCATCCAGAAGGACAGCAGCACGAACGGCGGGATGAGGAAGAAGGACGACGGCCGGCGGCGCAGGTGCGGCAGCATCTTGACGGCCCGGCTGAGCCACCACCAGAGCGCCAGGAGGCCGACGAAGAACCAGTCCTGGCGCACGATCGCGATCGTCATGAACACCGGCGAGGCGAGCAGCGTGAAGCAGCCGATCGCCTTGTCCAGCATGGTGTATGTCAGGAAGGGGTGCCGCCACGCCCACCGGTCCAGGAAGAGCGCCCGGATGTCGGACCGCCACGTGTTGCGCGACCAACGCAGCCGTTGCTTGAAGAAGGTGCGCGGCGAGCCCGGAAAGGTGGACCAGACCCGGGCGGTGCGCTGCAGCACGGTGCGGTGACCGCGCTTGAGGATCTGCGAGGTGAGGCACTTGTCGTCGCCCGACATGCACGGCACGCCGAGAAACTCCTCGGCCATGAAGTCGTCGGCCACCTCGATGAGCAACTGTCGACGGTAGACGGCGGTGCGGCCGGAGAGGCAGGAGATGGCCCGGCCCATGACGGTCTGTGCCGCGTTCTCGTCGAAGTACCGGTAGTCCAGGTACATGTCGTTGACGCGCTGGAGGAAACCCACGGGGTTGTAGACGTTCTGGCGCGTGCTGACCCCGCCCACCACGGGGTCGGCGAACGGCATGCACACCCGCTCGGCCACGTCGTCGGCCCAGATGGTGTCGGAGTCCACCAGGGCGACGAGCGGTGTGCTGGCCGCCTCCCAGCCCAACCGCAGCGCGGCGCGCTTGCCCGGCACATCGGTGATGATCACCGAGACCGGGTAGCGCGCGGCGATGTCCTGGCAGGTGCGGTCGCTCGCGTCGATCACCAGGATGATCTCGGTGACCTTGTTGCGCAGCCAGGACTCGATCGCGTACCCGAAGATGCGCGGGTCCTCCTGGTACACCGGGACGACCACGGTCAGGTCCTCCCGGTGCCCATTGTGGACCGGCCGGTAGAAGGCGGCCGGGATGCGGCGCACCAGCCAACCGAGCCAGCGCACCATGCCGATCGTCGCGATCGGCAGATAGTAGAGCCAGTCACTCAGAAACCGGATGTCCGAGCGCACGGCGCCTCCTCAGCGGGACACACTCGCGTCCGACGCGGCCAGCGTCGCGAGCTCGCGGTCGACCAGATCCGCCATCCGGTCGTTGACCGCGACGACAGCGTCCAGCAAGGGCATCTCGACACCGTGCCGCTCGGCGAACCCCAGGAACCCGTTGGTGTCCTTGGGCAGGCACACACCGCCGTACGGCGCGCCGCCCCGGATCCCGTACTCCTGGTTGAACGACCCTTCCGCGGACCGCGCCACGGTCGTGGCGACCTCGTCGTGGTCGACGCCGATCGCCTGGCAGACCCGCCACATCTCGTTCCAGAAGCTGATCTTCGCGGCGTTGTAGATGTTGTGCGCGCACTTGACCATCTCGGCGGTGGCGGGCTGGTCGAAGAGCCGCAACTCGCCGCCGAACGGCGTGAGCAGCGTCGCGAGGCGCTCGCGAACCCGCTTGCTGCGGGCGCCCACGACGGTCATCCACGGCCAGCGGAAATCCTCCACAGCGGACGCCGCGCGCAGGAACTCCGGGTTGCTGGCCAGGCAGAAGCCGGTGCCTTCGCGCTTGCCGGACGTCTCCTCCAGCAGCGGCTTGACGAGTTCGTCGGTGGTGTGCGGCGGCACCGTGGAGCGCACCACGACGGTGTGCACCTCGTCGCTGATGGCCAGCGCCTCGCCCACGTCGCGTACACCGCGCTCGAACGCGGACAGGTCGTACCGCCGGCCGGTGTGCGGCGTCGGCAAGGTAAGGAAAATGAAGGATTCCGGTTCACCCTTGAGTTCCAGGCCGATCCGGGCGTCCAGGCCTTCGGCACGCAGGGCGGCCACGCGCTCGGGCAGCACGTCGATGAGCGTGGTCGCGTGCCCGCGCTCCGCGAAGCCCTGCCCGGTGGCCTTCCCCACGACGCCCGCGCCGACGACGAAGATTCTCTCCATGGCTGTCTATTCGCTCCTCATACGCGCCGGTAAGTCCGATTAGCGACAAATAGTAGAAGAGTTGCTATAGCAGCGTTTTATGCCACGCCGTAGCTAATAATCTGTTCGCAAAATCAAGCGGCCGGCACCGGTGAGGACGAACGACGTCATGTCGCCGTCGGAGACGCCACTCACGGTCTGGTCACCGAACGTCGCGGTGGGATAGTGGCCGGCCACACTGACCGTGTACGACGTCGCGGGCACCGCCGCGACGTCGACGACCGGGTTCTCGGCGGTCAGGTCGGCGGTCGCCGACAGCCGCGCGGTGGACGTGAAGTAGGGCTCGCCCGCGTACGTCACGGTCGTGCCGTCGGTGACCTGCCAGGCCTGGAGCGCCCCGCCCACCCGGTCGCCGCCGCCGGCCCGGCTCCACGCCAGCTTGCCGTCGCTCACCAGGTCGCCGGCCGTCCGCGTCGCGTCGCCCAACTGCTTGAGCACGGTGTCGGTGTGCTCGTCGTAGCGGATCGTCGTCGCCAGCACGCCGTCGCTGCTCACATCCTCGAACGCCGGCGCCGGCTTCGCCGTGCCGCGCGGCAGCGCGATGCTGAGGAACTGGGCCTCCGGACCGCGCTGCGCCGACGTCAGGTAGGTGGTCGGCTCGGTGTCCGGCACGTCCGCCTTGGCACCGAAGAGGTTGCTCAGTCCACTCTGGGCGGCCTCCGCGTCGCTGGCGGGCAGGGTCAGCGCGTACAGCTTCGCGCTGGCGCCGAAGACGTTCTTCTCCGTCGTCCACACCGCGGCCGGGCCCTCCCGCGTGAAGGCGCCGCGCGAACGCAGGTGGCTCTCCCACTGCTGCGGCTGCGGCGAGTGCAGGCTGTCGGCGATCACCACGTAGTCGTGCGCGGCGAAGAGGACGCCGCGCCGCCAGGACTTGGTGCCCGCGGTACCGGCGACCTCCTGGTCGTAGTAGCCCAGCTTCTCGCTGTAGTCCGCCGCGGCGCCGTCCAGGTTGACCGGGTTGGCGAACACGTCCCGGACGCCGGCACCGTCCATCGTGACCACGTTGTGCCGGTCCGGCGGGAACCAGCCAGCCCGGTCGCTGAACCGATTCGGCCCGTACCCGCTGTCGTTGAGCAGCACGGTGTTCTCGGCGTTCAGCAGCACCTGCATGACGTCGCAGTGGTCGTGGTTGTTCGACTGCGGCGCGCCGTAGAACATCACCCAGCGGGTGGCGGGGTCGCCGTACTTCCAGTCGCTGCGCAGCACCGTGGTGTTGCCGCCCTGGTCGTAGAAGTCGAACTCGCCCGCGTCCGGCGCCGCCTCCACAATGTTCTGGTCGATGTGGATGATCTCGTCCGGCCAGGTGTACGCCTGGTTCGAGGCGCCCGTCCAGCCGTCCGGATAGCGCGGCGCCGCCCAGTCCTGCGCGAAGAAGCGCCACTGCAACACGTTGCCCAGCTTGGCGGTGCGGGACAGCCGGGTCTCGGTGGACCGGTACGGCTCGGCCACCACCGCCGTCCACGCGGTCTTGACCCAGGAGTCCTCGATGTTCATCAGCCAGCCCTGCGGGCTGCTGTCCCGGACCACCCACTCGAAGACCGGGCGCATCGCCGGGAACGGGTCCACGCCGGTGGCGTTGCGCGCCGCGTAGAGGAACGGCACGACCTGGAAGACCTGGTACGTCCAGTAGTACGCGTACCCGTCGAGGTACACGCCGTCCTTGGTGAACATGTACTGGTACACGCTGTTGAGCTGGCTGACCGCTTTCGGCAGCCACTCGGCGGCCCGCCGGTCCGACGAGAACGTCAACGCCCACAGGCCGAGCGCCAGCGCCGCCTTGGACCGGTGGTTGTGCGGCCGCGGGTTGCTGCCCTGCGGCTCCTTGCCGTCCAGCCAGCGGGCCAGCCAGTGCGCGCCCCGCCTGACCGCGGCGCGCGCCTTGCTGTCCTGGTCGCCGCCGCGGTCCAGCTCCGCCGCCACGTAGTCGTACGCCTGGCTGTAGTTGGTCAGCTGAGCCGCGATGTACGTGTCGTCCTCGTCGAAGTCCTGGAACGCCTCGCCCAGCGCCGCGAGCGCGGTGTCCCGGTACCCGGCGTTGCCGGTCACGACGTACGCGAACGCGTAGGCCTTGGCGCGGCGGGAGTTCACGTCGTCGGCGCTGTCGCCGGCGATCTCGCCGGTGCCGACGTCGGTGAGGATCCGCTGCCAGTTGCGCTGGTACAGCCCGTGCGGGTCGGGGGCCCTGCCGAGCGCCCGGTCGCGCACCGCCGGCAGCTCCGCCGCGGTGAAGTCCAGTCGCGGGTGCGTCTCCTCGGCCGGCAGCGGCAGGTCCGGCAGCGTGATGCCGCGGTTGGGGTATTCGGTCAGCTCCGACTCCGAGTCGCCACACAGCAGCAGCTCGCCCGGGCCCGGTGGATCCTGCGGGGACGCGGTCGGCACCGGCTCGGACGAGAGCGTGGCGACGTTCGGTAAGTAGTTGGACGCCACCACCGCGCCGGCGACCAGCGCGGCACCGACCCCGAACAGCGCGATGCTGATCCGCCGCTTGGGCAGAGACACCACCATGGACCTCCTTGCGTCGGCGTCAGGTTGTGCTGAGACCTCAGGTGAACGCGGCGTCGACCTCGCCCAGGCGTTCAACGACCCGGCGGATGTCCTGGATCTGGCCACGCGCGGCGATCAGTAGGCCGTCGTCCAGATCCACCACGACGCTGTCCCGGACGCCGACCAGCGCGATCGGCCGCCGGGTCGCCTGCAGCACCAGGTTGTCGTTGGTGTCGATGCCGATGACCAGCTCGGGGCGCGGGCTCACCACCACCGTGCCGTCCGGGTCGGCCCAACCGTCGGCGAGCACCTCGTACAGCTCGTTCCAGTTGCCGACGTCGCTCCACGTCATGTCGGTCGGCAGCACGTAGATGTTGGCCGCCTTCTCGGTCATCGCGGTGTCGATCGGCGCCGCCTCGACCTGGGCGTACACCGTGGCGATGGTGGCGGCGTCCGGCGCCTCACCCAGCGGGTCGAGCGCCCGGAACAGGTCCGGCGCGTACTCGGCGAGACTGGCCAGGAACGTGTCCACATGGAACGTGTAGTAGTTGGCGTTCCACAGGTGCCGGCCGCCCTCGAGGAACCCGTGCGCGGTGGCGGCGTCCGGCTTCTCGGTGAACCGGGCCACCTCGAAGAGCGTCTGGTCGCCCACGTCGATCCGGTCCCGGCCGACCTCGATGTAGCCCAGCCCCGTACTGGCACACCGCGGCCGTACCCCCAGGACCGAGACCACCGGGTGGTCGTACCCGGCCTCCGCGGCCGCGAGCAGGGCGGCGCGGAGCCGCTCCGCGTCTCCCACATAGTGGTCGGATGGGATCGTGACCACGACGGCGTCCGGGCAGCGCGCGGAGACCACCCGGGCCGCGACGCCCATCGCGGGCGCGGTGTTGCGCGGGCACGGCTCCACGAGGATGTTGCCGAGGGGCACGTCCGGCAGCTGCGCGGCGATCTCGGCGGCGAACCGCTCGGCGGTCACCACCAGGATGCGGTCCGGTGGGATGAGCTCCGCGACCCGGTCGACGGCCTGCTGCACGAGCGACCGGCCGCCGCCCAGCAGATCGATGAGCTGCTTCGGCCGGTCGCGCCGCGACAGCGGCCACAGCCGGGTGCCGAACCCCCCGGCGAGCACCACGCCGTAGAGGTTCTGAGGATCGAAGCCCACTATGTCCGCCTTTGCCCATTTCGCGCCATTCACGCATGGTAACAGCGGACTTACGCACAACTGAACTAACCGCGCCCTTTCCCCTGATCAGGGCGTCCCGGTAGTCGTGCGAACTATGTGAGGGACGCCTTGATCATGAGATGGCGGCGGCGCGGAGGACGCAGAACTCGTTGCCCTCGGGGTCGGCCAGGACCACCCAGGTCGCGTCGTCGGCCTGGCCCACATCGACGTGCCGGGCACCCATGTCGACCAGCCGCTCCACCTCGGCCGCCTGATCTGCCGGGCGCAGGTCGATGTGCAGGCGGTTCTTGACGGTCTTGCCGTCAGACACCGGCACGAAGACCAACCCCGGCAACTCGCCAGACGTGCGGCGGATCTCCACCTCGTCAGGCTTCTCGTAGGTGATCTGGTAGCCGAGCGCCTCCGCCCACCACCGCGCCAGGCGGGCGGGGTCACGGGCGTCAACAACCAGGCTCTCCCACTGGCTGCTCATGGGCGCACCTCCGGCATCGCCTTGTACGGGTACGGCGTAGTCAAAGTGACGACCACGTTACGCCCCCTGGAACAGCTAGCCCCCCTCTCCCCATGATCAGGGCGTCCTTCAAGCAGTTGTAACTGCTTGAAGGACGCCCTGATCATGAAGGGGTCAGCGGCTGTCGGAGCCTGCCGAGTGGATGGCGATGCGGCCGGCTTCCAGGCGGGCGACCGGCACCCGGAACGGCGAGCAGGACACGTAGTCCAGCCCCGCGTCCGCGAAGAAGTGCACCGACTCCGGGTCGCCGCCGTGCTCGCCGCACACGCCGATCTTCAGATCGGGCCGCGCGGCGCGCCCCTCGTCGACCGCGATGCGCACCAGCCGGCCCACGCCGTCCCGGTCGATCGTCTCGAACGGCGAGACGCCGAAGATGCCCAACTCCAGATAGCGCGGGAAGAACGCACCCTCCACATCGTCCCGAGAGAAGCCCCACCCCATCTGGGTCAGGTCGTTGGTGCCGAACGAGAAGAACTCCGCGGCCTCCGCGATCTGGCCGGCGGTGAGCGCCGCCCGCGGCACCTCGATCATCGTGCCGATCGGGATGCCGGACTGGCCGACGTCCGCGATGATCCGCTCCGCCTCGGCGCGCACCGTCTCCAGTTCCTGCACGGCGCCCACCAGCGGCACCATGATCTCCGGTTTCGGGGTACCCCCTCGGCTGGCGCACTCCGCGGCGGCCTCCGCGATGGCGCGTACCTGCATCGCGAAAAGGCCCGGGACGACCAGGCCGAGCCGCACCCCACGGAGGCCGAGCATGGGGTTCTGCTCGTGCATCCGGCGGACGGCGGCCAGCAGGGCCGCGTCGCGGCCCGGCTCCTCGCCGCGCTCCTGCGCGACCGCGACCCGCACGGCCAGGTCCTCCAGCCCGGGCAGGAACTCGTGCAGCGGCGGGTCGATGAGCCGCACGGTGACCGGCAGCCCGTCCATCGCCTCGAAGATCTCCACGAAATCGGCCCGCTGCAGCGGAAGCAGCGCGTCCAGCGCCGCCGTGCGCTCGTCGTCGGTGCGCGCCAGGATGAGCCGCTCGACCAGCTCGCGCCGGTCACCGAGGAACATGTGCTCGGTGCGGCAGAGCCCGATGCCTTCGGCACCGAAGCGCCGCGCCCGCGCGGCGTCGTCGGCGGTGTCGGCGTTCGCCCGGACCCGCAGCCGCCGCGCCGCGTCGGCGTGCGTGACAAGCCGGTGTACGGCGGCGACGAGAGCGTCCGCAGTGGAGTCGACGGTGCCCTCGAAATACTGCACGATGGCCGACGGCCGCACGGGCGTCTCGCCAAGGTAGACGCAGCCGCTGGTGCCGTCGATCGAGATGACGTCGCCTTCCTTGACCACCCGGCCGTCCACAGTGAACTTCTGGCCGGCGGTGTCCACTTCGAGGCTGTCGGCGCCGCACACGCACGTCTTGCCCATGCCCCGCGCCACCACGGCCGCGTGGCTGGTCTTGCCGCCCCGGCTGGTCAGGATGCCTTGCGCGGCAATCATTCCCGGGAGGTCGTCGGGGTTGGTCTCGCGGCGCACCAGGATGACCGGCTCGCCGCCCGCCGCCACCTCGGCGGCCCGGGCGGAGTCGAACACCGCCTTGCCCACGGCCGCGCCCGGCGACGCGGCCACGCCCTTCGCGAGCGCCTCCGGCTCGCCGGACAGGTCGAAGCGCGGGAACATCAGCTGCGCGAGCTGCGCGCCGTTGACCCGCTGCACCGCCTCGTCGAGGTCGATGAGGCCCTCGTCGACGAGCTGGCTGGCGATGATGAACGCCGCGGCGGCGGTGCGCTTGCCCACCCGGGTCTGCAGCATCCACAGCTTGCCGCGCTCGATGGTGAACTCGATGTCACACAGGTCGCGGTAGTGACTTTCCAATGTGGCCATGATGGACATCAGGTCGTCGTACGACCTCTTGTCCAGCCCTTCCAGGTCCTGCAGCGGCACCGTGTTGCGGATGCCGGCGACCACGTCCTCGCCCTGCGCGTTCGCGAGGTAGTCGCCGTAGACGCCCTGCGCGCCGGTCGCCGGGTCGCGGGTGAACGCGACCCCGGTGCCGGAGTCGGAGCCGAGGTTGCCGAACACCATGGCCACCACGTTCACCGCGGTGCCCAGGTCGGCGGGGATGCGCTCCTGGCGGCGGTAGAGCACGGCACGGTCCGCGTTCCACGACTGGAAGACCGCGCGGATGGCGAGGTCGAGCTGCTCGCGCGGCTCCTGCGGGAACTCGCGCCCGGTGTGCTTCGCGAAGATCGTCTTGAACTCGCCGACCAGCGCGCGCAGGTCGGCCGCGTCCAGGTCGAGGTCGCTGCCGGCGCCCTTGGCCCGCTTCGCGTCGTCGAGCGCCTGCTCGAACTCCTCCCCCGGTACGTCGCACACCGTCTTGCCGAACATCTGGATCAGGCGCCGGTACGAGTCCCAGGCGAACCGCTCATTGCCCGACTGGTTGGTGAGGCCGTCGACGCTCTTGTCGTTGAGCCCGACATTGAGGACCGTCTCCATCATGCCCGGCATCGAGAACTTCGCGCCCGACCGCACGGAGACGAGCAGCGGGTCGGCTGGATCGCCGAGCCGCTTGTCCATCTTCGTTTCCAGCGCGGCGAGATATTCGGCGATCTGTTCCGGCAGCCCTTCCGGTTCTTCGCCGGTGGCGAGGTACGCCTTGCAGGCTTCCGTGGTGATCGTGAATCCGGGCGGCACCGGCAGCCCAAGATTCGTCATCTCGGCCAGGTTCGCACCTTTGCCACCCAGCAGGTCCTTGAGATCCTTATTTCCCTCGGCGAACTCGTACACGTATTTGGGCACGCGAAAACCTCCCCGCCCCCGATCGGCATTGAACGATGGCTTAAGTACCCACCATGGTGCGCGTGTGCACCCGGTCGAGAAACCCTCTGTGAGAAGTTCGTCGCTCGGGCGCGCATCCGAGTCCTTGGGAACGCTTCCACGCGCATAACCGCGCAAGGCAAGGTATTTTCGATCACACTCAATGATCAAAGGCGTCCCACAAGCGGGCCGAAACAAATGCCACACCATTAACCGCTCGGCCGCCCCCTGCCCCACCCCTCCCCGCGCCACCCACCCCCTCCCCGCGTCGCCCACCCCCTCCCCGCCGCCCACCCACTCTCCCCGTCGATCAAGGGCGTGGGCACATGGGTTTGATCTCTGATCCGGGTGCCCGAGCCCATGATCGGCGGACAAGTCCTTGATCGGCGCTGCCAGCCGCGGCCGCGACTTGGCGGGGCGGAATGCTCAGCGGTGACGTAGGTACCTCATGAGCCCGCCGTAAGGTACCTATGTCACCGCTGAGCCGCAGGCATCACCCGTTGCGTCCGCGGACGGACCCCGCCGGGCCTTCGTCGATCTTGGGCTTGCCGCGGCGCCCCGTGCCGATCTTGAACTCGTCGAGATTGTCTGCGCCATCTGAGCTATCCGCCACCGCGACGAGAGCAAGATCGACAGCCCGGAACCTCGATGAGGGCAAGGTCGACGGGCGCGGAAGGCTCCTAACGACGCGGCATTGAGTGCGAGCTACGTGGAGAGCGCCGTGACCATGGGCGCGGGCCGCTTGTAGGCCGCGAACAGGAAAATCGCGAACATCGCGACGAGCAGCACCCAGCGCGGATCGTCGAGCATGAGGGCGTCGGCCGCCTGCCGGCGTTCGGCCGGGGTCATCGGCGCGGCACTGTGGTCCGACTCCGCCCAGCCCAACCGGGCCGGGACGAACGCCAGGTACGTCCACACCCGCATCGCGAAGTAGAGGGCCGACGCGATGAGGACGAGGATCCGGCGCGCCCCGGGCCGCCAGCTGAAGACGACGACACCCGGGATGATCAGCGTCTCCAGGATGCCGTTGGCGACGATGTAGTACGGGATCGACGGCAGGAAGGTGCTCTCCAACGTCTCGCCGGTGAGGGAGGAGCTGTCGAGCGCGCCGTCGAGCAGCAGGATCGCCATCAGACCGCCGCAGCCGGCGAACGCGAAGCCCACCGTGCCGAGATAGATGAAGGCGTCCTCGAGCCACGGCCTCGTACTGCGGAGCCGGGTGCCCACGAGGCCGACGGCCACTCCCCACGCCGCGCCGACCAGTAGCGCGAGCGGAAGGGGCAGCGCCTCCGAGAGGTTGAACCAGCCGGTGATCACCGTCGTGAACAGGACCGCGAGCGCGATCGGCATCGTTTTCATTCGGCCAGTGCAGCAGTTCGCTGCTCTGTGCAGCTAGTGCTTGAAGCAGCTATCCGGGTGCGATCCGGGTATCCCCCTCCGGGCCGCGGGGCCCGCGGGTGCCGTGGGCGTGCCCGGACGCCCGGAGCGCGGCCGTCTCCGTTTCGGCGTGCTGCCGGCCCTGGCGCAGGAACTCCAGCAGGAACCGGAGTTGCTCGGTCGAGTACCCCTGGATCTGCTCATGCCACCGCTGCCCCATCGGCTCGTAGTAGCGGGCGATCTCCGCGACCCGCTCCGGCACGAGCCGCAGGACGACGCGGCGGCGGTCGTCGGGGTCCGGCTCGCGGAACACATACCCATGGCGCTCGAGCCGGTCGATGAGCCGGGTCGTCGCCCCGGTGGTCATGCCCATCAGCTCGGCCAACCGGCGGGCCCCGATCGGGCCGAACTCCAGCAGCGCGCCGATCGCGTGCACGTCGCTGACCGGCATCCGCAGCTGATCCGCGACCGCGATCTGATATCGCACCGCCGACGAGATGTACCACGGCATCTCCCGCAGCAACGCCTCCAGCAGTTCGCTCTCCTCCACCACACCCCTCCCTCCGCTTATGATCAAGGCGTCCCTCAAGTCGTCATAGCTACTTGAAGGACGCCTTGATCATGGTGGGGTCAGCCGCCGGAGTCGGGGAGTTCGGCGCCTTCGGGGACGGCGTCGACGTCGCGACTGGCCAGCCAGCCGTCCGGCAGGAACACCTTGCCCGGCGAGTTCGTGCGCCCGCGCGGCTGGCCCAGCGTGTGCACCGGGAACGGCTCCGCCGGGTCCAGCTCACCGAGCAGGTCCGCCAGCTCGGCCAGGCTGCTCACCATCGCCAGCCGGCGACGCAGGTCCGCGCCCACCGGGAAGCCCTTCAGGTACCAGGCCACGTGCTTGCGAAAATCGGTGCAGGCGTCCCGCTCCGCGCCGAACGCCTCGGTCAACAGCTCGGCGTGCCGGCGCATCGTCGCCGCCACCTCGCCCAGCGTGGGCAGCACCCGCTCCGACCGGCCCGCGAACGCGGCCGCCAGGTCGGCGAACAGCCACGGCCGGCCCAGGCAGCCGCGCCCCACGACCACGCCGTCGACGCCGGTGTGCGCCACCATCCGCAGCGCGTCGTCGGCCTCCCAGATGTCGCCGTTGCCCAGCACCGGCACGTCCAGGCGCTGCTTCAGGTCGGCGATGGCATCCCAGTCGGCGGTGCCGGAATAGCGTTGTGCCGCCGTACGCCCATGCAGAGCGACCGCCGCGACGCCGGCGTCCTGCGCGATCAAGCCGGCGTCCGCGTACGTCAGATGGTCGTCGTCGATGCCCTTGCGCATCTTCACGGTGACCGGCACCTCGGCCGGCGCGGCCGCCTCCACCGCGCCGCGCACGATCCGCTCGAACAGCCGGCGCCGCCATGGCAGGGCGGACCCGCCGCCCTTACGCGTCACCTTCGGCACCGGGCAGCCGAAGTTGAGGTCCACATGGTCGGCCAGGCCCTCGCCGACGATAATCTCCACCGCCTTGCGGGTGATCACCGGGTCGACGCCGTACAGCTGGAGGCTGCGCGGCCGCTCGCCCGCGGCGAACGCGATCATGCGCATCGTCTTGGGATTGCGCTCCACCAGCGCCCGCGTCGTGATCATTTCGCAGACGTAGAGGCCGGCGCCGTGCTCGCGGCAAAGCTGGCGGAACGCGACATTGGTGATGCCGGCCATCGGAGCCAGCACCACCGGCGGGTCGATCGAATACCGACCCAACTTCAGCGCCCCAGTCACGTCGACCAAGGATAGTCTGAGGACCGTGACGTCCCCCGATCCGGCGTGCGAAACCGCGCACGGTCACTCGGCGCCCCACGCCGGCGCCCGCACCCTGGTGGCCGTTTTCGACTCCCCCGTCGCCAGTTATCTCCTGCGGTACGGCGCTGATCTGGGCTACCGCACCGTGCTGATCGAACCAGGCCGCGGTGACACCGTGAAAACCGCCGGCATCGACGCCAACACCGACGTCGTCGTGACCGACCACCACCGCGACGAACTGGGCGAAGTGCTGCGGGACGCGCTCGCCGAGCCGGCCCGCTGGGTCGGCGTGATGGGCAGCCCTCGGCACACCGCCCCGCACATCGAGGCGCTGCGGTCGCTCGGCGTGGCCGCGGACGACATCGCCCGGGTCCACCGCCCGATCGGCCTGAATATCGGCTCCCAAACCCCACCGGAGATCGCGATCGCCACCCTCGCCGGCTTGATCGCCCACCACAACCACCGCCCCGGCGGCTTCACCTTCTAGCCCGCACACCACACCCCCCCACCGCCTTATCCCAAGAGGGCAGCTCTGTGGGCGCACTTTCTTCCAGAGGGCAGCCCTGTGGGCGCACCTTCCTCAAGAGGGCAGCCCTATGGGGCGTGAATTCTTAAGAAAGCTCCCCTATACCCGTCACAGCATTGATAGGGGACCCTTCTTGGGAGATCCACAACGCCCCCGCCATAGCAGATCAACTAAGCGTTGTACGGTTTTCCACAGCCCACCCAGTTATCCACATCTGGATCTTGTGTGGGTTTCCGATCGGACAGTCTCATGCCAACGTGCTCGCCCATGGCACGCGTACCCAGAACACACCACGCCACCACTCCGAAGATCGATCTCGACGCGCTCTTCCGCGCCCAACGGGGCATCGCGACCCGGCGGCAACTGCTCCGAGCCGGACTGGACGACGAGGCGATCCGGCGCGAGGTACACGGCAATCGCTGGCAGCGGCTGCTTCCCGGCCTCTTCGCGTCGTTCACCGGCCCACCGACCGACGAGCATCGTCGGGTCGCCGCCGCGATTTACGCTCCGGTCGGTGCGCAGATAACCGGCGTCGCGGCCCTGCGCTGGTACGGATTTCGTCACCTGCCAGACGATGACCGGATCCATTTGTTGATACCGCATACCAGTCGGCGTACGTCACGCGGTTTCGTCCTCTTTCAACGCACCGACCGTCTCGACTCGGCCGCGAAGCGGCAAGGGCCCTACACCGTCTGCTCCGTCGCCAGAGCCGTCGCGGACGCCGCCCGACAGCTCAACGACCTGCGCGCGGTCCGCGCGCTGGTCGCGGAGGCCGTCCAGCGCCGATTTACGGATGTACCGTCACTGCGTCGCGAACTCGACGCGGCCCAGACCCACCGAACCCGACTGCTGCGCGTCGCGGTGAACGAGGTGGATCAAGGGGTACGCTCGGCGCCCGAGGCCGAGCTGGCAGCCGACCTCAAGACCAGCAGCATTCTTCCCACGGTGCAATGGAATCCGACGCTGGTGGCAGACGACGGAAGCGAACTGCCGGGCCCGGACGGGTGGATCCAGGAGAGCGGCATCGCGCTGGAGGTCGATTCGCGGGAGTATCACCTGAACCCGGAAGACTGGCGGCGGACGATTGATCGGCACAACCGGCTGGCCGCGCATGGGGCGCTCGTCCTGCACTTCACGCCCTCCGAGATCCGTCGCAACCGTGCGCGGGTGCGCAGAATCATCGAGACGGCGCACCTCGAGCGGATTTCTTCCGGCGTGAAGGTATCGATCCGCGTCGCATAAAGAGAGCTCCCCTGTACCCGTGTAGACGGTGACAGGGGAGCTCTCTTCAGAATTCACGCCCCACAGGGCTGCCCTTTGGGGACAACAGCAGGGGGAGCGGAGCAAGGAGTTAGCAGGGGGGGAGGTGGTCCAACAGGTAGCGGTCGACCGCGTCGATGGCGATGCGGTCTTGGGACATCGTGTCGCGGTTGCGGATCGTCACCGCGTCGTCTTCCAGGGTGTCGAAGTCGACGGTGACGCAGAACGGCGTGCCGATCTCGTCCTGCCGGCGGTAGCGGCGGCCGATCGCCTGCGAGTCGTCGAACTCCACGATCCACCGCTTACGCAGCGTCGCGGCCAGAGCGCGGGCCTTCGGCGACAGGTCGGGGTTGCGCGACAGCGGCAACACGGCCACCTTGACCGGCGCGAGCCGCGGGTCGAAGCGCAGCACCGTGCGCTTGTCGACGCCACCCTTGGTGTTCGGCGCCTCGTCCTCGTCGTACGCCTCCAGCAGGAACGCCAGCACCGCGCGGGTGAGGCCGGCGGCCGGCTCGATGACGTACGGCACCCAGCGCTCCTGCTTTTCCTGGTCGAAGTACGACAGTTCGACGCCAGAGTGCTTGGTGTGCGTGGAGAGGTCGAAGTCGGTGCGGTTGGCGATGCCCTCCAACTCGGAGAAGTCGGTGCCGCCGAAGCCGAACTTGTACTCGATGTCGACGGTGCGCTTCGAGTAGTGCGAGAGCTTCTCTTTCGGGTGCTCGAAGAGGCGCAGGTTTTCCGGCGAGAGGCCCAGGTCCACGTACCAGTTCCAGCGCTCCTGGAGCCAGTACTCGTGCCATTCCTCGTCGGTGCCCGGCGGCACGAAGAACTCCATCTCCATCTGCTCGAACTCGCGCGTGCGGAAGATGAAGTTGCCCGGGGTGATCTCGTTGCGGAACGACTTGCCGACCTGGGCGATGCCGAACGGCGGCTTCTTCCGCGCCGAGGTCTCCACGTTCTTGTAGTTGACGAAAATGCCCTGGGCGGTCTCCGGCCGCAGGTAGTGCAGGCCTTCCTCGCCCTCGACCGCGCCGAGGAAGGTCTTCATGAGGCCGTTGAACATCCGCGGCTGGGTGAACGTGCCCTTGTTGCCGCAGTTCGGACAGTTGATCTCGCCGAGGTCGGCCGGCGGGCGGCCGTGTTTCGCCTCGTACGCCTCTTCCAGGTGGTCGGCGCGGAACCGCTTGTGGCACGACTGGCACTCGGTCAGCGGGTCGACGAACGCGTCGAGGTGGCCGGACGCGGCCCACACGTCCTTGGCGAGGATCACGGCGGAGTCGAGGCCGACGACGTCGTCGCGCTGCTGCACCATGGTGCGCCACCACTGCCGGCGGACGTTTTCCTTGAGTTCGACGCCGAGGGGACCGTAGTCCCACGCGGACCGGGTGCCGCCATAGATTTCACTGGATGGGTAAACGAAGCCCCGGCGCTTGGCAAGGCTGACAACGGCGTCGATGCGATCGGCTGGCATGTGGGTTTCCTCCTACGCCGACTGGCGGTCGGCGGGGATTGGTGGGACTGGCTGTGGACGAATGAACAACTGCTGCCACCACCGTACGGTTACCGGTGGCACAAACCCCAGCAGATTACTCCGCCCCGGCCTCACCCGTCGAAGCCGCAGACCTCAAGCTCGCCGGTGCCGGTGTCCTGCACCATGGTCACCTCGACGGTCCGCTGGTCGCCGTCCGCGTAGGTGACGTTCACCGGCACGCTCAGATCCTCGGCGATCGCCGCATCGCCGACCTCGTAGGAGCGGATGGGCTCGCGGGACACCCGGTCCGCGAACTCCCGCTGGGTCTCGTCGTCGCGCAGTTCGTCACACAGCAGGTCGTAGGCCTCCTGGTAGCGCTCGTCCCGCACCGCTGCGTAGTAGTCGCCGACGACCGCTTCGACCTGCTCGTTGATCGCCTCGGTGCTGGTGATGACCACCCCGACCAGCGCGGCGCCGCCAGCGCCGCAGCAGAGCACCGCGGCCAGGCCCGCGACGCCGAGCGCCAGCCAGAGCCGCAGCGTGCGCCCCTCGGTGGGCGGCGCCGCGAAGGGCGGCGTGACGCCCGGCCCTACCGGCGGCTCCGCCGGCAGAGACGGCGGCGCGGGCAGCGGCGGCAGCGTCATGCCGCAAGCGTAGTGCGACTCATCGAGATCACGTGACCCCCATGATCAAGGCGTCCTTCAAGTAGCTATAACGGCTTGAAGGACGCCTTGATCATGAGGGAGCGCGATCGCATCATGAGGGAGCGCGGTCCGATCATGAGGGAGCGCGGTCGCTGGGGGCGGAGACGACCGGGCCGCCGGGGGCGGCGGTCGCCAGCGCCTCGTACGCCGACGGCTCGTCGAGCGACTCCGCGAGCAGCGGGGTCGCATGGATCTTGACGTCGAAGTCGCTGAGCGCCCGCCGGTACGTGCCGACCGACTCCCACTCCGTCACCAGGCACCAGTGCCGCGGGTCGTCGAGCGCCCGGGTCAGCTGCCCCCGCACGTACCCGGGGCGGGCGGCCAGGGCGGCGAGCGCGGCGTGCGCCCGCTCGGCGAAGGTCGGGGCGGTGTCCTCCTCGACCAGGAACCGGTTCACGACGAGCACAAGTCACTCCCTACAGTGATCGGGTGAAGCGTACGCCGAGCCCGACCGCCGTGTTCCTCGCCACCCTCGTTGTGGCGCTCGTCGCGCTCTTCACGCCGGGGCCGATCGGCGGAGTGCTGCTGCTGGTGCTGGCCGGGGCCTTGATCTGGCTGCTGACCAAGAGCTGGCCAGCGCTGCCACTGGCCGCCCGGGTGGTCCGGCTGTCGGTGCTGCTCATCATCGTTACCGTGGCACTCATGCGCTTTTGACAATCATTGTCAGACGGGCGGAGAGTGGGGGCATGCGCAAAACCCCTCGCATCCTTCTCGCCGCCACGGCGGCGCTCACCATGACCGGCCTCGCCGCCTGCGGAAACGACGGGGCGGACGCCGCGGCCAGCGGGGACAAGGTCGGCATCGTCGCCGCGTTCTACCCGCTGCAGTTCGTCGCCGAGAAGGTCGGCGGCGACGCGGTCAGCGTCACGAATCTGACCAAGCCCGGCGCCGAGCCGCACGACCTGGAGCTCAACCCCGACCAGGTGGCGCAGCTCGCCGACGCCAAGCTGGTGGTCTACCTGAAGGGCTTCCAGCCAGCCGTTGACGAGGCGGTCGAGCAGCAGGCCAAGGACAAGGCGTTCGAGGCCTCCAGCGCGGTGACGCTGCTGGACGCGGCCGCCGACGACCACGGCCACGAGGGCGAAGCGACCCCGAGCGCGAAGGAAGAGGAGCACGAGGAGGCCACCGGCGGCAAGGACCCGCACGTCTGGCTCGACCCCACCCGCCTCGCGAGCATCGCCGACAAGTTCGCCGAGCGGCTCGGCCAGGCCGACCCGGACCACGCCGCCGACTACACGGCCCGCGCGGCCACGTTGCGGTCCGACCTCGACAAGCTCGACCAGGAGTACGCCGCAGGCCTCAAGACGTGCCAGCGGCGCGAGATCATCACCAGCCACACCGCGTTCGGGTACCTGGCCGACAAGTACAAGCTGGAGCAGGTGGGCATCACCGGCCTCACGCCCGAGGACGAGCCCTCGCCGCAGCGGCTCGCCGCGGTCGCCACCGAGGCCAAGGAGCACGGCGCCACCACGATCTTCTTCGAGACGCTGGTCAGCCCGAAGGTCGCCGAGACCATCGCGAAGGAGGTCGGCGCCAAGACCGCGGTGCTGGATCCGCTCGAAGGGCTGCAGCCGGGGAGCACTGGCGACTACTTTTCGGTGATGCGGGAGAATCTCACCACGTTAAGAACCGCGTTGGGGTGTTCGTGACCGGAGTGGCTGAAGCCGTCATAGACGTCGCACACGGGGTGGTCGCGTACAGCGACCGCCCCGTCCTGCGTGACGTGTCGTTGCGCGTGGACGCCGGTGAGGTGGTCGCGATCCTGGGCGCCAACGGCTCCGGCAAGTCCACACTGGTGCGCGGCATCCTCGGGCTGGTGCCGCTGCGCGCCGGGACGATCACCGTCTTCGGCACCCCCCTCAAGCGGTTCCGGCAGTGGCACCGGGTCGGTTACGTGCCCCAGCGGATGGGCGCCGGCAGCGGCGTACCCGCGACCGTGGGTGAGGTGGTCGGATCCGGGCGCTTGGCGCGGCGCGGCGTGCTGCGCCCGCCGACGTCCGCCGACCGGGCCGCGGTGGCGGCCGCGCTCACCGCGGTCGGCCTGGCCGACCGCGCCGGCGAGCCGGTCGCGACGCTCTCCGGCGGCCAGCAGCAGCGCACGCTCATCGCCCGGGCCCTCGCCGGCGAGCCCGACCTGCTGGTACTCGACGAGCCGACCGCCGGCGTCGACGCCGCCAGCCAGACCGCGTTCGCCGAGGCGCTGGGCGGCTTCGTGCGCACCGGCGGCACCGTGCTGCTCGTCGCGCACGAACTGGGCCCGCTCCAGCCGCTGGTCGGCCGCGCGGTGGTCGTACACGATGGCACGATTGCGCACGACGGCGCCGCACCGGTGCCGGCCGGCCATCACGCCGCGCCCGACCATGACCACGTGCACCCGCACGCGCCCGAGGAACCGTCCGGGGTCTGCCTGACATGAGCCTGTTCCAGTACGACTTCATGATCCGCGCGCTGATCGGCGCGCTGGTCATCGGGCTGACCGCGCCGGCGCTCGGCATCTACCTGGTGCAGCGCCGCATGTCGCTGATCGGCGACGGCATCGGCCACGTGGCGCTCACCGGCGTCGGCGTCGGGCTGCTGCTGGACCGCTCCCCCGTGCTCACCGCCGTGCTGGTCGCCGCGCTCGGCGCGGTCGCGATCGAGCTGCTCCGCGAGCGCGGGCGCACCTCCGGTGACCTGGCCCTGTCGCTGCTGTTCTACGGCGGCATCGCGGGCGGCGTCGTACTGGTCGGCCTGTCCAACAACCGCAGCAACGCCAACCTGATGGCATACCTGTTCGGCTCGCTCACCACGACGTCGCGCGAGGATCTTCTGATGATCGTGGCGCTGGGCGTGGTGGTGCTCGCGGCCATGCTGATCCTGCGGCCGGCGCTGTTCGCGATCTGCCACGACGAGGAGTACGCGCGGGTGTCCGGGCTGCCGGTCCGCGCGCTCAACGTGCTGATCGCGGTCGCCGCGGCGGTGACCGTGACGATCGCCATGCGCACGGTCGGGTTGCTGCTGGTCAGCGCGCTCATGGTCGTGCCGGTGGCGGCCGCCCAGCAGGTGACCCGTGGGTTCCGCGCGACGATGGCGGCGGCCATGGCGATCGGCGTCGTCGCCGCCGCGGTGGGCGTGTGGCTCGCCGGCGAGGCCGACACCGCTGTCGGCGCGACCATCGTGATCTTGGCCATCGCGGCCTTCGTCGCGCTGGCGATCGGGGCGGGCGTCTGGCGCGCGGTCCGCGGCCGGGTCCGGCCTGTCGCCCGTACCGCTGACGTGGAACCGCCGGACGTCCTCCTGGAGCATTGAAGCGCGCGGCGTAGTTTACCGTTGCGAGGTGACCACGACGACCGGCTATGAGGCGTACGAAGGCGCGGGCGAACTCCTGCGCGCCCTCTCCGCGCCCATCCGCGTGGCGATCGTCACCGAGTTGGCCGAGGGCGAGCGCTGCGTGCACGAGCTCGTCGACAAGCTCGGCGCCCCGCAGCCGCTCGTCTCACAGCACCTCCGCGTCCTGCGCGGCGCCGGGGTGGTGCGTGGCTCACGCCGCGGTCGAGAGATCGCTTACACGCTGGTCGACGAGCACATCGCGCACATCGTCGCCGACGCGGTCAGCCACGCCCGGGAGGCCAGATGATCGAGGAAGGGACCGGCGCGGTCCGCAACACGCGCCAGCGCACGGCGGTGAGCGCCCTGCTCCGCGAGGTGGAAGGCTTCCACAGCGCGCAGGAACTGCACGCCATGCTGCGCGACCGGGGCGAGCGGGTCGGCCTGACCACCGTGTACCGCACGTTGCAAGGCCTCGCCGACTCCGGCGAGGTCGACGTGATGCGGCCGCCCGGCGGCGAGCACCTCTACCGGCGGTGCAGCGAGGGCCACCACCATCACCTGGTCTGCCGGTCCTGTGGGCGCACCGTCGAGGTCGAGGGCCCGACCGTGGAGACCTGGGCCGACAAGGTGGCAGCCAAGCACGGGTACGTCGAAGTCAGCCACACCCTGGAGATCTTCGGCACCTGCCCCACCTGCGCATCCCGCCTTTCATGATCAAGGCGTCCTTCACGTCGTTATAGCGACTTGAAGGACGCCTTGATCATGGGCCGTTCAGTCCGTAGAGCACGAGGTCGGTGAGGGTGTCGACGACCCGGTCGTCGTCGGCGGGCCGACCGGGTGCGGTCAGCATCGCGTAGCCGAGCATGGACAGCATCGCGCCGATCGCCGCGGCCAGCAGCTGCGGGTCGCCGGGCAGCGGATGGCCACGCTCCCGCAGGTAATCCAGATGCTGCCGGAACATCTCCGTCTCGGTGACCAGGTCGCGCCACGCCCGACCGGAGCCGGGATCGTCGGCGGCCATGGACTGAAACAGCGCGACCATGGCCGGCCGGTGCTCGCGGAAGACGGTCCAGGCGATCCGCAGGTGCTCCCGCAGCTGGGCGCGGTCGGTCAGGTCATGGTCAGGCGGATGGCCGACCACCTCCTGGTCGGCGCGCGCGGCCATCTCGGCCAGGAGGGCCTGGAGCAGTTCCTCCTTGCTGGCGAAGTGCTCGTAGAACGAGCCGGTCGCCCGGCCCGCCGCAGCGGTGATGTCCGTGATCTTGGTGTTGAGGTAGCCACGCTCACTGAACAGCGCCTTGGCGGCGTCGAGCAGCGCCGTCCGGGTCTCGGCCGCCCGCACCTTGCGAATCCCTCTTGCCACGACAGCATCCTACCGAACACACTTTCACCGAACTTATATTCAGTGAAGGATGATTCAGATGCGAGTTATCGTGATCGGCGGCGGCGTCGCCGGGAGCGCGGCGGCGCTCGCGCTCCGCAGGACCGGCGCCGGCGTGACGGTCTACGAGGCGTACGCCGATCCGGCCGGCGACGTCGGGTCGTTCGTCAGCCTGGCCAGCAACGGACTGCGCGGACTGGACGCACTCGGCTGCCTCGGCGAGATCCAGCGCGCCGGCGTCGAGGTGCCCCGGCAGCGGATGTGGTCGGCATCCGGGCGGCTGCTCGGCGACGTGCCGCGCGGCCGGCGCGGCGACGACCCGCTGCACAGCGTCACCCTCCCGCGCGGCCGGCTGGTGGCAGCCCTCCGCGCGGCGGCGACCGCGGCCGGCGCGACGGTGGTCACCGGTGAGCGGCTGATCCGAGTGGACACCGACGGCACCGCGGAGTTCCAGAGTGGACGTGAAGACAGGGCTGACCTGCTCGTCGCGGCCGACGGGATCTGGTCGACCGTGCGGAGCCAACTCGACCCGGCGGCGCCCCGCCCGGAGTACGCGGGGCTCTACACGATCTCCGGCGTCTCCCGCGGTGTCGACCTCGAGCCGGGGGTGTTCAACATGACGTTCGCGCGCAACGGGGCCTTCATCCACGTACCCGCTGGCGACGGTGAGGTGTGGTGGTCGGCGCAGATCGCCGACCCCACGGAGCCCGACCGCGCCGGCGTCACCGAGGCGGAGTGGCTGCGGCGGACCGCGGCGCTGTACCGCCGGGAGGCCGTGCCGTCGGCGGTGATCGCCGCCACCACCGAGCTGCACCCAGCGGTGATCATGCACGCGGTGGATCCGGTGCCGACCTGGCATGGCGATCGCATCGTCCTGGTCGGCGACGCCGCCCATCCCGTGGGCGCCGGACAGGGCGCGTCGATGGCCATCGAGGACGTGCTGGTGCTGGCCCGGTCGCTGACCCGATCGCGGGCCCCGTCGCCGACCGGATCCCGAGCCCCGTCGCCGACCGGATCCCAAGCCTCCTCGCCGACCCGGTCGCGGGCCAGCGGCGCGGACATTCCGGCGGCGCTGGCGGCGTACGACGCCGAACGCCGGCCACGCGTTGTCAAGCTGCTCGGCATGGCGGAGGACAACCGGGGCACCAAGAAGGCCGGCCCGGTGAAGCGCACACTGCAGGCCGCCGCCATGCGGATGTTCGTGCCCCTGTTCTACGAGCGGGCAACCGCCTGGCTCTACGCGTACGACCCACCCAAGATCGAGGCGTCCTTCACGTAGTTCTCGCTCAATGCCGCGTCGTTAAGAGCCTTCCGCGCCCGTCGATCTTGCCCTCGTCGTGGTTGCATCCCGTCGATCTACTCCCACTGAGGTCACGACCCCAACCCCTCCGACGAGTCCACGATCGAGCAGGAGGGCTCAAGATCGACCAACAAGCGCAAGATCAGCGCAGTCATCGCGGCCAGCACAAGATCGTCGAGCTTTGTCCGGGTTCGTCCGCGGGCTCAACGGGTGGTGCGCGCGGCTCAGCGGTGACGTAGACACCTTATGGCGGGCTCTTAAGGTGTCTACGTCACCGCTGAGCATTCCGCCCTGCCATGTCCCACTCGCCGGCAGCGTCGATCAAGGGCTTGTCCGCCGATCATGGGCTCAGGCACCCGGATCAGAGATCAAACCACGTGCCCGAGCCCTTGATCGACGCGGAGAGTGGCGGGGGCGGGGCGGAGAGGGGGGCGGAGAGGGGGCGGGGCGGGGCTGGTGTGTGATCTTGGACGGGGTGGTCCACGCTGGACGGTGTGAAGATTTACGCCGACCGCGTGCCGACCGCCATCCGCCAACTCATCACCGACCTGCTCGTCGTCGCCTGGGTGTACGTGTCGATCCGGGCCGCGCTGTGGGTGCACGACCTCGTCGAGAAGCTCGCCGTACCGGGCCAGAAACTAGAGGGCGCCGGCAACGGCATCGCCGACAACCTCGCCGACGTCAGCGGCAAGATCGGTCGGGTGCCGGTGGTGGGCGACGACCTCACCAGCCCGTTCGAGAAGGCGGCTGGCGCGGCGCGGTCCCTCTCCGGCGTCGGCCAGCAGCAGCAGGACGTGGTGAACGACCTGGCGCTGGCCATCGCGGTCGGGCTGCTGATCTTCCCGCTCGGCCTGGTGCTCTTCGTTTGGTTGCCACTCCGGCTGCGCTGGATGCGGCGGGCCGGCGCCGCGGCGGCCCTGCGGTCGGCGTCGGCCGGTCGAGACCTGCTCGCCCTGCGCGCGCTGGCCAACCAGCCGCTGCGCAAGCTCAACCGCATCGACCCGGACGTGGTGCAGGCGTGGCGGCGCGGCGACGAGTCCACCGTGGAGGCGCTCGCCGCCCTGGAACTCAGCGCGCTCGGCTTACGCGCCGCCCGCTAGCACCGCCCCGCTAACCCGCCGGCGCTCCAGCGCCGGGCACGGACGCGAGGTTAGGAAGGGACCCTTTATATGCAAAAAGCGATAACAAGGGGCCCTTCCTTGTAGCTGGGTTAGGCGAAGCCGGACTCTAGCTCGGCTAGGGCCTGGTCCAGTTCGTCGATGAAGTCGGTGCTGCGGTCGCTGGCGGACCAGGCGAACATCGCCGACAGCATCGCGCCCACACACGCGCCCGCGAAGGCTCGCGCCCAGGTGCTCTCCGGCTGCCGGCCGGTGCGCGACGCGGCCGCCGCCGCGAGGACGTCGAGCGCGCCGACCAGGTTGTCGAGCAGCCGCATGCGCACCGCCGGCACGCCCGTCATGAGGTTGGTCCGCTGGATCACCTTCGCCACCTCGGTCTCGTCGAAGCTGGCGAGCGCCGTGCGCAGCGCGTACCGCACCGTCGCCACGGGCGCCAACTCCTGCGGCGCGGTGACGAGCAACTCCTCGAAGATCGGGTCGTACTCGTCCTGGAGCACGACGTCCTCTTTCGTCTTGAAGTACCGGAAGAACGTGCTCGGCGAGACCTCGGCCGCCGCCGCGATCTGGTCGACGGTGGTCTGGTCGTACCCCTGCTCCTGGAACAGCCGCAACGCGTGCTCCTGGATCGACCAGCGGGTCTTCTGTTTCTTCCGCTCACGCAGTCCGGGCGACTTCATGGACCGATTCTTCCTCGCCCGGGTCGGCCGGCGGCTGGTTGGGCAGGAATACCGCGGCGAGCACCGCGCCGGCCACCGCGACCCCGACGCACACCAGCAGCACCGCGGACATCCCGTCCAGGTACGCCGCGCGGGCGGCGGCGAGCAGCGCCGGATCGCCCAGGGCGGCCGCGCCCGCGACGGACGCCCGGGCCACCTCGGGTGCGCCGGCCGGCATCTGGTTCGCGTACGCCTCGGCGAGCACGCTGCCCAGCACGGCCACCCCGATCGCGCCGCCGACCTGGCGCAGCGCCTGCGAGAGGCCGATGCCGGCGCCCGCCCGCGCCGGCGGCAGCGCACCCATGACCGCGTCGATCGCGGCGGTCATGGCGAGCCCCACACCGAAGCCGATGACGGTGAGCCAGCCGGCCACCGCGCCGTACCCGGTGCCGCCGCCGGTGGTGGCGCCCCAGCCGAGACCGGCCGCGGTGATCAGCAGCCCGGCGACCACCGGGGTCTTGGTGCCCACCGCGCCGACCGGCCGCTCGGCGACCTTCGCGGCGACGATGAGGCCGGCCATCATCGGCACCAGCCGCAGCCCGGTGCCGAACGCGTCGTGGCCGCGCACCACCTGGAGGTACTGCGGCAGCACGAACAGCAGGCCGAACAGCGCGAAGGCGGCGAGCGTGGCGACGACCGAGCCGAGCAGGAAGCGGCGGCTGCGGAACAGGTTGAGATCGACCAGCGGGTGCCGGGTCCACGTCTGCCAGCCGACGAAGGCGGCCAGCAGCGCGGCGCCGGCGGCGAGCCCGACCACCACGGCCGGGTCGCCCCACCCCCGCGACGGGCCCTCGATGATGCCGTACACCAGGGCGCCGAGCCCCAGCGTGGACAGCGCGGCGCCGAGCAGGTCGATCCGACCGGTGGACCGGTCCCGCGACTCCGGGATCAGCAGTGCGACCGCGATCAGCGCGAGCCCGACGACCGGCACGTTGACCAGGAACACCGAGCCCCACCAGAAGTGGTCCAGCAGGTATCCGCCGACCAGCGGGCCGAGGGGGACGCCCGCGCCAGCGGCCGCGGTGAGCGCGGCGATCGCCTTCCGGCGCTCGGCCGCGCCGGGGAACAGCGCGGGCAGCGTGGCCAGCGTGACCGGCACGAGGATCGCGCCGCCGACGCCCATGATCGCCCGGGCGGCGATCAACTGCGCCGGGTCGGTGGCGAAGCTGGCCAGCGCCGAAGCCGCGCCGAAGAGGGCGAGGCCGGCGAGGATGAACACCCGACGGCCGTACCGGTCGGCGAGCGCACCGGCGGGCAGCAGCAGCCCGGCGAACACCACCACGTACGCGTCGATGATCCACTGGAGTTCGCTGGTGGTGGCCTGGATCTCGGCGCCCAGCGTGGGCAGCGCCACGTTCAGGATCGTCACGTCGAAGCCGACGGTCAGCACGGCCAGCACCATCGCACCCACGGCCCACCAGCGACGCGCGTTGCTCATGACGCCTCCTATCAGATGGAAGTAGCTCTCATCTGAGAGTAGCTGTCACTTTCTCGCGTCACCACCCCACGCACGATCGAGGGGCCTCCGCACGTCGTGCGGAGGCCCCTCGAATCCGGTGAGTTAGTCGCGGGGGACGCGGCGGCGGACGTCTTCGACGGTCGACGGGCCCGGCTGCCAGGTAGCGACCCACGGCAGGTCGTCCGGCGGCGTGACGATGCCCTCTTCCACCCAGCCGTACCGGCCGTCGAGCACCCGCTTCGCCGCGGTCGCGTCCAGCGTGTCGGTGTTGTCCCACAGCGCCCTGAACAGCGCCTCCGCCCGCAGCCGCGCCTGGCGGCAGAACAGGTCGGCCAGCTCCAGGCCCTCGGGCCGCTGCTCGCGTTCGGCATGGGCCCGGACACAGACCGCCGACATCGCGAACAGCTCCGCGCCGATGTCCACGATCCGCCCGAGGAAGCCCTGCTTGCGCTCCAGCTTTCCCTGCCAGCGCGACATCGCGTAGAACGTCGACCGAGCCAGCTTGCGAGACGTCCGCTCCACGTAGCGCAGATGGGTGCCGAGCGCGCCGAACTCGGCGTACGCCGTGGGCACCTGTCCCCGACCGACGGTGAGGGTCGGCAGCCACCGCGCGTAGAACGCGCCCGCCCGGGCCCCCGCGCGGGCCTTGCGCCGCAGGTCGGCGTCCGGGTCGATGATGTCGCCCGCCACCTGGAGGTGGGCGTCGACCGCCTCCCGCGCGATCAGCAGGTGCATGATCTCGGTCGAGCCCTCGAAGATCCGGTTGATGCGCAGGTCGCGCACGAGCTGCTCGACCTCCGCCGGGCGCTCACCGCGCGCCGCGAGCGAGTCCGCCGTCTCGTACCCCCGGCCGCCGCGCACCTGGACCAGCTCGTCGGCGACCCGCCAGGCCATCTCGCTCGCGTACAGCTTGACCAGCGCCGCCTCGATGCGGATGTCGTTGCGGTCGTCGTCGGCGATCATGCAGGAGAGGTCGAGCATCGACTCCATCGCGTACGTCGTGGCGGCGATGAACGAGAGCTTCTTGGCCACCTCTTCGTGCCGCCCGACCGGGCGCCCCCACTGCACCCGCTCGGCCGCCCAGCCGCGGGCCACGTGGAGCGACCACTTGCCGGCGCCCACGCACATCGCCGGCAGCGACAGCCGCCCGGTGTTCAGCGTGGTCAGCGCGATCTTCAGGCCCTTGCCGAGGCCGCCGATGACGTTCTCCTCGGGGACGAACACGTCGTGGAAGCGGGTGAGGCTGTTCTCCAGCCCGCGCAGGCCGAGGAACCGGTTGCGCCGCTCCACCGTGATGCCCGGCGAGTCGCCCTCGACCACGAACGCGGTGATCCCCTTGTCCGGCACCCGCGCCATCACGACCAGTAGCGTCGCGACCGTGCCGTTGGTGGCCCACAACTTCAGTCCGTTGAGCCGGTAGCCGCCCTCGACCGGCTCGGCGGTGGTGGACAGGCGCGCCGGATCGGAGCCGACGTCCGGCTCGGTCAGCAGGAACGCGGACACCTCGCCGGCCGCGAGCCGGGGCAGGAACTTCTTCTTCTGGTCCGCGGTGCCGAAGAGCTTGAGCGGCTGTGGCACACCGATGGACTGGTGGGCCGAGAGCAGAGCGCCGATCGACGGACTCACCGAGCCGGCGAGCGTCAACGCCTTGCAGTAGTACAGATGCGTCAGCCCGAGGCCGCCGTACTCCCGATCGATCTTCATGCCGAAGGCGCCGAGCCGCGCGAGGCCCTGGAAGACCTCGTCGGGGATGCTCGCCTCGCGCTCGATGGCCGGCCCATCCACGTCGGACCGCAGGTAGGCCTCGAGCTTGGCGAGGTACTCCTCGGCCTCGGCGCGCCGTGCGGGATCGGGCTGCGGCCACGGGTCGATCAGGTCGAGCCGGAACCGGCCGAGAAACAGCTCCTTGCCGAAGCTGGGCTTGCGCCAGTCGGTCTCGCGGGCCGCCTCGGCGACCTGGCGAGCCTGCTTCTCGGAAACGTTGGACATACCAGAAACGTCGGCTGTCACCGGGTAACCCCCTTTAACGCCTCGTGCCCTCACGCTACCCGCGAGTAGTACCCGGTGGTAGCCCTCTTCTCACATGATCAAGGCGTGCCGCCAGTAGGTGTAAAGACTTGTGGGGGGGCCGGATAAAGGGTTGGGG
>JBBEWH010000120.1:0-22967 GCA_037414955.1 Actinomycetes bacterium KLBMP 9797
CCCCAATAGACCCAGGCCCCACAAAATGCGTTAGAACGCCTTGTGGCACGCCTTGATCATGGATGGGTGGGTCAGCGGCGGGTGACCTGGAAGAAGCGGCGGTTGTCGTCCGGCGCGGCGTCGTTGTAGATCGCGCCGTTCCTGCCACCGGACCAGACGTCGACCAGCCAGCGGGAGATCGTGCTGTCCGCGCCGTCCTGGCTGGCCGGCGACCGCACCCCCAGCCGGTACGTCTTCGAGGCGCCCGCCGCCAGGTAGCCCTTCTGACACTCGCTGCCAGCCGGGTACCCCGCCTCGGTGGACTTCAACGGCGTGCAGCCGGCCCAGTCGCCACCGTCCGCGGTCATGCTCTCGGGCAATTCGACGGCGAAGGTGAGGCCCCACACCGGGTGCGGGCCGTTGTTGGTGATCGTCACGACGAGGTCGCCGTGGCGTATCCCCTGCACGGGCTTGTCGAGCGTCAGCCCCGTGGTCGCGGCGGCGAGGTCGGTGATGTCCCGGGCCGGGTCGTACCCGGCCGGCTGGCGCGGAGTGGTGGGCTTGGCGGGCTTCTTCGGCCTGGTGGGCGTGGCGGGAGCCTTCGGCGCCGCGGCCGGCGGCGCCTCGGTCGCCGCCGGCGCCGTCGTGGCGGACACGACCGGCGCCGCCGCGGCCCCGCCGCCTCCACCGCCGGCCGCGGGCGGGGTACTCGCGGCGCCGCACGCGGTCAGCGCCGCGCCGGTCGCCACGGTCAGCAGGGCACCGCCGAGCCAAGAGGTACGCATGTGGGTGTCTCCCCGTTGTCAGGGCCGGCTGTTCCGGCCGCTGGGAGCAACACGCCTGGACGGCCGGCCCGGTTGTGACGCGTACCCGACAGCCCCACTCTCATGATCAAGGCGTCCCTCAAGTTGTTAGAGCTACTTGAGGGACGCCTTGATCATGAGAGTGCTCGTTTGATCTTGATCATGATGGGGCACTAGGCGCACCGTGGTTGAGGAGACGGAGAAACAGCGCTGGGACCGTAATTTCGCCGATCTGCTGCAGGAGTTACGGGTGGCGCAGACCGGCGTGCAGATCCTCTTCGCGTTCCTGTTGATCCTGCCGTTCAGCGCCGAATTTCCCAAGGCGACGGCGTTCCAGCGCGACGTATACATCGTGGCGCTGCTCGCGGCGTCCTTCTCGGCCGCGCTCATCATCTCGCCGGTGGCGTTCCACCGGGCGCTGTTCCGGCTGGGACGCAAGCCCGAACTGGTGCGGCACGCACACCGCATGGCCACCGGCGGACTCGCGTTCACGCTCGTGGCGATGGTCGCGTCGGTCCTGCTCATCACCGACTTCCTGCTGAGCCGCCCGCTCGCGCTCGTGCTGAGCGGCCTCACCGCCCTATGGTTCCTCACGTTCTGGGCCGTGCTGCCGTTTCTGCGCCGCAACTGGGCGGAAGACGACGAATGATCAGGGCGTCCCGCTCGTCGCGAGGGACGCCCTGATCATGGAGCTAGGGTCGACCTCATGACGCTGAGCGCCGACGGATACCTGAAGGTCGTGAGCGACACCCTGGAGAAGGTGGCGGCCAGCCAGCGCGACGCCGTGCGGCGCGCGGCTGACCTGATCACGGCGGCGCTGCGCGCGGACGGCATCGTGCACGCGTTCGGCACCGGTCACTCGGAGGCGCTCGCCATGGAAATCGCCGGGCGGGCCGGCGGACTGGTGCCCACCAACCGGATCGCGCTGCGCGACCTCGTGCTGCGCGGCGGCGAGCCGGCCGGCATGCTCGGCCCTTTTCTGGAGCGCGACCTGACGGTGGCCCGCCGGCTGTACGACCTGACGCCCGTGCACCCGGCCGACGTGTTCGTGCTGGCGTCCAACTCCGGCGTCAACGGGGCGATGGTGGAGTTCGCGACGCTGGTGAAGGGGCACGGGCACGGCCTGATCGCGATCACCTCCCGCGAGCACTCCGGCCAGGTCGAGTCGCGTCACCCGTCCGGCAAGAAGCTCAGCGATCTGGCGGACGTCGTACTCGACAACGGCGCCCCCTACGGCGACGCCACGCTGCCACTGCCGGGCGGCGGCGCGGTGGGCGCGGTCTCCTCGATCACCGCGGCGCTGCTGGCGCAGCAGATCGTGGTCGAGGTGGTGCGGCGCCTGGTCGAGGCGGGCGAGCGACCCCCGGTATACCTGTCGGCCAACATCCCAGGCGGCGACGAGCACAACACCACACTGGAAGCCCGCTACACCGGCCGCATCCACCGCGGCGCCTAGCCGGCCGCCGTCGGCCTCGCCGTCCTCGGCCTCGTTGATCGAGGAGGATTCGTGGTTATGATGTCCGGATTTATCGTGCTTTGATAGCCACGACTCTTCCTCGATCAACGAGGAGGGCGGATCAGGGGCTACTCGTAGGGTTGTTTTGGGGGATCGATCTGGCGCCAGGTTTCGACCTCGAGGAACGGGATGCTCTCCTCGTTGACCGGGTCGGTGGCGGTGCGGTCGGTGTACTTGCCGATGACCTCGACCCAGGTGTCGGCGGCCAGGCCGGTCGGCGCGTCGCCCGACATGCCGACCTTGATCGGGCGGCCGTCGGCGGCGCAGCAGGACAGGATGATCCGGGCGAGGATCGGCTGCCCGTCCGGCCCCTGCGTGATGAATCCGGTCAGCTGCACCCGGCGCTCGCCCAGCGAGACGCCCTCGTCGAACACCGCCCGGGTGGCGTAGTCCAGCACCGTGATCGTCGCCGGGTCACCCTCGGGCAGCGGTGGGTAGTCGGAGATCGACTGGCTGGACAGGGCGGTGCCGGCCTGGCCGGCGGCGAACGACCCGAGCGCGGGCGGGGCGACCAGCAGCAGCCCGAGCACCGGCAGGATCAGAAACCAGCCGACCCGCGGCTCCCGGTGCGGCTTGCCGTCACCGTGATCATGGTCGTGCTGATGAGCCGTGGGCCGCCGCAGCTCGTAGAACAGCGTCATGAGGGCGGCCGCGATCAGCAGCAGGCCCGCGGCGATCAGGAACGGCCGCAGCCCTTCCTTGACATATCGCAGGTACATGTCGGTCACGCTGGCCTTCACGATGGCGCCGCCGAACAGCAGCATCACCACCGCCTGCGCCTGCTTGTTCACAGGATCACCACTCCTACCGTCACCGCGACCAGCACGCACATCACGAACGTGGCCGGCGCGAAGCGGGTCGCGAACCGCCGTCCGAACACGCCGGCCTGCATCGAGATCAGCTTGAGGTCGACCATCGGGCCGACGACCAGGAAGACCAGGCGCGAGGTCAGCGAGAACTGGGACAGCGACGCGGCCACGAACGCGTCGGCCTCCGAGCAGATCGACAGGAGTACGGCGAGCACGGCCAGCGCCAGGATCGACAGCGCCTGGTTGTCGGCGAGGGTCTGGAGCCAGCGCTCGGGCACGACCACGTTGATCGTCGCCGCCGCCATCGCGCCCACCACGAGGAACCCGCCGGCGTGCACGATGTCGTGCCGCACCGCCGCCCAGAACGCCTGGCCCCGCGACACCCCGTCGAGGTCGGGCCGGTGCGGCAGCCGGATCCAGTCGGCGCGGCCCAGCCGCAGCCACAGCCAGCCCATGATCATCGCGACGATCAGGCTGGCCACGCCCCGGCCGACGACCATCTCGGGATTGTTCGGGAAGGCGACCGCGGTGGCCGTCAGCACGATCGGGTTGATCGCGGGGGCCGCCAGCAGGAACGCCAGCGCGGCGGCCGGCGTCACGCCGCGCCGGATCAGCGAACCGGCGATCGGCACCGCGCCGCACTCACACCCGGGCAGCACCACACCGGCGGCACCCGCCACCGGCACCGCCAGCGCCGGGCGCTTGGGCAGCGCCTTGGCCCAGAACGAGCGCGGCACGTAGACCGCGATGACGGCCGACAGGGCCACGCCGAAGACCAGGAACGGCACCGCCTGCACCATCACGGAGACGAAGACCGTGGTCCAGGTCGCGAGGCGCGGGTTGGAGATCGCGTTCGCCAACGGCTCGCGGAAGAGCACCAGCAGGATCAGCAGGACGGCCAGCACCTCGACCGAGCCGATGCGGTCGCCGAGGAGCCGGCGGCGCGGCTCCTCGGTCTCTTCGGGAGGCGCGGTCACGGGATCGACAGCGGTCACGGTTCCCTCTCGCGGGCAGGGCGGGCCGCCCCAGGGTAACCCACCTCGTGTTACGTTGGTCGAAACAACCGACAGGGGAGCGCACCGCGCTGAGAGTGCGACCCGCCATCCGGCGGTCGCAGACCCTCGAACCTGATCTGGGTAATGCCAGCGCAGGGAGTCGACATCTCAGGTTCGCCGGGACCGCCGGCGTGCGTCTTCTCCTGGTTCGCAGAAGAGCGACTGGGAGGTCCATCCATATGTCACCCACTCGATGGCGCACCGTCGACATCGTGATCGCGGCCGTGCTCGGCGTGGCGTTCGGCGTCATCTTCTGGGCGTGGGGGCTGCTCTGGGAGGGGCCCGCCACGGCCATCCCGCTGCCCGGCCGCGCCCTGATCTACGGCGTCTGGCTGGTGCCGGCGGTGCTCGGGCCGCTGGTCATCCGCAAGCCGGGCGCCGGCATCTTCACCGAGTTGGTGGCGGCCCTGGTGTCCACCCTGCTCGGCTCGCCGTGGGGCCTGGTCACCGTGCTGTACGGGGTGTTCCAGGGCGCGGCCGGCGAGTTCGCGTTCGCCGCGACGGGGTACCGGCAGTGGCGGCTCCCGACGGCCCTCGCCGGCGGCGCGCTGGCCGGCGCCGCGGCCACCCTGCTGGATCTGGTCAACTACTACCCGGACGCGTCGACGGGCTGGAAATGGGCGTACGGCGCGCTGGTCGTCGCCAGCTCGGCGGTGATCGCCGGCGCCGGCGCGTGGGCGCTGACCCGCGCCCTGGCGCAGACCGGCGTGCTGGACCGCTTCCCCGCCGGCCGCGACCGCGCCCCCGTCTGACATCCACACCATGATCAAGGCGTCCCTAAAGTCGTTAGAACGACCTGAAGGACGCCTTGATCATGGGGATGGGGGCGTGCGGTGATCGCGCTCGACGGGTTCGGGTGGCGGCACGCCGGGCGGAAGGCGTGGGCGCTGCGCGGCGTCGACCTGCGCGTCGAGCGCGGCGAGCGGGTGCTGCTGCTCGGCCCGTCGGGCGCCGGCAAGAGCACGCTGCTGGCGGCGCTCGCCGGCCTGCTGGCCGCCGACTCCGGCGAGCAGGCCGGCACGGTACGGGTCGACGGCCGCGCCGGCATCGTCTTCCAGGACCCGGAGACGCAGCTGGTCATGGCGCGGTCCGGCGACGACGTGGCGTTCGGGCTGGAGAACCTGGGCGTACCCCCGGACGAGATCTGGCCGCGCGTGGACGCCGCGCTGCACCGGGTCGGCTTCTCCTATGGCCGGGACCGGCCGACCGCCGCGCTGTCCGGCGGTGAGCAGCAGCGTCTCGCCCTCGCCGGCGCGCTCGCGCTGCGCCCCGACCTGCTGCTGCTCGACGAGCCGACGGCGAACCTCGACCCGGCCGGCGCCGACCTCGTGCGCGGCGCGCTGGACCGGGCACTGGACGCGGACAGCACGCTGATCCTGGTCGAGCACCGGGTGGCCGAGGCGCTGCCGCTGGTCGACCGGGTGGTGGTGCTGGAGCCCGGCGGTGGCGTGCGCGCCGACGGCCCGGCCGACAAGGTGTTCGCCGAGCACGGCGACCGGCTGGCCGCGGAGGGCGTGTGGGTGCCGGGTCACCCGCTGCCGGTCCGGCGCGGCGCTCGCGCGGCGGGACCGGCGCTACTGTGCGCGGAACAGGTCGCGGTCCGTGACCGCTTGGCCGCCGTCGACGTGACGGTACGGGAGCACGAGGCGCTCACCGTGCTCGGTCCCAACGGCGCCGGGAAGTCCACGTTGGCCCTGCTGCTCGGCGGCCTGCGTAAACCGTCCGCGGGCGTGGTGCGGGCCACCGCGCGGCTCGCGGATTCCGGTGTGGACACTCCCCCACACCGCTGGCGCGCGGCCGCGCTGGCCCACCGGATCGGCTCGGTCTTCCAGGATCCCGAGCACCAGTTCGTCACCGCCCGGGTGCGCGACGAGTTGGCCCTGGCCGCTTCCCCTTCCACTGTGGACCAATTGCTGGCGAGGCTGGGCCTGGCGCGGCTGGCGGAGGCCAATCCGTACACCCTGTCGGGTGGCGAGGCGCGGCGGCTGAGCGTCGCCACGGCGCTCGCGGCGGCACCTCGCCTGCTCGTCCTGGACGAGCCCACGTTCGGCCAGGACCGGCGCACCTGGATCGAGCTGGTCGAGCTGCTCGCCGAGCTGCGCGATGCCGGCCACGGCATCGTGGCCGTGACCCACGACGCCGATTTCGTCGCATCCCTCGCCGACCGGACGGTGGCGCTGCGCCCGCGAAGTGACCGCACGGCGGTGGATCGGTGAACGGGGTGCTCGCCCGGCGCAACCCGGTCGCGAAGATCGGTGCGGCCCTGGTCTTCACGCTCGCGCTGGTGTCCACACTGGACCCGCTGACGCCGGCGATCGCGATCGCGATGGAGCTGGCGCTGGTACCCCTTTTCGGGGTGCGGTTCCGCGCCCTCGCCCGGCGGGCCTGGCCGCTGCTGCTGAGCGCACTGGGTGTGGTGCTCACCATCGTGCTGTTCGCGGCCGAGCGCTCCGGCGCGACGCTGGTCGCGCTCGGCCCGGTCGTGGTCACCACCGGCGTGCTGTCCACCGCGCTCGGGCTGGCGTTGCGGGTGATGGCGATCGCGCTGCCCGGCGCGCTGGTGTTCGCGTCGATCGACCCCACCGACCTGGCCGACGCGCTGGTGCAGAACGCCCGCGCGCCGCACCGGTTCGCGATCGGGGCGCTCGCCGCGTTCCGGTTGGTGCCGCTGCTGCGCCAGGAGTGGGAACAGCTCACGCTGGCCCGGCGGGCGCGCGGCGTGGACGCGGGGCGCAACCCGGTGGCGGTGCTGCGGATCTTCGCATCGACGGCGTTCGCGCTGCTGGTCGGCGCGATCCGGCGGGGCACCCGGCTGGCCACCGCGATGGACGCCCGGGGGTTCGACTCCGGGGTGCCGCGCACGCACGCCCGGGTGCAGCGCTTCGGCGCGGCCGACGCGGCGCTGATCGCGGGCGCGGTGGTGCTGGCGGCGCTGGCGCTCGGCACCTCCATCGCGGCCGGCACGTTCCGCCCCCTCCTCTCATGATCAAGGCGTCCTGCACGTCGTTCCAGCTACTTCAAGGACGCCTTGATCATGGTGGGACGTATGGTCGGAGGCGCATGTTCGCATCCGAGCCGCGCGCTGGTCACCTGCTGTTTTACGGTCTCCGCGAGATTGGGGACCATGGGTCACCATCATCATCACCACCACGATCACGAACATGTACCCGAGGTGCTGGACGCCTCGGTGCCGGATAGTGAGCTCTCCCCCGCCGACGTCTCGCGGCGCGGTTTCCTGCGGGGTGCCGGGCTGCTCGGCGCCGGCGCCGCGGCGAGCGTCGTGACCTCGGCGAGCGCGGCCAGTGCGGCGCCGGGTGACGACCCGGTCGCGACCACCGCCAGCGGCCGGCCGGTGCAGGGCGGCTACCAGTGGCTGGCCGGCGACCACCACATCCACACCCAGTACAGCAGCGACGCCATGTACCGGGTGGTCGACCAGGCCCAGCACGCCCGCGCGTACGGGCTGGACTGGATGGTGATCACCGACCACGGCAGCGTCACGCACGCCAAGATCGGTGTCGAGAAGGTGAACCCGGACATCGTCGCGGCCCGCGCCCAGCTGCGCGATCTGCTGCTGTTCCAGGGCCTCGAGTGGAACATCCCGGCGGCGGAGCACGGCACGGTGTTCGTCACGCCCGGCCCGCACGAGGTGGCGGTGCTCAAGGAATTCGAGAACGGGTACGACGGTTCGGTGCGCAACGCCGGCGCGCCCACGCCCGCGAACGAGGCGCTCGCCGTGGCGGGCATCCAGTTCCTCGGCGAGCAGGTGCGGCAGCGCCGGGTGGACGGCGCGCTGTTCCTCGCGAACCACCCCGCGCGGCGCGGCGTCGACTCGCCGCACGAGATCCGGGCCTGGCGCGACGCCGACCCGACCATCGCGGTGGGCATGGAGGGCGCGCCCGGGCACCAGGCCGCCGGCATCCCGGCGCCGCAGGGCCCCGGCAGCGGCCGCGGCTTCTACAACAGCAGCCCCAGCGCCTCGTCGTTTCCCGGGTACCCGCTGGAGAGCTACCGCACCTGGGGCGGCTTCGACTGGATGACGTCCACTGTGGGCGGTCTGTGGGACAGCCTGCTCGCCGAGGGCAAGCCGTGGTGGATCAGCGCGAACTCCGACTCGCACGTCACCTATCTGGACACCGCGACCCGGGGGCCGGACAGCAACTTCGAGGCGAACGGCAAGTACAACGACCCGGTGTACGGCGGCCAGGTGCTCAACACCGCCGGTGACTTCTGGCCCGGCTACTACAGCCGCACGCACGTCGGCGCGACCGCCTTCGGGTACCGCGCCGTCATGGCGGGGCTGCGCGCCGGCCGGGTGTGGGTCGACCACGGCCGGCTCATCAAGGCGCTGGACGTGCGGGTGCACGCGGCTGACCAGGATCGGGCGGCCGGTGCGCCGCTCGGCGGGGTGCTGCGGGTCAAGCGCGGCACCCGGGTCGTCGTGACCATCCACATCGACCTCGCCGACATCCCGAACTGGGCCCAGTTCGTGCCCACGCTGGCCCGGGTGGATGTCATCACCGGCGCGGTCACCGGGCCGGTGGCGGACGGAGACACGTTCACCGCACCAACCGCCAAGGTGGTGAAGTCGTTCGAGGTGGCCGCCGGCACCGGGCGGGTCTCGTTCCGGTACGCGCTGGGCGACGTCGACGGGTCGTTCTACGTGCGGCTGCGGGGCACCGACGGCAAGCGCAGCGCCACCGGGCTGATGGGCGCGGCGGTGGATCCGCACGGCCCGGCGCTCGACGTCGTGGGCGCCGCGGACCCGTGGAACGACCTCTGGTTCTACGCCAATCCCACCTTCGTCCTACCCAAGTAACCGTGATCAAGGCGTCCTTCAAGTAGTTCTAACGACTTGAAGGACGCCTTGATCTTGAGGGGTCACCATGAGATACGTCGGGGTCAGTCTCGGGCACGGCACCGATCGCGAGGCTGAGCAGTGGCTCAGCACACTCGATCTGCCGGCCGGCATCGCGGTGTGCACGCATCTGACGCGCACGCCGTACCCCCATGTGGTCATCACTTTCGCGGCGCCGGACGGCGTCGACGTCGCGCTGCCACCGATGCCGTCCGAACTGGACGCGGTGGCCGGTGCGGCCGCCGACGCGCACGCGGCGCGCCGATCCGGCCGCGCGGTCCGCTTCCGCGGCGTGCCCACCTTGACCGGCACCGTGACCGTCGAGCATGTACTGGCGCACACCGCGATCGAGCGGGTCGTGGTGCTCGGTGGCCGCGACGCCTCGCCGGACGAGTTGCTCGACACCCGCGACTTCGTCCGGCCACAGTGGATCGACGGCACGCTGACCCTCGTCGTCATGCCGGCGGCGGGCGGGCGGCTGGTGCCGTTCGAGGTGCCCGACCCTACGCCATGCTGCGCCGATCACTGACCGGCTACACAACGTGGAGATAGGTCGCGAATTGGCAACAATGCCTAACACGACGGTCCACAGTGCTTGCTCAGGGCAGCGGAAGCTGGACACGACCGGGTATGTTGCCCGACGTCCAATTCCCCTCTCTGGGAGGTTTATCGCTGTGTCCAGCACCGTCGCCACGGCTCAGCAGAAGAGCGTCGGCACCGCCTACCTGCTCTGGTTCTTCCTCGGCGCCGTCGGCGCGCACCAGTTCTACCTGGGCAAGACCGGCCGGGCGATCAGCTACATCTTCACCCTCGGCTGGCTGGGAATCGGCCTCCTGATCGACCTCTTCACGCTCCCCAAGCAGGTTGCCGCCGTCAACGGCACGCCCGCCGCCTGAGCAAAACTCCCATGATCAAGGCGTCCTTCACGTAGTTCTAACTACGTGAAGGACGCCTTGATCATGAGGGGTGGCGGGCCAGTTCGGGGCTGGCGGTGTCGAGGGGCACGGCCGAGGCCGGCAGCAGTCCGAACTGGACGGTCTGCCGGGGCAGCAGGGCGTCGAGCGTCCAGTCCACCGCCGTACGGATGCGGTTGCCGGGCATCGCCGTCAGGTGATAGCCGGACGTGACCGCGGCCGCGAGCGCCCCGCGGAGCGGCACCCCCAGCGGGTTGGCCGCCGCCTGCCAGCCGCCCAGGTCGACGACGAAGCCGAGATCCGAATGCCGGTAGGCGCGACGCTTCCCCTGCCCGTACGACGCCGCGATGTTGCGCGCGGCCAGCTTGCCCTGTCGGGTGGCGTGCTGCGCGGTCATCGTGGTGATCTCGCCGGGCCGGGTCAGATCCGGCACCGCCGCCGCGTCGCCGCACGCGAACACCTCGGGATGGTCGGGCACGTTGAGGAACTCGTCCACCACCAGGCGGCCCTTCGTCGTGGGCAGGCCGAGGTCGGCGACCAGCGGGTCCGGGCGCACCCCGACACACCAGACCAGCGTGCGGGTCGGCACGAAGCCGCCGCCGGTGAGGTGCACGCCCTCGTGCGTGGCCTCCTTGACCGAGATGCCCATCCGCACGTCGACACCGCGCTCGCGCAGCACCCGGTCGGCGGTCGTGGACAGCCGCCGGTCGAGTTCCGGCAGCACGCGATCGGCGACGTCGAGCAGCAGCCACCGTATCGGCTGATCCTGCAACCGGTCGTGGTGCCGCACCAGGTTGTCGGTGAAGAGGATGCCGTGCGCGGCGACCTCGGTACCCGTGTAGCCGGCCCCCACCACGACGAACGTGCACCGCGCGGCCCGCTCAGCCGGGTCGTCGGTCGCGTCCGCCAGCTCGATCTGCCGCGTGACGTGGTCGCGCAGGAAGATCGCCTCCGGCACGCCCCGGAAGCCGTGCGCGTGCTCGGCGACGCCGGGGATGGGCAGCAGCTTGTTCACGCTGCCAGCGGCGATGACCAGCCGGTGGTAGCCGAGGTGCCGCTCGACGCCCTCGGCGTCCGCGTAGACCACCCGGCGGCCGTCGAGGTCGACCCCGGTGGCCTCGCCGAGCACCAGCCGCACCCGCGGCAGCGCCGCCGGCAGCGACACCGACACCCGGCGCGGCTCGAGGATGCCGGCCGCCACCTCGGGCAGCAGCGGCAGGTACAGGAAATAGTCGGTCGGGTTCAGCAGGACGATCTCGGCGGCGCCGCGCGCCAGCCGGGACAGCGTCCGCGCGGTCTGGAAGCCGGCGAAGCCGGCACCGATGATGACGATCCGCGGTCGGCTCATGAGGCCGCGCTACCCGCGGCCGGGTGGATCAAACCTGGCACCATGGGGTACGTGCGACGCCTCGTGATGTGGGACATCGACCGGACCCTCCTGTACGCGGGCGGCGTCGCGCAGCTCGCCTACGAGGCTGCCTTCACGGCGGTCACCGGGCTGACCTGGAAGCAGATGGCGGTGGCGGCCGGGCGCACCGATCGCGACATCGCGGTCGAGACGTTCGCGCTGCACGGCATCGCCGACTGCGAGCCGCACCTGGAAGACTTCTTCACGCTCTTCGCCGCCGAGTTCGCGGCCCGGCGGCACCTGTTGCGTGATCGCGGTCACGTGCTGCCCGGGGTGCCGGAGGTGCTGGCCGCTCTCGACGGCCGCCCGCACGTCGTGCAGACCCTCGTCACCGGCAACATCCCACTGGTGGCGGAGGCGAAGCTCGCCGAGTTCGGCCTGGTGGGGCTCGTCGACCTGGAGATCGGCGGCTACGGCACCGACGACACGGTGCGGGCCACGCTCGTGCGCCGCTGCCTGGAACGGGCCGCGGCCAAGCACGGCCCGTTCGACCCTTCGGAGGCCGTGGTGGTCGGCGACACCGTGCACGACGTGGTGGGCGCGCTCGCCAACGGGGTCACCGCGATCGGGGTGGCGACCGGCGGCACACCGGCCGCGGAGCTGGCGGCGGCCGGCGCCCACGCGGTCCTGACCGATTTGCGCGACGTCGACGCGGTAGTCCGCCTCCTCGCCCCATGATCAAGGCGTCCTTCAGTAGTTAGAACGACGTGAAGGACGCCTTGATCATGGGGTTAGAGGGACAGGATCTCGTCCCAGGTGGTGACGTTCCAGGTGGTGGCGAAGAGCTGGTCGATCGCCGGCCGGGCGGCGGCCTCGATCGCGGCCGCGTCCGGGGTCACCACGGTCATGCCCGCCTGCGCCAACTCGGCTCGCAAGGTCGCTTCCCGGTCCGCCATGAACTGGGAGCCCCAGGCGGTGGCCGCGCCCATCGCCCGCCGCACCTTGCGCGGCCAGGGCACGTCACGCAGGAAGCAGGAGTTCGCCACGACCAGCCCGAACCCGACCAGGTGGCTGGTGAGCGCCAGGTGCGACTGCACCTCGAAGAGCCGCAGCGACGAAATCTGCGTCAGGTCCCCCTCGGACGCCTCCGCCACCCCGGTACGCAGCGCCTCATAAATCCCGGTCAGCGGCACCTCCACGGGCTGCGCGCCGAGCGCGGACCAGACGGCCCGCCAGTCCGGCACCGGCGGCAGGCGCAGCTTGATCCCTGCGAGGTCGGCCGGCCCGTTGATCGGCTTGTTCGCCGTGAACTGGCGAAATCCGCGATAGACCGTGCCCAGCGAGACCAGGTTGCCGCGCTCCTCGACCAAGGCGCGGGCCTCGGCGCCGAGATGGCTGCGCCACACCCGCGCGAAGTGCGCGTAGTCCTCGATCACGTAGGGACCGTTGAAGAAAAAGTATGCCGGCGCGTAGTCCTGGATCGGCTGGCCGCCGGTCAGCACGATGTCGGCCACCCGCTCGGCCGGGTCACAGGGCGCCATCGCCGGGTTGATCGTCTGCTCGTTGAGCACCGACGTCGCCACATCGACAAGCACCCGACCACGCGTATCAGCTTCAAGCAGCTCTTTGAACTTGAACGCCGTATCCGCCAAGATATGCCCCGCCGCAAACGGCGTGGCCACCCGAATGGTCACCGGTGGCGTGCGATCGGCGGGCACGGTGACGCCCGCGATCGGCGCCACACCCACCATCTTAATCAACGTACGTCGATTCACCCCACCCATCTTCCCCGTCGATCTTGCACTTGTCATGCCCGGATGCCCGATTCGGGGCCTGACAAGTGCAAGATCGGCAAGAGCACGGAACACCCTGTCTGAAACAACGAGCGTGGATCATGTTTTGATGGGTTCATGCCGGTCCAACCCGATCCCGACACCTCTCGTGACCTGCGCACACCGCGGACCACGACGGGTCGCACCAAGAAATGGGTACCGGTCGAGGAACTTTCGCCCCTCGCGCGCGCCCTGCTGAGCGACGACCTCGGTGGGCGCGATGTGGTGCCCGGCCACGTCGCCCAGCGGGTCACCGCGCAGGCGGAGGAGTGGAGCGCGCACGGCTTCACGGCGGAGACCCTCCGGCCCTGGCAGGAGCTCGCTCCGGCCGAGGCCGCTTACCTCAAGGAGCGTGGCGTCGACCCACGGGTGCTCGATCTGCCGATCGCCGCCTTCGCCAACAGCGGGCCGGTCGCGCTCCGGCTCGCCATCACGACCGGCCGGACGACCGTCGAACGGGCGTATGAGCTGCTGGTGCTGACCGGCGAGCACCTACCGGCCGCCCCGCCGGCGCTGCCCGCGACGGTGCCGACCGCGCAGATCACCGCGCCCCGGCCGGTCGCGCCGGTGCTCTTCTCACACGCCGCCCCGCCGGAGGAGACTCGCGACGTCCGCCGCCCTTCATGATCGAGGCGTCCTTCAAGTCGTTATAGCTACGTGAAGGACGCCCTGATCATGGAGGGAGAGCGCGGTCGGGGGAGAATGGGCGGGTGCCCGGGTTCAGCAAACCGCTCTACCGCGACGACGCGGTGGTGCTGCGCGTGCAGAAACTGGGCGAGTCGGACCGGATCATCACGCTGCTGACCCGGCGGCACGGCCGGATCCGCGCGGTCGCGCGGGGCGTCCGGCGCACCACGTCCCGCTTCGGCGGCCGGCTGGAGCCGTTCGGCCACATCGACCTGCAACTCGCCGAGGGCTCCTCGCTGCACACCGTCCGGCAGGTGGAGGGCATCCAGCTCTACGCCAAGCGGTTCCTCGACGACTATCCGCGGTACACGGCGGCGAGCGCGATCGCCGAGACCGCCGAGCGGCTCACCCCGGTGGAGAGCGAGCCGTCGCTGCGGCTGTTCCTGCTGACGCTGGGCGCGTTGAAGGCGCTCGCCGAGGGCACGCACGCCAGCACGCTGGTCCTCGACGCCTACCTGCTGCGCGGCATGAGCCTCGCCGGCTGGGCGCCGGCCCTGACGGCGTGCGCGGTCTGCGGCACCACCGGACGGCACGGCGCGTTCTCGGTACCCGCGGGGGGTTTGGTCTGTCCGGACTGCCGGCCGCCGGGGGCGGCGCACCCGACGCCGGCGACCATCGATCTGATGTGGGCCCTCGCGTCGGGCGACTGGGAGGTGGCCGACCGGGCGGAGGCCGGGCACCGGCGCGAGTGCAGCGGCCTGGTCGCGGCGCATTTGCAGTGGCATCTCGAGCGTGGGTTACGCTCGCTGCCGCTGGTCGACCGGGGTTAGGGGCCGTTCTTGAGAGCGACGAGGGTGCAGCCGCCCACGCCACATCCGTCCGGCGCGCGACCGCCGGCGCTGCCGCGCGAGAGCCTGCCCAAGCACGTCGCGCTGGTCATGGATGGCAACGGCCGCTGGGCCAAGGAGCGCGGCCTGCCCCGGACGAAGGGGCACGAGCAGGGTGAATACTCGCTCTTCGACACGATCGAGGGCGCCATCGAGCTCGGCATCCCGTACCTGTCGGCGTACGCGTTCTCGACGGAGAACTGGCGGCGCTCGCCCGACGAGGTCCGCTTCCTGATGGGCTTCAACCGGGAGGTCATCCGGCGGCGCCGCGACCAGCTCGTCGACCTCGGGGTGCGGGTGGTGTGGTCGGGCCGGCCCGGACGGCTCTGGAAGAGCGTGATCAGCGAGCTGGTGACGGCCGAGGAGATGTCCCGCCACAACTCCGTGCTGACGCTGCAGTTCTGCGTCAACTACGGCGGCCAGGCGGAGATCGCCGACGCGGCGGCCGCGATCGCCCGCGACGTGGCGGCCGGCAAGGTCAAGCCGGACAAGGTCAACGAGAAGATGATCGCGAGGTACCTCTATCACCCCGAGGTGCCGCCGGTGGATCTCTTCCTCCGGCCGTCGGGTGAGCAGCGTACGTCGAACTTCCTGCTCTGGCAGAGCGCGTACGCGGAGCTGGTCTTCCTCGACACGCTGTGGCCGGACTTCGACCGCCGCCACCTGTGGTATGCCTGCGAGCTCTACGCCCAGCGCGACCGCCGCTTCGGCGGGGCCCTCCCCAACCCGGTCGCCCCGTCCCTGTCCTCATGATCAAGGCGTCCTTCACGTCGTTCTAACGACTACAAGGACGCCTTGATCATGAGGGTTCGCCCAGCGGGAGGTGGCGGAAGAAGCCGCCCACTACGCCGGCGTCGGCGGGAGTCACGGGGCCGAGGCGGTCCGCGTACGCCTCGGAGTCGTCCCGCGGGTGGTATCCGATCGCCTCACCCTCGGCCAGCGACCACCAGCGGCGGGTGTTGCGGCTGATCCCCCACAGCAGGTGGAACCCGCCGGCGTCGGTGGCGAGGCACGCCTCGACCAGGCGGGCGCAGTCGTCCGGTGAGATCCAGCAGTCCAGCAGGTCTGCGTTGAGCGGCTCCGGGAAGCAGGCGCCGAGGCGCGGCACGAAGACGGCCATGCCGAACCGGTCCGCGTACAGGCTGCCGAGCGCCTCCACCGCCGCCTTGCTCCAGCCGTAGTAGGTGTCCGGCCGCGCCGGGACGGTCGCGGGCAGGAATCCGTCGCCCCGCCGGTGGTAGCCGGCCGCGTGGATGGTGGAGAACAGGATCACCCGGGAGACGCCCGCGGCCCGGGCGGCCTCCAGCACGTTACGCGTGCCGTCCACATTGAGTCGCTGCAGCTCGGACCAGATCTGCTCGCCCGGGTACGCGGCGAGGTGCAGCACCGCGTCGGTGCCCTCGGCGGCGGACGTCATCGCGGCCAGGTCGGTGACGTCGGCCTCGATCAGCGTCTCGCCGGAGCCGGCCGCCGCCTCCGCCTGCGCCACCACGTCGAGCAGGCGTAGTTCGCGGCCGGCGCGGGCCAGCCGGGGCCGCAGCAGCCGGCCCACTCGACCGGCGGAGCCGGTAACCAGCAGGCGCTCAGCCACGCCAGAAGCGTAGCCCTCCCCATGATCAAGGCGTCCTTCATGTCGTTAGAACGACGTGAAGGACGCCTTGATCATGGGGAGGTTAGAAGCCTAGTTTGCGGAGTTGCTTCGGGTCGCGCTGCCAGTCCTTGGCCACCCGCACGTGCAGGTCGAGGTAGACCTTGCTGTCGAGCAGCGCCTCGATCTCGCGGCGGGCGCGGGTGCCGACGTCCTTGAGCCGCGCGCCCCGGGCCCCGATCACGATCGCCTTCTGGCTGGACCGCTCGACGTACAGGTCCGCGTAGATCTTGGTGAGCCCGCCGTCGCGGATCATCTCCTCGACCACGACGGCGATGGAGTGTGGCAGCTCGTCCCGCACCCCTTCCAGGGCCGCCTCCCGGACCAGCTCGGCGACCAGCACCTGCTCGGGCTCGTCGGTGAACATGTCGTCCGGGTACAGCCGGGGTGACTCCGGCAGGTATGTGGTCATCACGTCGATCAGGGTGTCGAGCTGGTACCCGGACACCGCGCTGACCGGCACCACCTCGGCGAACTCGCCGAGCTCGCTGATCGCGACGAGCTGCTCCGCCAGCCGCTTCCTGTCGACCAGGTCGGCCTTGGTCACCACGGCCAGCACGGTGGCCTTGAGCGCGCCCAGCTCGCCGGTGATGAACCGGTCGCCCCGGCCGATGTCCTCGTCGGCGGGCACGCACAGGCCGATCACGTCGGTCTCACTCCAGGTCTGGCGGACCAGGTCGTTGAGGCGCTCGCCGAGCAGCGTGCGGGGGCGGTGCAGGCCCGGGGTGTCGACGAGCACCAGCTGCGAGTCGGGGCGGTGCAGCACGCCGCGGATCACGTGCCGGGTGGTCTGCGGCTTGCTGGAGGTGATCGCGATCTTCTGCCCGACGATCGCGTTGGTGAGGGTCGACTTGCCGGCGTTGGGACGCCCCACAAAACACGCGAATCCGGCTTTCACCGCGCCACCTTCCCATGATCAAGGCGTCCTTCAAGTAGTTCTAACGACTTGAAGGACGCCTTGATCATGGTGGTTGGGGTCATGCGGTCACCGTGCCCAGGAGGGTGCCGCTGGGGGCTACCACGTGGATCGGGGCTTCGGCGGCCAGGTCGCGGACCGCGGCGTGGCCGGCGCCGTCCAGGGTGGACGCTTCGGTCACCACGGCGGCCGCCTCCAGCCGGGTGGCACCGGCGGCCACGGCGGACGCCACCGCGAGTTGCAGGGCGGTCAGCGTCAGCGACGGCAGGGCGACGCTCGCTGCCGCGTACGTCCGCCCGTCCTGGTCGCGGACCGCGGCGCCCTCGACGGCGCCGACCCGGGACCGCGCGCCGCGCGCGAGCGTGACCAGCTTGCTGTCTTCCGCGTCCAGCGGCGTTACGGCGGGGGATGGTTCAGGCATCGGCGGGTTGCCTCTCGTGTTCGGGTGCCTCGTCGGGGATGGGCGCGTCGGGCTCTCTGCGTACCAGCAGCGAGTCGATGCGGTTACGCCGGCCCGCGGTGCCCTCGGCGACCAGCCGCAGCCCGTTGACGGTGGCCGCGGCGCCCGGGATCGGCACCCGGCCCAGCGCCTGGGCGAGCAGGCCGCCGACCGTCTCCACGTCGCCGTCCGGCAGCTCCACGTCGAACAACTCGCCGAGGTCCTCGATGGGCAGCCGGGCGGTCACCCGGACCGCGCCGTCGTCGAGCCGTTCGACCGGCGGGCGCTCCACGTCGTATTCGTCGGTGATCTCGCCGACGATCTCCTCGAGGATGTCTTCGATGGTGACCAGGCCGCCGGTGCCGCCGTACTCGTCGACCACGATGACCAGGTGGGTGCGCGCCGCCTGCATCTCGGAGAGCAGGTCGTCGACCGGCTTGGACTCCGGGACGAACGTGGCCTCGCGCATCAGCTCGGCCACCGGCACGTCCGCCACGTCCGCGTCGTCGCCCTGCGTGCGGCGGACGACATCCTTCAGATACAGGATCCCGAGCACGTCGTCGACGCTCTCGCCGATCACGGGTATCCGGGAGAAGCCGGAGCGCAGGAACAGTACGAGCGCCTGGCGCAGCGTCTTGTGCTCCTCGATCCACACCATCTCGGTGCGCGGCACCATCACCTCACGGGCGATGGTGTCGCCGAGCGAGAAGACCGAGTGGATCATCTGCCGCTCGCCGTGCTCGACCACCCCGCGCTGCTCGGCCAGGTCGACCAGCTCGCGCAGCTCCACCTGGGTGGCGAACGGGCCCTCCCGGAAGCCGCGCCCGGGCGTGACCGCGTTGCCGATGAGGATCAGCAACGACGCGAGCGGGCCGAGCGCGCGCCCCAGCCAGCGCACCATCGGCGCGGTGGCGCGGCCCACGGCGTACGCGTGCTGGCGGCCGATGGTGCGCGGGCCGACGCCCACGACGACGAAGCTGATCACGGTCATCGCCCCCGCGGTGACCAGCGCGGCGGTCCAGCCGGCGTCGAACGTGTCGACGGCGACGAGCGCGACCAGCGTGGTGGCGGTCAACTCGCAGAGCAGCCGCAGCAGGAGCAGCAGGTTGAGGTGCCGGACCACGTCGGACGCGACGATCTGCAGGGCACCGGCCCCGCGTACCCCCTCGCGGGCGAGCTCGGCGGCGCGCGCCGGCGAGACGGCGGCGATCGCGGCGTCGGTCATCGCGAAGAGGCCGGCGAGCACGACGAGCCCGGCGGCCGACAGCAGCAGTTGCAGGTCTGGTAAGCCGGCCGACGCCCCGGCGGCGGCGCTGGACATCACCGCGCCCGGCTGGCCCGCCAGCTCGACAGCAGCCGCGCCTGTAGCGCGAACATCTCCCGCTCCTCTTCCGGCTCGGCGTGGTCGTAGCCAAGCAGGTGCAGCGCCCCGTGCACGGTCAGCAGGTGCAGCTCGTCGGCGGCCGCGTGCCCGGCCGTGGCGGCCTGTTTCGCCGCCACCTCCGGGCACAGCACGATGTCGCCGAGCAGGGCCGGCTCGCCGGCGCCGGCTTCGCCGGGACCGTGGTCGACGCTGCCCTCGTCCATCGGGAACGCGAGGACGTCGGTGGGACCGTCGCTGCCCATCCACCGATGGTTCAGCTCGGTCATGTAGTCGATGTCGACCAGCAGCACGGACAGCTCGGCGAGGGGGTTGACCCCCATCTCGTCGAGGGTGTGCCGGGCGACGGCGAGCACCGCGTCGGTGTCGACGACGACACCGGACTCGTTGGCGATCTCGATGGACAACTGTTTCCCCTGCTGGATTTCGTTACGCGCAGCTTAGCGGCGCCGGCCGGCGCGCGCCGTGCGGCCCGGCACGGCGTGCACGCCCTGGCCGGCTTGGGACTCCCGCTCGGCATCCCACCGCGCGTACGCGTCGACGATGTCGCTCACCAGCCGGTGGCGCACCACGTCGGAGCTGGAGAGCTGCGCGAAGTGCACGTCTTCGACGCCTTCCAGGATGTCGCGCACCACCTTGAGCCCGCTGGTCGTGCCGCCGGGCAGGTCGACCTGCGTGACGTCGCCGGTGACCACGATCCGGGAGCCGAAGCCCAGGCGGGTCAGGAACATCTTCATCTGCTCGGGCGTGGTGTTCTGCGCCTCGTCGAGGATGATGAACGCGTCGTTGAGCGTGCGGCCGCGCATGTAGGCCAGCGGGGCCACCTCGATCGTGCCGGCCTGCATGAGGCGCGGGATCGACTCCGGGTCGAGCATGTCGTGCAGCGCGTCGTAGAGCGGCCGCAGGTAGGGGTCGATCTTCTCGTACAGCGTGCCGGGCAGGAAGCCCAGCCGCTCCCCCGCCTCGACCGCCGGCCGGGTCAGGATGATGCGGTTGACCTGCTTGGCCTGCAACGCCTGCACGGCCTTGGCCATCGCCAGGTAGGTCTTACCGGTGCCCGCCGGGCCGATGCCGAAGACGATCGTGTGCCCGTCGATCGCGTCGACGTAGCGCTTCTGCCCCAGCGTCTTGGGCCGGATGGTGCGGCCGCGCCGGGACAGGATGTTGAGGGTGAGGACCTCGGCGGGCCGCTCGGCCGTGCCCTGCTCGAGCATGCCGACGGTGCGCCGCACCGCATCGGTGGTCAGCGTCTCGCCTTTCTCGATGAGCTCGAGCAGCTCGGTGAAGAGGCGTTCGGCGAGCGCGTTGTCGGCCGGTGCCCCGGTGATGGTGATCTCGTTGCCCCGCACGTGCACGTCGCTGGTCAGGGAACGCTCGACGAGCCGAAGGATCTCATCCCCGGCCCCGAGCAGGTTCACCATGATCTGCGCGTCAGGTACCGTGATCTTGGTTTGCACGCGGGTCTGCCCGGTAGGGGATGTTGTGGTCATAGAGCGGCCCGCTGGGCCAACGCCACCTGCTTTCGGTCTCGGTGCACGCCGCACGCGCGACATGCGGAGCTAGTCCCATCGTATCTGCCCAACGCCGTCCACACCGCGCTCATTTCCGGGAGCGCGAGTGACGGCCATTTGGGCGATTTGGCGGATCTGACATCATCCGTTCGGAGGATCCCCCATTCGGGGTGGTACCCCCAAGATTGCCGACGGTGATGCAGATCACCGAGGAGCGGGAGGCAGCAGCGTGTCCGAGCAGCGTCCGCCCACTCTGGGTGGTGGGTACCACCGGCAACCAACCGAAGCCGGGCAGTGGCCACCCCGCCAGCCCCCACCCACCGGCCAGCCGCTAGCGCCAGGTCAGCCCATCCCGCAGCGGCAGCCGCCCACGATGGGTGCGGCCGCCGCCTTCGGCCAGCCCGCCGCGCGGCAGGCGCCGCACGGCTACCCGCCGCCGAACCGCCCGACCCGGCCGCCGGCCGCGCCCCCGCGACCCGGCCGCCGCGCCGACGCCAGCCACTGGCACTGGCTGCTGTTCATACCGATCGTGCTGCCGCTCCTGCCGCCGCTGTACAACCGGATCGAGCCGACGCTGTTCGGCCTCCCGTTCTTCTACTGGTGCCAGTTCATGTTCGCCCTGCTCGCCGCGATCACGATCGCCATCGTGCACGTCGCCACGAAGGACCGATAACCGGCATGCCTACCTTCGCCGACCACCAGGTCGAGTTCTGGACCTTCGCGGTCATGTTCGGCCTGGTCACGATCATGGGATTCTGGGCCGCCCGATGGCGCCGGGCGGACAACATCCACACCCTCGAGGAGTGGGGCCTGGGCGGCCGGGCGTTCGGCAACTGGGTGACGTTCTTCCTGCTCAGCGGCGACGTCTACACCGCGTACACGTTCGTGGCGGTGCCCACGCTGGTGTTCGGCGTTGGCGCGTCCGGCTTCTTCCCGATGCCGTTCCTGGTGATCGTCTACCCGATGCTGTTCGTGGTGCTGGCCCGGTTCTGGTCGGTGTGCCACGTGCACGGGTTCGTCACGCCCGCCGAGTTCGTGCGGGCCCGGTTCGGTTCCCGCACGCTCGCGCTGTTCATCGCCGTGACCGGCATCCTCGCCACGATGCCGTACATCGCGCTCCAGCTCATCGGCATCGAGGCGGTCTTCAAGGTGATGGGGCTGCCGGACGGCTGGCCGCTCACCGCCGCGTTCGTCGTGCTGGCCCTCTACACGTTCAACTCGGGCCTGCGGGCGCCCGCGCTGATCTCCATCGTCAAGGACGCCCTGATCCTGTGGACGGTGCTCGCCGCGTTCCTCATCGTGGCCTCGCACTCCGGCGGCTGGGAGAGCGTCTTCCGGGTCGCCGAGGCCAAGTACTCCGCGTCCCCCAGCACGACCGACGGCCTGCTGCTCGCGCCGGGCAGCCAGCTCAACTACGTCACGCTGGCGCTCGGATCGGCGCTCGCCCTCTTCCTGTACCCGCACACGCTGACCGGCGTGCTCGCCTCCCGTAACCGGGCCACGCTGCGCCGCAACCTCGCCGTACTGCCGGTCTACACGCTGACCCTCGGCGTGCTGATGCTGGTCGGCTTCGCCGCGATCCTCAGCGACATCGAACCGATCGGCGGCGACCGCAACACCGTCGTGCCGCTGTGGTTCGACCAGAACTTCCCGGCGTGGAGCGCCGGCCTGGCGTTCGCCGCGATCGGCGTCGGCGCGATGGTGCCGGCGGCCATCATGTCGATCGCCGCGGCCAACCTGTTCACCCGCGACATCTATCGGGAGTTCATCCGGCCGCAGGCCACCCCCGCCGAGGAGACCCTGGTCAGCAAGATCGCCTCGCTGGCCATGAAGTTCGGCGCGGTGATCTGCATCCTCCTGCTCAACACCCAGTTCGCCATCGACCTGCAGCTCATCGGCGGCGTCTTCGTCATGCAGACGCTGCCGGCCATCGCGATCGGGCTCTTCACCGCCTGGCTGCACCGCTGGGCGCTGATCGCGGGGGTGATCGCGGGGCTCCTCACCGGGCTCGCGATGCTCTACCAGATCCCGCAGCGCGGCGGCGCCGACGGCACCACCATTCTGCGCGAGCACTTCGGCGGCTCGGCGTGGCCGCTGACCAACCTGGGGCTGGACACCAACAGCACGATCTACGTCGGCGTGGTGGCCCTGGGCGTGAACCTGCTGGTCGCGGCGCTCGCCACGGTGGCACTGCGAACGCTGGGCGTGCCCGACGGGCGGGACCGCACTCGGGAACCGGACTACACGGCCGACGAGGGCGACCCGACGGTACGCCGGATGACCGAGCTGATCGACGGCGAGCCGGCGCCGGAGGCCCCGCAGAACTACTTCACGCCCATCGGCGGCCGGCACTCCCTCTAACGCTCTTCATGATCAAGGCGTGCGTCAAGTCGGTGGTGAGACGTGGAGGTCGGCGGGGTCCTGTAGAGGGGGGGGTGGGGGCG
>JBBEWH010000121.1:0-21362 GCA_037414955.1 Actinomycetes bacterium KLBMP 9797
CCCCTCAACCGCTATTCTTTAACAGGGCGACCTTCAAGTCTTTAGAACTCGTTGACGCACGCCTTGATCATGAAGAGGGGGATGTGCCCTCGAAGGTCTCCTGGGTGCGGGTGAAGCGGTACGTCGCCCAGTGCATGCGCACGACGGTGCCGGTCGCGTCCCGGGTGAGCCGCAGCGACTCGCCGACCTCCCGCCCGGACACCGTGCGCAGCACGTCCGGCTGGCCCGGCTCGGGCGCGAAGACCGACGGCGGCTTGCCCGCCGGGTCGGCCGCGCCGCGCGCCCGCAGCGCGCCGTCCCGCCAGCTGAAGACGTGCTCGAAGCCCTCGCTCCACCAGCGGCCGAGCACCGACCGGTACGCCTCCGGCGCCGGCTCGCCGGGCGTCCACGGCGCGATGTCGGCCGGGTCGTCCTCGACGGCCGCGCCGAGTAGCCGGTGTGGCAGCTCAAGCGTCTCCACGGCGGTGCCGGACGAGCCGAGCACCGCGCAGCCCATCGCGGCGGCGGTGCCCTCGCCGCCGCGCCGGCCGTACACGCCGGCGAGGAAGCCGGGCATCGCGCCGTCGTGCCCCACGTGCATCACCCGGTCGCCCTGCGGCACCAGGATCAGGCCCAGGCCGAACCCGGCGGACCACAGATCCTGGTCGGTCGTCGTCACCGGCCAGCGCATCTCCTCGAGAGCCTCCGGGCGCAGCACGGTCGCGTCCGGGTCGACCGCCGCCGGGTCGGCCAGGAACGCCGCCCACCGCGCCAGGTCCGCCGCGGTGCCCCACAGCTCGCTCGCCGGGCCGATCGCCGCGAAGCTCCGCGTCGTCTCCGGCCGGGCATGATCGGAGTACGCGTCGACGAGGTATCCGGTCACCGCCCGGTCGGTGCGCTCCACCGTCGTGCCGGTGAGGCCGAGCGGCCGCAGGATCCGGTCGGCGAGCACCTCCGCCCAGGTGCCGCCGCGCAGCTGCCCGACGGCGTGCCCGAGCAGGCTGAGACCGAGGTTCGAGTAGTGGAACCGGCGGCTGGGCGGCAGCACGCGCTCCGCCTTCTCCAACTCGGCGATCAGTTGCGCCAGCTCGGGCAGGTCGAGGGTGTCCCAGACGTCGCCGTACGGCTCGCGCTGGATGCCGGAGGTGTGCGAGAGCAGCCGGCGGATGGTCAGGTCGCCGTGTGCCGGCACGTCGAGGTGCCGGCCGATCGGGTCGTCGAGGTCGAGCAGCCCTTCGTCGCGGCACTGCATGACCAGGACAGCGGTGAACGTCTTGGTGACCGACCCGATCCGGAACTGGCTGTCCGCGTCGGCGGCACCCACCTGGATCTGCCAGAGCGGCCGGTCGGCCCGGTGCAGCGCCACGGACAGCGCCGGTACCCGCGCGTCGGCCTGGACCTTGCGCGCGATCCGCGCGAGCCGGCCGCTCACTTCGCGAGCATCGGGCCGAGCGGCTCGCCGCCGAGGACGTGCGCGTGCACGTGGAAGACTTCCTGACCGCCGTATTCGCCGGTGTTGAAGATGACCCGGAAGCCGTCGGCGACCAGGCCCTCGTGCTCGGCGACGATCGCGACGGTGGCCAGCAGCTCGCCGGCGAGCTTCGGATCGTCCTGGCCGAGCGTGGCCACGTCGACGTAGTGCTCCTTCGGGACCACCAGAATGTGCGTCGCCGCTTTCGGGTCGATGTCGCGGAAGGCGAGCATCCGGTCGGTCTCGCGCACCACCGTCGCGGGGATCTCGCCGGACACGATCCGGCAGAAGAGGCAGTCCATGGTCACGCCACCATCGTAGGGCGAGGTCGCGGTGGTGCCGTTGATATGACGCAGTTGGGATGCCGTCCACTCATTGCCGTCACTGGATAACCGTCCGTACGCTCCCCGCAACGCGCACGTTTTGGGGAGGAATCATGGTTCGCTGGCGCAGACTCGTGGGTGCGGTCGCTGCCGCACTCGCCGCCGGAAGTTTCACGCTCGCCGCACCGGCCGCCGCCGACGTCACGCCGTTCGTGGTCGGGGGCACCCGGGCGGCGCAGGGCGAGTTCCCGTTCATGGTGCGGCTCTCGATGGGCTGCGGCGGGGCGCTCTACAGCCCGCGGCTGGTGCTCACCGCCGCCCACTGTGTGGGCGGCACCGGCACGAACACCAGCATCACCGCGACGCTCGGTGTGGTCGACCTCCAGTCGACCAGCGGCCGCATCCAGGTGCGGTCCAACTACGTGTACCGGGCGCCGGGGTACAACGGTGCGGGCAAGGACTGGGCGCTGATCCGGCTGGCCAGCCCGGTCACCACGTTGAGCACGCTGCCGATCGCGACCACGACGGCGTACAACAGCGGCACGTTCACGGTCGCCGGCTGGGGCGCGGCCCGGGAGGGCGGCGCGCAGCAGCGGTACCTGCTGAAGGCCGACGTGCCGTTCGTCAGCGACGCGAGCTGCGACGCGTCGTACGGCGGTGACGTGATCGTCGCCGAGGAGATCTGCGCCGGCTTCAGCCAGGGCGGCGTGGACACCTGCCAGGGCGACTCGGGCGGCCCGATGTTCCGTCGCGACGCCGGCGGCGCGTGGATCCAGGTCGGCATCACGAGTTGGGGCAACGGCTGCGCGCGGGCCGGGTACCCGGGCGTCTACACCGAGGTGAGCACGTTCGCCTCCGGTATCGCGTCCGCCGCCGCGTCCCTCGGCGGCTGACACCCTCCAAGATCAAGGCGTCCTTCAAGTCGTTCTAACGACGTGAAGGACGCCTTGATCATGAGTTCGGGCGCATACGATCGCGTGATGTCGGCTATCGATGACGCGCTCGCCAAACTGGACCTCGAGACCAAGGTCCGGCTGCTGTCCGGGCAGGACTTCTGGACGCTGCCGGCCATCCCGGAGATCGGCCTCCGCTCGCTGGTCATGTCCGACGGACCCATCGGCGTCCGCGGCATCGGCTGGACGCCGCACGACCCGTCGCTCGCGCTGCCGAGCCCCACCGCGCTCGCCGCCACCTGGGACACCGACCTCGCCCGCACCGCCGGCCGGGTGCTCGGTCAGGAGGCGCGCCGCAAAGGGATCCACGTGCTGCTCGCGCCGACCGTCAACCTGCACCGCAGCCCGCTCGGCGGCCGGCACTTCGAGTGCTACTCCGAGGACCCGCTGCTCACCGCGCGGATCGGCGCCGCGTACGTGCGGGGCGTGCAGGAGCAGGGCGTCGGCACGACGGTGAAACACTTCGTAGGCAACGACTCCGAGACCGACCGGCACACTGTGGACGTGCGGGTCAGCGAGCGGGCCCTGCGCGAGCTCTACCTGGCGCCGTTCGAGCACATCGTGGCGGCGGGCGCCTGGGGCGTCATGTCCGCCTACAACACGCTCAACGGCACCACGATGACCGCACACGACGAGCTCCAGAACGGCGTGCTGAAAGGCGAATGGGGCTTCGACGGCGTGGTCGTCTCGGACTGGACCGCCGCCCGCGACACCGAGACCACCGCGAACGGCGGCCTCGACGTGGCGATGCCCGCGTTCGGCGCGCCGTGGGGCGACGCGCTGGTCGCCGCCGTCCGGTCCGGCGCCGTCCCGGAAGAGGTGATCGACGACAAGGTACGCCGCGTGCTGCGCCTCGCCGCGCGGGTGGGCGCGTGGGGGGACGACGCGCCGTCCCCGGTGTCGCCTGTGGACGGTCGGGCGGTCGCCCGGGAGATCGCCACCCGCTCCTTCGTCCTGGCCAAGAACTCCGTACTCCCGCTGGACCCGGCCGCTCTCCGCACCGTGGCGGTCTCCGGTGCGCTCGCGGTCGACGCCCGGGTACAGGGCGGCGGCAGCGCGCAGGTGCTCTCCGAGCGGGTCATCTCGCCGCTCGACGGGCTCACCGCCGCGCTACCGGGCACCACCGTGTCGTACGCGATCGGCGCCGACCCGCGCCCGCGGGTGCCGGCCGCCGCCGCTCCACACTGGAGCGGCATCACCGCGACGCTGCGGGCGGCGGACGGCCGCGAGCTGTACCGTGCCGACCTGCCCGCCGCGACCGTGCGCTGGTTGGGCGACCCGCCGCCCGGCGTGGACCCTTATGAGTTGGCCGTCATCGAGCTGTCCGGGCGGCTCACCCCGGTCGCCGGCGGCACGCACGAGCTGGCGATCGTCGGCTTCGGGGACTTCACCCTCACCGCCGGCGGCGCGACCCTCTACGAAGGACCGGTGTTCCGCGAGGACCAGGACCCGGCGGCTGTGTTCCTCTCCGCGGCGGAGCGCCGCTTCCCGATCGAGCTGACGGCCGGCGAGCCGGTCGACGTGGTACTCACCCAACGGGTCGCCCTGCCCGGGATCGTGTCGTTCACACTCGGCCACGCGGCACCCACCGGCACGCCGGACGAGCTTCTCGACGAGGCGGCCGCCGCGGCCGTGGCGGCCGACGTCGCCGTCGTCGTGGTCGGCACCACCGAGGAGGTGGAGTCCGAAGGGTTCGACCGCACCACGCTCGCCCTGCCCGGCCGCCAGGACGAGCTGGTCTCCCGGGTCGCGGCGGCCAACCCGCGCACGGTGGTGGTGGTCAACGCCGGGTCGCCGGTGCTGATGCCGTGGGTGGACGAGGTGGCCGCGATCCTGCTCACCTGGTTCCCCGGGCAGGAGGGCGGTGCGGCGCTCGCCGACGTGCTGCTCGGGGTGGCCGAACCGGGCGGGCGGCTGCCCACCACGTGGCCCCGGCGGGCGGAAGAGGTGCTCTCCACCACCCCGGTCGACGGGGCGCTGCCGTACGACGAGGGCATCTTCATCGGATACCGGGGGCGGGTCGAGCCGCTGTTCCCGTTCGGCCACGGCCTCGGCTACACGACGTGGGCGTACGAGTCACTGTCCATCGAGGACGGCACGGCCGTGGTGACCGTGCGCAACACCGGCGCCCGGCCCGGCCGCGAGGTCGTCCAGGTCTACGCCTCCCCCACCACGCCCGACCCGTCCCGCCCGGCGCGCTGGCTGGCCGGCTTCGGTTCGGTGAGCGCCTCCGCTGGCGAGTCGGTCACCGCCCGCATCCCGCTGCCCAAGCGCACCTTCCAGATATGGCACGACGGCTGGCACACCGTGCCCGGCGACTACACCATCTCCGTGCCCCACCCCCATGATCAAGGCGTCCTTAATGTCGTTCTAACGACATGAAGGACGCATTGATCATGGGGGTGGGGGGACGCCTTGATCATGGGGGTGGGGCACGAAACGGCACGCTCAGCGGTACCGTACGCACGTTATGGGCGGCCGATAACGTGCATGGAGTACCGCTGAGGGTCTGCGCGGACGGTGAGCGGCACCCGCCCACCGGGTTGGACCCGGCTCCGCCGGGAAGCGATGTGCGCGCAGGACGGCGGGCCCACGCCTCCGACGGGAGATCGCGCCGACCCACTCGCCACTGTGTGGGTTTGCCCGAATGATCCCCCTGCGCCGCCGCGACCCGAGCCACCCTCAGACGCCTGGCGTCGCCGATCAAGGAGAACCGCGCCGATCAAGGGCTAGGGCACACGGTTCGATCTCCGATCCACGTGCCTTAGCCCTTGATCGGCGCACGGCGCGCGGCGCGCGGCGCGCGGGGCGCGGGGCGCGGGGCGCGGGGCGCGGGGCGCGCGGCGCGGGGCGCGGGGGCGCGGTTACCAGCGGGCTAGGCGGGTGGAGAGGACGGCGAGGGCGGCGACGCCGGCCGTGGAGGTGCGGAGGACGGTGTCGCCGAGGCGTACCGGAAGAGCCCCGGCGGCCTCGAAGAGGGCGAGTTCCTCGTGGGTGATGCCGCCTTCCGGGCCCACCACCAGCGCGATTTCGCCGGTGGTCGGGAGGGCGACGGTGGAGAGGCGGGACTTCGCCTCCTCGTGGAGCACGAAGGTCGCGCGGGCTGCCACGTCGCGCGTCGACGCTGGCGGAGCCACTACTGGAAGCCAGGGGCGGCGGGACTGTTTGGCGGCCTCGCGGGCCGTGGCCGCCCACTTCTCGTGAGCGCGGGCGCCGCGTTCGCCGCGCCACTGCACCACCGAGCGGGCGGCGGCCCAGGGCACGATCTCGTCGACCCCGACCTCGGTCATCGCCTGCACGGCCAGCTCGCCCCGGTCGCCCTTCGCGATGCCCTGGATCACCACCAGGCGGGGGTCGGGCGGCTCGGCGTACCCCCGGGATGTGATCGTCAGATCGAGCGTGCCGCGGCCGACGGCGGTCACCACCGCGGTGGCCGTGCCGCCGCGGCCGTCGGCGAGCAGCAGGTCCTCGCCGACGCGCAGCCGCTGCACGGTGGCCGCGTGGTGTCCCTCGGGCCCCTCGAGGGTGTAGGTGTCCGCGCTGGGCAGCGCGGACACCAGGAACAGCGGGAGGCTCAAGCGTGCCCGTTGAAGGCGTCGCGGACGCGGGAGAAGAAGCCGCCCTGCTTGCTCAACTCGGCGACCTCCTCGCCACGGGTCTTGGCGAACTCGCGCAGCAGCCGCTCCTGCTCGGGGTCGAGCTTGATCGGGGTGCGCACGTCGAGGTGCACGAACAGGTCACCGCGACCGGTGCCGCGCAGGTGCGGCACGCCGCGCGCCCGCAGCCGCAGCGTGGCGCCCGGTTGGGTGCCCGGCTTGACGTCGAGCTGCTCCTCGCTGTCGAGCGTCTTGATGGTCAGCCGGGTGCCGAGGGCGGCGGCCGTCATCGGCACGGTGACCCGGCAGTGCAGGTCGTCGCCCTTGCGGGAGTAGACGTCGTGCGGCCGCTCGTGGATCTCGACGTAGAGATCGCCGGCGGTGCCGCCGCCCGGGCCCACCTCGCCCTGCTGGGCGAGCCGGATGCGCATGCCGTCTTCGACCCCGGCCGGGATCTTGACGGTGAGCGACCGGCGGGTGCGGACCCGACCGTCGCCGCTGCAGGTGGGGCACGGGTGCGGGACCACCGTGCCGTAGCCCTGGCACACCGTGCACGGCCGGGAGGAGACCACCTGGCCCAGGAAGGTGCGCTGCACCGACTGCACCTCGCCGCGCCCGCCACATGCCTCGCAGGTGGCCAGGTGGGTGCCGGCCGCGGTGCCCGCGCCCGCGCAGGTCGTGCAGAGCACCGCCGTGTCGACGGTGATCGGCGCTTCCACCCCGAACGCGGTCTCGGTGAGGTCGAGCTCTAGGCGCAGGATCGCGTCGGCACCGGGCCGGGTGCGCGACCGGGGGCCACGCGCGGCGCCGGCCGTGCCGAAGAACGCGTCCATGATGTCCTGGAAACCAACGAACGGTCCCGCGCCGGGACCGCCTGGTGCGCCGCCGCCGCCAGGCGCCAGGGGATCGCCACCGAGGTCGACGATCTGGCGCTTCTGGTCGTCGGAGAGCACCTCGTAGGCGGCGTTGATCTCCTTGAACTTCTCCTGCGCTTCCGGGTCCGGATTGACATCCGGGTGGTACTGGCGGGCCAGCTTGCGATAGGCGCGCTTGATCTCGTCGTCGGAGGCATCCCGGTTAACACCGAGAATCCCGTAGTAGTCCTTGGCCACTGCGTTCCGTGTCCTCATGTCGTTCTCGCGCTGTCCCTAGGGCCCTTCAACTGTCGCTGAGCAGATCGCCTACGTAGCGTGCCACGGCGCGCACCGTCGCGATCGTGCCGGGGTAGTCCATCCTGGTTGGTCCCAATACGCCCAGGCCACCAACGACCGTCGCACCAGGACCGTAGCCGGTGCTGACCACCGAGGTGGACCGCAGGTTGTCGATCTCGTTCTCGTCTCCGATGCGGATCCGCAGGGTGCTCGCGTCTACCTCGCCAAGCAGCTTGAGCAGGATGACCTCCTCCTCGAGGGCTTCCAGGATCGGACGCAACGACCCCTGGAAGTCCAGGAGGCCGCCCCGAGCCAGGTTAGCCCGTCCGGCCAAGGCGATGCGCTCCTCGTGCCGCTCGACCAGCGTCTCCAGCAACACAGTGGCCAACGTCGCCATGGTGCTGCGGTGATCCGGCGGCACCTCGTCGACCAGAGCTTGCACCAGGGGCGGAGTGTCGGATAGTCGCTTGCCGACGAGCTTTTCGTTGACCACCCGCCGCAGATCGGCCACCGCCTCGTCGGGCAGCGGCCCAGGCAGCTCGACCAGGCGCTGCTCGACCCGGCCGGTGTCGGCGATCATCACGAGCATCAGCCGGGTCGTGGAGATCGGCACCAGCTCCAGGTGGCGCACCGAGGAGCGGGCCAAGCTCGGGTATTGCACCACGGCGACCTGGCGGGTGAGCTGGGCCAACAGGCGGACCGTGCGGTGCACGACGTCGTCGAGGTCGATCGCGTCGACCAGGAACCGCTCGATCGCGCGGCGCTCGGCCGGGCTGAGCGGCTTGATGCGGGACAGCCGATCGACGAACAGCCGGTATCCGCGGTCGGTGGGCACCCGGCCGGCGCTGGTGTGCGGCTGGCGGATGTAACCCTCGTCCTCCAGGACGGCCATGTCGTTGCGCACGGTGGCGGGCGACACGCCGAGCTGATGGCGCTCGACCAGCGCCTTGCTGCCGACCGGCTCCTGGGTAGCGACGTAGTCCTCGACGATCGCCCGAAGCACCTCGAGTTTGCGCTCGTCGAGACTCATGTCACCTCCTCACCCGAACTCACCGGACCGTTGGCACTCGAATGTAGTGAGTGCCAGTCTACGTCGCATCACACACCGCGCGCGATGATCACTTTGAGCGATTGCCGGTAACCCCGCGTGTGTGTCAAGTGGCGCTGGTTGATCCCTACCCCTACCGTGACCTGCATGACCGAACCACCTCGCCCACCCGGAGAGGGCGACGGCGGCACCCCGCCGCGCGACCCGACCTCTCCGCCGACACCCCCAGCGTCCGATTCCACGCCGGGCGAGGCTCCCTCACCCGGCTACCCGCCGCCACCTCAGCCACCTACCGATGGCCCGCCGCCCACGTACGGGCCGCCGGGCTACCCGCCGCCGGGCTACCCACCGGGTCCGCCGGCCGGCGGCTACTACGGTGCACCGCCGGCCGGCTACGCGAACGCCGACGAGAAGACGTGGGCGCTGATCTCGCACTTCGGCGGCGCTGCCGGTGCGTTCCTCGGCGCCGGCACGCTGGGCTGGATCGCCCCGCTGGTCGCGCTGCTGGCCAAGGGCAACCAGTCGCCGACGATCCGGGCGCACGCCCTCGCCGCACTCAACTTCCAGCTCCTGTGGTCGATCATCACCGTGGTGTGCTGGATGCTGGTCTGCATCGTGATCGGCGCCTTCCTCGCCCCGATCGCGATGCTCATCGCGATCATCATCGGCATCGTCGCAGGGGTTAAGGCCAACGACGGCCAGCTCTACCGCTACCCCCTCACCGCCACTCTCATCAAATAGTCAAGATCAAGGCGTCCTTCAAGTCGTTAGAACAACTTGAAGGACGCCTTGATCATGGGGTCAGAGGAGGTCGCGGATGACGCCGTCGGCCAGCAGGCGGCCGCGCTGGGTCAGCACCAGCCGGCCGGCGCGCTCCACCAGCCGGCCATCGGCGACCGCCCCGGCCGCCGCGGCGCGGCCGGCCGGGTCGAGCGCGTCCAGCGGCAGCCCCTCGGCCAGCCGCAGGCGCAGCATCACGTCCTCCACGTGCCGGTCGGTCGCCGACAGCACCTCGCGCCCCTGAGCCGGCGTCCTGCCGGCGGCCAGCCGCGCGGCGTACCCGGCGGGGTGTTTGACGTTCCACCAGCGCACGCCGCCGACGTGGCTGTGCGCCCCCGGACCGAGGCCCCACCAGTCGCCGCCGGTCCAGTAGAGCAGGTTGTGCCGGCACCGGGCCGCCGGCCCGGTGGCCCAGTTCGACACCTCGTACCAGGAGAAACCGGCCGCGCCGAGGGCGGCGTCCGCGGCCAGGTAGCGGTCCGCGGCCACGTCGTCGGACGGGTACGGCAGCTCGCCGCGCCGCATCCGGGCGGCGAGCCGGGTGCCGTCCTCCACGATCAACGCGTACGCGCTGACGTGGTCGACGCCGGCCGCGACGGTCGCCGCCAACGACGCGGCGAAGTCGTCGGCGGTCTCGCCCGGCGTGCCGTAGATCAGATCCAGGTTGACGTGGTCGAATCCGGCCTCGCGGGCCTCGGCCGCCGCGGCCGTCGCACGGCCCGGCGAGTGTCGCCTGTCCAAGATCGCGAGTACGCCTGGCGCGGCCGACTGCATCCCCAGGGAGATCCGGGTAAAGCCGGCCTTGCGTAGCCGTTGCAGGGAGCCGGGCGTCACCGACTCGGGATTGGCTTCGGTCGTGACCTCGGCGCCCGGCGCGAGGCCCCAGGTGCGGTCGATGCCGTCCAGGATGCGGGCCAGGTCGTCCGGGTCGAGCAGGGTGGGTGTGCCGCCACCGACGAAAACGGTGTCGACCTGGTGGGGCGTCACCGTCCGGGTCGCCAGCTTCAGTTCCTCCAGAACCGTATCCGCGTACTCGTCGCGGCTGGCGCCGCCGCCCAGCTCGGCGGCGGTGTACGTGTTGAAGTCGCAGTACCCGCAGCGGCTCGCGCAGAACGGCACGTGCACGTACACGCCGAAGCCGCGGCCGCCGAGCGCGGTGCCGGGCGGCAGCGGGCCGTCGTCGGGTACGACGTCGCCGTCGGGAAGCTGAGCCACGCTTCCCATTGTCCCCCTCCCCATGATCAAGGCGTCCCTGAAGGCGTGAGAACAGCTTCAGGGACGCCTTGATCATGGGGGGTCGCTAGGGTGTGGGCGTGTTGCAGGTCGAAATCGCGCGGGGTATCGCGACGCTCGCGTTGGACAGTCCGCCGAACCGGAACGCGCTCTCGACGGCGCTGATGACGGAGTTGCTCGCGGCGCTGGCGGCGGCCGGGGCCGACGACGCGGTCCGGGTCGTGGTGCTGTCGCACACCGGCCCGGTGTTCTGCTCCGGGGCCGACCTGACCGAGAAGCCCGCGCCCACCGCGCTGATGGCCGAGGTGATCGCGGCCATCTGGGAGTGCCCCAAGCCGGTGGTCGCGCGGGTCGGCGGGCCGGCGCGGGCCGGCGGCCTGGGCCTGGTCGCGGCCGCGGACATCGCGGTCTGCGGCGAGGACGTGACGTTCGCGTTCACGGAGGTACGGCTCGGCGTGGTGCCGGCGATCATCTCCGCGACCGTGCTGCGCCGGCTGCACCCGCGGGCCGCGGCCGAGTTGTTCCTGACCGGCGACGCCTTCGACGGGCGGCGGGCGGCGGCGATCGGGCTGGTCAGCGCGGCGGCGCCGGCGGAGTCGGTGGACGCCACGGTCGCCGCCTACTGCGACGGGCTGATGCGGGGCGGGCCGCTGGCGCTGGCCGGCACCAAACGGGTGTTGCACCGCCCACCGGCCGCTACGGTGCGTGAGGATCTCGCGGAGCTGGCCGCCATCTCGGCGGAGTTCTTCGGCTCGGAGGAGGGACGCGAGGGCATCTCGGCGCGCCGGGAGAAGCGCCCGCCCCGCTGGGCGCCACTCGCATAGGGGGCTTTACTCACAAACCGGTCACCGGTACGGTCGCTGTCTAATCTTGCGTACCCTAGACGCACGACTCAGCTGGGGGTGGCGGTGCGCATTCGGGCAGGGGTGGCGGCGGTGGTCGCACTCGCGGCGGTCGCCGGGCTCGGTGCCTATCTCGGCGCGCACAACTGGGGCGCCGACCTGAAGCTTCCGATCGCACCCTCCCGGGCCTGCGTCGTCCAGGCCGACGGCGAAGTCGCGCTGAACGCGCATCAGATGGCCAACGCCGCCACGATCGCCGCGATGGGCATCCGGCAGCAAATGCCGGAGCGGGCCGTCGTCGTAGCGCTCGCGACCGCCTTCCAGGAGTCCAAGCTGGAGAATCTCACCGGCGGTGATCGCGACTCGCTCGGCCTCTTCCAGCAGCGGCCCAGCCAGGGGTGGGGCACACCGGAGCAGATCCGTGACCCGCGCTACTCGGCGACCAAGTTCTACGGTGCGCTCAAGAGGGTGCGCGGCTGGGAGGCGATGCGGATCACCGACGCCGCCCAGCGGGTGCAGCGCTCGGCGTTCCCGGAGGCCTACGAGAAGTGGGCCGACAACTCCACGGTGCTGGCCAAGGCGCTGCTCGGCAAGGCCACCGGCGCGGTCGCCTGCTCGGTGAGTGACGACCCGGCGCTGCGCGGCTTGGCCGCGGCCGAGGCGCTCGGCGCCAACCTGCGGCTGGACTGGGGCCGGCTGGACACCTCCGTGCCGGCCGAGCTGACCGGCCTGGTGGTGCGGGCCGGCGACCCGCAGGCCGGCTGGCGGTACGCGCACTGGCTGGTCTCGCACGCCACCGACCACGGCGTGAAACGGGTGCGCTTCGGCGGCTTGGAATGGACGGCCGACGACGGCTCCTGGTCCAAGGTCACCGCGTCCGAGAACGGTCGAGTCATCGCCGAAGTCTTCGGAGACGTCTAAAACCTGATTTAGGTTGCATTCGTTATTCTCGCGTTCCCGCGAAATCGGACCAGCCACCCTAGATAGTCATCTCACGGGCACCCGTCGTCACCGCAAGCGATCTTGCACCTTCACGCAGTAGATCTTTGACATTTCTTCACAAGTCCTTGACGACCTGGGGAAACACTCACTGGCGAGGGCCCGCAACCGCGACTTACGCTCTCGTCAGTTGAACTCTTTCTTGGGGAGGAATGAGACGGTGTTCGATTATGAGGGCCGTACCGGATACGAGCCGATCAGCGACGTCGATCGGAAGGAATTCCACGAGCAAGGATTCCTGCTGCTGCGAAACGTGCTGACCGAGGAGCACCGCGCCGCCCTCGAGGCCGCCGTCGACCGGATCTACGCGGCAGAGGGTCGCCCAGGTGAGCCTCTGCACCTGCTCGGCTTCCTGGAGCGCGACGAACTGTTCGGCGACTTGCTGACCCACCCGATCGCGTTCCCGTACATGTGGGGCCTGGCGGGCTGGAACATCTACAGCCACCACAACCACCTCGACGTGACGCCCCCGGCGAAGGAGCCGGAGAAGCCGTACTGGGGGTGGCACCAGGACGGGTACCGGCAGAACTCGGATCCCGAGACGATGGACCCCAACCTGCCGCGGCCGATGTTCTCGCTCAAGGTCGCCTACGTGCTCTCCGACCTCTCGGAGACCGGCCGGGGCGCCACCAAGGTCATCCCGGGCAGCCACCTGCGAAACTCGCTGGCCCGCCCGACCGACCTGAGCGTGCACAACCCCGACCCCGAGGGCACCGTCGAGATCACAGCGAACCCGGGCGACGCGTTCATCTTCGACCGGCGGCAGTGGCACTCGCGCTCGACGAACCTGTCCACCTTCACCCGGAAGATGCTGTTCATCGGGTACACCTACCGGTGGATCCGGCCGCTGGACGAGTTCCACATCGACCAGGACTCGCCATGGTGGGCCAACCGGACGCCGGTGCAGCGCCAGCTCTGCGGCGAGGGCACGCACACCGCCAACTACTGGGGCGTGAACTGGGACGGGTACGTCGACGACGAGATCCCGCTCCGCGCCGAGCTCAAGCGCCGTGGGCTGCTCGACCGCTCCATTCCCTGGCTCCGCTGATCCGGCGAGAAAGGGCCCCTTCCCATCTTCTTTGATGGGAAGGGGCCCTTTCTCAACTCATCGTGTTAGTACCTACTGACGCCACGACGTCCGGCGACGCCAGCGACGAGCGCCACACCAACGGCGGCCAGCACGACCTGGATCAGAATCTCGGTCCAGTCCACGCCGGAGGTGCTGGCGAGGCCGGCGGCCCGCGCGATCACGGTGCCGAGCAGAGCCGCACCCACGCCGATGAGCATGGTCAGCCAGATCGGGATGTTCTGGCGGCCTGGTACGACCAGACGACCCAGCGCACCGATGATCAAGCCGATGATCAGAGCGGAGATGATGCCGGTTGCGGTCACGGTCGCCCTCCTTATCCGGGGGTTTCGCGTTAGCGGGTTACGACCGGTAGAGTTTCCCGCCGCTCAACGCGCCAAACGCCGTGCCGCATCCTGAACCGCTCGGTCCATCGTTCGGAACGCCAAAGGCGGAGGTTTGTCCAGGTCAAACCAGGTCATATCGGACGACTCTTCAGCATTCAGAGTGATTTCCGCGCCGTCGAGGGTCGCCAGGTAGAAGCAGTCGAGTACGGGCAGACGCTCGCCTTGGTAGTCGTAGCAGCCCACATACATGCCGACGAAGTCACCCAGAGTGACCTCGACGCCAAGCTCCTCGCGGCCCTCACGCACGGCAGCGGCCGCTGGTTCCTCCCAGCCATCGCAGAACCCGCCGGGCGTCTCCCACAGACCCGCCTGCGGTGCCTGGGCTCGCTTCAGCGCCAGGAACCGCCCGCCGTCGTGCACGATCAGGCTGGCCGTCGGCCGGGCGTTGACGAACAGGGTGTATCCACAGGTGCCGCACGCGGTCGGCGGTCGCTTCGCCAGCGGGCCGCCGCAGCGCGGGCAGAACCGCGCGTCGACCGTCACTTCTTACCGGCCTTGCCTTCCGATCCATCCGAGGTGGACAGCGCGGCGATGAAGGCCTCCTGCGGCACCTCGACGCGCCCCACCATCTTCATCCGCCGCTTGCCTTCCTTCTGCTTCTCCAGCAGCTTGCGCTTCCGGGTGATGTCACCGCCGTAGCACTTGGCCAGCACGTCCTTGCGGATCGCGCGGATCGTCTCGCGCGCGATCACCCGGTTGCCGATGGCCGCCTGGATCGGCACCTCGAACTGCTGCCGCGGGATCAGAGTGCGCAGCTTGGCGGCGATGTTGACGCCGTAGTTGTAGGCCTTGTCCTTGTGGACGATCGCGCTGAACGCGTCGACCGGCTCACCATGCAGCAGGATGTCGACCTTGACCAGGTCGGCCGCCTGCTCGCCGCTCGGCTCGTAGTCGAGGCTGGCATAGCCCTTGGTGCGGCTCTTGAGCTGATCGAAGAAGTCGTAGATGATCTCGGCGAGGGGCAGCGTGTAGCGCAGCTCGACCCGGTCGGCCGACAGGTAGTCCATGCCGCGCAGAGTGCCACGCCGACCCTGGCACAGCTCCATCACCGCGCCGACGTAGTCGTTAGGTGTCAACACGGTGGCCCGCACCACCGGCTCGTAGACCTCGGCGATCTTGCCGGTCGGGTATTCGCTCGGGTTGGTGACCGTGTGCTCGCTGCCGTCCTCCATGGCCACGCGATAGACCACGTTGGGTGCGGTAGAGATCAGGTCGAGGTTGAACTCGCGCTCCAGGCGCTCCCGGATGATCTCCAGGTGGAGCAGGCCGAGGAAGCCGCAGCGGAACCCGAACCCGAGTGCGCCGCTGGTCTCCGGCTCGTAGTTGAGCGCGGCGTCGTTGAGCTTCAGCCGGTCGAGAGCGTCGCGGAAGTCGGGATAGTCGGAGCCGTCGATCGGATACAGCCCCGAGTAAACCATCGGCTTCGGATCCTTGTAGCCGCTGAGGGCGTCCTTCGCGGGCCGGGCGTTGATGGTCACCGTGTCGCCGACCCGGGACTGACGCACGTCCTTCACGCCGGTGATCAGATAGCCCACCTCGCCGACGCCCAGGGCCTGCGCCTTCTCCATTTCCGGCGAGACGACGCCCAACTCCAGCAGCTCGTGCACGGCACCGGTGGACATCATCTTGATCCGCTCGCGGGCCTCGATCCGGCCGTCGATCACCCGGACGTAGGTGACGACGCCCCGATAGACGTCATACACCGAGTCGAAGATCATGGCCCGGGCCGGGGCGGCGGCATCGCCGATGGGCGGGGTGAACTGGCGGACGATCTCATCCAGCAGGTGCGGCACCCCGTCGCCGGTCTTGCCGGACACCCGCAGGCAGTCTTCCGGCTGGCAGCCGATGAGGTGGGCCAACTCCTCCGCGTACTTCTCCGGCTGGGCGGCCGGCAGGTCGATCTTGTTGAGCACCGGGATGACGTGGAGGTCGTTCTCCATCGCCAGGTAGAGGTTGGCCAGCGTCTGCGCCTCGATGCCCTGCGCCGCGTCGACCAGCAGCACCGCCCCCTCGCAGGCGGCGAGGCTGCGGGACACCTCATAGGTGAAGTCGACGTGGCCCGGCGTGTCGATCATGTTGAGAACCGCGTGATCGCCCTGCTGATCACCCTCGCGCACCACCCACGGCATGCGCACCGCCTGGCTCTTGATGGTGATGCCGCGCTCGCGCTCGATGTCCATCCGGTCGAGGTACTGGGCACGCATGTGCCGGGCCTCGACCACGCCGGTGAGCTGCAACATCCGGTCGGCCAGGGTCGACTTGCCGTGGTCGATGTGAGCGATGATGCAGAAGTTCCGGATGCGGCCCGGGTCGGTCGAGCCGGGATTGTTCGGGGTCACCGGTGGCACGGTCATCCGTTCTCGTCACGATGCAAAGACCGTTCTATGGTCCCATGCCGGTCCGCTTGGCTACTCCGCCGGTGGCTCCTGACTGTCTGGTTACTCCGCCGGTGGCTCCTGACTGTCTGGTTACTCCGCCGGTGGCTCCTGACTCTCTGGTTACTCCGCCGGTGGCTCCTGGAACAGCGTCGCCAGCCGAGGGAGGCGCCGGTGCACCTCGTCCTCGTCGTCGAAATCCCAGAAATCGTTGAGATCGGGCTGGCGGGGCGCCTCCTTGGGCAGCTCGATGCCGGCCACCTTGAGGTGCGCGGCGCGGGCCACGTCGAGCATCGCGGCGCACTCGAACTCCTCACCGGTCACCGCCGCCCGGCGCACCGCGGGCAACTCGGCCAGTGTGTCGGGATCGGTGACGGCCCGGGCGAACGCCTGCCGGCCCTGCGTCATCAACCAGCCGCGGAAGTGGTCGAAGCCCTCCGCCGAACAACCGCCGTTCACCAGATAGGCCGCGCCCCACAGATCGACCCGGTAGGAGGCGTCGAGCACCCGCCGGATGTGCCGGTCGCACCCGGTGATTTCGGCCACGTCGCGGGCGGCCAGCGCTGTGGTGACGTGGCCGGCCACCTCGATGGGGCTCGTCGCGTCCTGACGGGCCCGGTCGATCAACGCCCAGAACTCCTCCGTGTTCATGCCTCGAACTGTGCCAGAGAGGTATGACAGTGCGGGCACTATGGGTGCATGCCCGCGCGTCCGCTCCCGCCCATGTCGTACGCGTCCACGGCCGTCCGTCCGCAATGGGCCGACCTGCCGGCTGAGCTGCGGTCCGCCGTCGCCGCGCGGCTCGGCTCCCCGGTGACCTGGGCGACCACCGCCGGCGGCGGGTTCACCCGCGGTTTCGCCGCCGTGCTCGACACCGCCGATGGCGGGCGGTACTTCATCAAGGCCGCCTCGATGTCCACGCAACGCCACCTCACCGACTGGTACGCCCGCGAGGTCGCCGTCACGGCAGCACTGCCGCCCGAGGTACCGGCGGCCCGGCCGCGCTGGACGCTCACCGCCGCCGGACACTATGTGATCTGCCTCGACGCCATCGACGGGCGGATGCCGGGCCTGCCGTGGGACCCCGCCGAGCTCGACGCCGCGCTGGCGGCGTGGGCGGTCGCCGCCGAGGCACTGCGGCGCCCCTCGCCCGAACTCGCCGCGCTCGGCCTGCCCGCGCTCTCCGACCTGATCCACTCCGACCTCTCCTGGTGGCGCGAGATCGCCGCCGGTCGCGAGCCCATGCCGACGGCGCCGCCCTGGGCGGAGAAGAGACTCGACGAACTGGTCGCGCTGGAGGCGGCCCTTCCCGGGTACGCCCGGGGCACCGGCCTCACCCACTGTGACCTGCGACTCGACAACGTACTGATCGACGCGACCGGGAGCGCGTGGCTCTGCGACTGGACCTGGATCTGCTACGGGCCCGCCTGGTTCGACACGGCCAGCCTCCTGATCAGCGCGTACGCCAGCGGGCTGGACGCCGACGCGCTGTTCGCCGCCCATCCCACCGCCCGGGACGCACCGCCCGACGGGCTGGACGCGGCGCTGGCGGCGCTGTCCGGCTACCTGCTCTCCATGGCGGAGGCCGGGCCGACCAGCGCTTCCCCGCTCATCCGCGCCCACCAGCGGTGGAGCGGCGAGACCGCCCTCGCGTGGCTGGCCGACCGCCGCTCCCTCTCCTCATGATCAAGGCGTCCCTCAAGTCGTTCTAACGACTACAGGGACGCCTTGATCATGGCGAGGGCTGGGGCGTTTTGGCTCCGCGTGGCCGGAGCTGGTAGCCTGGCTCTTCGCGCATGGCGACGCGAAGCCGTTGCCTGCGCCCGAAGCAATCACCCGAGCTACCAGGACGAAGGCTGTCGCGTGGCGAACATCAAGTCCCAGATCAAGCGCAACCGGCAGAACGAGAAGCGCCGGCTGCGTAACAAGTCGGTCAAGTCGTCGCTGAAGACCGCCATCCGCAAGTTCCACGAGGCGAGCGAGGCCGGTAACGCCGAGAACGCCGCGGAGCTGATGCGCGACGCGTCGCGCAAGCTGGACAAGGCGGTCAGCAAGGGCGTTATCCACAAGAACCAGGCCGCCAACCGCAAGTCGGCGATCGCCAAGCGGCTCGAGTCGCTCTCGGCCTGATCCCTCCCTTTCTCATGATCAAGGCGTCCCTGTAGTCGTTAGAACGACTTGAGGGACGCCTTGATCATGAGAAAGGCGGGTAGCGGCGGCTGGCGGACTGGCGGGCACGGAGCGCGTCGCCGTCCGCGCGAGCGTGATCGGTGGGGTGGGCGTTGGGCGGCACGGGCTCACGCACCGCTGGCGTGCCTGGTCCTGCTTGGGCGGCTCCTGGTCCCGTTTGGGCCGCGCCTGGTCCCGCTTGGGCGTAGTGGCGGGCCACCGCGCTTCGGCCTGCGGTGGCACCGGCTTCCCGCGCCTGCCGGACCTCGCGCCGCCGCTCCGCCACGCCGGCCACCACGTCGTAGAACTTGACCCACGCGGCGATCAGCGCCGGCAGGATCGGGACTGCCCACCAGCTCACCCGCTCGGCGAACGCCAGCAGGACCGCGAGGATCACCGCACCCTCGAAGTAGGCGAAGCACAGCAGCCCGCTCGGCGTGGTGTGGCGCAGCCGGAGTGCCCGCGCATACAGCGGCTTCATCTGTTCCCGCTCCCCCGCCGGCCGCTGGTCTGGCGGGCCGGGCCACCGGCGCTGCCAGTTCCGCCCGCCGGGCGACCCGCCGCCACGCCGCTCGCCGCCACGCCGCCCGCCGGGCGGGAGGCCGCGCCGCCTACCTGGCGGGCCGCTGCCACGGCGAAAATGGCGCGCTCCAGCGCGTATCCCCGGTCGTCGGATCCGCCCTTCACGTCGGCGTTGCATTGGGCGGCGACGCGCGCCGCGTCGACGAGGCCCTCCGGCGTCCACCCGCGACCCTGCCGCTGGGCGCGCTCGATCTTCCACGCCGGCATGCCGAGGCTGCTGGCCAGTTGGTACGCATTGCCACGACCCGCCGACGCGACCCGCGCCACGGTGCGGACCCCATCGGCGAGCGCGTCGGCGATCGGCACCGGGTCGACACCGACGTGCAGCGCCCAGCGCAGAGCCTCCAGCGCCCCCGGCACGTCGCCGACCATCGCGGCGTCGGCCACCGTGAACCCGGTCACCTCGGCACGCCCCCGGTAGTAGCGGGCCACCGTGTCGGCGCTGATCCGGCCGTCGGTGTCGGCGATCAGCTGGGAGCACGCCGCCGCCAACTCGCGCAGGTCGTTGCCGACCGCGGCGAGCAGGGCCTCCGCGGCGTCGTCGGTGCACCGGCCACCGTTGCGACGGAACTCGTCGCGGACGAAGGCGACCCGCTCGCGCGCCCCCTTCAGCTTGGCAGCCGGCACGACGACGGCGCCCGCTGACCGCAAGCCATCGGCGAACGCCTTGCCCTTCGCCCCACCGGCGTGCGTGACCACCAAGGTCACGTCGGGATCGGGGTTCTTGGCAACTCCGAGGAGCACCGCCACCAGGTCCTTCTTGGCGTCCTGGCCGTTGCGCACGACCAGCACCCGGCGCCCACCGAACAGCGACGGGCTCACGATCTCGGCCACCTCGTTTGGGCTGAGCGCGCTGGCCTCGTGCTCGCGGACGTCAGCACCGGGGTCGGCGGCCCGCACCGCCTCGACCGTTTGGGCGACGCCTCGCGCCACCAGCAATTCCTCGTCGCCGGAGACGAGCACGATCGGATCGGAAGCCGCGGGACTCACGACGCCATCCTCGCACGCCAGACCGGTGCCCGATCACCGTCGCTCACCCGTTCGTGCCCCGATCCCCTCCATGATCAAGGCGTCCACATGCAGTGAGAACTCAACGGCGTCTGGTCAAGAGTCTTCGCGTCGGCCAGGAGTGCGGGCACGTTGTTGATCAATGACTCGTCGCTGCTCTTCCCCGCCGATCTTGGCCCTATCGTCGCGCGTTGATCGGGAAACCACCTGGCCCGCCCATGACCGCGAGGCGATCACCACGACAACGCCAAGATCGACGCGGGCGAGCACCCGGCCCCACCCGTCGGCCGCTCGTCCGCGCTCGTTGGCGCTCGTCCGCACTCGTCGATCAAGGGAAACTGCGCCGATCAAGGACTGGGGCACCCGGAACGGAGAGGCGGTCTCAAGCGGTCAGTGCAACGCGAGGTACTCGTTGAGCTTCTGTGCCGGAGTATGCCAGTTCAGGGTTTGTCGTGGCCGGCGGTTGAGTTGGTCGGCCACGGCGTCCAGGTCGGCCTGGCCGATGGTGGTGAAGTCGAACCTGCCCTTGGGGAAGTAGTCGCGTAACAGGCCGTTGGTGTTCTCGTTGGTGCCGCGCTGCCACGGGCTGTGCGGGTCGCAGAAGAACACCTGGCAGTCCTGGACGAGTCCGAAAGTGGCGTAGCCGGCCAGTTCGACGCCCTGGTCCCAGGTCAAACTACGGTGCAGCCGGGCCGGGAGCCGGCCGAACAGGGCCCGGATCACCGCGATCACCTCCGGACTGGACCGGTCGGTCGGCAACGCGCCGAGCATCACGAACCGGGTCGACCGTTCGGCCAAGGTCACGATCGCCGACCGTTTATGGGCGCCGATGAGCAGGTCGCCTTCCCAGTGCCCGGGCACCGCCCGGTCGGCGACCTCGGCCGGCCGGGCCGAGATGTGCACCTGCTCGGTGATCCACGGCTTGCCCCGGATCGCGGACCGGGCCGCGAGCGCCGCCCGGGACTGCGAACGGCGCGCCTTACGCTTGACCCGCAACGCGTCGTCGACCAGCAGCCGCAGACTGCCCCGCGCCTGCAGGTAGATCGCCTGGTAGATCGTCTCGTGTGACACCCGCATCCCCGCATCACCGGGAAAGTCCGCCCGCAAACCGGCGGCCACCTGCTGCGGACTCAACCTATCGCGCAGCCCGGCCGCCACCACCGCCCGTAGCCGCGGGTCGGCGGCCATCTTGCGCGGCTTGGGCCGGCGCCGCCGCGGCCGTGCCTTCTGCTGCGCCCAGTCCGCCCGATACCCCCACCGGTACGGTGTCCCCCGGCGAGGACTTTTCACCCCTTGCCGGTAGGAGTGGTTACGGGCCAGCTCCCGCCCCACCGAACTACGGTGCACCCCGATCGTTCTGGCGATATCCGCGCACGACGC
>JBBEWH010000122.1:0-26987 GCA_037414955.1 Actinomycetes bacterium KLBMP 9797
TACTTCGACCTGAAAAAGTGAATTTGGTCTGCGGGGGTGTGCTGCCATCCTGGGCTGGGTGGTGTGTTGGGTGTGGGGTTGTGGTTTCAGGCCGTGGTGGCTGCGGCGAGGGCGGTGACCTTGTTCAGGTTGTGGGCCAGTACCCCGTATCCGCACCAGATTCGGGCGCCGGTGAGGCCGTCGAGGCGTGTGCGGTCCCAGCTGTAGCGGTGTTTGAGGTGGCTGATGCGTCCTTCGCAACCGGTGCGCCACTTGACGAGTCGGCGGAAGCCTGGTCGTCGTTCGTGGGCTTGGCGGGCGGCGCCGGGCTTGCCTTTGCGGGGAATGGCAACGGTTTTGACGCCCAGGTCGTGCAGGTCTTGCTCCACGGTGGCTTCGCCGTAGCCGCGGTCAGCGGTCGTCGCCCGGGGTGGTTTCCCGGTTCGGCTGGTGATGCGTTCGATCGCCGGGGCCAGCTGCGGCCCGTCGGGCGGGTTGCCTTCCTCGACTGTGTAGTCCAGGACGATGCCGTCTTCGTTGTCGGTGACTTGGGCTTTGTAGCCGAACTCGATCGGTTTGCCCAGGCGTCCTTTGGCGATCGGCCGGGCGTCGGGGTCGTGCAGGCTGATCAGCCGGGTGGCCGCCTCGGGTGTGCCGCCGGCCAGCCGGGTGCGGGTCTGCGTCACGATGCGCCCGGTGCGCTCGATCGTGGTGGTCAACTCGTTGATCGCGCGTTGGAGCCGGCCGCGTGTGCGGCCGGTGGTCTTGGTGACCGTACGGCGGGCGTTGGTGACGACCCGGGCCGCGTCTGCGGCGGCTTTCTGGGCCAGGTCGGCCAACTCGCTGCTGATCCGCTTGACGGTGGCCTGGGCTTGTTCGCGGGCTTGCGCGCTGCGTAGCCGCAGGTTCGACGCGATGGTGCGGAACCGTCGCCTCGCGGCGCGGGTCCGGTCACGAAATCGGGTGCGGGTAGCCCCTGCCGCGGTCTTGATCCGCCGAACCAGGCCACCGATTTTGGCTACCGCGTGGACCAGTAGGCCGGTGTCGGTGGGGTATTCAACGTTGGCCGACACCACGGTGGTGTCGGCGCGGACTTTTCCCGTCTTCACCAACTTGCGCTCGTTCGCCTTGGCCAGCAGTTCGTCGTTGAGCGCCGCGACGGCCTGCTCACCACACCGGGTGGTGATCTTCATCAGGGTGGTCGGGTGCGGCAACTTGGCGTCGATGTCGATGCGGCAGAACCGCCGCCAGGAGATGGAGTCAGAGACCTCGGCGCACAGCGTCTCGTAGCCTAACTGGTAGCGGTGTTTGAGGAACATCAGCCGCAGGTAGGTCTCCATCGGGATGCTTGGCCGACCGATCCGGGCGGCGAAGAACGGCACGAACGGGGCGAAGAACCGCTCATCATCTAGCCAGGCGTCTACCCGTTCCAGCTCGGCAGGCAACTTCAGACAGATCTCCGGCAGCACCGACTCCCACAGCGACGGCTGATCGTTTCGCGTTCGCAGCATGACCGAACCCCTTGTACCGCAATGGTTCTACGTATCATCTCGAACAGCACAGCGGATCCGAACCAGACACGCCGACCAACGTCGATCTACTTTTTCAGGTCGAAGTACTTAAAGACTGGTCGTGACCCGCACGGTCTGGACGAGGAGATCGTTGCGCTGGTGGTGCGGCTGGCGCGGGAGAACCCCCGCTGGGGCTATCTGCGGATCGTGGGGGAGTGCCGGAACCTGGGCCTTCGGGTGTCGGCGACCTCGGTGCGGCGGATTCTGCGCCGACATGGTCTCGGGCCAGCGCCGCGGTGGGGCGGGGCGGACCGAGCTGGACCCAGTTCCTGCGTGCCCAGGCCCGTGGCCTGCTGGCGGTCGACTTCTTCACTGTGCAGACCGTCGGCCTGACTCGGCTGTACGTGCTGTTCGTCGTCGAGGTGCAGCGGCGGACGGTGCATCTGGTGGGGATCACGGCCCACCCGAACGGGGCGTGGGTTGCCCAGCAGGCCCGGAATCTGCTGATGGACCTGGCCGAGCAGGGGCAGCGGTTTCGGTATCTGATCCGGGACCGGGACGCCAAATTCACCGCCGCGTTCGACGCCGTGTTCGCCGCATCTGGGGTCGACGTGGTGAAGATCCCGCCGCGGGCGCCTCGGGCGAACGCTTACGCTGAGCGCTGGGTGCGCACGGTCCGGTCGGAGTGTCTGGATTGGACGTTGGTCTGGAACGAGCGCCAGCTGTCCCGGGTGCTGGCCGAGTATCTACGCCACTACAACACCGTTCGTCCGCACCGAAGCCTGGACCTGAAGCCGCCGCGTCCGACCTCTCGGCTGGCGCTTGTCGAGCCGGGTACCGTCGAGTCGTCGGTGCAACGGGTCGACGTGTTGGGTGGGCTGATCCACGAATACCGCCGCGCTGCTTGACCTCTTCGAGCACTGCCGCTGGGCTCGTAGTGAGCCTCGTGTTCTCTTGGGATTACATATAATGCGGTTGCCTGCGTGCCGGTTGAAGTGGTCACCTGGGTTTCGGTCGACAAGTGCTCACCAGCGAGCAGCCGGGTCAACAGGTGCCCGGACGTTGTCGGGGTTCCTGTCGAACTCTTCCCATTTGTCGAACTCTTCGTCGATTAGATTTCCGGCCGCGACGATGCGGTGTTGGATCGCGGTAGGTGGTAGCGCCAGCGGCAATTGGCTGAGACGGTTTTTGTTGATGCTGGAGCGGGATCCGTGCAAGGTGTTAACGTCCAGCCATCCCTGCACCTTGGATCGGCCGAGGTACCAGGCCAGGAACTCCGGCGTGACCCCCGAACCCGGGCGCACCCGTATGCATGTGTCGCCCATCAGCCAGCCGCGACGAGGTCCGCACGGAGCCACCACGCCGATCTGCTCGTCACTTTGCGTGACGAGCGGATCGCGGCATGTCCGGATACGTGATCAAGCGCCGCCAGCGCCCGGTTGACGACGCCGAGTCCGCACCAGATCCTGATACTCCTCGCCCGCCATACTGAAGTTCACCCATCGATCCGGCGAGGCACCGGCAAGTCGTTCGGCAAGGTCGATCGCCTGTTCCTGGTCGGCGACGCACCCGAGCTCGCGACCTTCGCCGACGTACTCTTCATCGGCTGGATCCAACGAGAGGAGTTCGGCCAGGTCACCGACCTGGTCGTCATCGGGATCCTGCACGGTGTGCAGCGAGATTCGGTACTGCCCACGCATGGGGCTGATCGCCACCCATCGCACGGCGGCCACGCCGTCGACCTCCGTACCGCCCAGAAACTGCTCGATGCCGCTACCGCGCCGCAGCGCACCAATCGCAAACTTCCGCGTCAGGTAGCGCACGTCCGAACCCTACTGGAGCCGCACGAGCGCCCTGTAGGTCTGGCCGCCTGCTACCGGCCGTTCGTGGAGCAGCGTGCCGACCGTCGAGACGTGCTCTCTTCGCTGCGCTTGCAGAGCGGCAAATCTGTGCGCCGATCGAGCGGCACGTTGACTGCAGTGGCAGTGTGCGTCGGTCGCCGATGCGGCGGTTCTGCGATCATCGCGGAGTGCTTCATCTGACTTTGGTCAACGGTCTACCGGGCTCGGGCAAGACCACACTGGCTGCCGGCCTAGCGCGAATGCTCGCCGCACCGCTGATCGCCAAAGATGCGATCAAGAAACCCTGGCCCTTCGGGCCGTCCGCAGGTGGGCGAAAGAGGGCGTGGTAACCCAGACCCGCCGCAGCGGGCCTAAGTCACATGGCGGTCAGTCTGCGCCTGACTGGTACCGATATAGCCGGATTCTGGGGGCGCGAGCCGGCGATCAAGTGGGCCCAGGGTACCTCTTTCGTCTCAGGAGGCGGTGGCCGATGTCGTCGCCGCGGCTCTGGACCCGCCCTCGGGATGGCGGCCGGCGAGACGATGTGGACGCTGGCCGCCGCCATGTCTGGCTCCGTGGTGCTGGAGTCCTGGTGGTTCAAGCCCAGGGACCGCGCCTCACGTCGCGAAGTGCCGGTATGCGGCCCGCCAACGCCACCACATCCATGATGACCAGCCAACTCGCCGATGCCTGGCCCGATGGGAAGCAGAGGCAGAGCCTCTCGGCGTCGGCCACGTTGTGCGCGTGGACATGCGCGGCTTGGTGAACTTCGCAGACGTAGCCGATCACATCGCGAAGGCCAGGATTTAAGACCGCACGATTAACGAAGCCAGCACTCGCTCGTCGGGCCCGGGGCGAGGTGGACCTGCGGCCATGGCCGGAGATGTGGGTGGGTGTTGGGCGCCGGCGAAGAGTGACCTTGGATCCGGTCCGAGCCGCATCAGCCACCGGCTGGGCGGATCCGGACGTTGAGCCAGGCAGTCACGATCGCTCCTGTTCCGCTGGGATCGATAATGTCACTGTTATCGTGGGCGAGGTTGGGTGTTATGGCGGTGGAGGGCGTGGGTGGAGCTTCGCGACATCGAGATCTTCTTGACGCTCGCCGAGGAGTTGCACTTCGGGCGGGCCGCGGAGCGGCTGCATGTCTCGCAGGCGCGGGTCAGTCAGGCGATCAAGGCGCAGGAGCGCCGGATCGGCGGCAAGTTGTTCGAGCGCACGAGCCGTGCGGTGAAGCTGACCTCACTCGGTGAGCAGCTGCGCGACGACCTGCGTGCCGGCTACGACGTGATCAACCAGGGTGTGGCGCGGGCTACCGAGTCGGCGCGGGGCGTGACCGGGACCATGCGGCTGGGCGTCATGGGCATGGTCGGAGCCGAGATCCGGAACGTGATCGATGCGTTCCGTGACCGGTACCCGGGCTGCGACGTCGCGCTCCACGAGATCCACTTCAGCGACCCGTTCGCCGCCGTTCGGGCCGGGGAGGTGGATCTGGCGGTGCTATGGCGGCCGGTGCGGGAAGCAGATCTGGTTGAAGGGCCGGTGCTGCTGACCGAGGGCAGGGTGCTGGCAGTGTGGTCGGGGCATGAGCTGGCCGATCGGTCGTCTGTGTCGCTGGAGGACTTCGCCGACCGGGTCTTCCTCGACCCTGGCGCGCGGGCACCCGAGTACTGGACCGAGTCGATCGCGCCCAAACGCACTCCCAGCGGCCGACCCATCCCGCGAGGTCCGATGGTCGTCACCTTCCACGAGGCGGCCTCACGGGTCGCCGCCCGCGAGTGTCTGTCGCAGGTGAGCGAGCACGTACCGTTGTACTACTCGCCCCCCGGTGTCGTCTTCGTGCCGGTCCATGACGCGCCGGTACGCGAGTGGGTGCTGGTGTGGCGCAAGGACGCGCTGCACCCGCGCGGGCGCGGCTTCGTCGAGGTGGCGACGGAGCTCGGCCCGCGCGAGTTCGGCACGGTCAGGCGGTAGTGCGTTGTTCGAGTGTTATTCGAGGCAGGCTCGGACGGCGTTAGCCAGGTTCGTCGCCCGCGGTTCGTCGGGTCGAAAGTTCCAGAGGTTCGTGGCGTAGCCGAAGCCGACCCTAGCCGCTAAGTCGTTACGCGCGCCTTGGACACAGGACGGCCGATGCCTCCCATCGCGGCGGTAGAGACCACGTCATCCTGAAGCGTCGGCACGGGACGCCGACCCCATTCGTCGCCCACGAATCCGTACACTCCGCCAGGACACCTGGTTCCTGGCCGAATGCCTACGCCATCTGGCCGGCGACGGGGTGGCCGGAATCGTGAGTTTCGCTGTGACTTTCCGCCGTACTTGTCACCGACGCGAGGCGTGCCGCGCTCCCGGATGGATGAGACCGGGACGTGTGCGCCCTCCGTGCCCTCGGTGCCGCGGCGGGTCTCGTTCGGCGTGGTCGGACCTCGATGCGCAGGATGCGGTCGTCGCCGGGTCGGGGTTCGGTGCCGCCCCAGTCCATGGGGGTGTGGTCGGTGTTGGAGGTGACGAGCCATAGGGCGCCGTCGGGGGCGACTTCGACGGTGCGGATGCGTCCGTAGTCGCCTTCGAGGTGTGCGATGGCGTCGCCGTTGGCGGTGTTGCCGGCTACTGGCAGTTGCCAGAGTCGTTGGCCGCCGAGGGCGGCGATCCAGAGGGAGCCGGCGGCGTAGGCGACACCGGAGGGTGAGGCGTCGTCGGGGTGCACGGTGAAGATCGGTGGTACTCCGGTGTCGCCTTGCACGCCTTCGGTTTCCGGCCAGCCGTAGTCCTGGCCCGGCTGGAGCACGTTGACCTCGTCCCAGGTGCGGTGGCCCAGTGCGCTGGCGTAGGCGGTGCCGTCCGGCCCGAAGGCGATCCCTTGGACGTTGCGGTGCCCGGAGGAGTAGATGGGCGAGTTGGGTGAGGGGTTGTCCGGGGGGATGGAGCCGTCGGGGCGGATCCGCAGGATTTTGCCGTTGAGGGTGGTGTCGTCGGCGGCGTTGTGTGGTTCGAACGCGTCGCCGGTGCCGATCCACAGGTTGCCGTCCGGGCCGATCTCGATGCGTCCGCCGTGGTGGCGGTCGGCGGTCTGGATGCCGTCGAGCAGCACCCGTTCGCGCCGCAGCGATCGGAAGTCGTCGGCGACGCGCAGGGCGATGATGGCGTTTTCCCGTGCTCCTGATACCGAGGCGTAGACGGTGCGGTCGGTGGCGAAGTCGGGGGAGGCGACGATGCCGAGCAGGCCGCCCTCGGAGCTGGCGACCGCACCGGGCACCGTGCCGACGGTCTGTGGCGCGCCGCCGCCGGCCGGGATCCGGACGATCTCCCCGCTGATCCGTTGGGAGACCAGCGCGGAGCGGTCGGGCAGGAAGGTCAGCCCCCACGGGGCGTCGAGGCCGTTGGCGATCTCGGTGGGATCGCCGAGCGTCGCGGCCGGGCCACCGCTACCGGCCGCAGCCGGCCGCTGGCCGCCGGGGTTGGCGATCGGCTGTCGATCGCTCGAGCACGCCGCCAGGGCGAGCACGGCGATCAGGCTCGCGGCGCGTGGAAACGGTCGATGTGGCATGGCGTTGCCTCCTTCGAGAGACACCTATCGTTTGAACTGGATGATTCGAGCGCCCGCTGGGCGCACTCCCGGCGAGCGGTGGCGGAGCCGGAAGACGGCCTAGACGCACGTCAGCCACCCGCAGACGGCTGCGGTTGGTCGGGCGCACAGCCGCCGGCTCCGAGTACGGGGTCGCGGGGCTTCGGAGCCTGACCGTTGCGACCCGCCGGGATCACTCCGGAGCAGCAGGGGGGACGTTTCCCGGCACGGGGTGGAAAGCTGCTCGTGCGGCGCCCTGGGCGTGTCAGACATCGAAGCGAGAGACGCCAATCGCGCGGGGTCGAGGAGCTTCGGAACCTGACAACGGGATGTCGCGCCAAGAGAGGCGGTACATGCTGGTGAGCAGATCCCCTGACGGGCAGAGCAGGAAGGGCGTCCCTGGACTATGCTGTCCAGACCGCCGAACTCTGCTGTCGATCGCGACAGGGCGACCGGCAGCATTTGAAACTCTGTCGTTTCGGCACCCTGACGTCTATTCGCCTGGCTTCAGCTTTACAGTGCCACCGATCCCACTGCGTCCCACCCAGGATTCCAGCCCGCGGGGCCGTACGAACACCGCGTTGGCCGACGGCTCACCAGCGCCGTCGAAATGGACGCCCTTAAAGACCTGCTGAACGTGCACGAGTTGCCGGTAGGCGCCACCGAACATGGCGCCCTGATAGCTGATCTGCACGCCGCCCTCAAGCGTGTAGTTAGCGCCTTCTGCCTCCCCCAGGATTCGGTCGTAGGTGCCCGCCACCTCCAAGTCATCCTCGGTGATCTCCGCAGAAGACTCGCCGTCAGCGTGAGTCCACGTCGCAACGTCCGTGACCTCCTTCAGCGCCCCACCAATCAGCAGCAGCTGCGACGCGCCCTGAGCATCGACGGTCAGGACGCCGGGGAGTTTCCGCGTTTCGCTTTCGGGCAGCCACCAATGCCCGACCACCTCGAAGCCACTCATTGGCGATGCCTCCCGTACTGACGACTCGTACCAGGAACATATCCCACGCAACGCAACAAACGCGAGAGACGTTACCGCGTCGCACTCGTGGAATCTGCCCAGAGCTCCATGCCGGCCCGCTTCAGCAGTATCAGAACTATCCCAAAGTCATGATCAGATGCACTTAGCCGAACCGTGCTTCGTGCGGTGCGACTGACTCCCAGGCGATCAGCTGCGGCTGCCGGCGCCGTCATGTCGTCCGCGGGCCACCGTTCACGCCGAAGAACCAATGTTGACCGGTCGCGGGTACCGGTGGTAGCTCATCCTGGATCAGTCGCTCGATCGCCTCGGCGAGGTCGGCGACTACCGCGCCGTCGATCTGCTCGTGTCCACGCAGGAAGTAGGGCGCGCCGTCGATCACGTACCGGTGGGTAGCCTCCGCTGATGTGATCATGCCTCGCTCGCGCAACCGCGCCCCGCCTGCGCGATGATCGAGCGCACGTAACCGCGCTGCTGGTCGTCCCAGCTGTCGGTGTCCAGCAAGAGGGCGAAGCTGGCGCCGCCCCGGATGTGGGTTCGCAGGTCCTCCAGCACGGCCTCAGCTCCCGGCGGCCGCTGCTCTGGCGGCACCTGCACCGCGACGTGGATGGCCTCCAGGAGCAGAATCCCGAGGCTGACGTCGTACGCCCAGAACCAACTTCCACCGAACCCGTCATGAGTTGGGAATCAAAATCGATGCAATCAACCAAGTCGTGAAAAACGCTGAAGCAGCGGAACCTGACCGACCGGGCCCTTCAACCGAGTAAAGGCTTTCAAATTCGCCATAGTGGCAGCGACTCTGTGCACTGTCATGCCCGCGACAGCGTGCGTGCCTCAGCTTAATGTTGGCGTGAAGCGTAGAGATCGCTACGTGGACGGCGGCGCCCAGTCGAGATCCGTCAGGTTGTAGATACGCCGTGAGGGCCTGGTGCCTTAGCGATTATCGCTTTCCTCATCTAGATCTTCCCTTCCTGCTCTGCCCGTCAGGGGATCTGCTCACCAGCATGTACCGCCGCGCTCTACGCCCGGGTTCTTCCGCTCGAACGCCTTGATAGAGGCGCATAGGCCGATGAACGGGCCATCCGCTACGGCGTCCTCCAGCTCGGCTCCGTCGGGAAGGTTCGTCCACACTCCTGGAGCCAGTGCGACGGCCCTCTTCTCACCGTCGAAGTATGTCTCGGTATCCACTCGCTCCGAGATCGAGCTGACTGACACGATCTTGGGGTAACCCCTCGAAAAGTTCAAAGGACCGCCCGTGTTCGCGTCCGTGTAGACCGGTGCGGGTGCATTTGTCGGAGCCGCTGAAGTAGTCGTGGGCGGAGCCGGCGTGGAGGGTGAGGGAGATGCTGATGGCGTCGGGCTTGCGGAGGCTGCCTGAGACGAGGAAGCCGTGGCTGGTGCGGTGGTGTTCTGCTGCGCTCCACGAGCCGTCATTGTGAGGGTGCAGACTATGACAGCGATCAGAATCTTATTCACTAATAGAATTTCTTGATCATACTTCGTGCTGGCAACTATTGTTATACGAGGCTCAGGGGTCGTTTGGAGGTGGCTCCTCTCTGTGTCATCCATGAAGGAGCGGGGCCGGTCAAGTCGTTGGTTTGACGTGGTTTGTCGTTGCGGTGGTTTGTCGGTGGGGCGCGTCGAGGTGCCGCGGCGTGGTCGCGGCTCGTGGCTGAGCGGACCAGCGAACTCCTTGGCGGCAAAGGCGACGGCGGCGACCGCACGGTAGATATCAGTGTCACGTTCTTTGCATCGTCAGCCGCAACAACAAGCAGGTTCTCGATATAAGTCTGACGCGATCCCGCATCGACGGCAGGCGAGTCAGGACCGAAGTCGGGAAGATCGTCTTCCTCGTCCCTAGGACCTCCCGTCACGCTGCCTCCTCTGTGTCGCGTGTGTCGCGCCGTCCGTTCTTCGTTCGCTCGTGCCCGCGGTCCAGGCCGCGGCCCACGGTCAACATCCCGACGGCGCTGCTGCTCGTGGCAGGGAACGTCCCATTCTTTCCACGCTTGCCACGACATAGTCTCGCTCCCCGCTGGCGCGCTTCAACTGCCGCGAAGTTATTGTCGGATTCTCGTCACGATCGACGCCGGCGCACCTCGGAGTTGATTGCGTTGTCAAGCTCCTTGATCTCTGCGGTGCCATGCAACCCAGCTGCGGCCCTTGCTCGCCGGGCCCGCCCGGCATTGACTCTCCGTATCTGTCGATCGACGGGCGCGTGCACGACTTTGCCGAGGAGGTCGTTCCTCCCAGGTCGGGAGGTTGCCTCGCCCAAGATCGGCCCCGCGCGGGGGCGTTGCGCGGGCTCAAGCGGCTTCCGCTGGAGCTTGCGGAGCGTCAGGTACGGGTGCCGTTGTTCGAGATGACCGCTGATCAGCTGATCGAGGTTCCGTCGACCACGTTCGCAGCCGAGCAGATCCTGGAGCGTGTAGATCTACAACGGCTGCTCCGAGCGAAGCTAGACATGATCGTCGACGACGTGCTGCTGGTTGCCGAGGAGTTTGGCGCCTTCGCCGAAGCCCGCCGCCGGATCGACCTGCTCGGTGTGGACAGAACCGGCCATGTCGTGGTCGTGGAGTTGAAACACACCATCGACGGTGGTCACCTGGAATTGCAGGCACTGCGATACGCGGCGATGGTGTCGGTCATGACCTTCGACGACCTCGTCGAGCACTACGCGCTCTACCTGGCGAAGGTTGAACCCGATGCGGTCGAGGAGGCGCGCACGCGTCTCGCGGAGTTCCTCGAGGACGTCGGCGGCGAAGAGGCCGTTCTCAGCCGTGAGGTACGGGTCGTGCTCGTGGCGGCCGGCTTCGACCGGGAGATCACAACTACCGTGTTGTGGCTCAACGATGTCTACGGCCTCGATGTGCGATGCGTGCGGCTTACGCCGTACAAGGTCGACCAGCGTCTCCTGCTTGACGTGCAGCAGGTTATCCCGCTGCCCGAGGCCAGTCAGCTCACCGTCCAGCTACGGCGCCGGCAGACCCAGGCACCTACGAAGGCGAGGACGACCTCGACGACGACGCGGCGATCAGCCGCTGGAGCACCGTGGTCACCCACCCCGACGAGCTGGGCTGGCTACGCGAGGCCCTGCGTCACCGCGATGACGAGCCCGACGACGAGTTGGAACCACTGTGACCACGGCACCCGAGCCCGGCCGCGGCGACGCCGGCCACCAACCCCGCGAGGAGGCCAGCACGGTGGAGATCCCGCTGTACCGCGACGGGCAGTGGACCCCGTCGGCCCGCACCCGGTCACCGCGCAGAACGGCGACTACGAGCAGCTGATGAGCGACGCCGGGTACAGCCGGGCCACCCAGTTCCACCCCGGCGGCGACGAACGCGCCGTCAGCCTCACCGTCTGGGGCGACGATATGGACGCCTCGCGCCCGGGCCAGCGTGCCGCGCCGGGCAGCCCGAAGTACCTCATCGACGTCGAGTTCCATCCCGCCGGTACCGGAATGAGATCCTGGCGATCGTGTTGGACCCAGTGGTCGGTGACGAACAGGTCGAGCCGCTGCTGCGCTCGCGGATCGGGATGGATCGGATGCGCACGGCGTGGGCCACGTCAGGTGGCCCAAGGCTCCTATGATCAGCGATCATGGCGATCAACCGACACGTGGCAGTGGTGGCTCCCGTCGCGGGCGTGCTGCTGGGTGCTCTCGACTTCGTATGGATCAAGTATGTGCCGTTTCCATTCGGCGGGCTGGGCAACTCCATCGCCGTATGGGCCGTGGCGGCGTTCCTGCTGACCTTCCTCAGCCGGTGGACGTTGCCCGTCGGTATTCTTGGCGCGATCGTCTGCCTGGTCCTGGCGGTGCCGAGCTACTACCTCGCTGCCACGCTGATCCAGAATGACGACCCGGCGAACATGTACGACCCAGTTTCGTTGCTCTGGATGGCGCTGGGCGTCGTGGCCGGCACGGTCTTCGGTGCGGCAGGTGTCCTGGCCAGAACCGTGGGCCTCCTTCGCACAGCCGCCGGGGCCATGCCGGGTGCGGTGCTGTTCGCCGAGGCCACGATGGAGCTCAGACGAATCGGGAACCCGAACTATGACACCGCGGATATCACCGGGTACACCGCTGTCCTGATCGCATTGGGAGTGACACTCACCGTGTTGGTGGGCCGGTCCTGGCGCCAGCGCGGCCTCGCCCTGCTGCTCGCCCTTCCGCTGACCGCAGCGGGATACGTCCTGCTGTCGCTCACCGGGTTCCGCTGATTGGAGGGCCCGGCGATGTCGGTGGGCTAGTTTGCTGCAACTCCTCCTCGGAGAACACGTCCCGGGTCGCCACCCGCCACCACCTCACCATCGACCGTGATCAAACGGACGTGACGCTACGGGCGCCCAAACCAAGATCAATGCCTAATCGTTGGTTTTTCGCTGAAGCCAGTCGGGCGGGCCGGCCTGCGTCACCGCGGCGCGGGCCGGCGCCTGGCCGTGCCGGTCGGCTCGTGCCAGTGCGCGGACTTCCGGTGCTCTTCGACGCCCTGCACGAACCGTTTGAGCAAGTCCACCTCGCCGTCCTTGCGGTCGAGGCGGTCGCTGGCCGGGATCCGCTGGAGCGTGGAAGAGAGCTTTCAGGCCGCCAAGGGCCAGGTCGGTTTGGATCAGCACCAGGTGCGTCGTTGGGATTCCTGGCACCGCTTCACCACCCTGGCCCTGGCGGCTTTGGCGGTCCTGGCGATCTGCGCCGCCGACGCTGCTGACAGCGTCCACGCGGAGCATGACGCCCTGGCGATCGTGACGTGATCGTCCTGACCATCAACGAGATCCGTCGTCTGATCAACGTCTTAATCATCGAGCCGATCGGCGGCCTGGCCCACCGTTTGCGCTGGTCAACCTGGCGCCGACGCCATCAAGCCCGAGCACGACGAGCCCACTACACACGACGCCTCAACCTCAACCATGATCCCGAACGGCGGCTGCCGTACTAAGCCCACCCTTCATGAGCAAGGCGTCCTTCACGTAGCCGTAGCTACTTGAAGGACGCCTTGATCATGAGGAGAATCTGGCCGATGGCCACCACCCCGCTGTCGCTACCGCAGCCGCGCCAACGGGCGCCGGAGTTCGGACGGGACGCGCTGATCGTCTGCGAGAGCCTGGTGCGGATCTACCAGTCCGGATCGGTCGAGGTGCAGGCACTGCAAGGCCTGGACCTGGCCGTGGACAGCGGCGAGATGGTCGCGATCGTCGGGGCGTCCGGGTCGGGCAAGTCGACGTTGCTGTCCATCCTCGCCGGGATCGATGCCCCTACCGCCGGGCGGGCCCGCGTCGACCGGTGGAACCTGCTGACCATGTCTCGCGCCGAGCGCGTGCACTACCGGCGGCACACCGTCGGGTTCGTCCGGCAACAGTCGGCCAGCAACCTCGTGCCCTACCTGACGGCGCGGCAGATGATCGACCTGCCGATGACGGTGGCCCGCACCCCGGCCCGGACCCGCCGCGCGCGCACCGCCGAGCTGCTGGACGCGCTGGGCGTCGCCGACTGCGCCGACCGGCGTCCCGCGCAGTTGTCCGGCGGCCAGCAGATGCGTACGGCCATCGCGGTAGCCCTCGCCAACGAACCCCGCGTGCTGCTGGCCGACGAGCCGACCGGCGAGCTGGACACCGCCACCTCCGCCGAGGTCTTCGAGGCGTTGCGGCACGTCAACCGGCAGCTCGGGGTCACCGTCGTCGTCGTGACCCACGATGCCGAGGTCAGCGGCCAGGTCGAGCGCACGGTGGCGATCCGCGACGGGCGCACCAGCAGCGAGGTGCTGCGCCGCGCGGCGACCAGCGCCGACGGCGGCACGCAGGTGATCGCCGAGGAGTACGCCGTGATGGACCGTGCCGGGCGGGTCCAGGTGCCGCGCGACTACCGCGAGGCGTTGGCGCTGACCAGGCGGGTCCGGCTGGCGCTGGAGGCCGACCACGTGACGATCCGGCCCGACACCGGCGAGCGTTCATGACCGCTCCGCTGCTGTCCGTGCGCGGGGTCCACCGCACCTTCGGCGCCGGGCCGACCACCGTGCACGCCCTCCGGGACGTGTCGTTCGACGTCGCCGCCGGCACCATGGCCGCCCTCGTGGGCCGATCCGGCTCCGGCAAGACCACGCTGCTCAACGTCGTCGGCGGCTTGGACCGCCCGGACGCCGGCACGGTCCTCATCGACGGCACCGACGTCACCGTGCTCGACGAGGACGGCTTGTCCCGGCTGCGACGCGAGAAGGTCGCTTACGTCTTCCAGACCTTCGGGCTGATCCCGGTGCTGTCGGCCGCCGAGAACGTCGGCGCCCCGCTGCGGTTGGCCCGGGTCCCGCCGGCGGAGCGGGAGCGGCGCGTCGAGCTGTTGCTCGACCTGGTTGGCCTGTCCGAACACGCCCAACAACGTCCGAGCGAGCTGTCCGGCGGGCAGCAGCAGCGGGTGGCCATCGCCCGGGCCCTGGCCGCCTCGCCCCGGCTGCTGATCGCCGACGAACCGACCGGGCAGTTGGACGCCGAGACGGGCCTGTCGGTGATGGCACTGCTGCGCGGGGTGGTGGAGTCCGAGGGCGTCACCGCGCTGGTGTCCACACACGACTCGGTGATGATGGCCCTTGCCGACGAGGTGATCCGGATCAGCGACGGACGGCTGGAAGACCGGGAGCGGTCGTGAGCGCGTGCTGAGGCTGCTGGCCCGCCGCGCCCGCGCGCAGTGGCCGCTGCTGGCGGCCCTCCTGCTGGTCGTCACGCTCGGCGCCACCCTGCTGGGCACCTGCGCCCTGCTCGTCACGCGGACCGCCGAACAGGGCCTGGAGGTCGCCGCGGCCCGCGCCGCGCCCGACGACGTGAGCGTTACCGCGTACACCGTCACCATCCGCGGGCCGGACGCGCGGTCGGTGGCCGCCGACGCCCGCGCCGTGCTGACCTCGTCGCTGGCGCCGTTTCCCGCCACGACGGCCGCACGCGTGTCGTCCAAGATGCGCGCGCTGGAGGGCGTGCGCGGCGGCAGCCCCATCGAGGGATACCTGTCGGGCGTGGAGGACCTGCCGGCTCGCGCCGTGTTGACCAGCGGACGCTGGCCGCGACCCGCGACGGATGCCGCGCACGCGGCCGCGCCGCTGGAGGCGGTCGTGCTCGAACCGACCGCGCGGCTGCTCGGTCTCACCCTCGGCAGCCGGGTCAGTTTCGGCCCGGAGGTCGCCGGCGACGGCGCCCCGGCCGTCGAGGTGACCGTCGTCGGCGTCGTGCGCCCGCTGCCGGGTACCGGCTGGGACCGCGACCCCCTCGCCGCCGCCGGTTACGACCCCGACTACCGCGACATCGACTCGCTGCGGGCGGTCCACGCCTACGGGCCTTTCCTGGTGGACCTCGCCGACCTGCTCGCCGGCGGCTCCACCATCAACCGGCTGGAGATCACCGCCCATCCCGACCTGTCCACCGCCACGCGCCGCGACCTCGACGCCGTCGCCGCGGCGCTGCTCGGCGCCGACCGCCGGCTGTCGAGCACGCTCGGCGACCGGGTACGGATCGAACGCATCGCCTCCGCGCTGCCGTCGACCCTGCGCGCCGCCCGCGAGCAGCAGCGGGTCACCGCCGCCACCGTGCTCGCCGTCGCGGTCCTCGGCGGCGTCCTGACCGCCACCGCCCTCGCCCTCGCCGGCCGGCTGACCGCGGGCGTCCGCGACGGCGAGACCGCCCTGCTCTCCGCCCTGGGCACCAGCCGCGGCCAGTTCGCTGCCACCGCGACCGTGGAGGCCGCCGCGCTGGCCGTCCTCGCCGCCGGGCTCGCGATCCCCGCCTCGGCCGCCCTGCACGCCGGCCTGACCCGACTGCCGCCGCTGGCCAACGCGGGGCTCGCGGTCCGCCCGGGCGTGACCGCCGGCCAGGTACTCGCGGTCGCCGGCGGCGCGCTCGCCCTCGCGACGGTACTGGTTGTCCTCGCCGTGCGACCCGCGCCCGCGGTCGACGACCGCCGCCACCGGCGCGAGCTGCTGGCCCGCTCCGGCGCCGACCTGCTGCTGGTGGCATTCGCGGGCGCCGGCTGGTGGCAGCTGAGCGCCCAGCCAACCGGCGCCAGCTCCCGCGTCGACGCCGTCCGGATGCTGGCGCCCGCGCTGTTGCTGACCGCGGGCGCCGCGCTCGTGCTCCGCCTCGTGCTGCCGGCGCTGCGCGGCGCCGACCGGTTGGCGCGCCGGGCCCGCGGGCTGGTGCTTCCGCTGGCCGTGTTCGAGGCCGCCCGCCGGCCGCAGGCGGTCGCCGCGGGCTTGCTGATCGGCCTGGCCTGCGCGGCCGGTACGTTCGGGGTCGCCTTCGACGCCACCTGGCAGCGCTCGCAGCACGACCAGGCCGACCTGTCCGTCGGCACCGACCTCGCGCTCACCCTCGCCGCATCGCCGGTCGCGGGGCAGGGCGCGGCGGTCGGCGCGGCCGCCGGGGGAGCGGTGAGCCCGGCCACCGACCGGGGCATCGCGGTCGGGCAGTGGCTGGGCACCGCCGGGGACGCGCCGCGGCTGGTCGCCGTCGACGCCACCCGCGCCGGCGCCGTGCTGCGCGGCCGGCTGGACGGTGGCCGCGGCTGGACGGACGTGGGTGCCAGGCTCGCGCCGCCGACCCGCGCCACCGGCGTCGCCATCCCGGCCGGCGCCGCGCTCACCCTGACCGGTACGGCGACCGGCGCGACCCCGCTCACCGTGACCCCCCGGTTGGTGCTGCAGGACGCCACGGGCTTGCGGACCCCGTGCACCGGCGCGCCCGTCCCGCTCGACGGCCGGGCGCACCCGCTGCCGGGGTGCGCGACGGCCGAAGGGCTGCGGCTGGTCGCGGTGTCGCTGCCGTTCGCGGTCGACGAGACCGCACCCCCGGCCGCCGCCAGCGGCAGCCGCGTCGCCGTCACGCTCACCGTGCCGGCGGCCGCCGACCCCGCCGGTATGGCGCCCTGGACCGCTACCTCCGCCGCGCCCGCCCCCGGACAACTCGTCGAGCCGGCGGTGGCCCTCACCGATACGTCGGCCGGCACCGAGCTGAGGATGACGACGACCGTCCAGCTCCACGGCCCGCCGGACGCCGCTCGCGACCTCATCGCCACCGCCTTCCCCGCCCCCGGACCGGTACCCGTCGCCGTCTCCACCCGCTTCGCGGACGCGGTGGGCGCCGAGCCAGGCTCCCGGTTCAGCCTGACCGTCGGCACCACACCCATCCCGGTCAGCGTCACCGAGGTGCTGCCCGACGTCCCGTCCACCCCGGGCGCCGCCGCCGTCCTCGCCGACCTGGACACCCTCTCCCGCGCGCTCGTCGTCAGCGGCACCCTGGAGTCCCCTGTAGACGCCGTGTGGGTCGGCCACCCCACCCAGGCCGACGCCGCCGCGCGGGTCGCCGCCCTCCACCTCGGCAGTGTCACCACACGCGACGTCGAGGCCGCCCGCCTCACCGGCAGCCCCCTGCGCGTCGGACTGCCAGCCGCGCTCCGGCTGCTCGTCCCCGCCGCGGCACTGCTGCTGCTCGCCGGCCTCGTGCTCCATGTGACCTGCGACCTGCAGGTCCGCGCCCTCGAGGTGGCGCGGCTGCGAGGGCTGGGGATGACCCGGCGCGAGATCCGTGCGGTCCTGCTCGGCCAGCACGCCAGCGTTCTGCTAACCGTCCTCGCGGCGGGCGCGCTCGTCGGCGCGCTCGCCACCCGGGTCGTGGCGCCGCTGCTCGTCCGCTCCGACACAGGCGCCGCGCCGGTACCGGCCGCGCTGCCGCACTGGCCATGGGCCGCCGAGGCCGCGCTGCTCGGCCTGCTGGTGGCCGGGTGCGGACTCGCGGTGACCGCCGTGGTCACCGTCCAGGCCCGCCGCGCCGACGCCGCGCACCTGCGGGTGGCGTCGTGAGCGGGCGCGGATGGCGGTCGCCGGGTCGCTGGCGAGCGCCAGCACCGCACTGGCCCAGCATTCGCGGCCGCGCCCGGGCCGACGCCGGGCCCCTGCTCCTCGCCGCTGCCGTCGTCATGGTCGTCACCCTGGTCGCCGGCGCCGTGCCGCCCCTGCTGCGCGCCACCGCCGACGACGCCGTCCAGGACGCCGTCCGCCGCGCCGGCGGCGACGCCGATGTCCTGGTCCATGCCCAGTGGGAACGCGACGACGGGCCCGGCGGCGGCCGGGTCCGCGCTCCCCACCTCGCCGAGGACGTCGACAATTTCCGCGACCGGGCCAAGGCCGCGCTCGACCCCGGCCTGCGCGCCGCGCTCCAGCCGCCCGTCGCCACGGCCACCAGCCCCACCCTCAACATCACCAGCGGCAATGCGCCGCGCACGTTCCAGCTCACGTACCTCGCCACCGACGGCGGCGGGCCACCGGTGACCTGGATCGCGGGAGGCCCGCCCGGGCCGGCCGTCCCCGAGACGGACCGCCTCGTCGAGGCCCCCTACGAGGGGTCGAGCTGGCCGGTGCAGGTCGGCCTCTCGGAGGCGGGCGCCGACGCTCTCGGCGTTCGTCCCGGCGCGCGCATCCCGCTCATGGACGCCCAGAAGCGCGTCAAGAACGTCCAGGTCAGCGGCGTCTTCCGGGCGATCGACAGCACAGATCCCGCCTGGCGGCTCGCCCCCTGGCTGCTGCGGCCGGTCTCCGGCATGGACGGTGTGGGCACCACCCGGCTCGGCGGCCTGCTGTCCGCCGACTCACTGCCCGACGCCCGCCTCGCCTTCGACCAGGATGAGTTGGCGCGTATAGTCCGGTTCGTTCCCGACCCGCACGTGCTCACCTGGGATTCCTCCCAGGCGCTCACCGCGACCGTTATCGCCCTCAAGGCGACCTCCGGCTCCTCCGGCGTCCTCGACACCTCCCTGCGGTGGGAGACCCAGCTCGACGCCGTGCTGCGGGACGTCCGTACCCAGGTCGGCGCGGCGTCCGCGCAAACGTCCGCGCTGCTCGTCGGCGTCGTTGCCGGCGCGGTTTTGGTCCTGCTACTCGCCTACGACCTGCTGGTCCGCCGCCGCGCCCCGACGCTGGCCGCCGCCCGGCAACGGGGCGCGGGCCTGCCGGACGTCGGCGCCGAACTGCTCATCGAATCCACCGCGGTGGCGCTGTCGGCCGCCGCGACCGGGCTGGCGCTGGCCCGCCTGGTCGCGCCGGGCGCCTCCTGGGCCTGGGCGATCCCCGTGGTCCTTGCCGCTGCCGCCGCCGGCCCGGCGTTCGGTACGCTCGCCGCCGCCCGCGCCACCCGCGACCGGCGAGTGCCCGCCAACCGGACCGCGCGCCGCTGGGCCCGCCGCACCGGCCAACTGCGCCGCGCCGCCGTCGAAGTCGCGGTCCTGGGCGCCGCGGTCGCCGCCCTCGTCGCGCTGCACCAACGCGGAATCCTCCCGGCCCCCTCCGGCGACGCGGCCGGGCCGGCCGGCGGCGGGGCGCTGCCCGCGAGCGCGCCGACCCTCGGCGTTCTCGCCGGCGGCCTCGTGCTGCTGCGGCTGCTGCCCGCCGGTACCCGCCTCGCGCTGGCCCGGGCCCTGCACTCTCGCCGCCCGCTGGCGGTATTCGGTGCCGCGCGGGCGGTCGCCGGGTCCGCGCGTGTGCTGCCGTTGCTGGCCCTGGTGACCGCCACCGCGCTGGCGTCGTTCGCGTTCGTTCTGGACGCCAGCGCCCGCCAGGGTCTGTCGGACGGCGCGTGGCGCACCGTCGGCGCCGACGCCCGCCTCGACGTCGCCCCCGCCGCCGCGGCCTCCACGCCCGCGCTGTCCCAGCGCATCGCGGCCGCGCCGGACGTCGGGCAGGTCGTCGCCGCGCAGGTGACGGACCGGGCGCGCGTCGTCGCCGACTCGATAATCGTCGCCTCCCGACTGGTGATCGTGGACGCCGCCGCGTACCGGCGGCTGCTGGCCGCCACCCCGCTGCCGGACGCGCCCGCGCTTGCCCGGCTCGGGGTAAGCGGTCACGGTGACGTCCCCGCGCTGGTGCGCTCGAGCGACGGCAGCCTGCGGCCTGGCATGCGGCTGGAACTGCGCCGGGACGACGCCCCGGCGATCCGGCTGACCGCCGTCGGCACCGCACCCGCCATCGGCGACGCGGGTGACGTCGTCCTCGTGGACGCCGCGGCCATCGCCGCCGCCGGCATGCCCGCCGTGCCGAACACGGTATGGGCGACCGGCCCTGGAGCGGCGCGAGCGGTCGCCGACAGCGCCGTCGCCGCGGACGCCGTGCTGCGTGTGGACGTGCTGCGCGCACGCCGCGCGGCCCCGCTGACCGCGGGCCTGCTGCGGTTGGCGTGGGCCTCGGCCGCGGCGCTGCTGGCCCTGGGACTGCTCGGCCTCGCCCTCGGCGTGGCCACGAGCGCGCGGGAGCGGTGGCAAACGCTGACCCGGCTGCGGACCCTCGGCCTGCGGCCGCGGGACGCCCGCTGGGTCGCCGCCGGGGAGGTGCTACCGCCGGTGGTAGTCGCCGCGGTGGGCGGCCCGCTGCTCGGAGCGCTGCTCGCGCGCCTGACGCTCGGCCCGCTCGCGCTGCGGCTGCTCACCGGGCAGGACGCCGACCCGACCCTGATACTGCCGTGGTGGCGGCTAGGTCTGGTCGCTGCCGGGCTGCTGGCGGCGGCCGCTGCGGCGGTGCCCGTCGAGTCGGCGCTGCGGCGCCGCCAGCGGCTGGGTGAGGTGCTCCGCGTGGGCGAGGGATAGCCACCGCGTGCGACGGGCGTCGGTGCGGCGCAAGCTCGCCGTCGCCATAGGGCTGGCCGAGCCCCGAGTCCAACTGTCCTAGATGGACGATGTTTAGGGCGGTCGACCATCTTAAGTGGACAGGTCGGCATGGGCCGCGACACACCGTCAGGGTCCGGTAAGGGAGTGTCTCAGTTGGTGAGGCCCTGACCTCGGGCATGATCTTCTATTCGTGGTGGACCTCGTAGGTGACATGATCCGGACCTGGGCACCTGACGATTTCTGGGAGGTCGTGCGGCCGCTGCTGCCGGTGCCGGTGAAGCGGCCGCAGGGCGGCGGGAAGCGTCGGGCCGACGACCGGGCCTGCCTCGCGGCGATCGTGTACATGGTCCAGGCGGGGTGTTCGTGGCGGAAGCTGCCAGCCGCGTTTTTCGGGGTGTCGCGGCCGACGGTGCACCGTCGGTTCACGCAGTGGACCTGCTACGGGTTGTGGGAACAGGTGCATCACCAGTTGCTGATCCGGCTGAACGTCGCTGGTGGCATCGACTGGTCGCGGGCGGTGGTGGACTCGATCAGCGTCCGGGCGCTCAAAAGGGGGATCTGACGGGGCCAAACCCGGTCGACCGCGGCAAACCAGGGTCGAAGATCCATATCCTGTGCGACCGGAGCGGTGTGCCGTTGACGGTGCTGATCTCGGCGGCGAACACCCCGGACGCGGAGTTGTTGTTCCCGCTGCTGGACTCGATCGCCCCGATCCGCGGCCGGCGTGGCCGGCCCCGCCGGCGGCCGGGGAAACTGCACGGCGACAAGGCCTACGGCCACAAAGCGATCCGGGCCGAGGTCCGCCGCCGCGGCATCCTCGTACGGATCGCCCGCAAGGGTGTGGAGTCCTCTGAGCGGCTGGGCCGGCACCGCTGGGTGGTCGAGGCCTGCTTGTCCTGGCTGATGAACAACCGCCGCCTGGCCCGCCGATACGAACGCAAATCCGCGCACTTCCAAGCCTTCGCCGACCTCGCCGCCATCCTCGTCTGCTACCGCCGACTCGGGAAGATCACCAACTGAGACACTCCCTAAGCACCCGCCTCGATGCACGGCTTCGCTGCGACCCTCGCACGATGCGCCGTAGTGACCGGCGGCGGCCTGTTGCGGTGCTCAGGCCGAAAGCACGAAGGGCAACGAGCGCAACGCGGCATGAGAGGATGCCACATTTCGAGCATCAAAATCGACGATCGCCAAGAGGGCGTGGTGTCTTGGACTCAGCTCACACCCAGATCGCGGCGGGCCAACCATCCGAATACACGACGGGCGGATCCGGCAGCGGTGTCGCTGCGCCTTCGGCGACCCGGGCAGCCGTCCACGCCGCCGCACCGGCATCGAGCACGTCGTCGATAGCCGCCTGGCGTCCCGCTTCTTCGAGGTCATCCGCAATATGGATGCCAACATCGGCAAGCAACCGCCGGCGATGGTGCGCTCCCGCCCACGTACGCTTGCCCTCAGACAGCGGGGAGCCGGCCAACCGCGCAAACGACACCTCCGGGTGCACCTCCACCACCCGTCGCCCGGCATCGCGGACCCAGACGTCGACCTCGCGGATCTTCGACCGCAGCCCGTACATCTGAGCAGAGAGGCCCTCGCCGGCCCGCGCCCTGTTCACCTCCACCGCCGCCGGATGGCTGCCCGCCTCCAACGCAGCCCGAACCGGCGTCATGAAAACCGATGCTCGTCGAGGCCCTACCAGCTTGTACGCCAGCATGTCCGCTTGGCGCCGCCCGGTGTCAGGAAGGCCGATCGGGATGTCGATGCCGATGACGGCGAGGTCACCATCCATCTCAACAGCGGCAACGAGCGCGGCGACCGTCTTCGCGACATGCACCGCAGCGGCGCCGTCGTCTACGACGACGCCAACCCAGCCCGCCTTGCAGGCGTCCACACCGAGGACCCGTGCCGCCATCCGGATAGGGTATCGACCGGTGCGACAACCGGCCAGCGACCAGCCAGCAACGGCTCCGATCTGCTCAACCCGCTAACGCGGCATGGTCACGCCCCGCGCACTGCGGCTACGTGTTGACTGGCGGTACGACCGCAGCCCGGCCAGGCTTGGTCGAGGTGACCGGTGGGTTGCTCTCATCGCGGCTGCCCACAGTGGTTTGGTGTGGCTCTCATCTGGCATGCGTCCTGCCGGTCACCGTGGCGCGGAGAGGCTCAAGAGGGGTCTGCCCAGCTCGACGTAGCGCTGCCCTCCTCGCCGATCGCACCTCGGATCGACCGAGTAGGAGGACGGCATGGGACGCGTCATCGTCGGACGTACCCGCCGGCGGCTGGCCTCGGAGCTGATCACCGAGGTCGCCGTCATCGACAAGAAGATCAAATCCGCCAACGCGCAGCTGAGCGAGCTGGTCGCCTCGACCGGCAGCACCCTGCGACAGCTCAACGGGATCGGCCCGTCCGGGGCCGCCCGGCTGTTGGGCGACATCGGCGACATCGACCGGTTCGCCAACCGGGACCATTTCGCGTCCTGGAACGGCACCGCACCGATCGACGCGTCCTCCGGCGACCAGCACCGCCACCGGCTGTCCCGAGCTGGGAACCGGCGCATCAACCGGGTCCTGCACATCATGGCCATCGTCCAACTGCGCCGCGACACCGAAGGCCGCGCCTACTACCGGCGCAAACTCGCCGCGGGCAAGAGCCCGCTGGAAGCACTGCGCTGTCTCAAACGCCGATTGTCCAATGTGGTCTACCAACAGATGCTCGCGGACGCCAAACGCGTCAGGACGGGCCCGGGAGGGCAAACGGGTGCGACACTGCAATCCAGCGCGGCCAGCTCAAACCCGACAGCCGACACTTCGGAGAAGCCACTTCCCGGACCCGCCACCACCCACTCTAGAACACCTCTACTGGCCGCCTCTTGACACAGAGGGGTGCCAGATCCGTACGGCCCGTCAAAGGCTTACCCGAGTCAGTCTGGCGCGGCCTCGGTGAAGAACTCCGGTGGTGCCTGCAGGTCGTGGGCGCGGAACAGGACGGCGTGCTCGACACCCATGGCTTTGCCGCTCATCGCCGTGAACTTCGGGATGATGTCGGCAGGGGCGGGGTGGTCCGGGAGCGCGGCCAGGTACGCGGCGTGCGCCTCGAGCGAAGCGACGCCGCGGCGCAGCGGCTCCCCTGTGACCTCGACGCCGTGTGTCGCACCGGAGCCCGCGAGCCCGGGGACGATGAGCCAGCGCACGGAGTGCGGTTCGAGGTTCTCGTCGTCAACCTGCTCCGGGAAGACCCACCGGTTGCCCGCGTCGCGTACCGCGTCGAGCGTCGCGAGCCCGGCGCAGCGGTGGTCGGCCTGGTCAAAGCCAAAGGGCGTCTCGATCTGGTACCCGGCGCCGAGTACGACGTCGGGCTTGAACCGGCGGATCTCCCGGCATATGTCCCGGCGCAGGTCGAGGCCGTAGACGAGCACGCCATCCGGATGTTCGAGGACGGTCAGATGCTTGACGCCAACGACTGCGCAGGCGGCCTGCTGCTCGGCGACGCGCAGGCGTGCCGTCTCCTCCGGAGGGTTCGGCATGCCAGCCTCGCCGCGGGTGAGCAGGAGATAACCGACCTCGATGCCACGCGCAGTCCAGCGAGCGACGGCCGCGGACGTGCCGTATTCCATGTCGTCAGGGTGCGCGACGACGCAGAGCACGCGCTGAAAGGACTTCTCTGGCAGAGCAGGCAACGTCATGTCAGCCATCCTTCCGCGTTTGGGATCGCCACGTTGCTCTACACACCCAACGCTGCGGCACCGGTGACGCTTACGGTATGCAACAGCGTCCGACGCAGCAGTTGCGACGGCCGCCTCGTCGCGGCTATGAGAGTGTGTCTTTGGGCGGTGTCTGGCGTTACCTGAGGTTCTGCGTCGCGCGGCGATAGATCAGGTGAGTCACGCCGATCCCCTCGATGATCTCCGCCGGGTCGAAGCCGATCGGCGCTGTGTCGCCAAGTCCGGTCAGCATGGGTGTACCGGCACCGAGAACCACCGGCACGATGTCCATCCGCAGCTCGTCGAGCAGGCCGGCTTTCAGCGCGTCGGCCACGGTGCCGCCGGGGCCGACACCGACGTCGCGATGCCCTGCCACCTCACGGGCCCGCGCGATCGCGTTCTCCACGCCGTCACTGACGAACGTGAACGACGTCGTAGTGGCCTCCCAGCCGGCCGGCGGTGGACGGTGGGTGACGACGAACACCGGCACGCCGCTCGGGTGCCGCCCATTCCAACCCGCGGTGAGGTCGAACAGGTTGCGGCCGACGACACAGGCCCCGATCCGCTCTTGGAGTTCACGCAGGTACCGGGCGGTCGCCTCGGAGGTGAGGTAGGTCAGCCGGTCCGGATCGGCCGTGGGGGTAGCGACGGTGCCGGCGGTGCACCATGCGAACAGCCGGTCGAACCCTGTCTGGCCAGGCCCGGAGATGTACCCGTCCAGCGAGACCGACGCCTGTGTGAAGACCTTTCCCATGGTGCCCCCAGAGCGTTAGCGATCTTGACAGACCCGGACTCTAGCAGATATAAAACCATCAGGTTATGGAACCGGAGGGTTATCGACATGGTTGCAAGCGACACGCTGGACGCGACGTTCGCGGCACTGGCCGACCCCACCCGGCGGGCCATCCTGGCCCGGCTCGCGACCGGTGATGCCACGGTCACCGAGCTGGCCGCGCCATTCGCGATGAGCCAGCCAGCCGTCTCCAAACACCTGCGGGTGCTTGAACGAGCCGGCCTGGTCAGTCGCGGCCGCGACGCGCAACGCCGGCCGTGCCGGCTGGTGGCCGAACCGCTCAGGACGGCCACGGACTGGCTGGCCGACTACCGCGACTACTGGGAAACGAGCTACCAGCGACTGGATGCCCTGCTGGGCGACCTGCAGGACGGCGAAACGTGACATCTCCACACCCCGGCCTCGGGCTGCGGGTCGTCGCGTCCGGGACCACCGACCTCGTCCTCACCCGCACATTCGCCGCTCCAGCGCCGCTGGTCTTCGCCGCGCTCACCCAACCGGAACTGCTCCGCCGCTGGCACGGCGCCCGCGGCTGGCGGCTCACCGTCTGTGAGGTCGAGCCGCGCCCCGGCGGTGCCTGGCGGTTCGTCTCCACCGGCCCGGCTGGCGCCGAGATGGAACTCCATGGGCTGTTCCGCGAGGTCGTGCCGCCGGTGCGCCTCATACAGACCGAGATCCACCGTGACTGGGCCGACGGTGAGGCACTGGTCATCACCGTTCTGGACGAGACAGACGGACGCACCGCCATGACCGTCACCGCGCGATATTCCTCGTCCGAGATCCGCGACGCGGTTGTGCGCAGCCCGATGGAACTCGGCGCCGGCGAACGATACGACTGTCTTGCCACCCTACTCGCCACCCTCATCCACGAAAGGCGCCATCCATGACCGACACGCCCACCCCCGCCAACGAGATCCCCAAGGATTCCGGCAACCCACCCGTGCCGCCCGGCATGCTGTTGCTGGAGCTAGTGCCGGTGCCGGTCACCGATATCGAACGGGCCAAAGCCTTCTACCAGGACCAGCTCGGGTTCCGCCTCGACGTCGACGTCAACCCGAAGCCCGGTATCCGCATTGTCCAACTCACCCCACCCGGTTCGGCATGCTCGATCACCCTCGCCGAAGGTCTCCCCACCCTCGACATGCCTCCGGGAACACTGCGCGGTCTGCACCTGGTGGTCGCCGACATCGAGGCGTCCCGCGCTGAACTCGTCGAACGCGGTGTCGAGATCAGCGAGGTCGAGGACCTCGGCGGAGTGTTCTACGCGTACTTCGCCGACCCCGACGGCAATACCTGGTGCCTACAGCACATGCCCTGGCGTTAACCCCCGGGGACGCGGCATAGCCGTCGTCAGATTTCGCACGTATTCATCGGCTACAGAACAGTGAACGTCGACGCGAGCAGCCCGCTGCCGTACCGGCCTGTGTTCGGAGTGAGGCCGTTAGACGTTGCCGCATCTGGGCTCAAGCTGCATGGTGGCTCAGTGACCGATGAGCAGCGCGTGCAGTGCATGATCGATGAGCTTCGGCGGATGCGCGAGCAATGCCCAGTTCTAACGAGAAGCCGGGGCGCCTTCGCTACTCCCACGCCGTTACGGCATTGCGTTGGATCGTCAACGACGTCCTCCGGGACGAGGCGCTGCTAAGCTTCGCTGCCCAAGGCGTGCCGCTGCGCGACGTCTTCGACTCCTCCTTCGACGCCGTAATCAGCATGCCTCCGCTGACGTTCCAGGAATGCGACGACCTCGTCGTCCGACGGGCAAGCGAGGTCACCTCGACCGCCATACTGTTCTGCTATGCGTGGTCCGGTGGAAACGCGCGTGACCTCATCCGCTCGGCCCGGCACTGCGTCGACACTGGAGAACCCGTATGACAAGGAAACGCCGTGCATCGAAGCCCTACCCGCTGCGGGGGGGGCGCGGGGGGCCCCCCCCCCCCCCCCCCCCCCCCCCCCGGCCCGCGCCCCCCCCCCCCCCCCCGGCGCGGGTGCGGCCCCGGCGGCCC
>JBBEWH010000123.1:0-69074 GCA_037414955.1 Actinomycetes bacterium KLBMP 9797
GGGGGGGGGGGGGGCCGGGGCCCACCCCCCCCCCCCCCCCCGCCCCCCGTCTGTTCAGCGCAGCCCGTACGCCCGGATGATGGTCTCCGTCACGGACGTCCCCCGATCGTCAGCCGCGGTGGCCCGCAGGGACACGAACGCCGTTCCGGCCGGATGGTCCACGGTGACTGTCCGCTCGAGACCCGTCCCGCTGACCGGCGCCGCCTTCCAGGTCGCACCGTCGTCGTAGGACACCTCGACGGTAAGCGTCGTGAGGTTGCCGTACGTGGCTCCCGCGCCCTGCTGGATGGAGACGGGATAGGTCGCCCGCTTCCCCGCCTTCGCCACGTTGCGGTCGTCCAGCGGCGGCGCGAACCGCACCGCCAGGACCGGCAGGGTCGTATTGACCGCCCTGGCCGACGTGAACGTCCACGCCGCCGCGAGCTTGGTCGTGTACGCGGAGTTGCTCCGCGTCGCGGTGGCCTCGAGGCGGTACGTTCCCGGGTCGTCCGGCACGGTGAAGATGTCCGCGTCGCGCGAGGACTCGCCGACCGGTTTGCCGTCCCTGGACAGGGCGAGCCGCACGGTCTCGGTGGCGCTGAAGCCGATGTGGTCGGGCGGCTGATCGCCGTACAGCGGAATCCCGGCGTAGATGACGCTCCGGTCCCGGACCAGATATGGCGAGTACGTCGGATGGGGGGCCAGGGCCGGCCCGAACACCCCGTAGTTCCACTGTTTGCGCGCGACCTGGCCACGCTGGTAGGTCGACGGCAGCGGGTAGTACACGGTGTGCGGCTCGGCGTCGCCCTTGCGGAACAGGCCGACCCCGTTCGAGATCTCCAGGCCGGGCGAGACGAACTGGGTGATCCGGCCCGGCGTCGCGAGTGGACCGACTGGCCCGAGCCAGGCCTCCTGGCCCGGTCCGCTCGCCGCGAAGGCGTGCTCGACCCGGGCGAAGTCGCGGTTACGCAGGCGCGGACTCAGGTCGGCGGGCACGTTCCGATCGTGCTTCCACTCGATGACGTAGCCGTATGGCGAACCGCTGAACCCGCCGTTGCCGTCCGCCTTGCCGGCCACCGCGACGACCCGGTACGTGAACTGCCCGGGCGGCGCCGACGTCTGCGACGGAATGACCGTGTACTGGCTCGGCCGGCCGATCATCTCGTCGCTGTCGGTATTCCCGGCGACGGCCCGGAAGAAGCCGATGTTCACGCTTCCGGCGAGCGCGGCGTCCGGCCGGTCGAGCCTGAACCCGATCGGTTTGGCCCGGCGCGCATCGATGGTGAACGTTTTTGGGCCATCCACTATGTACGAGGGCTCCGCACCGAGCACATAGGACCACTCTGCGGGCCCGTGCGGCACGGTGATCGAGCTCAGCGCGAAGTAGGTGCCCTTGGGCAGCCGGACGGTCGTGCCGTCCGTCGACGCGTCGAACCGAGTCTCCACGTTGGCGAAGCTCGCCCAGTGATCGGTGGCCAGCGCGCCGTCGGACCCGATCGCACGCACCGTCACGTCGTAGCTCTCCACCTCGCGGGTGAGGCCGACCGGTGTGTGGACCACCGTGCCACCGCCGCTCGCCACGACGTACCCCTCGTACCGACCATCCGGCGCGTTGATCCGGGTGTCGGCGACGAGGTGCGCGGTCGCCGTGCCGTGGGCCGGCACCGTGATGTGGGTCGGTGACAGCGTGAACATGTCAGCGGGCGGGGCATTGCCGGACGGGTCCTTCATCAGGACGTTCAGACGCAGCGTCAGGGCCGCGTCCCCGTCGTTGTGGTAGGTGAGCGCCTTCTCGATCGGCCGGTCGTCGTCGTGCGGCCAACTCGCCGTCCCAGCATCCACACTGGACGGAGTGGCGAACACCGGTTGCTTCGCGGCGGCGGCCACGTCGATCCGGCCAGCGCCCTGGGCGTAGACGCTGACCCCGTCGCGCGGGACCGCCGTGCCCATCAGCGCGGCCTTCAACTCAGTCGCATTCCAGCCTGGGTGTTCGCCGGCCAGCAGCGCCGCCGCACCGGCCGCGTGTGGCGTCGCCATCGAGGTGCCGGACAGCGCGACGTAGTGAGTGTCCACCACGGGTTCGGAGTTGGCGATCCTCGAACCCGGAGCGAGCGCGGACACGATGCCAACGCCCGGCGCGGTCACATCCGGCTTGAGCCCGCCGTCGCGCTCGCGCGCGCCACGACTTGAGAAGTCGGCGAGCGTGTCGGTGCGGTCCACCGCCCCGACGGTGAGCGCGCGGTCGGCGGTACCCGGGCTGCTGATCGAGCCCGGCTGCGGCCCGGAGTTCCCCGCGGCCGTCACGAACAGCGTGCCGGACTGGTCGGAGAGCCGATCGAGGGCCTCGGCCATCGGGTCCTCGCCGTTGACGACCAGCCCGCCGAGGCTCATGTTCACCACCTGGGCGCCCCGCTGGACCGCCCACTCCATGCCGGCGATGCTCCACGACTCCTGACCGAAGCCGTCGTCACCGAGCACCTTGCCGTTCAGCAGCGTCGCGTCGGGTGCCACGCCGACGTACCTCCGGCCGGAGGCGGCACCGTCACCGGTGATGATGCCCGCGACGTGCGTGCCGTGGCCGACCCTGTCGGCGGTGCCCGACGGGCTGCCGCTGAAGTCCTGCGCCTCCACAACGGCCCCGGCGAGGTCCGGATGCCCGGCGTCGATGCCGCTGTCCAGCACCGCCACCTTGACGCCCTTGCCGGTGTGGCCGGCCTGCCACGCTTCCGGGGCGCCGATCTGCGGCACGCTGTTGTCGAGTGCGGCCTGCACCTGGCCGTCCAGCCAGATCCGGCTCGTGGCGGCGGTCAGGCGCTTCGCCCGGTCAGCCGTAACGGACTGCCAGAAGCCGGCCGCGTCGGCCTTCTTCAACTCGGTCGCCCCGCCGCTGACGCTTGCCAGCGCCTTCGCGATCGGTACGCCGGCCGCAGCCTGTCCACCGAGGACGAGCGGCAGCGTGGTCCGGCTCCGGTCGTCGTACCCGGACCGCACCAGCAGCGAGACGTTGAACAGCCGCCGGTCGACCCGGTTCGTCTTGATCAGGGCCGCCGCGTCGGCGGGCACCACGTATGCGTCGCCGTGTTCGCTCCGGTGCCGGAACGAGATACCCGATCGCCCCTTGCCCGGCTCGACCCTCACCAACCGGACGGCGCCGCCGTTCACCCGCACGAGCGCCCGGTCCCCGGTGACGAGCGTGACCCACCGCTGCTGCCCCTGCGAACCGGGCATGGCTGCGCCAGCGGCGTCCTCCCGGTGCAGCACGACCAGCACGGTCGCGACGAGCACCAGACCCACCGCGTACAGCGAATACGATCGGCGCATCGTCAGCACTCCCTCAGGCCGCGCGCGACCACGGCCGGGGCATTGGCCGCCGGCGGCTCCTCGTCCGTCCAGCGGGTCGACTCCAGCGCCCGATACCCGGTCATCGCGCCCTTCGGCACCCACGCCAGGTAGTCGGCCGGTTTCATCGCCCGAGTTTCCTCCGCGAGCGTCTGTCCGCTATCGGGGTTGAAGACCAGGCTGAGCTGGTAAGGCCCGCCAGAGTCGGCCCGCTGCTCGTCGACCGTGTCGTTGGCGGTGATGGCCACGGCGACACCGTTGCGGCCCTTGGCGTCCTTCACCGCACCGAGCGACGCCACCCCCGCCAACCCGGCCAGCACCTTGTACGCGGCCGAGCGCACCTGCGGCGTGATGGGGTTCTGGAAAAGCAGGTTCATGACCCCGTAGAAGATGGACTCGCCGAGCTCGGCGTCGGTCCCGTGCGGCACGTCCTGCTTCTTGATGACGGTGATCAGCCAGGCCTTCAGCGCGGCCGGGTCGGACGGCAGGGCACGGACCTGGTCGGCCGTCAGGTCTTCGGCGAGGACCCAGAACTTGGGCACGTGCGGTTTCCCGTCCCGGGACTGGACCCCTACGCGCGGATCGTCGCTTTTCCCGGTGTTTTTCGTGACGGTACTGGCCGTGTCCGCCGCGGCCGTGTATGCGTTCTTCGGGTCCACCGGGCAGCCCGGCAGCGGGTCCTTCGGCCAACTGCTCGGCGAGCCGGCCTTCTTCCAGGCCGCCTTGTCCGCGTCGGACGCCGGCTCGCCGCCGGCCCACCGGCGGTCCAGCACCAGATATTCGTCGACGATCGGGACCCACCGTTTCTCGGTGTACACACCCATGATGGCGTACCGGTTGCCTGGTTGGCCGACCTGGATGAGCGACCCTTGTTCGATGGTCGATGTCCAGAACTTGCCGGAGCCGGGGTCCGGCTCGTTCAGCGTCCGCTCGGCGGCGGTCAGCAGCAACTCCCGCGCCGACCGGTTGTCCGGCCTCAACGGCCCAGTGTCCGTAACGCGCGGGCCGCCCGTCGCACCGCGCGAGGGGGGCGGCGGCGCCGCGCCCAGCACGTGTGCCCCGACCACGATGCCGGTGGACACGGCGAGGGCACCGGCGGCGACCGGCACGAGGATGCGGGCCCTCCAGCGCGACGCGGGCTTCGCGTAGATCTGCCGTGTCAGGCGGCGCCTTGCCTCGTCGACCGTCCGCGCCGACGGCGGGTCAACCGGCCGGGCGCCGGCGAGCAGGTCAAGTTCATCCACAGTAAACATCACCTTTCCATGGGGTTGTCGTCGTTGAGTGCGGTGCGCAGCCGCTTGCGGGCCCGATGCAGCCGGGACCCGACGGTGCCCGCCGGAATGCCGAGCGCGCTGGCCACTTCGTCGTGCGTCAGTTGGCCCCACACCACCAGCAGCAGCACGTCCCGGTCGCCCGCCGACAGGTCGGCCAGTGCCGCGACGAGCCGGTCGCGCGCCGCCTCCGCGGTCACGCGGGAGTCGGCGTGGTCAAGGTCCGCGTTGTACGCCGGCTCGGCGGCCGCTCGCGCATGGGCGCGGTAGCCGCGCTCCTCCGCGCGCCGATGCTCGCGGATCAGGTTCGTCGCGATTCCGTACAGCCAGGCGCGGACCGTCCCGCGCCTAGGGTCGAAGCGGTCCCGCTGCCGGAACGCGACGAGGAACGTCTCGGCCGCTACATCGTCGCCGCCAGCGCCACCGAGCCGTCGCGCGGCATATCCGCGCAACGCCGCAAAGTAACGATCGAACAGCTCAGCGAAGCACTCCGGCTCGGCGTGTGAGCGCGCCAGCAACTCAGCTTCGTCCACCTCGACTGCCACCTTCGCACCCATCCGGCTCCCTTCGTCGCCGACGTTCTTACGACTCATTGGCCGCGCCGCCGGTTGATCTTCACGGCTCGACGCGCACCGCACACCGGCGCCAGTACACCGTCACCTGTCCGGTCAACAAGGCCGGCGTGGCCGACGCCGCTTCCGCCGCCTACGCCGCGGCCACGCCGGACGACGCCGACGGGCGATACTTCATCTCCAACTACGACGGCCCCGGCCGATTCACCGCCCGTTTCTTCGCCTTCATTGCCCCGACCCTGCTTGACGGGCCCGTCCTTGGACGCGGACGAGGTGGCTGGCGCGGATGCCGAACAGCGGTAGGAGAGTGCCGGCGACCCGAACGTCCAGCGGCATAGTGGTCTCGTGCAGGCAGCGGCGCAGCTGTTCCCACTGGGCCTGTTCGCTATTGCGGGTGGCCGGTGCCTCGACCGGCAGTGGCGGGACCTCGATGTCGCCGGTGAGTCTGCGGCCGCGGGCCCAGATGATGAACGGTCGCAGCGCGTATCGGTAGGTGGTGCCTTCGTCGAGCCAGCGGTCGACCTGTGGCTGGGTGACCTCGGCTAGCGGCAGCTGGAGGTGGTGGACTGACGGCCGAGGGCCGTGCCCGGTGCGAGGCGGTCCGGTTACAGGCGGCGGCGTTGTTCGCTTCGAACGTGCCGGTGGCGCAGATCGCCGCGCGGTTGCGGGTCTCGCACAACGCGGTGTACGTGTGGCGACGACGGTGGCTGGCCGACGGTGAGGCGGGCCTGGCCTCGAGAGGGCCGACGGTAGCGGCTGTCGGCTGTCCGACGCGCAACTGGATGTGCTTGCCGCTGCGTTGGATGAGGTCCCGGCGCGCACGGCTACATCGAGGATCAGCGATGGACTTTGGTCCGGGTGGCGGAGCTGATCTCGCGGCTGTTCCGGCAGCGGTACACGCTGCGGGGTGTGCCGTTGTTGTTGCACCGCATGGGTTTCAGCCCGCAGGTGCCGAAGCATCGGCCGGTCGAACGGGACAAGGCGGCGATCGCGACGTGGCGGCGGGAGGTGTGGCCGCAGGCAAATGATGGCGGCTGAGCGTGGGGCGTGGATCTGCTCCGAGGACGAGGCGGGCATACGCTTCGGCCGCCCAAGGCCCGCACTTGGGCTCGGCGTGGCCGGACACCGGTGATTGCGGTGTCTGGTAAGGGGTTCCGGCCGGGTTTCGGTGGCCGGTCTGGTCTGCGTCAAAGCCCGGACAACGCACACGCCTGCTCTATCGGATCAAGGTCGACCGTCCGCGCAAGGGCGAGCGACGCAGCTTCGCCGAGACCGACTATGCCGCCCTGCTCGATGCCGCTCACCAGCACCTCAAGGCGCCGATCGTCCTCGTCTGGGACAACCTCAAACTCACATCAGCGCTGCGATGGGTGACCTGGCCGCGGCGCGGGACTGGCTCCACGTGATCCAGCTGCCCGCCTACGCGCCGGACCTCAACCCGACCGAGGGTGTCTGGTCCCATATCAAACGCAGCCTGGGCAATCTCGCCGTGACCGGCGTGGACCACCTCGCCGCCATGGTACGCAACCGGCTCAAGCGCATCCAGTACCGTCCCGACATGCTGACCAGCTTCCTCACCCACACCGGCCTGAGCCTCGACCCAGAACCGCCGTAACCCTGACCATTCAACCTCTGTAGCCTGTCTCGCGCTTGTCCCGCGAGGACCCGGCGGGTCCGTCGCTGGTGCTGGTCGCCACCCCAGTCACCGTGGTCGGCACTTACGATCAATAAGCGGGTGGTTGCAGCATGCCACAATCGCAAGGTGTCGCCCACGCCCGATGCTCCTCGTCCCGATCCGCCCGCGCCGGACACGCCCGCGTCAGACGAGGCTCCACCTAGTCCGCCGACCGTAGGCCTGCCGTTAAGGACAATTCGGGCTCTCGAAATCGCCGCAGTCTTTGCCGGACTCGTCTCAAGCGTCGCATTGGCATTCAGGGTCGACTCCCCACTCCTAATATGGTCGATCACCCTCCTCGGCATATCTATGCTCTACGCAATCGCGCGTATCGAAAACCTGCAAAGACGTCGCGCGCTAACTCGCGATCGCATCATGGACCCCATTGTCGCAGCGTTACTCGGATGCGCAGGCGCCGTAACGATGTGGCTTGTTCCAGTAGACCGAGTGGAACCAAACGCCGACGACAGATGGAATCCCAATGCTACCGCGACCGTATCGTCGCCCACGCCGTCCGGTTCTCCCCGGCGGCCAAGTGCCGCGCCGACAGAAGGGACTGGACTCAATCCTACAGAGCCCAACCTCATGGGAGTGGTTCCTATCGGCGAGCTTACGATCAACTCCGACCTTACCAAGGTCAGCAATCGGACCAGCGTCAAGGGTCGCTCTTCAAAACTGTCCGATGGGGAGACCATCTGGTTGCTGGTTCAAGAAGTCGGCGCGTCTACAGTGTTCACCGCTGGTTTTTGTCATTTCAGCGACCCGATGTGGATATGTGATGCAGTACCGTTTGGTGAGGCGGGAGTGGGAGTCGGACAAAAATACTGGGTCACTGCCGTCGTAATACACGACGGCTCCGAAGAGGAAGAGTACGAGAAGGCGAAGGTCTCCGGTTATCCCCATAATAATCCGCCAGTCAAGCCGACACGAGTATCGGAAACCATCACCGTCACACGAACATAGGACGATTGAAGGATGGAAGGGATCTCAAACGCCACGCTCGGCGGCCTCGGCGCGGTCAAGCGGGATCCCCCGACACTCGGCGACGCGGCGGGAGACAGCGTTTTACAGGCGAATGCTGGCCCACCCTGGGGTGAGGCCGGCGGCGCGGCGGTGTCCCAGCACGGCCTTGGCGGCTTCGGTGGCGGAGCCCCGTAGGACCCCGATGCAGTCACCGTGTACCTGTACGCCAGCCGCAGGTGAACCCCGCAGGCGTCCCCTTCCGCCGCGTCGTGCGCGCCGGCCGCCCGAGCGTCGTCACGCACCGTCAGTGAGCCATTTTCATCGAGGGTGGCGGTCGTCTCCGGTGTGTTGAAGGACGAGGATTGCTTGGACGATCGCGGTGGCGCGGTGTGGGCTGCAACGCAGCTTGGCCAGCAGTTTCCAGGCCTTGAGGGTGGCCACGGCCCGTTCGCCGAGGGCGCGGATCTTGGCGTGTTGCCGGTTGACTGATCTTTGCCGCTTGGACAGCCGCGGCCGGTTCGGCTGTCGTTTGAACGGCGTCCAGACGGTGCCGCCGGCGCCTTGGTACGCCTTGTCCGCGAACGTCATCACGTTCACCCTGGCCAAGGCGTCGATCAGGTGGTGGGTGCGGGCCGCGGTCAGGTCGTGGACCGCTGCGGGCAGCGCGGGGTGAGGCCCACACGAGCCGGCCGGCCGGGTCGGCCAGGACCTGCACGTTCACTCCGTGCCGCTTGTGCTTTCCCGAGTAGTAGGGCTTCTGGTCCGCCACGCGGTCGATCGGGATCAGCGTGCCGTTGATGATCGCGTACGCCAGTTTGGCGGCCCGTGCAGCCGCCTGGGCTAGGTCCGGGGCGATGACGGCGAGCAGGTCGATCGCCTCGCGTAGGTACCGCCACACGGTGCTGACCGATACCGCGAACCCTGCCGCCAGCCTTGCCAAGGTGCGCACCGTTGCGCAGGTGGGCCAGCGTCATCAACGCCTGCTCATGGGCTGGTAGCCGCCGCCATCGTCCGCCCAGCTGCGCACGTCGGGCTCGGATCAACTCGGCAAGGCGCGTCAGGCTGCGTGTAGACAACGGGATGGTGGCAACATACGTAAGCAACGAGACTCCTGGCAGGGCTGTCGTTCTTGGTCGACTGCTGTCCTACCGGGAGTCTCGTCCTATCTGGAGCATCGACACGCCCTCGTTGATCAGGCACCGGGCGCACCCAACCCCACGATGAAAATGGCTCATCGGTGTGTTGCGCGCCTACTGTGCCTGGAGTTCCGCTCGCCAGCGGGTGTGGTGGTCGATGGTCTCCTGGCTGACGCTGAGGACGCCGAAGATGGAGACGGCTTCGTAGTAGATCGCGGCGAGGCTGTAGCAGGCTGGGCGTACCGCGATGAAGTAGGTGTCGCACTTGCGTCGCATGTCCGCGTAGAATGCGCTGTCCACACGGGACTTGTTGGCGCTGAAGGCGCCGAGGCGTTCGTAGTTGCGGTATCCGAAGTCGTGGCGCAGGCAGGGGAGGCGGAAGTCGAAGCCGGAGGGCTGGTCCGGGCTGGACGTGCAGTAGTCCGTGGCCCAGGTGAATTCGAACTCCCGGAAGAGGCTCTGGTGTTCCAGCCCGTAGAGCCAGCCGTTGTAGCTGGACTCCGAGGTCTGCGTCCAGCTCAGCATGCGGGCCATCTTCATCCCGTGCGGCACCTCCGCGGTGCAGTGCTGAGCCGTACCGAGCCGGACGTTGGTGCCGACCGCCCACACCTTGTAGCACCCGCCGATGGTGCCGTTGTGCGGGAGGTCGTTGATCCTGATGGTCACGCCGGTGGCGGCGGGCTGGCCGGCGCGATGGTCGCGGTAGGTCCGCACCAGGCTCCAGATCGTGGTGCCGAGCTGCTTGTACTCGACCTGGAACGAGGTCTCCGCGGTGGACATGTCCACAAAGGTCAGGTCCACGTGGTCGTGGGTGATCTCGACGAACCGGACGTCTTCCGGTGTGCCGGCGAACGCCTCTGCCGGCGGCGCGTGGACTGTGGACAGAGTGATGACGGCCGTGCCCAGCAGGGCGGCGGCGAGCCGCTTGCGGATGTTCATGAAGCCTCCCGTCGCTTCACGTGGTTTGAGGTCGGGCCGCGACCCAGGCGCCCGCACGCCGCCCCCGACGACGTGCCGGGCGCCTGGATCACGGAGGTGCCGGTGGCCGGCACGCGGGGTGGAGCTGTTAGAAGGCGCAGATGGCGTGTCCGGTGATGGACCAGTTGCCCGCGAAGTCGGGCGGGTTCTCGTACACGGTCAGGGTCGCCGACGTGAGCGTGCTGCCCGGCACGAAGTCGTCGGTGACGGCGTTGCCCACCGCGGTGTGCAGCACGCCGACGCCGTGGAGTTGCTTGCCTGCGGAGCAGGTCGGGGTGACGGTCTTCGGCGAGGTCGAGCTGGGAAGGACGCTCTCCGTTATCAGTTCCATGCCGGACGCCGGGTTGGCGCAGACGGCGTACGCCGCGATGTTCCAGGTCGCCGTCGACGTGCTGTCGACGTCCCGGGCGGCGCGCGCCACCACGAGGTTGAGGTTGCTGTCCGGCGACACCCGATCGGGGAAGATCTGCCCGGCCGCACCGGTGATGGCGAAGCCGGTGCCGAAGACCCTGGTGGTGCCTGGGCAGTCGACCTGGGCGTTCTTCGGTGTGGTCCCGTTCGTCGCGCTGGCGAACCTGACCACCTGGTGGTTCGTAGTGGGGGAACCGCAGACCGCGAAGGCGGTGACCGTCCAGTTGGTGGCGTACGCGCCGTTCTCGACGCCGCGTGCGGTCACCGTCGTCGTGCTGGGGATCACCGCGTCGAGCACCACGTTGCCGACGCCGCCGGTGAGCTGCCCACCGGGTCCGTAGACCACGAGCCCGGCCGGGCACGACACCGTGACGCTTTTGTTCACGGAGTTGCTCGCGCTCGTCGCGGACACCCGTGTCAGATTGGCGACCAGCGGAGCCGGCGCCGCGGACTCGACGGCGGGCGCCGCCGGGACGGCGACGAGCAGGCTGCCGCCCGCCACGCATCCGATGGCGACCGCCCTCGCCAGCAGGTTCGCTACTTTCATGGGAGAAAATCACCTCTCCTGATCTTCCGGGCCGCGCCGCCGTCCGGCTGCGCGACTTCCTGCCTCTGTCTGGTATCCGCGTGCCGTTTTCGGTGGTGGGTGTGACACGCCGTGTCACACACTCGTCGGCATGAATGGGGACGCGCCCGGTTCCGTGGGTTTCGCAGGCCGGGTCGGTGAATTGCGCATGATGAGTGACGCCATGGGGGCGGCGGAGCGCGGGGACGGCGCGGTGGTGGTCGTCGCCGGCGACGCGGGGATCGGTAAGACCAGGTTCTGCCGCGAGGTTGCCATCCGCGCTAGCGGCCGGGAATTCGTCGTCGCGTGGGGAACCTGCTGGCCGGACGGGGGCGCGCCGCCGCTCTGGCCGTGGCAGGCCATTCTGCGCGAGCTGGGCGACGCTACGGCCGCCGATCTGCTCGTCGACGACCGGGGCGGGTCGGCGGTCGAGCCGGAGCGGTTCGCGCGCTTCACCGCCGTCGTCGACCGGCTCGCCGAGGCGTGCGCCAAGGCACCGCTGCTAGTGGTCATCGACGATGCCCACCTCGCCGACACGGGTGCGCTGCTGCTCACCCGGTTCGTCGCCCGGCGCGTGGTCCGGTTGCCCATCGTCCTGCTGCTGGCCCGCCGGCCGGGGGAGTCGGACACACCACCTCACCTGGACATCGCGAGCGACGCGACGCCGGTCAACCTGACTTCCTTCAACCTGGCCGAGACCGCGCACTTCCTGCGGGCGCACGGCCACGCCGAGATCGAGGAGGACCTGCTTCTGGTGCTCCTGCGGCTGACCGACGGGCACCCGCTGCACCTCCAGCGCGTCGCCGCCGCCGGGTTCGACCCGGTGGGCGGTCACGGCGGCGGTCACGGGGGCGGCGGCGTCCGGGCCGAGATCGCCCGCGCCGTCGACCGGTTGAGCGGGTCCACCCGGGCGATCCTCAGCCGGGCCGCCGTGCTGGGATCGAGCCCGCTCGTGGCCGAGGCCGCCGCGGTGTCGGCGGCGCCGCGGGCCGCGGTGTGGGACGCGATCGAGGAGTCGGTCCAGACCGGACTCATCGCTCGCGAGGACGACGGGCAGCAGCGCTTCTCGTACGGTCACGAACTGGTACGGGAGACGTTTCACGCGCTGTTGAGCGGCGCCGAGCGCCAGGCGGCCCACGCGCGGGCCGCCGCGACGATCGTCCCCACCGGTCCCGGCGACTCGACCCGGCTGGCCCGCCGCGCCAACCACGCGCTGCGGGCGGCGCCGCGCTCGACGGCCGATGCCCAGACGGCCGTGACGGCGTGCCGGGAGGCCGCCCGCGCCATGATCGCCGGCTTCGACTACGAGCGGGCCTGCGCGCTGCTCGCCTCGGCCGCCGCGGCGTACGAGCCGGCGGGCCTCACCGATCCGGTGGCGAAGCTGCTGGTGGAGTGGGCGGAGGCCACGCTCCTGTGTGGCCGGTTGGCGCAGGCGCGCCCGCTCTTCGAGCGCGCCGTCAGCGCCGCGAGGGAGGAGCGCGACGCGGTGTCGCTCGCCAAGGCCACCCTCGGCCTTGGCGGCGTGTGGGTGAACGAGCACCGCACGCACATCGACTGGGAGCGGATGATCGGCCTGCAACGGCGGGCGCTCGCGGGGCTGGACGACAGCGAGCCGGGGCTACGCCAGCGGCTCCTGGTCCGGCTCGCGGTCGAGAAGGTCTACCGGGGCGGACCGGTCGAGCCGGTGCTCGCGGTCCTCGACGACGCCCGCCGGTTGGGCGACGGCAAGGTCCTCGCCGAGGCGCTGTCGCTGGTACACCACGCCATGCTCACCGCCCGGCACACCCATGCCCGCCTCGCCCTCGCCGACGAGTTGATCGCGGTGGCCGCCCCCGCCGGCGAGGGTTTCCTCGCGCTCATCGGGCTCTGCTGGCGCACCGTCGACCTCTTCCACCTCGGCGACCCCCGCGCCCCGCGCGTCCTGGCCGACCTGCGCGAACGCGCGGCCACCCTGGGCTGCCTGAGCGTGCTCTTCATCGTGGCGGCCATGGAGGTGATGCTGCTGGTCCGCGCCGGCCGGCTGGCTGACGCCGAGGAGCGGGCGCAGTCGTGCTTCGCGCTCGGCACCGAGGCCGGCGACGCCGACGCGCTCGGCTACCTCGGGGTCCACCTCACCACGATCCGCTGGCTGCAAGGGCGCGACCCCGAGATGCTGGAGACCGTGGAGGGGATCGCCGACTCCCCGACCCTCAACCCGGCGGAGTTCGGCTTCCAGGCAACCGTGGCCATGCTCGCCGCCCGGTCCGGGCAGCCAGACAAGGCTCGGGTGCTGCTCGACCGGCTGGCGGAGCCGGGCCTCGCCACGCTACCCGACTCCAGCACGTGGCTCGCCGGCATGCTCGCGATCGCGGAGGCGGCGTACCTCCTCGGCGACGCCGGACGGGCCCGGGAGGTGTACGACCTGGTCGAGCCGTTCGCGGACCTTCCGATCATGCCGTCGCTCGCGGTGACCTGCTTCGGGTCCGCGCGGCGCGTGCTCGGCCTGGCCGCGCTCACCGCCGGCGACGTCGACGACGGCGTCACCCACCTGGAACAGGCGCTCACCGCCAACCGCCGGCTCGGCAACCGGCCGGTCACCGCCGTGACGATGGCCGACCTCGCGACCGCGTACCTGCGGCGCGGGCGGGACGGCGACCGCGAACGCGCGTCGACGCTGCTGGCCAACGCCGTGGACGAGGCGAAGGCGATGGACATGGCGGCGCACGCCGAGACCTGGAGCCGGCGGCTGCACGAACTCACCGTCCACATCGGAACGATCGACCGCCACGACCAGCGGTGGACGCTCACCATGGGCCACCGGCAGGCGACGGTGTCGAACCGCCGGGGCGTGCGGTACCTGGCCCGGTTGCTGACCAATCCGGGGCGGCCCATCACGGCCCTCCAGCTCGCCAGTGAGCAGGGCGACACGGTGGTCGCCGCGCCGGCCCAGCCTGTGCTGGACGACCGGGCGAAGGCCCAGTACCGCGCACGGGTCCGGGAGCTCACGGCGGCCATCGAGCGGGCGGACGACCGCGCAGACCGCGAGCGGGCCGACCGACTGCGCGCCGAGCTCGACGCCCTGGTCGAGGAGCTGCGGCGGGTCACCGGCAAGGGCGGTAGGACCCGCGCCTTCGCCGATCCGGGCGAGCGGGCGCGCACCGCCGTACGGCAGGCGATCAAGCGGGCCATCGACGAGATCGCCGAGCAGGAGCCCACCATCGCGGCGTACCTGCGCGACACGATCGTCACCGGCGCCACCTGCTGCTTCACCCCGGACAACTCGCCCCCGGTCCGCTGGACGTCGACCTCGCCCTGATCCGGGAGGTTAGCGTTTGCGGCATGGAATAGCGCGTAAGCCTGATCACCCTCGGCGTCCGCGACCTGCCCCGCGCTCGGGCCTTCTACGAGGCCCTGGGCTGGCGGGGCCAAGAGGTCCAGGAGACGGTGCCGCCCTGGTGGAAGCGGCTACACACGCCGCGGTCCTGGATACGGCCGGCGCCGCGTTCGAGCCGGGCCGGGCAGGACCGCGTGAGCCCGGCGAAAGAAAGACGGAATGCGCGCCCAGCGTTAGCCGCCGGCTACCGCAGCCGGTGTCGCTGGACCGCATGCGCCAACCGCCGTCCAGCCACCCAATCCTGGTGTTCGGGTACGCCGACTCCGTTGGCGAGCATAGGCTGACGCATGCGCGGCAGCGCTGGCGCGCGCTGAGGAGGCCGGCATGAGCTCGTCGCCCGATTCCGCCGCGGTAACCGAGTACCCGATCACCGTGCGGGCCTGGCTGGATCAGCCGCTGCGCCGGTGGCTGTGGTTGGTCAAATGGCTGCTGCTGATCCCGCACTACATCGTGCTCCTCGTGCTGTGGCTGGTGTTCGCCGTTCTCACGATCGTGGCGTTCTTCGCGATCCTGTTCACCGCCCGCTACCCGCGTGCGCTGTTCGAGTTCAACGTTGGCGTGCTGCGGTGGAGTTGGCGGGTGTCCTACTACGGCTACGAGGCGCTGGGCACCGACCGGTATCCGCCGTTCACCCTCGCCGACGTGCCGGACTACCCGGCCCGACTCCGGGTCACCTACCCGGAAGACCTGAACCGGTGGCTGCCGCTGGTCAAGTGGCTGCTGGCGATTCCCCACATCCTCATCATCGGCGCCTTGACCAGCGGTGCCTGGTGGGCGTACCGGGACGACGGTGGCGGTGCACGCGGGTCGATGAGCCTGTTGTCCGTCTTCGTGCTGATCGTCGCCGTCGCGCTGCTGTTCACCGGCCGCTATCCAATGGGTCTGTTCGACTTGCTGGTCGGGTTCGCGCGGTGGATTTACCGGGTGGTCGCCTACGTGACGCTGATGACCGACCGGTACCCGCCGTTCCGCCTCGACCTCGGCGGCGAGGAGCCGGCGTCCGGACGCGCAGCCACCGACTCCGGCAGTTGAAGGCCCCCGGCCGCGACGTCCGGCTCGCTATGTGCCGACCACCGCAACGACAGGCGCCCATAGAACGCGGCGGGGGAGCGCCGGAGTGTTCCTCGTCCGGGTGCCGGCGGGCAAGGTCCCGGTAGAGTGGTGCGCCCGGCCGACCAACTGCCCTAGGGTCTGCCTTTCCCTGCCGGCCACACGCTGCCGGTCGTCACGCGATGTCGCCGTGCGACCTCCTTGTGGCTGCTCGGGGAGCGGGCGATCTCGGCTGGTACGCCGTAATCACCGGTCATGATCATGTTCGTTGGTCCTCATCCGCGATCTCGATGGCGTCCCGGGGCTCATGTCGCGGCGACGCGGCAGGTCGTCGGTGTCCGGGCCGATGCCGACGCGCACCACGAGGTGCGGCTCGCCCACTCCGGCGAGCAGGCCCCGCATGAGCTGGCGCGGCCAGGCCGCCTCGATGACGTCGGACAGCGCCGCCGCCGACAGCCCGGCCAGCACGGCGGTGAGCAGCAGCGCCGACAGCGCCTCACCGGCGGGCAGCCAGGCGGCCGGGGTGTCGCCGCGTCCGAAGAGGACGATGTAGGGGGCGCCGTGGTCGCTGCCGGGGCCGGTGTTCAGGCCGGTGTCCGTACCGCCGGTGTAGTCACGGACCTGCACCCGGCGCGGCGCCGGCCGAACCGCTGTGCCCGGCGGCACCCCGTCTCCGCTCCACGGTGGACGGTGTGTCCACCGGTGCAGCTCCTCCCGGTACGCGGGATCGGCGAGTTCCTCGTCCGCCGCCCGCATCGTGGCGACCGCGAGCATCGGCATCTGGTTCGGGTGGACCACGTCCAGGAAAGCGCCCTCGGCCTCGACCGCCTCGCGCAGGTGACGCAGTGCCTCCTGCGGCACCGGGGTCTCGCCGAACGCGCGCCGGTCGGTTCGCCGGAACGGCACGGCGCCGCTGAGCGCGATCTCCCGTGGGCTCGGCGTGGCGGCCGGTGACCTGGATGCGAGCCAGCAGGTCCGGGCGGTCAGGGTCTGGGAACCGGGTGACCTCGATCTGGTGACCGGCCGCGGCCAGGGCGAGCCGGGCGTGGTGCAGCGCCGCGCCACAGCTGATCGTGAGCAGCCGTCCGTCCAGGTCGGTGACGCACAGTCTGGCGGTCCCGGTCCGCGTACAGCTGCAGTGTGCCGCGCGCGATGCGCCAGAGCCACGGCTGCGGATTGGAAACCGACGGGGCGCGCAGCGCCCACTGCGCGGCATCGGAGAGCGGTTCGAGGAAAGAACGGGTCATGCCCCCCACCGTGCGCCGCGGCACGGGCCGGTGGGCAGGTCGGAGGTCCTCACTTGTCCAGTCGTTCGGGACGTCTCCGAGATCCTCGAACAGCTCGGCGCCGACGGAGAAGCCGACAACCGTGGACGATGACATCGCAGGCCCAGGCGGGCGGTGCGACGTGAGGGCTTCGCGTACCGCTCCGGCGCGTGAAGCCAAGCGACCTTCTCGTACAGGTCGTCGACTGAGAGGCTGCGAAGCAGCGCGTTACGGGCCGTCGCGGCGGCGCCGGCCGGGTGGTAGAGCCGGGTGCCCATCTGCCGGGCCACGAGCTGGGTGCGCGCGGTCCGGTCCCGGCGGGCGGCGACGAACTCCCCGAACCGCGCCGGCAGGTCCGCAGCTGAGCTGTTAATCAGGTCGCCGAGGAGCACGGCGTCCTCGAGAGCCATCGCGGCGCCTTGCGCGGCGTAGTGCACCATCGGATGCGCCGCATCCCCGATCAGCACCACGCGACCGTCGGTCCACTGTGGTGCGGGTGCACGGTCGCATACCCTCCACGCCCGCCACTGGTTGCCGAGGCACAGCGGCCGCCGCGCCGTGGCAGCGAGGCCGGGAAACCGCAGGCGTACCTGCGCTGCCGCTAACGGTGTGCCGGAGGCTGCCCGGCCGGCGCCCTCGACGCGGGTGGCGGCTAGGTTGAGATATCGGCTGCCGGCGATCGGGTAGTGCACGACGTGCCAGCCTGGCCCAGCCCACAGCGTCACCGCAGACCAGCGCAGTTCGGCCGGTACCTCGGCCATCGGGACGAGACAGCGGTAGATGGTGTGCCCGATCTGTCGCGGCGGCCCGTCGCTGAGCATCTGTGACCGGATCGCGGACCGGATGCCGTCCGCACCGATCAACGCGTCACCCTCTACTGTGCCCCCGCTGGCGAGGACCGCGGCGATACCGGCGGCGCTGGCCTCGTACCGGACAACCGCGTCGCCGGCGCGCAGCTCAACCGATCCGGCCGCCCGGCAGGCATCGAGCAACGGTCGGTACAGGTCGTTGCGGTGGACCACGGCGTACGGGTTGCCGAACCGCCGCCGGTAGGCTTCCCGCAGCGGCATGCCCGCCACCCGGTCCCCGGTGATCCCGTCCATGAAGCGTAGTTCGTCGACGTGGACGGCGCGGTGGCGAACCCGCGCGCCGACGCCGAGCCGGTCCAAGGCGTCGAAGGCGTTGGCGGCCAATTGGATGCCGGCGCCAATCTCCGTGAACTCCGGCCCGCGCTCGAGCACCACGATCCGATGGCCGTGGGTAGTTAGGGCGAGGGCTGCCGCCAGACCTGCCACCCCGCCGCCAGCGACGACGAAACGCGTCACGCCCCTACCCCCGATCGGCGCGGTGCCGCGGCTGATGTGCCGAGCAGGTCATGCAGCGCCGCGGCGGTCGATGTGACAACGGCACAGCGGGTCGCCGCGTACCGCAGGGCGATGCGGTGCTGTCCGGCGCTCAAGTCGGCCACCGCGTCCGCCACCACGAAGGGCTGTACGTCCCTCATAAAGGCGTCGCAGGCCGTGGCCAGGGTGTGCTGTGGTCCCAGCTGTACACGGCCTGGACCTACCTCGCCGAGACCGGCACGTCCCGGCACCAGGTGCTACGCCTCGTGGTCCGCACGCTCATGGGCGCCGTCCAGGGCCCCGCCGACACCGCGGTGACGCAGTGATCCGCACAACAGCGACGAATCTGTGCAACGCGCTGTCGTGCCGATGGGAGTGCGAATGTCGTTTCAGTCCTCGCCGGTGATACCTACCAAAGTTGGTGCGCACCCTCACCGATGCACGATGCGGCCGGCGGGCCCGACGGCGACGCTGAACCGATGCGATCGAGATTTATACGTGTACTCGTGGCAGCAGCGTTCGCGACCGGCACGATGGCGACGCCCGCGTCCGCCAGCTCCGTCACCGTCGTCGCGACCGACCACGGCCTGATGCGGGGTGTCACGGCGGATGGGGTCCGCACGTTCCAGGGCATCCCGTTCGCGGCACCGCCGGTGGGCGACCTGCGCTGGAAGGCGCCGCGTCCGGCACGGCCGTGGCGCGGCGTCCGCGACGCGTCGAAGCCGGCCAGCCCGTGCCCGCAGACCCCGAACGGTGAGGTCACGGACGGCAGCGTTAACGAGGACTGCCTGTATCTCAACGTGACTACGCCCGCCGGCACGTCCAACCAGCCATTGCCGGTCATCGTCTGGCTGCACGGCGGCGGCTTCACCAGCGGCGCGGGCTCCTCCTACGACGCGAAACGGCTCGCGACCAAGGGCCGCGTGGCCGTCGTCACCGTCAACTACCGGCTCGGCGTGTTCGGCAACCTCGCGTACCCCGGCCTACCCGACGGCGGCACGTTCGGCCTGCTGGACCAGCTCACCGCGCTGCGGTGGGTTCGGGCCAACGCGGCGGCGTTCGGCGCGGATCCGCGCAACGTCACGGCCGCCGGCGAGTCCGCGGGCGCGATGAGCATCTGCGCGCTGCTCACCTCGCCGAAGGCGAAAGGCGGATTCGACAAGGCCGTCATGGAAAGCGGCTCATGCCTGCTGAACTGGACGAAGAACACGTGGTACGTGGGCATGGACGGCTTCACGCCGTACCTCTCGACTGAGGACGCCAACGTCTTCGCCACCGAGGCCGCCAACCAGCTGGACTGCACCGACCCGGCCGACGCGGTCGACTGCCTGCGCGGCAAGAACGTCGAGCAGCTGCTGCACTCGCCGTTGCCATTCAACGCTCCCACCTATGGCAACCATCTGCTGCCGGTCAATCCAGCCGACGCGGTACGGGCCGGGAACGTCCACCGGCTGCCTTTGCTGTCCGGCGGGACCCGGGACGAGGCCAACGGCGCCGCGGCGGCCCTCGAAGCCGCCGGCCACCTCACCGAGCCGGCGTACCAGGCGTTGCTGGCCGACTCGTTCGGCGCTGACGCCGCGAAGATCGCGGCGCGCTATCCCACCGGCGACTACCAGTCACCCGCCGCTGCCTGGGGCGCCGTGGCCACCGATCGGGCGTGGGCGTGCCCGACCCTGCAAGGCAACAAGCTTCTGGCGAACCGGGCCCCGACGTACGCGTTCGAGTTCGCCGACCGCACCGCACCGGCGCTGCTCCCGGCTCCGCCCGGGTTCCCGCTCGGCGCGGCGCACGCGCACGAACTGGCCTACCTGTTCGACCTCGGCGGCTACCACCTGCTGACGACCCCGGCGCAGGAACAACTGGCGAACCAGATGATCGGCTACTGGTCCAACTTCGCCCGCTCGGGCAACCCGAACGGGGCCACACTGCCTCGGTGGCAGCCCGTTCGGGCCGGCGATCCCCGGCCGTACGCGCAGTCGCTGGAATCCGGCACCGGCTTCCCGGGCCGGGTCGACCTGTCCACCCGCCACCACTGCGACCTGTGGCGAACCATCCCGACCCGGTAAATCGTCTCGGCGCTCCCAGAACAGTCCCTCAGTAGCCCGGTCTCGACGCCAAACCGCCATCCGCTAGAGGGTCCGGCCGGGCGACTTGAAGTGTGTGAGCAGCTCACGCAGCCCCGTCCGCGTCGACCTCGGTGGTCACGCCGGGATGGGCCAGGATCCCCTTCGGCTCGGAGGCGAACAGCACCCCGTGCGCGGTCGGCCGGTAGTACAGCGGCTTGACGCCGATCCGGTCGCGGCCCAGGACCAGCCGCTCGCGCGTGCAGTCCCACAGGCCGAAGGCGAAGATGCCGCGTAGCCGCTCGACGAACGAGTCGCCCCATTGCAGATAGGCGCGCAGGACCACCTCGGTGTCGCTGTCGGTGCGGAACGTGTGGCCGTACCCGCGCAGCTCGGTGCGCAGCTCGCGGAAGTTGTAGACCTCGCCGCTGTAGGTGAGCACGGCGGCCACGGTGCCGTCGCGCTGCACGGTCATCGGCTGGACGCCGCCGCGGATGTCGATGACGGCCAGCCGCCGGTGCCCGAGCGCGATCCGCTCATCGAGCCAGACGCCCTCGTCATTGGGCCGGCGCAGCGCCATCGTGGCGGTCATCGCGCGGATGATCGCGTACTCCGCGGCGAGATTCCGGTCGAAGTCCGCCCAACCGACAATTCCGCACATGGCACCCCCTCGCGCACCGGACGGGACATCCATGCCCGTCTCAACCTAGAGTCCAGACAACCACACCGCGAAGTGAGAGGCACCAATGATCAAGATGGTCGACGTGTCCCAGACCTTCCGCTCCCGCAAGCATGTCGTCGAGGCACTGCGTGAGGTCAACCTGGATGTACAGACGCCCTCCCGGTACGCCCTTTCGCCGCAAATAGAACGTCGAGGGTTCCGCATATCGAACATGCAGGCTGTCGCAAATCGAAAGCCGATAGTCGTGCACCCCTTCTTGATGGTGGCGTCAAGACTGGGGCCGGCGGGGAGGGCCATGCGTACCTCAACGCTGTCGGCCTTCACCTTCTGTGCCGTAGCAATGCCACACCGTGATCGCCCTGACGCAAACAGACATCAATAGAAATCAACCCTTTTCCAGGATGAAGACCCTCCAACCCGAGGCCTTTTGGCTGCCCACGGGGCAACTTGTGGATCATGCATCCGAGGACTAGTTGAACTTTGCGCGATGTGAAGATCGTGAAACGATCTGTCCACTCCTTCGCTATTTACTCGGCTCATCCCCGGTAGTACGTTCCGATCGGGTGGATCATGACAATCCGTCGATATGACGAGGGCGTTGGGGGAGGGTGTCAATGCCGAGAGGTGACACAGAGGCGTACAGGGCCTGACGCAACCGGTTCCTGACTAGACAGCCGGAATGTGCAGTAAGCATTCCGGGCGGTACGTCCTGCGCGACGGGGAAGCGCTTAAATCCGCGTTTGGGCGGCCGGTCCTCCAATGACAGCGGCTTGCCATTTCAAGGTTGGGTTCCACCGCGAATTCGGGGGTAAGCGCATCCGTTCCGTACGTAGGGAGGCACAGGTGCAGATCAACGTCAGTAACTGGAGGAGACCCCTGGGCGCGTTCATCGCGACCCTGCTCGTCGGTGCGGCGGCCGCCGTACCGACAGGGGCCTCGGCCGCCCCCTCCGAGGCGGTCATGGCTAAGACCCCCGCAGGGGCCAGCTACGCCCCTCGGGACAACGTCACCGCGACCTGGAAGCGCGCCGACGCGTTGAAGGTCCGATCGAACGCCACCAACACGAGCCCGCTCATTCCAGCGGACTTCCCGGTCATGACCAACGAGGTGTGGATCTGGGATACCTGGCCGTTGACGAACCTGTCGACCAACGTGGTGACCTACAAGGGCTGGCACGTGATCTTCTCGCTGACCGCCCCCCGGAACATCTTCTTCGGTGACCGGCACTGGCAGGCGCGTATCGGCTTCTTCTACTCACGCGACGGGCAGAGTTGGAAATACGGCGGCCATCTGTTCCCGGCGGACACCTCATTCGGTTCACGGGAGTGGGCCGGCTCGACGATTCTGCGTGACGGCAACGAGGTACAGACCTTCTACACCGCCTCCGGCCGCGACAACGGCGGCATCGACCCCAACGACGCCCTGCAACGCCTCGCCACGGCCACGGGGCAGATCCACGCCAACGACAGCGCTGTGTGGTTCACCGGCTTCCGCAACCACAAGATCATCGCCGAGGCGGACGGGCGCTTCTACCAGACGCTCGAACAGTCTCAGGCGGGCCCGATCATCTACGCCTTCCGTGACCCGTTCGCCTTCCGCAACCCCGACGACGACCGCACGTACATCCTTTTCGAGGGCAACACCGGCGGTGTGGCGGGCGATTACCAGTGCCGGGAGCGGGACCTCGGGAAGCTGCCACCGGGGCACACTGTACCGGCGGAGTCGCGTTTCTACACCGGCAACATCGGACTCATGGAGGCGACCCGCAGCGACCTGCGCAGCTGGCGCCTGCTCCCGCCGATCCTGTCGGCGAACTGCGTCAACCAGCAGACCGAACGGCCGCACCTGGTCTTCCGCAACGGCAAAGTGTATCTGTTCACGATCAGCCACACGTTCACCTTCGCTCCCGGCCTCACCGGCCCCGATGGCGTGTATGGGTTCGTCGGCGATTCGCTGCGCAGCAACTACCAACCGCTCAACGCCAGCGCTCTGGTGCTGGGCAACCCACCGGAGCAGCGCCTGCAGCAGTACTCGCACTACGTGATGCCGAACCTGTTGGTGGAGAGCTTCATCGATACGATTTTCACCCAGCCCGGCGAGCAGGCTCCCGTCTACGGTGGAACGCTCGCGCCGACACTACGGCTGGACATCCGTGGAAATCGCAGCTACGTCGTCGAGCAACTCGGCTACGGCTACATTCCGGCCACTCAGCAGACGCGACGAGAGCAGGTAGGGCTCCCTTGATGAGGCGGTAGGCACCAGGCGGGTAGGGGCCGACGGCAGCGGCCCCTACCCGCGCCCATAGTCCTGTCTCATGAGGACGGCGGCCGCAGCTCGCCCGATCCGCGACGGACGAGCTCGGCCGGGACGACCGCGTGTACGGCCGGCGACCGATCCCCCTCGACGCGAGAGAGCACCAAATTCGCAGCGGTGCGACCGATCAGGGGTACGTCCTGGCGCACGACGGTGACCGCTGGGTCCAGCATGTCGGCCAACGGGAAGTCGTCGAAGCCGATCAGCGCGATGCGGTGTTGCCAGCCTCGAGCGAGCAGCACGCGCATGGCCCCCACCGTAATGAGGTTCTGCGCCGTGAATAGCGCCGTGGGCGGGCTGGTGAGGTCGAGCAGGCCAGCGACGGCGCGCTCTGCCGCGTCGACGCCCTTGAGATCCGTGCGTACCGATTCGTCGCGCAGCCTCAATCCGGCCTGGGCCAGCCCTTCGAGGTATCCGATGCGGCGCTCCTGGCTGGTCCAGACGGTTTCCCGGCCGCCGAGAAAGGCGATCTGCTGATGCCCGTACGCGGCGAGCTGCAGGACCGCTGTCCGGGAGCTTTCTCGATTCGTGGTGGTGACACTGTCGGTGTCGCTGAAGGTCGGCGGGCGGTCCACCAACACCATCGGGGTACCGCGCGAACGTTCGCGCTGCAGGTCGTCCTGCTGACCGCTGGCGGCCATGACGACCATGCCATCTACCCGTCGCCCGGCCAGGGACTCGAGTTGTTCGCGTTGCAGGTCGATGTCGTCTTCCGCGCTGCTGGCAAGCACGAGTACCCGATCGTGTCGGGCCCGCTCTTCGACGGCGCGCAGCAGCGCGGCGTCGAAGGGATTGGACAGGTCCTCGAATAGGACGCCCAGGGTCGCGCTCCGCCGGTCGGACCGGCGAAGGCTGCTCGCGCTCAGGTTCGGCCGGTACCCCAGACTATGGGCCGCCGCGCGCACGCGTTCGACCACATCGGCGCCGGCGCCGCCCTGATCGTTGATGACCCGGGAGACCGTCTTGATGCTGACCCCGGCCAGGGCGGCGACGTCGCGCATGGTGGGCTCGATGCGCCGCGCGGGAACCTGCGTCATGTGGCCGTCACTCCCGTCAGGTTACGGTTATGTTACAAGGACTTGTCGCGATCGATTTCACGGCCGTAACGTCAACGTTGTCGCAGCGGCGCACCCAGTGTGGCGCCCGGCGATGTCTTCGCGACACCGCTCCCGGATCCGGCTCGCCAACCCACTGGTTCAGCAGGCGATTCGCCATCCACGGCAGGAACGACAACGTTGTCGTGCGGAGCCGGCACCCGTGCCGACCCGTCACACCCGCCCACGATCAGGAGGTCAGGATGCGTCACCGACTGGCCACGACGTACGCCGTCGCGGCGTTGAGCGCCGCGGTCATGGCTGGGTTGTCCTCCGCGGCGCCCCTGCCCGAGCCAGAGGCCGAGGACCCTCCGACCTTCACCGAGCCCTATCGCCCGCAATTCCACTTCACTCCCGAGCGCAACTGGTTGAACGACCCGAACGGACTGGTCTACCACAACGGTGAATACCACCTGTTCTTCCAGTACAACCCCGACGGCACCGGATGGGGCAACGTCTCATGGGGCCACGCGGTCAGCACGGACCTCGTGCACTGGCAACAACTGCCGCTGGCCATCAGTCACGACGACGAGGAGATGGTCTTCTCCGGGAGCGCGGTCGTCGACCACGCGAACACCTCCGGATTCGGTACGACGGGCGAGCCCGCGATGGTCGCCGTCTACACCAGTGCGGCCAGGGCCGGCGGCAGCCAGACGCAGTCGCTGGCCTACAGCACCGACCGCGGTCGAACGTGGACCAAGTACGCGAGCAATCCGGTGCTCGACATCGGCTCAGGCGAGTTCCGTGACCCAAAGGTGCAGTGGTACGAGCCAACCAGAAGTTGGCTCATGGCCTTGGTCTTGGCCGCCGATCGCAAGGTGCGCTTCTACTCCTCAAAGGACCTGAAGTCCTGGACGCACCTCAGCGACTTCGGCCCGGCCGGCGCGGCCGGCGGCGTCTGGGAGTGCCCAGACCTGTTCCCGCTACCGGTGGACGGCAATACCGACAAGCGAAAGTGGGTGCTGACCGTCAGCTTGAGCCCCGGTGGTATCCAGGGCGGCTCGGCGACCCAGTATTTCGTGGGCGACTTCGACGGCAGGACGTTCACCCCGGACGACGATGGCTCCTACACGCCACCCGGCGGCGCTGTGCTGCAGGCCTTCGAAGCGACGGACTTCGCTAGCTGGACGGCGACAGGCACCGCGTTCGGTCCCGGTCCGTCGGCTGGGGGTTGGCAGAACCAGCACGGGGTCACCGGTTTCTACGGCCAGCGCCTGGCCAACAGCTTCCACGGCGGCGACGCCCCGACCGGCACCCTCACCTCGCCGCCGTTCACAGCACGCAAGCCGTACCTCAACTTCGTCGTCGGCGGTGGCAAACACCCGCACAACCCAGACGCGGTGGCGCAAGCCCCGCCACCTACCGGCACTCTCCTCGCCGACTTCGAGGGCGGCTACGGCGACTGGACGGTGACCGGCCGAGCGTTCGGCGCTGCCCCCGCCACCGGCACGCTGCCCGGCCAACAGCAAGTGTCCGGCTGGCTGGGCAACGGCCTGGTCAACACGTACGTCGAGGGCGACTCGACGGTCGGTACGTTGGCCTCGCCGGCCTTCACCATCGACCAGGCGTACCTCAATTTCCTCATCGCCGGCGGCTACCACCCGATGAGCCTGGGCAACCCGACGGCGGCCAACCTCGTCGTCGACGGGAAGGTGGTGCGCACGGCCACCGGCAATGACTCCGAGGCGCTGAACTGGGCCAGCTGGGACGTGCGCGACCTGGCCGGCAAGACAGCCCGGATCGAGGTCGTCGACGCCAACACCGGCAGCTGGGGCCACATCAACCTCGACCACGTCGTGCTCTCCGACACCCGGGCCAGGCCCGTCTCCACGGAAACCTCGGTCAACCTGCTTGTCGACGGCGCCATCGTACAGAGCGTCACCGGGCCCAACAGTGGCGTGCTCGACTGGGCCCACTTCGACCTGCGGCCCTATCGGGGCAGGCAGGTCCGCATCCAGCTGGTGGACAACAACACCGGCGGCTGGGGCCACATCATGGCAGACCATTTCGTCGCCGCCGACACGCCCGCACGTTCGGTTCTCGAGCGTGCGAGCTGGGTCGACCACGGCAAGGACTACTACGCCGCCATCTCCTTCGACAGCGCGCCCGACGGCAAGCGGTACATGATCGGCTGGATGAACAACTGGCAGTACGCCGGGATCATCCCCACCTCCAGGTGGCGGGGGGCGATGAGCGTGCCGCGCGAGATGGGCCTGCGCACCATCGGCGGCGAGCTACGCCTGGTCCAGCAGCCGGTGCCCGGCCTGAACCAGCTGCGCCACGGCCCACCGGTCACGGCGCAAAACCTGACCATCCCCGCGGATTCCCCGTCGCCGATCGCCCGCGGCCGTGCCGTGGAGATCGAGGCGACCTTCTCGGTGGGTGATGCGGAGCGGTTCGGGATCAAGGTCCACACCGGAGCGGGCCAGGAAACAGTCATCGGGTACGACCGACGGACCAGGCAGGTGTATGTTGACCGCTCCCGGTCCGGCGCCGTCGACTTCAGCCGGGACTTCGCCGGTGTGCATCGCGCACCGCTGGAAGCCCAGAACGGCAAGGTGACGCTGCGCATCTTGGCGGATTGGTCCTCTGTGGAGGTTTTCGGCGGCCAGGGGCAGGCCGTGATCACTGATCAAGTGTTCCCCGGCGCGGCCGGCGATGGCGTGCAGGTCTTCGCCGAGCGGGGATCCGTTCGGCTGGACAGGCTCCAGCTCTGGCAGCTTCGCTCGTACCGGAACTGATCCGTGCTCGGCCGGCCAGGTTGCGAGGCGTGTGCTGGGTCACATCGGCGATCTTCGACGCTGTGACCAGAGCCGATATTCGATTCACTGTGGACGACCGCATCCGGGGCCTTCCCTTGTCCGGTGACCGCCGGTAGCGTCTGCCGCGCACCAAGTAACCAATACACGGGGGAGAACTGAATGGGGAACAACAGTCCGCGCCGCCTATTGGCGGCGCTGTTGACGGCTGTCGCCAGCCTAGCGGCGGTCGTGTCCACAGTGGGTGGTGCGTCACCGGCCGCCGCCGCACCGGGCGGGATGGCGGGTGCACCGCCGGTGTCGTGCGTCGACGACGGCACCAGCGGGCATCGGATCCAGTGGCTGTACGCCTATGAGCCGGGCACCAGCCGTTTCGCCGAGCGCGAAGCGGACATCCGGGCCGCAGCGTGGGTGGTCGAGCGCAACGTCAACGACAGCGCGCGCCGCGACGGCGCCGAGCGGTGGCTGCGTTACCACACCTCGCGGAACCGGTACGGGGAGTGCCACATCACCATCCAACATGTGCAGATCCCCACGGGCATGACCAACACCGGCGTGTGGAAGGAGACGCTCCGCTCGCTCGGGTACGCCGCCGGCAACCGGATCTACATGGTGGTGTCGGAGAACTTTCGGGGCTGCGCCGGCGTCGACAACGACAACGTGGGCAACGACAGCACGCCGAGTACCAACAACCTGTACAACCAACGGGCGATCTGGGCCACGTTCGAGCCGGCCTGCTTCAACGGACATACCGTGACCCACGAGTTCGCCCACGCGCTCGGTGGTGTACTGCCCAATGCCCCGAACTTCGTCAGGGGCGGGCACTGCAGCGACGGCAACGAGACGCTGTGCCAGGTCGACACCCCGACCGCCTGTCCCGACCCGCTGGCGGTGCGGCTGCTGGACTGCAACCGTGACGACTACTTCGCGGTCAACCCGCAGGGCCCGTACCTGCCGACCCACTTCAACGCCGCCCTGCACAGCCTGTACCTGCAACACGGCGCTTCCGTGCCGGCGATGACCACGATCCCGCCGCTCGCACCGCAGAACCTGCGCGCGACCGACGTGGAGGGCACCTCGATCGCGCTCTCGTTCCTGCCGAGCATCTCGCCAACGGGCGGCAGCTTCACCGAAGACTTCCAGCTGCTGCGCGACGGCGCGGTGGTCGCGACGATCCCCGCCTGGCGGCCCACCGTGCGGGTGACCGGGCTGACGCCGGGCAGCACGGCCACGTACACGGTCCGACACCGGGTGACCGTCGGCGGCACCGTCCGTACCTCGGAGGAATCCCGGCCGCTGACCGTCACCACGGGCAGCGGCACCGCACCGGCCGGCGCGGCCGAGGCGGGCGCGCTGCTGATGTTCACCAACGACCTGGTGGACAGTAACGGCGCCCACATGGCCATGGACCTGTACAGCTTCTCGGAGAACGACGGCGCCAACATCGTCAACTGGCCCGGCAACGGCAAGATCAACCAGCAGTGGCGGGTGGCCGCGACCGCCCCCGGTAGCACCCACTACACGTTGACCAGCCAGCACAGCCTCAAGTGTGTCGCCATCGAGGGTGGCGCCGCCGTGGCGGGCGCGTTCGTGGTGCAGCAGACCTGCAACGGGACCCAGTCCCAGCGGTGGACGTTCGCGGTCCATTCGGACGTGACGTACCAGATCCGGCCCGTCGGAGCGGCCAGCCTGTGCGTACAGTCCAACGGCGCGGGGGCCGGCGCCCGGCTGGCACTGGGTAACTGCTCGACCACCGAGCCGTCGCAGCGCTGGACGGCCAACCGGATCGCCTGACCATCAACACAAGCAGTGACGCGCCGCGGCCGTGGAAAACACCGGCCGCGGCGTACTGTCAGGTCGTCCCCTTGTCCTGCAAGCCGAGCTCGGCCGGGTAGCTGTCGAAGCGTTTCAGGTCGAGGTCGCGTACGGCCGCGGCCCATGGGTTATGCGTGGCCATGTGGACGAGGTGCTCGAAGTGGGACAGGTACGTCTGGCCGCGCCGAGCGCGCTCGGCGAGGATGTAGGGCTCCAGGACGCGCCAGGCCTGCCGTGAGCGGTAGCTCACGGTCCCCATCAGAAGCCTCGGATCGACCGCCGCGAACGCAAGCATCTGACCCAGGCTTGTAGTAAAGAGACAGCCGCGTCACGTGGTAGCGCGCCTCGGTCGGCAGGTCGCTGACGGCGACAGCGGGCGGGTAGCGGGCGGTCAGCTCGTTGAGCCGAAGTCCTCGGCGCGCAGGAACTCGTCGCTGGACCGGTCCCGGGTCAGCAGCTCGATCGCGACGAGGGTGTGGTTGGCGCTCTGCGCCGAGCGCAGCTGGCGTACCGCGAACACAACCGTGACGACGACCGCGACGGCAGAGCCGGCCGCTGCCACGACGTTTGCCAGCTCAGATATCACAGGGCCCGAGGGTAGCGGGTCGATGCGAGCGCGGGCACCGGCTCCTCCCGGTCTTGAACGGCGCGGCGTTGGTCCGGGTTAGGCTCGCCGCGCCGGTGGCACCGACAGGGCGGTGGTGATGGTGCCGCGTGACGACGGGGCAGAGCGCGGGGCGCCGTCGGTGAAGCGGACGATCAGGTGGAACGTGTACGTCGTCCCGGCCAGAGCCCGGTGAGCTCGACAGGTAATTGACGGACCGGTACTCGCCCGGATCTGACGCCCAGAACAGGGGCCGTCCAACGCCATAACGCAGCTCAACCGGCATTCAAGCCGGTTTCGTTGGCCTCGAACTCCACCGACATCCGCCCCACCCAGAGTTCGGCAGAACTAGGCAACCCGGCGACGATCAACCAAACCGTACAGCCGTACGGGCAAAATTAGGTGTCACGACACCACAAAAATTCGTCAAACTCAACAAAAAAGGCCAGCTGAGCTGGCCTTTCATTAAGTCGGGACGGCCGGATTTGAACCGACGACCCCTTGACCCCCAGTCAAGTGCGCTACCAAACTGCGCCACGTCCCGATGCTCCTCAACGGACCGCGATCCGCGAGCAGCCGGTACAGCGTAGCGCAGCCACCCCCGTGCCGCGCACTCGCCCCGCCGCCGAACCGCACACCCGCCTCAGCCGTGGGGTTTGCCCCGGCCGCCTGGTCCTTGGCGCTTGCGGGGGCGTACCGACACCTCCACCGGGCTGCCCTCGAAGCCGAACTCCTCGCGCAGCTTGCGCTCGACGAACCGCTGGTAGCCCGCGTCCAGCGGCGCCGTCGTGAACAGCACGAACCGCGGTGGCCGGGTGCCCGCCTGGGTCGCGAACAGCACCCGTGGCGCCCGGCCGCCGCGCACCGGGTGCGGGGTTTCCTGCACGAGCGCGGTCAGCCACTGGTTGAGCTGCCCCGTCGGTACCCGGGTCTCCCAGCTCGCCAGCGCGGTGCGCAGCGCCGGCGCCAGCTTGTCGATGGCGCGGCCGGTCTTGGCGGAGACGTTGACCCGGATGGCCCAGGGCATGCGGCGCAGCTCCCGGTCGATCTCCTTGCCCAGCATGTACCGCCGGTCGTCGTCGACGAGGTCCCACTTGTTGAAGGCGACCACGAGGGCGCGCCCGGACTCGACGACCATGCCGAGGATGCGCTGGTCCTGCTCGCTGATGGGCTCGCTGGCGTCGAGGAGCACGACGGCGACCTCGGCGGCCTCGATGGCGCCGGCGGTGCGCAGGCTGGCGTAGTACTCGGTGCCGCTGGCCGTGCCGACCCGCCTGCGCAGGCCGGCGGTGTCGACGAACTGCCAGGTGTCGCCGCCGAGGTCGACGAGGCTGTCGACCGGGTCGACGGTGGTGCCGGCGACCGCGTCGACGACCGCCCGCTCCTCGCGGGCGAGGCGGTTGAGCAGGCTGGACTTGCCCACGTTGGGGCGCCCGACGAGGGCGACGCGGCGCGGGCCGCGCGGGCCCGGCTCGCTCTCCGGGGGCGCGGCGGGCAGGGCTTCGAGTATCGCGTCGAGCAGGTCGCCGGAGCCGCGTCCGTGCAGGGCGGAGACCGGGTACGGCTGGCCGAGGCCGAGCGACCACAGCGACGCCGATTCCAGCTCGATGTTGTTGTTGTCGGCCTTGTTGGCGACCAGCAGCACCGGCTTGGCGCTGCGGCGCAGCATCTTCACGGCGGCCTCGTCGACGTCGGTGGCGCCGACGGTGGCGTCGACCACGAACAGGACCGCGTCGGCGGTGGCGACGGCGGCTTCGGCCTGGGCGGCGATGGCCGCCGCCCGGTCGCGCGCGTCGGGCTCCCAACCGCCGGTGTCGACGACGGTGAACTGCCGGCCGGCCCACTGCGCGTCGTAGGGCACGCGGTCGCGGGTCACGCCCGGGACGTCCTCGACGACCGCCTGCCGGCGCCCGATGATGCGGTTGACCAGGGTGGACTTGCCGACGTTGGGTCGGCCGACCACGGCGATGACGGGCAGCGGGCCGGTGACCACCTGGTCCGGCTCGAGGGAGTCGAGACTCACGCGTCCACCCGTCCGTCGAGCAGGGCGCGCAGGCGGGCCACGACCTCGTCGATGCCCAGCCCGGTGGTGTCCAGCGTCACCGCGTCGTCGGCCCGCTGCAGCGGGTCCGCGGCGCGGGTCGAGTCGAGCTGGTCACGGCGGTGCAGGTCGGCGGCGGTCGCCGCCACGTCGGCCGCGTTCTCCGCGCTGCGGCGGCGGGCGCGCGCGTCGGCGGACGCGGTCAGGTATACCTTCAGGTCCGCGTCGGGCGCCACGACGGTGCCGATGTCGCGGCCCTCGACGACGATGCGGCCGGCCTCGGCGATGAGCTTGCGCTGCTGCGCGACCAGGAGCTGGCGTACCCACGGCACGGCCGCCACCGCGGACACCGCGCCGGTCACCTCCGGTCCCCGGATGGGGCCGTCGACGGCGGCGCCGTCGACCGTGACCCGCGGCGCGGTGGGGTCGGTGTCGATCTCCAGGTCGATCTCGCCGGCGACCTTGGCGACCCCCTCGGCGTCCTGCGCGTCGACGCCGGAGTTGAGCACCGCCCAGGTGACCGCCCGGTACATGGCGCCGGTGTCCAGATAGCGCGCGCCCAGTGCCTGGGCGAGTCGCCGGGAAACGGTGGACTTGCCCGAACCGGACGGGCCGTCCACGGCGACCACACAACGCCCGGAACCCACCATCACCGTCACCACGCCTCCTAGTAACCACCCCGACTCCATAATCATGCCCGGTCGCCTTCTCCGCCTCACGGCCGACCTTGAGTAAAGTGCTCGCATGTCGTCGGTCGCGCGGTTCCTGCGCTCTCGCCGGCGGCAGGTGATCCTCGCTGTGCTGCTGGCCGTCGCGGGGATCGCGGCCCTGGTCAGCGGCTCGTATGTGGCGGGTTACGGCCAGGAGATCATGGTCAACGTGGGCGCCAGCCTGCTCATGGTGGCGCTGTCGTTCGTGGTGTTCGACCCGATCTTCGAAGACATGCGCCGCAACGCCGTCGAGGAGCACCGCACACTCAACCACGAGCAGCTGGTCGGCAACATCGCCACCGCGGCGGTCGAGGTCGACATCCTGGAGACCTGGACCGGCCTGCTGGAGGACCGGCACCGGGAGCGCTTCCTCGACGCGGTGACCACCGCGCTGCGGCGCGGCGTCGAGGTCCGGGTGCTGCTGCTCGACCCCGAGTCGTCCGCCGCCGAGCAGCGCGCGGAGGAGCTGCACCACACCCAGGTGCCGCTTTTGATCATGGACAACCTGCGCCATCTGTACCATCTGCGCCGCGGGCTCGACCCGCTGGTCGCGCGGCAGCTCCAGGTCCGGGTGTACGACGCGTCGCCGTCCATCCAGCTCTACCGGTGGGACGACAAGGCGTTCATCTCGTTCTTCCCGGTGGGGGTGCGCGCCTACGACGCCCGGCAGATCGAGGCGTTCATGTCCAGCCCGCTGGGGGAGTTCGTCGCCAGCCGGTTCGAGGACCTGTGGAACGAGTCGACCACCCGCCGCCTCGACGACTTCATGACGCTGGCGCTGACCGTGCGGCTCGGCACGGCGGACCTGGCCAGCAGCCAGGCCCACTTCGTGCGGCTCGACGGCGACTGCTTCGTCGACGGCTCGGCGCTGCTCGACCACCTCACCGACCACGGCGCGCGGCAGCTGAGCCTCGCGGTGGCGGGCGCCCGCGAGGGGATCTTCGACCTCGCGCGCCTCGACCAGCACGATCCGGCGCGCCGGGCCACCGTGATCGCGCTGTTCGACGCCAAGTACGGCACCGGTCACGAACAACACGTCATCCTGCGCCTCGTGCCGCGCGCGGCGGGTGGGGCGGCGCTGGCACACTAAGGGCGTGTCCATCCAATATGAAGACTTCACCAAAGTGGAGATACTCGCCGGGCGGATCGTCAAGGTCGAAGAGTTCCCCCGGGCGCGCACGCCCAGCTACAAGGTCCTCGTCGACTTCGGCATGGACATCGGCGAGCGCTGGTCGAGCATGCAGGCCGCCGCGGTGTACCGGCCGGAGGAGCTGCTCGACACCCTGGTCGTCGGGGTGGTGAACCTGCCGGAGAAGAATATCGCCGGCTTCAAGTCGCAGGCGTTGATCCTCGGGGTACCGGCCGAGGACGGCAACCTGTCGCTGCTGCGCCCCGACCGCGGGGCGCGGCTCGGCGGCCATGTCTACTGACCAGGCCGCACTCTCCTTCGAGCACCTCTGGTCGACGATCATCGCGACCCAGCCGCCGGCCGTCCGCGCTCATCTGGATCTTGAGCGCGGGCTGGCGGCGTCCGTGCTGAGCGGATACCGGGCACTGGTCGAGGTCGGCTGCGCCGACGGCAGCCTGCTGCTCCCGGTGGCCCGCCGGCTGGGCCTGGACTACCTCGGCCTCGACCTGGCCGGCGCGGCGGTCGCGACCACCCGGGCGGCCGGCGGCGCGGCGGTCCGCGCCGACGTGGTCGACCTCGGCACACTGGCGCTGCCGGCCGGGCCGCTGCTGGTGGCGTACCCCTTCAACGTGTTCGGCAACCTGCCGGAACCGCACCGGGCGCTCGCCGCCACGGCCGCCGCCGGCGCCGACGCGCTGGTGCTGACCTACCGCACGGACGCGCGCGCGGCGGCCGTGCGCGCCGAGTACTACGCGGCGTGCGGCCTGCCGGGTGCGCTGACCACCGACGAGGCCGGCGTGCACTTCGCGTCCGGCGGGTTCCGCTCCTCGGTCTACCACCAGGAGGTCCTGACCGCCTGGCTGACTTCGCACGGCTACCAGGTCACGGTGGCCCCCTACGGCACCGCCGGCCTCGCCTACCACGCCACCCTCACTCCATGATCAAGGCGTCCCTCAAGTAGCTCTAACGACTACAGGGACGCCCTGATCATGGGTGGCGGGTGAAGATGGCGTGGACGGTGATCGTGTTCTTCATCGACGCCATGCCCAACCTGTTCCAGGTCAGCCCGAAGTCGGACCGGTCGATCTCGACCTCGGCGTCGAACCCCACCTCGTCGCCCGCGGCGGACACGGCGGCGGTGAAGCTGAGCGGCTGCGCGCTGCCGTGGACCTGGAGCGACCCGTACACCGTGACGCTGCCGGCGCCCGCCCGCGTGATCCGCTGCGCGGTGAACACGATGTCGGGGTGGTTGGCGCTGTCGAAGAAGTCGGCCGAGCGCAAGTGCTCGTCCCGCTTCTTGATCTTCGTGTCGAGCGACGCGGCCTTGATGGTCACCGTGCCGGTGGCCTCGCCGTCGGGGGTGAGGGTGCCGTGGCCGGACAGCTCGCCGAAGGTGCCCTTGACCGGGGCGAGGCCCCACATGCTGCGGGTGGCCAGGTGCACGGTCGAGCGCGCCGGGTCCAGGGTCCACTGGCCGGTCAGTGAGCCGTCGTCCAGCCGGGCGGCGTGCCGTGGAGTTGTCACGTCTCCTCCAACAATTTGGTTTGGCCATCCGAATTAATTTGTTGTCCGAACCGTATAGACTGTGCGCGTCGGGTGTCAAGGGAGCGTGAGCACGATGGCAGGGGACCGGACGCCGGTCCGGCACAACGCGCTGTGCCTGCGGCTGATGCGGCTGATCCCGCAGATCACGCGGGGCATGCGGCGCTGGCAGGACCGTGCCGCGCCGCAGACCCAGATCCCGTTGACGCCCCGGCACGTGGCCGCCCTGGAGCAGTTGCGCGAAGGGCCCCTGACGGTCGGCGCCCTCGCCGGCCGGCTCGATCTGACCCTGTCCACGGTCAGCGGTGTGCTGGCCGATCTGGACCGCGCGGGCTTCATCGTCCGCGAGGCCGACGCCGGTGACCGGCGGCGCACCATCGTCCGGATCACCGACGACAAGGCCGCGGAGGTCGGCGAGTGGTTGGACGGTGCCGCCCAGCCGCTGGCCCGGGTCCTCGACCAGCTCGCCCCGGCGGAGCGGGCCGCGTTCCTCAAGGCGATGGACCTGCTGGACACCGAGCTACGCGCCCACGAGCAAAAGCAATCTCCCTGATCATGAAAGGTCCGTCGGAATGCCGACACTTTCCCATGATCAAGGCATTCTTCATGGTGCGAATTGGTACACCGACATGAAACGTATTCGCGGTGCCGTAGCCCCTACTTGACGGCAAGAAGGTCGTACTCCATTATTTCGTCGCGACGGCGGCCGGGTCCTGGTCAATGATCTCCGGCCGCATTTCGGCATTGGCGAAAGGACCCCCCTTTGCGCTGTAGAGAATGCGGAGCCGCACTGGCCACCGCTACGGAGCCGTGCGCGGCCTGCGACGTGACCGCGTCGCCGGTCCTGCTCACGAGGCCCGCCGCACCGGCCGTCGCGATGGCTGGCCTCCCGGCCGCGCCGTCCGAGGTGGTCGGCGCGCTCCCGCCATCCCCGCCGCCGGCCGTGCCGCCGCCGGTCCGCGCACCTGCCCCGGCCCGCCCCGGTCTGTTCTCGCACCGGCCGGCGGGCTACTCGTCGACGGGCTGGTGGCTGATCGCCGGCATGGGGCGCGACTGGCGGGCGACGGTGGCCGCGCTGGTCGGTGGCTGGTTCGGCCTCCCGGTCGCCATCGCGCTGGGCATCGTGCTCGCCGTGGTCGGTGGCGTCATCGGCCTGGTCGGCGGGGCGGTCGTGGCCGGCGACGTACTGGAGGACGTGCCGATCATCGGCGAGGTGATGGCGGAGTTCGCGACCTTGGGCGGCGGCGGGCTCGCCGCGCTCGCCGGCATCGTCCTCGGCCTCCTGGGCGGGTTGGCGGGTGGCCTGGCCCTGCCCTGGCTGTCGAACTACGCCGAAGACCCGGTGGTCACCGTGCTCGTGGTGCTGCTCAACGTGGTGACCGGCCTCGTCGTCGGCGCCCTCTACACGCTCTACGGCGTCGCGTTCGAGTCCTGGCGACTGCGGCTCGCCGGCGCGCGGCGGATGAGCCGCCGCGAGGAGGAGTTCCTGCTGCCGATCCTCCGGGAGTGCGGCCTGCGGTTGGGGCTGCCCAATCTTCCCCGGCTCCTGATCGACGACGGCCGCGTGCCGAACGCGTTCGCACACACCCGGCACATCGTCGTGCAGCGCGGGCTGCTGATGGAGTTCGACCATGATCCGGTGCCCATCGCCGGGGTGCTCAGCCACGAGCTGGTCCACTGGCGCAACGCGGACGCCGTCGCCGGGCTGTTCGTCCGCGGGGTGGCGCTGCCGCTCTATCTCGCGCACAGTGCCGCGACGCTCGTCCTGCGGATCTTCGACAACACCGTCGTGCGGTTCCTCGCGCTCGCCGTGGCCTGGCCGGTGCTCGCGTCCGTGCGGTACTTCGTCGTCCCGCTGCAGTCGGCGCAGGCCCGGCAGGCCGAGTACCGCGCGGACCAGGGCGCCGTGCTCACCGGCCACCGGGACGGGCTGCGCCTCGTGCTCGGGCGCCTCCAGCGTGGCTTCGACGGCAACCGCAACGGGTGGGACCAGGCGATCTGCGCCGCGCACCCGCCCACCGAACTGCGGCTGGAGGAGCTCGAACGCGAGGGCGAGGACTATCCGTTGACCGCCAGACCGCTGGCAGCCAAGGGCAGGTGAGGGATCGATGCAGACCGAGACCCTGGTGGGGTGCCCGCGGTGCCGGGCCGCCGTCTCGCCCACCGCGGGCTACTGCCGCACCTGCGGCCACGCCCTTCCGGGTACCCAACCGGAGATCACCACGACGGACCCCAAGGCGCGCGCGGCGCTGCTGCCCACGCGGCCGTCCCCGACGGCGCTGATCTCGCTGCTCGCCGTCGTGTTCGGGATCCTCGCGCTCACGACGCCGATTCTCGTGGTGCGGTGGGCGTTCTTCGGGCCCGACGACACGGTTCGTGGCTACTTCGCGGCGCTGGCCGAGCGCGACGCGGACGCCGCGTGGGAGCGCGTGCACGCCATGAGCGTCGACCGGGCCAGCCAACCGGCCCTGGCCGGCGGGGCGCTCCGGCACGCCGACTACACCCCGCCGAGCGGGTTCGAGCTGCGCGAGGTGCGGACCGACGGCGACCGGGCGACCGCGCAGGTGCACTACGAGATCGCCGGCACCCCCTACGACGAGATTCTCACGCTCCGCCGGCTGGGCGGCCCGGACCACACCCTGCGGCGTTGGCACATCGACAACGGGGTCCGGGAGTTGCCGGTCGCGGTCGACGGCGGGCCGGGGATGAGAGCGGTGGACGGCGGGTCGGCGGTGACCGTGGTCGGCGTTCCGGTGCTGCTCGGACGGGAGACCGTGCTCGCCGCCTTCCCCGGCGCGTACACGGTGCGGCTGCCCGACGACCCGCTGGTCGAGGCGGAGCCGGTCACCGTGAACACCGGCGGGCAGGAGGGCGGTCTGCTCACGCCGCGGCTGCGCGACAGCGCCCGCCAGCAGATCGAACAGCAGGTCAAGACGTATCTCGAGCGGTGCGCCCAGCAGCGCGAGGTGGCGCCCGACGGCTGCCCGTTCCGGTACAGCAGCTACTACGGCGACGTGGTGTCGATCTCCTGGAAGATCACGCGTCTCCCCACGCTGAGCTACGCGGTCCTCCCGGGGCAGCAGGTGGAGGTCGAGACGAGCCAACCCGGGGTGGCGACGGCGACCGGGCGCACGACCAGCACGTTCTCGCCCACGTTCAGCGAAGCCGTGGACCTCTCGGTGCGGGGTGTCGCGGCCGTCGGCGGCAGCGGCGTGACGTTCATGGCGACGTCGTGAGCGGTGGGGCGGCCGGGCATCCCGCGCCGGAGGCCGGCCCCGGCCCCGCCTCCGGCCCCGCCTCCGGTCCGGGGCCCGCGCCGGAGGCGAGCGGCGCGCGGCCCGGCGGCCGGTCGTCCGGATGGCCGCCGCCACCTGAGCCGTACAGCGCGTTCGCGACCGTCGAGGGCCTCGGCGGCGTCGCGGCGCCGCTGCTCGCCGGCTTCGCGGTCACCCTGATCGCCCTCGTCGCGCAGATCGCGCCGGCGCTGCGGCACCCGGACGCGGCGCTGCTCCTGTTCGCCGCGTCGGCGGTGCTGTTCCTGCAGGTGGTCCAGCTCAACGCGCGGGCCCGGGGATACGCGGTGACGCCCGGCCAGGTGCGCGAGTGGTACCCGGACGCGGACGATCCGGAGCGGCACCGGGTGCTCGCGTGGGAGTTGCGGCACCACCGCGACTGCTGGGCGTACCTCGTGCGGCGCACCCGGCTGCGCTACAACGTCGCGATCCTGGCGCTGGCGGTAGGGCTCATGGTCATGCTGATCCCCACCGGTGGGCTCGGCCTGGCGCGCGCCGCGGCGATCGCGGTGCTGGGCCTGTTCACGCTGGTCGAGATCCTGGAACTGGTCGACCAGGCGCTGCACGGCCGACCCGGCGGGCGGATCGTGTCGACCCTGGGCCGCTTCGCGCGCGCGGTCGCCCCCTCGGATCCACCAGTGCCGCGGCCACCGTTTCCGGACGCCGATTGACGTTTCCGGACGCCGATTGATTCAGCGATCGTCCGGCTGCTCTTCGTCGCCGCGCCAGATTCCGGTGCGGTCGCACGATTTCATATGCGGCGCCTCGATCGGCACATAACAGGTGGGGCAGCGCTCGCTGTCGCTGTCGGCGTAATTCCCGTACGCGTCACTGCCACGACGCTCGAACCAATCCACCCGCAGAGCATAATGGCGCTCGTCATGATCAGGGCGTCCTTCATGTCTTTCTTACTCCTTGAGGGACGCCCTGATCATGGGGGCCGATGACGATGGCGCGGACGGCCAGATACGCGGCGCGGACGGCCAGCGTGCGCTCGACCTCGTCGATGATCGGGGCGAAGAACTGCCGCCGGTGGTCGGCGTCGCTCATCGAGGTGACCGCGAAGTACATGCTCCCGAAGCCGGCGAAGAGCGTGGCGTTGCGCAGCAGCGCGACCGGCACGGCCGGCAGCAGGGCCGAGCGCACCGGCGGGCCGCCGATCCACTGCTCGGCCGTCTCCGGCGTGACCACCAGCACGCCGAGCAGGAGGAAGAACGTGAACAGGGCCGCGCCGACCACGGCCGCCTGCACCAGCTGCCGGGTGGCGAGCATGAGCAGCAGGTTCCGCTCCTGGCGCCCGGTCAGCGGCACCGCGGGCAGCGGGCCGTCGGGCGCGAGGTCCGCCGCCGGTATCTCGGCCAGGGGCGTGTCCTGGCACGCCGCGGCCAGCCGCGGCGGGCTGAGGTCGTGCTCGACGCGGCCGATCTCGTCACGCAGGCGGGCGGCCGCGGCGAGTACCGTCACGGCGGCGAACAGCCCGACCACCAGCGTGAGCCGCCACCAGCCGAGCCGGTTCATGGCCTGCCACAACTCGCCGGTGAAGAACAGGAACAGCGTGACGAACAGCAGCGCCGGCAGGCCGCGGCCCAGCAGGTGCACGCTGTTGCGCAGGTCGTAGACCGCGTGGCGGACCGCCCGGCGCAGCAGGGCGCCCAGGCCGTACGTGGTCGCCAGCAGCGTGGCGACGAACGCGCCCGCGAAGAAGACCACGAACCCCAGGGAGCCGAGCACCCGGCCGCCGGGTGGGGTGACGGCGCCGTCGACGGCCAGCTGCAGCTGGGGTACGGCGACCGGCATCGCGGCGTAGCCGGCGAGGATCGCGATCGTGGTGGCCCGGGAGAAGCGGGGCAGCCGCCGCACGACCGCGGTGACCGCCGCCCGCACCACCAGCGTCACCGCGATCACCACGCCGAGCACGATCCAGCGCGCCGAGCCGGCGGTGCGCAGCGGGACCAGCCAGGCGAGGCTGGCCAGCGTCACGAACGCCAGCGACGGCAACATCCGGGGGAGCACGTGCCGGACGAAGCCGTACCCCTCGATCATGGACGGCACGCCGTGCCGGATGAACCAGCGTTCCGTCTGGCGCACCAGCGCGCGCGATGCGGCGAGCCCCATGCCGCCCCCTTCCACGATCAAGGCGTCCCGGTCGTCGTTCAACGACGACGGGGACGCCCTGATCATGCACCAGCCGGGATGGCAGACTCGGCTCGCATGCGGCGCTTTCGGTCCTGGGACGGCACGGAATTGGCGTACCGGACTGTCGGCTCGGGGCCGCCCCTGCTGTGCGTGCCCGGCGGCCCGGGACAGGCCGTGGAGTATCTGGGTGAGCTGGGCGGTCTCAGCGCGCACCGGACGCTGGTCCTTCTCGACAACCGCGGCACCGGCGGGTCGCGGGCCCCGGCGGATCCCGCCACCTACCGGGTCGACCGGCTGGTCCAGGACGTCGAGGCGCTGCGCGACCACCTCGGGCTGGATCGGATGGACCTGTTCGGGCACTCGGCCAGCGGCGGGATCTGCCTGCTGTACGCGGCCGAGCACCCGGACCGGCTCGACCACCTCGTGCTGGTCGATCCGTCCCTGCGGGTGGTCGGCATCCCGTCCGACCTGGGTGTCGACGAGGTACTGGCCGGACGGGCACACGAGCCGTGGTACGCCGACGCGGTCGCCGCCCTGCACGCCGAGGCCCGTACCCCGCAGGAACTGGAGCGGTACCGGTGGCTGTCGGCGCCGCTGCTGTACGGGCGGTGGGACGCCGCGGCCCAGGCGCAGGCGGCCGCCGAGCCGGCGCAGTTCGCCAGGCCGGCGACGGACGGGTTCTACGCCGGCTTCGCACCGGACCCGGCGCTGCCGGCGCGGCTCGCCGGGCTGGCGGTGCCGGTGCTGCTGGTAGTCGGCGAGCACGACATCTGGCCGACCCGCGCGGCCGTCCGCGAGCTGGCCGCCCTGCTGGGCAACGCCGACCTGGCGGTGCTGCCGCACGCCGGCCACTTCCCCTGGGTCGACACCCCGCACGCGTTCACGGCGACCGTCCGGGACTTCCTCGGGCGAGCCGCCCCATGATCAAGGCGTCCCTCACGTCGTTCTAACGACTTGAGGGACGCCTTGATCATGGGGCGGTTACCGGGTGACGCCGGCGATGGCGGCGGTCACCACCCGCCGCACCTCCGCGGCCTCCGGTGGGTCACCGTCGCGTCCGGCGAAGAGCAGGTGTCCGGTACCGATCAGCATGGCGCCGAGCGTGTCGACGTCGGCGTCCGCCGCGATCCGGCCAAGGTCGCGCTCCGCGGCGAGATAGCCGGCGATCATGGTCGCGGCCTCCGTGAGCACCGGTACGCCGGCCGGCAGGTCCTGGCGCAGCCGGGCGCGCAGGCCGTCCCGGGCGGCGATGAGCCCGACGACGGCCAGCGCGACCGACTCGAACAGGGCGGTGAGCGCGCCGGTGAGATTGCCGGCGACGGTGCCGGTGCCGGCGGCCTCACGGAGGGCGGCGGCCCGCGCGTCCATCCGGTTGACGCGGTCGAGGACCAGCTCGGCGAGGAACGCGTCGAACTCGGCGAAGTGCCGGTGCAGGACGCCCTTGGCGACGCCGGCCTCGGCGGTGACCGCGCGGCTGGTCAGCGCGTGCGGGCCGTCCCGGACCAGGACGCGCTCCGCCGCGTCGAACAGCTGCGCGCGGACGTCGCGCAGCGCCACCCCGGTCGGCATGCCACGGATCCTCTCGTCGACAAGTGGGCACGTGCCCACTTATAGTGGGCGCATGCCCACTATAGTCCCGGAACCTCACCAACAACGGCAGGTCGCGGAGTCGTTCGGCATGGATGCCGGACGCTACGACCGGACCCGGCCCCGCTACCCCGACGACCTGGTGCGGCGGATCGTCGCCGGCAGCCCCGGCTCCGACGTGCTCGACGTCGGCTGCGGCACCGGCATCGCGGCCCGGCAGTTCCAGGCCGCCGGCTGCGCGGTGCTCGGCGTCGAGCCCGACCCGCGGATGGCCGAGTTCGCGCGCCAGGGCGGACTCGCGGTGGAGCAGGCGACGTTCGAAGCCTGGGACCCCGCCGGGCGGACGTTCGACACGGTCGTCGCCGGGCAGAGCTGGCATTGGGTGGACCCGGTCGCGGGCGCGGCCCAGGCGGCGCGGGTGCTGCGGCCCGGCGGTCGGCTCGCCGTGTTCTGGAACGTGCACCAGCCTCCGCCCGACCTGGCGGACGCGTTCGCCGCGGTCTACCGCCGGGTGCTGCCCGACCTGCCGGTCTTCAGCCAGGTGTGGCCGGGCATGGCGACGTACTCGGTGATGTTCACCAAGGCGGCCGACGGGATGCGGGCGGTGGGCGCGTTCGGCGAGCCGGAGCAGTGGCGCTTCGAATGGGAACGGTCCTACGCCCGCGACGAGTGGCTGGCGCAGGTGCCCACGTTCGGCGGCCACAGCGGGTTCCCGCCGGCCACGCTGGCGGAGCTGCTGGACGGTCTCGGCGACGCGGTCGACGCGGTCGGCGGCAGCTTCCCGATGCATTACACCGCCGTCGCGGTAACCGCCCCGCGCTCCTCATGATCAAGGCGTCCCTGTAGTCGCTAGAACGACGTGAGGGACGCCTTGATCATGGGTGCGGCGGCGCATGTCGCTCACCCCGTACGCCGATTTCACGCGGAACGCGGCGCGCGTGCACGCGGGCTGCCGGGGCGTGGTGGCGGCCTTCGCGAAGGTGCCCAACGACGCCAAGCTCGGGTACCGCGCCGGCACCATCTACTATGGACCAGACCGCGACGAGTGGACCCGCGGCGACCGGGGCGTGCGGTGCTTCCTCTGGGTCGACCGGGATGTCAAGCGCTCCATGAGAAACGCCGGCCCGACCGCGCTACCCGTCCGCTGACCCGATCACGAACGTGCGCCACCCGCGGTGACCAGGTGGCGGTAGTACGGCTCGGTCGCCAGCAGGTCGTCGTGGCCGCCCTGCGCCGCGACCGCGCCGTCGCGGAGCAGCACGACGTGGTCGGCGTCGCGGACCGTGGCGTAGCGGTGCGCGATGACGAGCAGCGTGCACACCTGCGACACGTCGCGGATGGTTCGGGTCAGCGCCGCCTCGTTGACCGGGTCCAGGTGCGCCGTCGGCTCGTCGAGCAGCAGCACCGCCGGCCGCGCCACCAGGCACCGTGCGATCGCGAGCCGCTGCCGCTCGCCGCCGGACAGCGCCCGCCCGTGCTCGCCCACCTCGGTGTCCAGGCCGCGCGGCAGCCGCCGGACCAGCTCGGTGAGGTTCGTGACCGCCAGCGCCCACCGCAGGTCGTCCTCGTCGACCGGGGCGCCGGAGTAGGTCAGGTTCTCCCGCAGCGTGCCGTACAAGACGGGGGAGTGTTGCTCGACCAGGCCGATGGCGCCGCGGTACTCGTCGTACGGCACGTCGCACGCCTCCCGGCCGCGGAAGAGCAACCGGCCGCGGTCCGGTTCGTAGAACCGCTCGATGATGCTGAACACAGTGGACTTTCCCGCTCCGGACGGTCCGATCAGCGCCAGATGCCCGCGCTCCGGCAGGCGCAGCGACAGTCCACGAAGGACGGGGCGGTCCGGGGTGTAGCCGAACCAGACGTCTTCGAGCGCCAGCACGTCCGAGGACGGCATCGCTCGCGCGCCGGCGCCCAGCGGCGCCGGCTCGCGGGGCAGCGCCAGCAGCTCGTTGACCCGGTGCAGCGCGCCCGCACCCTGTTGCGCCGCGCTGACCGCCTGGAAGATGGCGCCCACCGGCGTGGTGAGGTACGTCAGGTACAGCATGAACGCCACCAGCTCGCCGACCGTGCTCGCGCCGCTGGCCACCCGCGCGCCGCCGATCAGCAGGATGATCAGGTACGAGCCGGTGAGCGCCAGATCGTTGACCGACCCGGCGGCCGCGTCCCACCGGGCCATCCGCAGGCGGGCCGCGCGGACCCGGCCGGCCTGGGTCGCGATGCGCGCGCTCTCCACCGGCTCGGCGCGGTTGGCCCGTACCGTGCGGATCGCCGACAGCGCGCGTTCCAGATCGGCGGTGAGCGTGCCGTCCGCCCGCTGGGCGGCGCCGGACGCGGTCCGGATCCGCCGGACGGCGGCGAGCAACACCGGCAGCGCCACCCCGATCAGGCCCGCGACCACGAGGAAGAGCGTCCAGTCCAGCCAGATCATCATCGTGATCAGGCCGAGCACGCCGACCGCGCCGGCGGCGGCGTTGGTGACGCTCTCCGCCACGAGCGTGCGGATCACCGCCGGGTCGCCGGTGGCGCGGGCGATGAGGTCGCCGGTGCGGTACCGGTCGTAGACCGCGATCCGCAGCCGGAGCAGATGGTCCGCCACGGCTTGCCGCAGGGTGAGGGTCACCGCCTCGCTGGCCCACGCCTGCAGGTAGCGCGCGCCGGCGGCGGCGATCCCCTGGAGCAGGAACAGCGCCACGAGCAGCACCACGGTGCCGACCGGAAACGCGCCGCCGGCCGCCGCGTCGACCGTCTCCCGGACCAGCAGCGGCTGGGCCAGGCCGCAGCCGGTGGCGGCGAGCGCGAGGACCACGGCCAGCGCCAGCCACCGGTGTTGACCACGCACCAGGCGCAGCATGTCGCGCCAGCGAGCCCGGTCCGGCGCGGTGGGGGCCGCGGAGATGGACACCGCCCGGCTCCGCTACGGCACGCTGAAGAAGACGCGGAAGTAGTCGGCGGGGAAGCCCTCGCCGATCGGCTCCCCGTCGGCCTCGACCCAGGCGTGCGCCGCGAACGGCGGGAGCCGGCGCGCGCCGACGCACCACCGGGGCCACACGCCCCGCGTCCGGCACAGCAGCGCGACCGCCAGGGAGCGCGGCAGGCATCCCTCCCGCCCGGCGCACACCAGGCTCACGGCGATCACCGCCGTCCGCGCCGCGAGCGCCTGCTCCCGCGACGCCGGCCGGGCACCGGCGCGCACGTGCCGCAGTACCCGCCGGATCTGGCCGGGCGGGCGGCGTGCGAGCAGGCGGGCCGCGACGACCGCGGCCCGGGCGGCCATCCGGGTGCCCAGCGGCACCGACCGGGGGTGGTGGAAGACGGCTTCCGGCGTGGACATGGCGCCGCCTACCGCTCGACCAGGCCGGCGGCGTCGAGCGCGTCGAGCAGGTCGGACACGTCACTTCGGGCGGTGGTCGGGTCGACGTCGTACGCGTGCCGGAGCGCCCCGGCGGCCGCGTCGGCGCCGCCGCCCCCGGCGAGGGCACGCACGACCACGGCGGCGGTGTCGTTGAGCGTCCAGTAGATGCCGCTGTCCTCGTCCAGCAGGGCGGCGCCGTACTCCGTGTCGGTGACCAGCACGCCCGAGCGCAATCTCCAGTCCACGAATCCTCCTCAACGGATCTTCCTCAGGACGCGAGCGCGGCGTGGCCCGCGGCCTTCTCGACGGCGCGCAGCCAGACCTCGGCCGCGACGGTCTGGTGCAGCACGCCGATCTGCAGATGCGCCGGCAGCGGCCGCGCGCAGACATCGCGCAGCGCCCGGGCGTCGACAAGACCGCGCCGGGCCAGCGCCGAGTCCTCCCACAGCGCGAGCAGCGCGTCACGGTGCACGCGCAGCCCGACCTCCTCCTCGACCATGGCGTTGGCCTTCGTCGCCCGCAGCCGGCTCGGCTCGGGGACGACGCCGCGCATCGCCTCGGCGATCAACGGCTTGTACCGCCACGGCGTGATCCGTTCCGCGGGCCGCACCGACAGCGCCGCCGTGAGGACGGCGTCGTCGTAGTACGGTGCGGCGTACCGCACCCCCCGCTCGGCCGCGAGTTGCTGTAGCTGGCGCGTCATCCGGGAGACCAGCTGGAGCGCGGCCAACTCGCGGTGCTGGCCACGGCGCGGGCTGATCGGCCGCGCCGCGACCTCGGTCCGGACCAGGCGGCGGACGGCCTCAACGGCGTCGCGGGTGGCCCATGGCGGGAGCCGAGGTGCGCCGCCCCAGTCGAGCATGGGTTCGGTCAGCGGTGGCGGCGCGTCGGTGAGGTGGCCCTCGACGCGGCGCAGCCAGTCGCCGTACGACTCGTTGGCCAGCAGCTGCCGCAGCACCTGCGCGGTGGGCCAGCGGTGCTTGGCGGCGAACCCCCGGATCTGCCGGCGGGCCAGCAGCGGGCGCCGCCGCGCGAGGGTGTGCAGGTGCGCGGTGGACCCGCCCAGCAGCTCGTCACCGCCGATGCCGGTGAGATGGACGCGGGAACCGCGCGCGGCGGCCCGCGCGATGACCGCCAGCCAGCGGTCCCGGTCGACCGCGGTGGCGCACGGCTCGTCCCACCGGTCGGCCATCCGGTCGACGCCGGCGTAGGTGAGCGGCATGTCGTCGCCGGGCACGGTGTGGTGCTCGATCCCGAGCCCGGCCACTGTGTGCCGGGCCCAGGTCACGTCGTCGGCCAAGGGATCGCGCGCGTCGACGGTGAACGCGACCACCGCGCCATCGCCGGCCCGCGCGGCGATCGCGCAGACCGCCGTGGAGTCGACCCCACCCAGGTCACAGGTGACCAGGTCATGGCCGCGGGTACGGACCCGCACCGCGGCGGTGAGCGCCGCGCGCAGGCTCCGCGCGCCGTCGGCGAGCGGCACCACCGGGTCGGGCGGCGACCACCACCGGACGGTACGGGCCGTCGCGTCGCGCCCGACCCGCAGGTAGTGGCCGACGGGTACCTCGCTCAGGCCCCGCCACACCGGTTGCCCGGTGATCGGGTGCAGCGTCTGCGGGTCGAGCAGATGCGCGGCGAGCCGGGCCGGATCCAGGTCGGCGTCGAGCAGCGCGGCCAGCAGGTCGGCACGGTCGGCCGCCACCGTGACGGTCCCGATGGATCCGGCGAACACCCGGCGCAGCGCGCTGACGGTACCCTGCACGCGCAGCTCGCCCCCGACGGAGCCGACCAGGTGATAGCTGCCGGGCCAGGGGGCGCGCAGCGTCGCGACGTCGCCGGTGCGGCCCAGCTGCGCGGCGACCGGCGCGAGCGCGTCGGCGGCGACGTCGTGCTCGCCGAGAACGGCCACCGCGGCCGGGCCGGCGGTGGCGGCCGCGACGTCCCGGTCGGACCACCGCCCGAGTATCCACGGGCGACCGGACGGATAATTGATGAATCGGGTGGCGTGCTGTTTTATGGACCGCGCGACGGCCAAGGCGGCCGCCACGTCCGGCAACGCGACGAACCAATTTCCCGGCACCGAGAATGTGACGATGGACGGCATTGGCGACCCTTCACGACGGTTGGATCGGTCACCTATCGGAAATCGCTGGTGCTGGACCGGGCGGGCGGACGCCCGTGGTGTCAGACGCGGGTTTCCGCCCGCCCGGCAGAGCCCGGCGACGGCTCGGTACGCCGCGTCCCGCGGCGCTCGGCCGGTACGGATCAGAGCAGCTGCTTGCCGCCCAGCAGGTCCTTCGGGCCCCGGGAGCCGAGGCCGGTCGCGGTCCGGAAGTCACCCTGCTTCGTGAGGGTCGGACGCTCGTACTTGCGCATTTTCCTGCTCCTCTCGGCAACGATTGATGCGACAGACCACGGGCGCGCAGGGGATAGACCATCGCCCACCGATCCCCACAGTGGAATGGTCCACACGTCGATATCTGTCATGCTCGACATTAGGCGTGTTGGTGCGTTGCGGGCAACAAATCCAAACCGATTTACCGATGACGAGTGAATCCTTGCTGGCTGGGGTTGTGACCATGTGTGATCTATGAAGGTCAATGTGCGCGGCGGGATTTTCCCGCGCACACTCCGGCCACCCGCGCCGCCGCGCCCGCTTCGCGCCAGCGGCGCCGCCGCCGCCGTGGAGAGGCGCGGGCTCCCCTCGGCCGATCGAGGGCTTATCGTCCCGAGTTGATCTCTAAACCACGACAATAGGCCCTCGATCGCGAGCGGTCGCGGCGATCGCGGCGTCACGCCGCGACGGTCGCGGCGTGACCCGCGGGGTTGCGGCGGTTGGCCGCTCAAAGGCCGGCTCGCAGCGCATGCGGGTCGCGGCCCCCGCGGCCATCGGTGCGCCGGCCCCAGGTCGGCGGGGTCGCTGGTCGCGATCTAGTCGAGTTAGGGTCGTCATGACGCCCTAACTCGACTAGATCCACTTCACCGTACGGGCAAAGCGGCGCTCAGGTGCTGCGGCCAGCCTCGACCAAAACGAAACCCGTCCCCTGCCGACGGGCATTAAGGACTCTCGAGGTTAGGCGAGGGTGATGGCGTCGCCGGTCACGGTGACCGCGACGGGGGAGAGGGGCCGGGGGGCCGGGCCGCCGTCCACCGAGCCGTCGGCGATGGCGAACCGGCTGCCGTGGCACGGGCAGTTGATCGTGCCGTCCTCGACGGTGGTCACCTCGCAGCCCTGGTGGGTGCAGGCGGTGGAGAACGCCTTGACCGTGCCCGCCTGCGGCTGCGTCACGACCACCTTCTGGTCACCGAAGATCTTGCCGCCGCCGACCGGGATGTCGCCCAGCCGCGCCAACGGCGGCTCGGCGGGCGGCGCGCCACCGGTCGCCCCGCCCGTGGGCGGCCCGCCGGGCGCCTCGCCCGTGGGGCTCGGGGGCGGCGCCTGCGTCGGGTCCGGCGCGGATCCGCCGTAGGTGCTGCACGCACCGAGCGCGGCGGCGGCTCCGGCCGCGCAGGGCGCGACGAGCACCGCCCGCCGGGACGGGCGGGAACCACTCTCCATTATGTACTCCTTCGCAAGATCAAGGCGTCCTTCAAGTAGCTATAACGACGTGAAGGACGCCTTGATCATGGTGGTTAGAACTCCACGCCGACGGTGGTGAAGAACCACAGTGACGAGGTCAGCCAGAGGCCGGTGAGCGCCGCGAACACGACGCCGCCGGCGACCGGCAGCACCCAACCGGCCAGACCGCGCCGGGTGAGCAACAGCATCTTGACCGTGAACGCGCCGAAGAAGACGCAACCGACCAGCGAGTGCAGCAGCACCCGGGTGTCATAGGACTGGAAGCCCAACGCGTACAGGCAGTGCACGGCCACCGGGATGGTCAGCAGGAACGCGATGCGCCCCGACCAGCGGTGCGCCCGGCCGATCCAGGACGGCGCCGGGAACCAGCTGACCTTGCCATACATCACCAGGGCCGAGAAGAGCTGGACCAGCGCGAAGAGGATCGCGCCGGTGGCCAGCCACACCTTGACCGTCTGCGGGCTGGAGAAACCGGCCACGTTGACCGCGATGCCGGTGGGCTCGTGCAACTGGCCGTAGACGCCGAGCGCGACCGCCACCGCCGAGCCGACCACGAGCGGGACCAGCAGCACCGTCGCCCGCTCCAGCGCGGAAGGAGCGGGGGGCGGGGCGGTCGGCGGGGCGGGAAAGTCGAGGTGGGCGTGCGGCGAGGGCGCCTGGTCGGGCGGGAACGGGTTCATCGGAACCCCGCCGAACTGGTGCCGTCGATCGAGTCGGCGGTCACCTCGGCGCCGTTGACCGTCGCGGTGCCGTCGCTGACGTCCAGGCGCGGCGCCGGTGCCGGGGTGCCGTCGGTGTTGGCGATGCCGACCTGGTCCCCGCCGGGCAGGACGATCCAGCCGGTGACCACCCGGGCGTTGCGGATCTCGGCCGTCGACCGGTACAGCCCGGAGGGCTTCTTCGCGACCGGCGACGTGAAGGTCCAGCTCTTCCCGCCGGCCCGCACGGTGCCTTCGGCGGAGTCCTTGTCGAACGTGCCGGTCAGGGACGAGCCCTCGCCGGAGAGGTTGAGGTTGCCGTCCGTCGCGGTGCCCAGCATCCAGGCCTCGATCCGGCGGCCGTCGCACACGTACGCGATCGCGCCGCCGTCCCGCACGGCGATCGCGATGCTCGCGGCGCCGCCGTCGACGCGCCCCGCGTAGGCCGCCCGGAACGCCGCCGGCGCGGCGGTCGGCGGCGCGGTCGGGGGCGGCGGAGCCGACGTGGCGGGTGGTGGTGGCGCCGAGGTGGCGGGCGGCGGCGTGGCCGCTGGCGCCTGGGCCTGCCCCGACGCGTCCTCGGTGGCGGCGTTCGCGGAGAGAGCGCCGAGCACCAGGGCGAAGACCAAACCAACGAGCAAAGTGATCAGCGGTCCGCGCGCTTTCCGATCAAACATCGTTTGCCCCTATTGTGGCGCGGCAACAACATCAAAGTAGAGGATGCCAAACTAGCGCAACTGTACGCTCTTGCCGCCCCCGACTATCATTTACCCGTCAATGATCATGCATTTACGGTGCTCAAATGGTCGGGAGTGCGATGCCTGCGGCACGGGAAGAGGAGCCCGGGGCCGCGCGGTGGCTCGCCGACCTCGACCGGGTGGCCCGGGTGGCGGCGCGGGCCGACCGGCCGGACCTCGTCGAGCGGCTCGGCAGGACGCGCGCGCGGCTGGTCGCTGAAGACGTGCCGGTGGCCGTGGTGGGCGAGTTCAAGCAGGGCAAGAGCACGCTGATCAACGCGCTGCTGCGCACCGACGTGTGCCCGGTCGACGTCGACGTGGTCACCGCCGTGCCGACGATCGTCCGGCACGGCACCCCGCCCACCGTGCGGGCCTACCCGTCGGATGAGGCGGCGTCCCCGGTACCCGTGCCGTTCGCGCGGCTGCGCGAGTGCGTCGCCGGCGGCGAGGTCGACGGCCAGCGGCTGCGCGCCGTCGAGGTGCGCCTCGACCGCCGCCTGCTCGACGGCGGGCTGTCCCTGGTCGACACGCCCGGGGTCGGCGGCCTGGACTCCGCCCACGGCAACCTGACGCTCGGCGCGCTGAGCCTGGCCCACGCGGCGCTGTTCGTGACCGACGCGGCCCAGGAGCTGACCGCGCCGGAGCTGGAGTTCCTGCGCCGCGCGGCGGAGCGCTGCCCGCGGCTGGTGTGCGTGCTGACCAAGACCGACCTGCACGGGGAGTGGCGGCGCATCGCCGAGTTGGACCGCGGCCACCTGGCCCGCGCCGGCCTCCAGGTGCCGATCGTGCCGGTCTCCTCGTTCCTGCGGATGCGGGCCGGTGCGAAGGACAGCACGGCACTCAACGCCGAGTCCGGCTTCCCGCGCCTGATCGAGCTGCTGCGCGGCGACCTGCGCAGCGGCGCCGACACCGCCGCGGTGGCCGCGGCGCGGCGCGACCTCGCGTTCGCCGTCGCGCAGCTGAGGGAGCAGGTCGGCGCGGAGCGGGTCGCCGCCGCCGAACCGGCGGCGAGCGCCGCGCTCGCCGACCGGCTCGCCGAGCGCACCCGCGAGCGCCAGCGCCTCGCCGACGGCGCGGCGTCCTGGCAGACCGTGCTGGCCGACGGCATCCAGGACCTGGGCACCGACGTCGACTACGACCTGCGCGAACGGCTGCGCACGATGGTCAGCCGCGGCGACGCGATGCTGGAGGCCGGGGACCCGCGCGACACCTGGTACGACTTCACCGCCTGGGCGTCCCGCGAGGCGGCGGCCGCCGCCGTGGACAACCTGTTCGTGCTGGTCCAGCGCACCGAGGAGCTCGCCCGCGAGGTGGCCGAACGGTTCGACCTGGAGTACGACAGCCTGAACCTCGACCTGCCGGGCTCGGCGGCCGCCCTCGCCGACGTGCGGGCCCCCGACGTGCGCTTCGACCGGTCCTCGGTGCAGCAGTTCCTCGGCGCGTTCACGGCGGCCCGGCTCACCTACGGCGGCATGCTCATGCTCGGCGCGTTCGGCAGCCTGCTCGGCCTCACGCTGGCCGCGCCGGTCGGCGTGCTCGGCGGCCTGACGATCGGGCGCAAGCTGATCCGCGACGAGCGGCAGCGCCAGGTCGAGCAGCGGCGCCAGCAGGCCAAGCAGGAGCTGCGCCGATACGTGGACGAGGTCGGCTTCGTGCTCGGCAAGGACTCCCGGGACGCGGTGCGCCGCGCCCAGCGGTACCTCCGGGACGAGTTCGCGGCGCGGGCCGGCGGCTTGGAGCGGTCCTCCGCGCAGGCGCTGGCCGCGGTGCGGCGGACCGCGGGCCTGCCGGCCGGCGACCGCGCCCGCCGCGCGGCGGAGCTCGACGCGGGTTGGCGCGATCTGGACACGGTCGCCGCCCGCGTAACGCCCATGATCAAGGCGTCCTTCAAGTAGTTATAACGACGTGAGGGACGCCTCGATCATGAGAAGGGGAGTGGCATGGCGGCGCTGACCGATCAGGTGCGGGGGCTGCTGGCGGTCGCCCAGCAGCGGCTGCCCGACCCGGCGGCGCGGGAGGCGCTGGCCGCGGCCGCCCGGCGCATCGACGAGCCGCTCCGGGTCGCCATCGCCGGCACCGTCAAGGCCGGCAAGTCGACGCTGCTCAACGCCCTGGTCGGCGAGGAGCTCGCGCCGACCGACGCGGGCGAGTGCACCAAGATCGTGACCTGGTACCGGGACGGCACCGGCTACCGGGTGACCGCGCACCTGTCCGACGGGCGGTCCGAGCCGCGCCCCTTCGACCGGGTCGCCGGCGCGCTGCGGGTGTCGCTGGACCGGCCGCCCGAGCAGGTCGACCACCTCACCGTCGAGGTGCCCAGCCGCCGGCTGCGCGCGCACACCCTCATCGACACGCCGGGCCTGGCCTCGCTGTCCACCGACGTGTCGGCCCGCACCATGGCGTTCCTCGCGGCGGATGGCGACCGGACCGCCGGCACCGACGCGGTCATCTACCTGCTACGCCACATGCACGCCAGCGACCTGCGGTTCCTCGAAGCCTTCCACGGCGACGACCTGGTCGCCGGGTCGCCGGTCAACGCGGTCGGCGTGCTGTCCCGGGCCGACGAGATCGGCGCGTGCCGGCCCGACGCGATGGCGGCCGCCGGCCGGGTCGCCGCCCGCTACCAGACCGACGAGCGGCTGCGCCGCCTGTGCCCCGTCGTGCTGCCGGTCGCCGGCCTGCTGGCCGCCGCCGGCGCGACGCTGCGCGAGGAGGAGTACGGGCAGCTGGCGCGCGTCGCGGCCGCGCCGACCGCCGACGCCGTCGAGTTGCTGCTCACCGCCGACCGGTTCACCGCCGCCACGCCCGTCCCGGTCGGCCAGGACGCGCGCCGCCGGCTGCTCGCGCGGCTGGGCCTGTTCGGGGTACGCCTCAGCGTGCGCCTGATCCGCGACGGCTCGGTGCGGGACGCCGCCGGCCTGGCCCGGGAGCTGACCGCGCGCAGCGGGCTGAACCAGCTGCGCGAGACGCTGTCCACCCAGTTCCTGGCGCGCAGCCAGGTGCTGAAGGCGCGGTCCGCGCTGACCATGCTCGACACGGTGCTGCGGGCTCTCGTCCCGGACCCCGCGGCAGCGGACCTCGCGGTGGCCGCCGAGCGGATCCGGGCCAGCGCGCACGAGTTCGTCGAGGTGCGACTGCTGCACCTGGTGCGCTCCGGCCGGGTACCGGCCCGGGCCGAGCAGCTCGCGGAGCTGGACCGGCTGCTCGGCGGCGACGGCACCGCGGCCGCGGCGCGGCTCGGGCTGCCGGCCGACGCGCCGCCCGCGCAGCTGGCCAGCGCCGCGGAGCGCACGCTGGCGCGGTGGCGGCAGGTGGCCGAGCACCCGCTGTCGGGGCGCGAGCTGCGCACCGCCGCCCGCGCCGTCACCCGCACCTGCGAAGGCCTCCTCAACTCCCCCTTCTCATGATCAAGGCGTGCCACACGGCGGTCGAACGCAGTGGGGGGCGCCGTGTTCCTGGTGTGCCCCCCCGCATCATCAGGGCGCCCCACCGGTGTTACCACCGCGGGGGGGCACGCCTTGATCATGGTCTGCCCGCCGGCGGTTAGGGGATGGGGGAGGACTGGGCGGCGGGGCCGGGTGACGCGGGTGGGGTGGTGGAGGCGGGAGGCGGCGTCGAGGGCTCCGTGGTCGGTGGCGTGGTGCGCGGGGCCCGGGTGCGGGGCTTCGTGGTGCGCGGCGCGACCTGGGTGCGCGACGGCGACGGGGACGGCGACACCGACGGAGTGGCGGACTGGCTCGGGGCGGTGCCCACGACGCCGGCCGGCAGCCGCAACGCGTACATCGTGCCGTCGTCGCCGCCCACGTACAGGACTCCGTTCTCGACCCGCGGCGAGCCGCCGATCGGACCGGCGGCCGGGAACTCCCACAACTGCCGGCCGGACACCGCGTCGAGCGCGTAGATCCGGTTGGCCTGGCTACCCGCGTACACGATGCCGTCGACCAGCCCGACCGACGCGGGCACCGGCCCCCGGTCGTCCACGGTGAACCACCAGCGCGGCCGCTGGTCGGCGGCGCCGAGCGCGTACACCAGGCCCTTCGACGTGCCGAAGTAGACCAGGTCGCCGGCCAGCAGCGGCGCGCCCTCCACCCGGCCGTCGGCCCGGAACTCCCAGCGCTTGTCGCCGCTGGCCGCGTCCCACGCGGTCACCCGGCCGTCGGCGGCGCCCACCAGCACCAGCCCGCCCGCCACGGCCGGCCCCGACGGCGACCCGCCGACCGGCACCATCCAGCGGCGCCGGCCGGAGCCGGCGTCGAAGGCGTGCAACCGCCCGTCCTCGCTGGTCGCGTACACCATGCCGCCGGCCACCGCCGGCATCGTCGCGAACGCGGAGCTGGAGTCGAACCGCCACCGCACCTTGCCCGCGAACGTGTACGCGTGGAGCGTCCCGCCGTCCCCGCCGACGTAAACCGTGTCGGTGCTGACCACCGGGTTGGCCGGCCCACCCGTGCGGGCGGCGGCGCGCCAGCGCAGCGCGCCGTCGCCGGCGCCGATCGCGTAGAGCGTGCCGTCCTCGCTGGCCGCGTAGACCACCCCGTTGCGCACCCGCGGCGCGGACACCGGGCCGCCGGTGGCGTATCGCCAGCGCTGGCCGCCGCCGGTGCGCTCCCACGCGTACACCCCGCCGTCCCGGCTGCCGCCGAAGACCGTGTTCGGGTCCAGGGCGGGCCGGCCGGTGATCGGGCCGCCCGTGTCGCGCGACCACAGCACGCTCGGTGCGGCCGCGGCGACCAGCGTCGGGTTCTGGCTCACCGCCGGGTCGCCGGGTGGCGGGGCCGCGGTCTCCTCCGGCCAGGCCAGCGCGGCGGCGGACGCGACCAGCGCCAGCGCGGCGACCCCGGTGATCAGCCAGCGGGTCCTGCCGCGCAGCCGCGCACCGGCCCGGCCGGCCCACGCGGTGACCGCGGGCGGCAGCAGCGGCCCGCGCGCCTCGGCCGGCGTAGCGGCGGCGGGCCGCACCGCCGCGCTCGCGGCGGCGAACCGCACCGGCGCGGGCTCCGCCGCGGGAGGGGCCGGCGCAGCCGTGCCGGCAGCGGGCGCCGCCGCCGGCGCCCCCGAAGGTGAAGCTGAGGTCGAGGGTGAGGATGAGGATGAGGGCGCCGGCGCCCGCGCCGGGATGTTAGGAAGGGTCCCTTTATCGTCAGAAAGCGATATAAAGGGGCCCTTCCTTGCGGTCGCGGCCGCGCCGCGGGCGACGCCGAGCTCGGGCTGCGGGTCCAGCGCCACCGGCCGGCCGAACTCCGCCTGGAGCAGCTGCGTGACCAGCGGGATCCGCGAGGACCCGCCGGCGAGCACGATGGACCGCAGGTCGCCGGCGGCCACGCCGGCGGATCGCAGCGCCCGCCCGGTGGCCGCGATCGTCTCGGCCAGCACCGGCCCGATCATCGCCTCGAACTCGGACCGGTTGAGGCGGATCCGGGTGTGCAGGCCGGGCAGCGCGACCGGGATCATCACCTCGGTGTCGAAGGTGAGCGCCTCCTTCGCCTCGACGCACTCCTTGCGCAGCTGGGCCAGCGCCGCCGTCACCGCCTCGTCGTCCGGGTCGAGCGCGTCGGCCGCCGCGCCGAGCGCCCCGACCACGTGCGCGAACACGGCCTCGTCGAAGTCGACGCCGCCCAGCTGCTCGATGCCCTCGGGCTTGCCGAGCAGGGTGAAGCCAGCCTCGGTCTTGCGCAGCACCGCCGCGTCGAACGTGCCGCCACCCAGGTCGTACACGGCGACCGCCTCGCCGGGCCGCACCCGCTCGCCGGTCGCGAAGTTGATCGCCGCCGCCTCCGGCTCGGTGCGGAACGTGACGCCGTCCGCGTCGGCGAGCCGGGCCGACTGCTCCAGCAGCTCCCGCTTGAACGGCCCCCAGTTGGCCGGGTGGGTGACCGTGACCCGGTCCGGCGGCGCGTCGTACTGCCGGGTCACCATGTCCAGCACCCAGCGCAGCACCCGCGCGGTCAGCACGTGCGCCGGATAGGGGGCGCCGCCCACCAGCAGCGGCACCGGGTCGCCGAAGCGGCGCTTGAACTCGCGGGCCAGCCGCTCGGGCTCGACCGCGCCGCGCCGTTCGGCGGCCTCGCCGACGAGCACCCCGTCCTCGGAGAGCACGAAGACGAGCGAGGGGATCTCCGGGCGCTGGCGGCCGAGCTTGACCACCTCGACCCGCCCGTCGACCAGGATCGCGGCCGCGGTGTGCGTGGTGCCGAGGTCGACGCCCAGCCCGTACCCCATCAAAACCCCTGTCTCATGACACGACGGATCACGACACGACCTGGCAGCGCGGCGCGAGCGCGCGATGCTGGTCGCAGTAGGTCTGTGCCTCGCCGGCCGAGGCGAAGCCGTCCTGCAGCAGGACGAGCAGGCCGTCCGGGCCGTCGGCCAGGTCCGGCGAGCGGGTGCTATCGACCAGGCGCACCGGTATGCCGGCCGCGGTGAGCCGGGCCAGCGTGGCGTCGGCGTCCGCCGGGCCGGTGCCGCCGCGCGGGAACGCCTGCACGTACGCGTACGGCGCGCGCACCCGTACCTCCGCGTCCGGATCCTCGGCGGCGGCCGACTGGCGGCCGGTGAGCCGGGACCAGCCGCCGAGCAGCGCGGCCGCGACCGCGACCACCACGAGCAGCGCGGTCAGGGCGGCGGCGACCGCACGGCCGACCCGGGGCGGCGACTGGCCACCCTCCTCGACGGTGGCCAGCGCGGGCGCGTCCGCGGCGGCGCGGGCGTCGCGGCAGGACAGCGTCACCGCGTACGGGATGGTGCCGCCCACGAGCAGGGCCGGCGGGCGGACCTCGACGTGTGCGGTGGCCGAGCCGCCGGCGGGCACGTCGACGGCCTCCGGCCGGACCAGCACCCGACCGCCGGACGGGTGCAGCCGGGCGGCGATGGCGACCGGGAGCCGGTCGGTGCCGGGGTTGCGCAGGGTGAGCGTGAAGTGGGCCGGGCGGCCGGCCGACGTGCGGTGCAGCGTGGCCCGCAGCGACTCCGGCGCGGCGAGCGTGACCAGGCCGGTGGCGCGGCCGAGCGGGACGCCGCCGTCGAGGTCGTCGACCCGTACGGTGAACGGCAGCAGCGCGGTGCTGGGCGCCGCGTCGGCCGGCGGCTGGACGGCGAGGTCGACGGTCCGCGAGCCGCCGGCGGGCAGCGCCACGGTCCGCTCACCGGCGGCCCAGCTGGCGGCCCGGCCGCCGACCACCGAGAGCCGCACCCGCAGGTCCGTCGGGGACGCGCTGGTCAGTTCCACGGGTACCGTCGCCGCCTCGCCCGGCCGGAGCGCGATCGGCTGCCGCGGCACCCGGATCTCCACCGCCATCGCGGATCACTCGGCGGGCTGCGAAAGCGGGGTCGCGAGCGGGGTGGCCGCCGGGCTCAGCGGCGTCACGAGCGCGTCCAGCGGGTCGGACGAGTCGCGCCGCTCCAGGGCGTCGACGTATCCGTCCGCGTCGCTGTCGACCAGCAGCGGGTCCAGGCCCAGCACCCGTTCCAGCGCGTCGTCGAGGCCGTCCTGGTCGGTGTCGACCCGGTCCGCGGCGACGCTGCCGTCGAGGTGGCCGTCCTGGTCGCTGTCCGGCGCCGTCGGGTCGAGCCCGCGGGCCAGCTCGAACGCGTCGTCCAGCCGGTCGCCGTCGCTGTCCGCCCGGGTGGCGTCGCTGCCGGCGGTCACCAGCTCGTATCCGTCGGCGAGCCCGTCGCCGTCGGTGTCGGTGCGCTGCGCGTCGAGGCCGCGCCGGCGCTCCATCGCGTCGGTGAGCCCGTCCCGGTCGGTGTCCGGGCCGCCGAGCTCCGCCGGCGGGCTCGCCACCGCCGGCGTCGTCGCCGGCGAGGGCGTCGCGAGCGGGGTCGCCGTGCCGTCCGAGATCCCCGGTATCACCGCCGCGAACTCGAAGCGCCCCTCGGACTTGAACTCCCCGACCCCATACGCCCGGCCGCGCGCCTCGATCGTGGAACCGTCGCCGAGGCTGATCGCGACGTGCGCGCCCGGGGTGCGCCCGTCGCCGGGCCGGGGCTCGCGGTCGAAGGAGAACAGCAGCGCGCCGGGCGTGTTCCGGGCCTGCTCCACCGGGATCAGCAGGCCCTTCTCCTTGAGGTCCAGGAACTGCGCGGTGGCGCCGTCCGGGATCTCCACACCGGCCTGGTGCGCCGCCCACTGGGTCAGCTCCGAGCAGTCGAAGACGTCCGGGTTGGCGTCGGTCAGCTTCGTCTCGGCGCCGAAGACGTACTGGTCGCCGGCCTGGGCGCGGGCCACCTCCAGGAACTTCGCGAGCGCCGCGTTGCCGGCGCCGGTGCCGCCGCTGGCCGGCGCGGCGAGCGGCGCGGCGACCGGGGACTCGGCGCCGGGGCCGTCGGCGCCCGCCGACATCGGGTCGCCGTAGCCGGAGGTGCCGGTCCAGACGCCGCGGCCCGGCCCGTCGCCGAACGCGATCGCCGCCCGCTGCGCGTCGTCCTTGAACCGCAGGTACCGTGCGGCCGTGCCGCCGTGGATGACCGTCCACGGCGAGGCGTCCCGGCCGCCGCCGGACACCTCGAACGCGGCCTGCGCGTTCTGCAGCGGGTCGTAGAGGTTGAAGCGCCGGGCCAGGTCCGGGTGGGCCCGCACGTTGATCTGCCACAACCCGCGCGAGTCCTCGCGGACCGGGTTGTGCGCCTGGCTGTTGCCGCCGGACTCGGCCAGCGCGACCGCGGTCATGGTGGCCGCCTCGTCCGGGGAGAAGCCCGCACGGCGCGCGAAACCGTAGATCTGTTCCGCTGAGAACCTGGGCATGGGATCGACAATAAAACGCGTGTGCCACGAAAAGACCGCCCGTTGCACCTTTGGGCAAATAAAGAGGCAGATCATTTTCTCCGCACCGGCCAAAACGCGACAAGATCGGTAAACGCGCGGGCCGAAACGCGACAGATTTTGGGTGAAACTACTGTTGTCCGGGGTGAATGCCCAGTCGCATGATTGCTGCGGGGGAACGCCGCTCACTCGGCCAGGGAGGTGGTGTCGGTGCCGCCTTCCGTCTGGATCGACGATGGCCACGCGATCGTGCGGCGGGGCATGGCCGCGTGCCTGCAACAGTCCGGATTCATCGTGCGCGGCGAGAGTGTCGCGCTGAGCCCGACACCGGCGATGACCGGGCTCGACGTACTGATCTTCGAGTACCAGGGTGGCGCGCTGCGCCGCGCGGTGCGGCTGGCCGCCGGCCACCCGACCCGCCTGGTCGCCACCATCCGGGGCGCCGGCGAGCAGCACGTCCGGGAGATCGTCGACGCCGGCGTCGGCGCCGTCCTCCCACACGAGACGCTCGACCCGGAGACGCTGGTCACCAGCCTGCGCGCGGTGGTGGCCGGCACGGTCACGCTCCCCGGGGACATGCTGGCCCGGCTGCTCGTGCACGTCCGGCAGCACTCGCAGCTCGGCCCGGCGGAGCTCAACACCCGCGAGCGGTCCGTGCTGCGCCTGCTCGCCGACGGCATGGACACCCGCGGCATCGCCGAAGACCTCTGCTTCTCCGAGCGCACCGTGAAGAACGTCGTCCACGACCTGCTCACCAAGCTGAACTGCCGCACCCGGGCGCAAGCGGTCGCCCTCGCGACCCGGCAGGGCGTCATCTAGGGATGACCGAGCCGTGGCTGGTGCTCGCGGACGTGCTGCTGCAGCGCGAGGCGCTGGTCTGCCGGCTGGGCGAGGGGCGGCCGCCGCGCGACTTCGCCGGGCTGTTCATCGGTCAGGAAGACCTCGACCGGGTGCTCGCCACCCTGCCCGGGCTCGACGGCCCGGTCGCGGAGCGGGTGACGGCCGTGCGCGAGCAGGTCCAGGGCGACGTGGCGCGGGCACGCAAGGACTTCACCGACGCGCTGGCCGGCCCGTCGCGGTTCGCCGCGCTGGTCCGGTCCGCCGGCCTCACCGCGCCGGAGGCCGAGGCGCTGGCCCTGGTCGCGGCCGTCGAGCTGGCGCCCGCCCGGCAGCGCCTGGTCGCGTACGTCCAGGATTCCGTACAGCTGCCGCAGCTCACCGTCGCCACGCTCGCGCGGATCTTCGACGGGCCCGGTAGCGACGGGCCGGGGGCGCGGGTGGTCGCGCCGGACTCCGCGCTGCGCCGCGCCGAGCTGGTCGACGTCGGCGCCGCCGGGTCGTGGGCCACCCGGGTGTGCGCGCTGCCGGCCCGGGTCGCCTGGCACCTGTGCGGCGACCGCTCGGCCGACCCCGACCTCCCACCCGGCGCCGAGCGCCACCTCACGGAGTTTGGAAGGGACCCTTCCTATGCGAAAAGCGATAACAAGGGGCCCTTCCTTGCGGGTGGGTTGCTGTTGATCAACGGTGGCGACCGGGAGAGCCGGCTGCGGGCCGTCGACGACCGGTGGCCCGGCCGCGGGCGGCTCCGCTGCGCGGTACCCGCGAATGCCCCGCAGTGGGCCGCCGTCGTGCGCGAGGCGACGCTCGAAGATCTGGTGGTGGTCCTGGAACTGGCCGCGCCGCTGGACGCGGCCGCGTGCGACCGCGTCGCGCGCGCCGGCCACCTGGCGTGGGCGCTGTCCTCGCGGCCCGAGCTGCCGCTCGAGACCGTGCCGCCGGCGCCGTGGCGGGAGGTGCGGGTCGCGGGCGGCGAGGCCGACGCCGGTGACTGGCAGGCCGCGCTCGGGCGGCCACCCGATCCGGGGTACCGGCTGGACCGTGACCAGCTCCGGTTGGTCTCGTTGGCGACCCGGGCCGCAGGCGGCGGCCTCTCGGCGGCCGTGCGCCGGCTCGCCGGCGGGCATCTGGACGGCGTGGCGGTGCGGGTACGCCCGCGGCGCACCTGGGAGGACCTCATCGTGCCGCCCGACGATGCCCGGCAGCTACGCGAGCTGGCGGCCCGGCACCGCGGGCGCGACGTCGTCTACCGGCAGTGGGGCTTCCCCTCGGTGCCGTCGACCGGCACGGTGGCGCTGTTCGCCGGGCCCTCGGGCACCGGCAAGACGCTCGCCGCCGAGGTGGTCGCCGGCGAGCTGGGCCTCGATCTGTACAAAGTGGACCTCTCGGCGGTGGTCAGCAAGTACATCGGCGAGACGGAGAAGAACCTGGAGCGCATCTTCGGCGCCGCGGCGGCCGGCGACCTGGTGCTCTTCTTCGACGAGGCGGACGCGCTGTTCGGCAAGCGGTCCGAGGTCAGCGACGCGCACGACCGGTACGCCAACATCGAGGTGGCCTACCTGCTGCAGCGGCTGGAGACCTACGACGGCCTGGTGGTGCTGGCCACCAACCTGCAGCGCAACATCGACCAGGCGTTCCTGCGGCGCATCTCGTTCGCGGTCGACTTCGTGCTGCCCGAGGAGGAGCAGCGGCGGGCGATCTGGGCGCGCTCGTTCCCGGCCGGCGCGCCCACAGTGGATCTGGACCTCGACTTCCTGGCTCGGCAGTTCAAGATCACTGGTGGCGTGATCCACAACGCCGCGCTGGGCGCCGCCTTCCGCGCCGCCGACGACGGCTCGCCGATCACCATGCGCCACGTCGCACTGGCGCTCAAGCGCGAGTTCCAGAAGCTCGGCCGCCTCCGCACCGAAGTCGAGTTCGAACGCTACTTCCACCTGGTCAACCCCGACCCGTCCACCCCATGATCAAACGCTTATCGCTACGTGAGGAGCGCCTTGATCACGGGCTGGCGCCGCCGCCCGAAGGTGCAGACTTGTGGTCACAGTCCCGCCGGCGGCCCGTTGGAGCGGTGGGCATGGTGTGCACTGGCGGGGTGCTGCATCTACTCGACGAGTCGCTGGAGGCGTTCCTGCGCACGACCGTGCCGCTGCCCGCGCGAGACGTCGACATCGTCTTCGACGCGCCGGACGGCGACTGGGCGGCCGGCGTATCCCGCCCCACGGTCGACCTCTACCTGTGGGACGTGCGCCCCAACCTCTCCGAGCGGGAGTACGGCGACGTGGTGATCGCCGAGGACGACGGCCGCCGGATCCGCCGCGACCCACTGCCCAGAGTGGACTGCCGGTACCTGGTGACCGCCTGGACCCGCGAGGTGCGCGACGAGCACTCGCTGCTGGGCGACGTTCTGGCCGCGCTGCTGCTGCACCGGGTGATCGCCGCCGAACACCTGCGCGGCCCGTTCGCGACGGTGCGGCCGCTGCCGACCGTGACCCTGCGCAGCGGCGACGGCACCGAGAACTCCGACTTCTGGTCGGCGATCGGCGGTCAGCTCAAACCCGGCCTCGACGTGGTCATCACGACCACAGTGGACGCCGCCGTACTGACCCGCACCGGCCCTCCGGTCCGCGAGGTCCTCCCCACCGTCGCCAACACCGCCCCCCACCCAAACGGCACCACCCTCCTCACCCCACCCCCCTAACCCACCCCGCCGCGCCCCACCCACGCGGGGGTCCCGCGTCCCACGCGGCGCGTCCCGCGTCCCACGCGGCGCGTCCCGCGTCCCACGCGGCGCGTCCCGCGTCCCACGCGGCGCGTCCCGCGTCCCACGCGGCGCGTCCCGCGCTCCATCCGCGTGGATCAAGGGCTTGGGCACGTGGTTTGATCTCTGATCCGTGTGCCCGAGCCCTTGATCGGCGCGGATCTCCTTGATCGCGGCCGCGCCACGGCATGCCGCTGCCCGCCGCGTCTGCTGTGCTGACGGCGTGCCGCTGCACGCCGCGCCCGCTTCGTGCAGCGTCCGCCGCGTCTGCCGTGCCGCCGTGCCCGCCGCGCCCGCCGCGTACGCCGTGCCCGCCGTGTACGCCGTGCCGCGGCGCCCGCCGCGTGCCATGCCCGCTGCGAGCGCCGGGCTCTGCCCCGGACGTCGGGCCCTGCTACGGGGCGCTGACCTCCCGTGGGCGGGCGGGGCCCGCGGTGAATGCGCGCTGCCGCGGGTCGGGCACCACTGTGGGCGGCGGGCCACACCGAGGCGGCAGGCCATACCAAGGCGCGGGGCCACACCGTGGGCGGCGGCGCGCGCTGCCTAGCCGTGCGGCGCGACCGTAGGCCGTGCGGCCGGCTTGATCGTTGTCCCAAAACCTCCTACGCCGGGTTTTGTCGAGTCTTTGGGACAACGATCATGCAAGCACGGCGAGGGTCATCGCCCAGCGCCGTCGATCAAGGGAATGTAGGTCGATCATGGGCCCAGGCACATGGTTTAGAGATCCAACCATGTGCCCAAGCCCTTGATCGACGGGGGAGGGGAGTGATCGACGGGGAGTGGGTGTGGGGAGGGAGTGGGTGTGGGGAGGGTGGGTTAGGTGGGGAGTAGGGACCAGGTGGTTAGGGCGAGGGTTGCTAGGAGGATCAGGGTCGCTAGCCAGAGGTCGGCGCCGAAGCGGCCGGGCATGCGGAGTCGGGTGTAGAACGTGTCGCGTCGCCCGCCCCCGTCCAGCGCGCGGTTGAGCGCGCGCAGGATCGTGTCGAGGAGGTCGATGTCGTTGATCTCGAGTACCGGTTGATGCCGGCCGTCGACGATGGCGACCAGCTGTAACGGCCGAGGTGTCCGCCGGACCTTGATCAGCGTGCCGCACATGTACGCGGTCACCGTCGCCAGCACACCGAGCCGGAGCGGGGTGGACTCGCTGACAACCGTCACCGCGCCGACGGCCGCGAGCAGGACCGGCGCGGCCGCGAGCAGGACGCGCACGCTCCGGGGCCGCGGCCCGCTCACCACCCACCACCGGGTGGTCGCACGAAGGGGGTACCGGTAACGGCCGACGCTCAGCCAGTGCCGGGAAACGGTGACACCGTGGCTGGCGAACAGCACCTCGTCGGTCGAAGGCGTCGAAGTCGTCGGGGTCTCAGTCACGGGAGTTATGCATAGCACTATGTCGATGATCGTGTTGTCCCTAAATAGGGATCTTGACGAGTTTCGCGCTGATCCGGACCGAAACTCGCCAAGATTCCCAGGCGCGAGCGTCAGGTGCGGACGAACTCCTCCCCGAGGAGTGACCGGAGCCTGGTGAGCGCGCGGGCGCTCTGCGTCTTCACCACGGAGGTGGATACGCCGAGGATCTCGGCGACGGTCTCCACGCTGTGGTCCTCCCAGTAGCGCAGCACCACGATGGCCTGGTCGCGTGCGGGCAGCGTGGCCAGCGCGTGCATCAACGTGACGTGCAGTTCCGCCGTCACCGCCGCGGGCGGCTCCGCCGACTCGGGCAGCTCGGCGAGCACGACCTCCGCGCTGCTGCGCCGTTTGCGCTGGTCGAAGACCGCGTTCAGCAGCACCCGGCGGCTGTACGCCGGGAGGTTCGCGGTCCGCGAGATCCGGCCCCACGACGCGTACATGCGCGCGAGCGCGGTCTGCGTCAGATCCTGGGCGAGGTGCCAGTCTCCGCACATCAGGTACGCGATGCGCCGCAACCGGGGTGCGGTGGCCGCGACGAACGCGGTGAACTCGTCGTCCGCGGCGGCCTGCCGGCGCCGTCTGGCCAGGCTCCAGCGGGCGAGAGGCCCGTGCGCGGCGAGCCCCCGCGTCACTCGGTGTCCCTGGTGGGTTCCGGGCAGCCGGCGCCCGAGACCGCCTCGACGCCGGGCCAGCCCTCGACCTCGTCGACGAACGCCGCGTCCCCGGCCGGCATCGCCAGCCGCACGTGGAACGACTCGGGCACCTGCTCGACGCGTACCGCGTGGACGAGGTCGGGCGAGTCCCGGTACATGCGGGCGAACTGGGCATAGGCCGCCGCCCTGCTCACGTATCGCACCTCCCGGATCCGGTGGTCCGACCGCAGCCTCTTGTGCAAGGCGTCGCGTTGCTGGTCCGTGACGTCGGGGCGCAGGAAGATGGCGGCGCTGTCGGTCGCGAACCGCACCTCCGCGCACGCCACCGCCATCGCCAGCGAGATCGGCGTACGCTGCGCCGGCGGCACGGTCGGCGCGGGTGACAGGGCCACGATGATGGTGGTGGCGACCGCGGCCACCGCCGCCGCACCGCCGCCCATGACGAGGCGGCGCCGGTGGCGCAGGCGTCGCCCGCTGGTGATCGCCTCCCGCGCGACGTCCTCGCGCGACGGCGGCGGCTCGTCGCTGAGCGCCCGGTCAAAGAGCGTCCGTAGCTGGTTCACGTCTCTCCAGTCCTCGTGATGAGTTTCCACCTCATAGGACTGGGTGGAGAGGTGAATCGGTCGCACCCTCTCCGATGATCAAGGCGGCCTCAGGTGGTTCTCACAACTTGAGCCGCGACTTGAGCCGCGACTTGAGGCACGCCTTGATCACGGATCGGGCACTATCCTGGTGATCTATCTAGATCTTCCGATACCTTTCCGGAACAAACCGCAGACGTTCGACCTCGGAGGTCAGCGTGGCTAACAGAACGATGTCCCGGCGGAACTTCCTCAACGTGGCGGCGGGTGCCGGCGCGGGGATGGCTCTCGCGGCGTGCGGCAGTTCGGGTCCGGGTGACAGCGGGAGTGGCGCGGGAGCCAGCTACTGGTTCCTGACGGCCGCTCCCGGCGAGCAGATCCGGAAGAACGCCGTCGAACGCTTCAACAAAGCGAACCCCGACAGTCAGATCAAGCCCACCGCGTTCGAGAACGACGCGTACAAGACCAAGATCAGGACCGCGCTCGGCGCGGGCCAGGCGCCGACCATCATCTGGGGTTGGGGTGGTGGCGGCCTGAAGAGCTGGGCGGACGCCGGTCAGGTCGACGACCTGACCGACTGGTTCGCCCAGAACGCCGCGGTGAAGGAGCGGCTGTTCCCGGCGTCGTTCGGCGCCGCGACCGTCAACGGCAAGATCTACGCCATGCCGTGCGAGACGGTCGAGCCGATCGTGCTGTTCTACGACAAGCGGGCGTTCGACAAGATCAAAGCGGAACCACCGCAGTCGTGGGGCGACATCATGGCCCTGGTACCCCGGTTCAACGCCGCGAACATCGCGCCGTTCTCGCTCGCCGGGCAGTCCCGATGGACGAACATGATGTGGCTGGAATTCCTCTTCGACCGGATCGGCGGGCCCGAGGTGTTCCAGGCGATCTTCGATGGCGAGAAGGACGCCTGGTCCCACCCGGCGTCCATCGAGGCGCTCACCAAGGCTCAGGATCTCGTCAAGGCCAACGGCTTCGTCAAGGGCTTCTCCTCGGTCGTCGCCGACGCCAACGCCGACCAGGCCCTGCTCTACACCGGCAAGGCCGCGATGATGGTGCACGGCACCTGGACGTACGGTTCGATGGCCGAGGAGGGCGGAAACTTCGTCTCCGGCGGCAACCTCGGATACATGAACTTCCCGCCGGTCGAGGGCGGCAAGGGCGACCCCGGCAACACGGTCGGCAACCCCGCGCAGTACCTGTCCATCTCCGCGAAGGCCACGGCCGAGGAGAAGGAGATCGCCAAGAAGTTCTTCAGCACCGGGGTCCTCACCGACGAGGAGTCCGCCGAGTGGCTCGACTCGGGTGGCGTGCCGATCGTCAAGGGCAGCGAGAGCAAGATCGCCAGCTCGAAGGACCCGGACTTCCTGAACTTCGTCTACACCACGGCGAGCCAGGCGAAGTTCTTCGGGCAGTCCTGGGACCAGGCGCTGAGCCCGACCGCCGCCGAGAAGCTGCTGGACAACATCGCCAAGCTGTTCCAGCTGTCGATCACACCTCAGCAGTACGCGGCCAACATGAACCAGGTCATCGGCCAGTGACCGGGCTCGCACCGCCCGCTGGCCGGGTCGGCCAACACAGTGAGTCAGTGGCCCACCCGGGCGGCGGGCGGCGCGGGTCACTGGCGTGGATGGCGCTGCCGGCGCTCCTCATCTTCGTCGCGTTCGCGGTCGTTCCCCTCGCCGGCGTGCTGGCGCTCAGCTTCACCCGGTGGGACGGGATCGGCGCGATCCACCCCGCCGGCCTCGACAGCTGGCGGACCGTGCTGTCCGACCCGGCCCTGCCGCACGCGCTGTGGGTCACGTTCCTGGTGATGGCGCTGTCGTGGGCCTTCCAGACGCCGATGAGCCTGCTGATCGGCGTGCTGCTCGCGGGCCGGCAGCGCTACCGCGAGGTGCTGGCGGTCATCTACTTCATCCCGCTGCTGCTGAGCTCGGCGGCGCTCGCCATCACGTACAAGGCGTTGCTGGACCCCAACTTCGGCCTGGGCACCGGGCTCGGCATCCCGCTGCTGGCCCAGGACTGGCTGGGCCGCGGCAACCTCGCGCTCGGCGTCGTGGTCTTCGTGGTGTCCTGGCAGTTCATCCCGTTCCACGCCCTGATCTACCAGGGCGGGGTGCGGCAGATCCCGGCGACCCTTTACGAGGCGGCGCAGATCGACGGGGCCGGCCGGGTCCGGCAGTTCTTCAGCATCACGCTGCCCCAGCTCAAGTACACGATCATCACCTCGTCGACGCTGATGGTCGTCGGGTCGCTGACGTTCTTCGACCTGATCTTCGTGCTCACCGAGGGTGGCCCCGGCGACGCGACCCGGGTGCTCGCCCTCGACATGTACAAGCGCGGTTTCCAGGCCAACCTGATGGGACCGGCCAGCGCGATCGCGGTCATCCTCGTCCTCGTCGGCCTCGCACTGGCGCTGCTGCTGCGCCGGCTCGGCGGCCGCGACGCCAGCGCCAGCCAGATGGAAGGGGTGTGAGATGTCCACGACGCTCACGACCGGTGAGGACGTGGACGCGCCGCCGGAGCGGGGCTCGGCCCGGCCCGCCGCCGGCTGGCGCTTCAACTGGCTCGGCGGGCTCGCGGGGTGGCTGTGGCTCGCGATCGTGGTGGTGCCGCTCTACTGGATCGTCATCACCAGTCTCAAGTCGCGCACCACCTACTACGCCCAGAACGCGATGGCGCCGCCGACCGATCCGACGCTCGAGAACTACCTGCTGGTCATCGAGTCGAGCTTCGGCCGCTACTTCGCCAACAGCGTGGTGGTCACGGTGGGCGCCGTCGGGCCCGCCGTGCTGGCCTCGTTCATGGCCGCCTACGCGATCGTGCGCGGCGGTGCCGGCAGCCGGTTTCTGCGCTCGGTCAACGTGCTCTTCCTGATGGGACTGGCGATCCCGCTGCAGGCCACCATCATCCCGGTCTACCTCATCATCATCCGGCTGCGGATGTACGACACCCTGCTCGCCATCATCCTGCCGTCCATCGCGTTCGCGATCCCGCTGTCGGTGCTGGTGCTCGCGAACTTCATCCGCGACGTGCCGAAGGAGCTGTTCGAGTCGATGCGGATGGACGGCGCCACCGACTGGCGCACGCTGTGGTCCCTGGCGTTCCCCTTGACCAGACCGGCGCTGGTGACCGTGTCCATCTACAATGGATTGACGATCTGGAACGGCTTCCTGCTGCCGCTGATTCTCACCCAGAGCCCCGAGCAGCGCACGCTGCCGCTCGCGCTGTGGACCTTCCAGGGCGAGTACGGCGTCAACGTGCCCGCCGTGCTCGCCTCCGTCGTGCTCGCCACGCTGCCGATCGTCGTCCTGTACGCGCTGGGCCGCCGCCAGCTCCTCAGTGGACTCACCGCCGGGCTCGGCCGATAGCGGTCAGCCCATGATCAGGGCGTCCCTCAAGTCGTTAGAGCTACTTGAGGGACGCCCTGATCATGAGGGGTGGATTAGTTGATGTTTTTCCAGCTCGACAGGTCGTCGTAGCAGACCGAGCACTCACCCGTCTTGTACAGGTAGATGTAGAACTCGACCGTGCCGCCCTCGACCATGTCGTACGCGGCGCCCATCGAGGCCCGGCGCTCCTTGCAGTTGCCGTTGCCGCCGACCTCCAGGTCGTAGTTCTCCCAGCCGTCCAGGACCAGGACGGTCAGCCCCACGCCCCAGCCGTCCGCCTCGATGTCGCACAGCTTGACGACGTCACCGTTCGGCCAGAACTCCACCCGGCCGCCCGGGTCGGTGTCGTCCGTGTGCATTGTGTACTTCGTGGCGGCCTGTGCCGGGCTCGATACCGCGAACGACGCGGTGACCCCGATCATCAGCGCCACGAGCGCTCCCAGAAGCGTGCGCATCCTCATCGGCCTCTCCCTTCCGCCGGATCTTTTCGTGTGGATGACCGGCGAGCCACCGACGCCCGATCTCTTGAAGGAAACTTGAGCACCAGACATCCTCATGATCAAGGCGTGGCGCACCGCGGTTTAAACACGGGATGGGGGGCCAGTTGAATAGTTGCGGACG
>JBBEWH010000124.1:0-17898 GCA_037414955.1 Actinomycetes bacterium KLBMP 9797
AAACTCCCCCCCCACAACCCCACTTCACCCCGGCGCCCCACCCGCGCTAACACCGCGGGGGGGCACGCCTTGATCATGAGGTCCAGCCGAGGGCGCGGGACATGGCGGTCGCGGCCGCCGTGAGGAGGGTGCGGGCCTGCTCGGCGCGCGGCGGGTCGAAGCGGATCGTCGGCACGGACACGCTCATCCCGGCGACGGCCCGGCCGGTGTGGTCCCGCACGGGTACGGCGACGCACCGCACCCCCCGCGTGTACTCCTCGTTGTCGACGCTGTGCCCGTGCGCGCGGATCCGCGCGAACTCCTCCTCCAGCCGGTCGAGGTCGGTGAGCGTGTGCTCGGTGAAGCGCTCCAGCGGCTGCGCCGACAGCAGCGCGCGGCGCTCGTCGGCGGGGAGGTCGGCCAGCAGCACCTTGCCGACGCCGGTCGCGTGGGCGGCCAGCCGCCGGCCGACCGCCGAGGCGAGCATCAACAGCTGATCGCCGTCCACTTTGGAGACGTACACGTTGTGGCGGCCGTCGCGGACGGCGAGTTGGACGGTCTCGCCCAGCGCGTCGCGGACCTTTTCCAGATACGGCCGGGCCCGCTCGGCGAGCGAGACGGCCCGCCCGTACGCGTTGCCGGCCTGCCAGGCGCGGATGCCGAGCGCGTAGCGCCGGGTGTCGGGGTCGAGCTCCGCCCACCCGCACTCGACGAGCGTGGCGAGCAGGCTGTGCAGGCTGGACCGGGGGTAGCCGGTGGCACCGGCGATGTCGGTGAACGTCAGCGGGGTCTCCCGCGCCGTCAACAGCTCCAGGATCGCGAGCACCCGCTGCGCCGATTTCACCGTCTCCACGCCGGGATCATAGTGCGAGTTCTTATATGTGAACAAGGGTTCTCATACTTGACAGGCTGGGTAAGGTACCCCCATGACGTTCGCGGTGCGGGCCCTGCCGGTCGGACGCACGGAGATCCCCGGCCCGGAGCTGTTCTGGATGGGGGAGTGGGACAAGTGGTTCCCGCTCTCCTTCAACGTGCTACTCATCCAAGGGGACGGGGTGACGGCGCTGGTCAACACCGGCGCGCCGGCCGACCTCGGCCCGCTCAACGAGGTCTGGCGCTCGATCCTGGGCCCGCGCGCGGAATATGTGCGCGACGAGGCCGAAACCCTGGCGGCGCAGCTGGCCCGGGTGGGCGTGCGGCCCGACGACGTGACCCACGTCTTCGCCACGCCGTTCCAGCTCTACACCACGGCCGGCATCCCGCTGTTCCGCAACGCGCGCGTCTGCCTGTCCAGGCAGGGCTGGGTGCACTTCCACACCACCCACCAGCACCCGCACGACAACCGGTGGACCTCGTTCTCGCGGGACGTGTTGACGCATCTGGTCACCGACGCGTGGGACCGGGTGCGGCTGCTCGACGACGAGGACGAGGTGGTGCCCGGGCTGCGCACCTGGTGGGCCGGCACCCACCACCGCGCCTCGATCGCCGTCGAGATCGACTCCACCGCCGGCACCGTGGTCGCCTCCGACGCGTTCTTCCACTACGCGAACGTCGAGGACAACCGGATGCTCGGCATCAACGAGAACATGTACGAGGGGCTCGCCTGCTACGAGCGCACCCGCCGGGTCGCCGACCACATCGTGCCGCTCTACGACCCGAAAGTCTTCGACCGGTACCCCGACGGCGTCATCGCGGGGGAGTGACCGATGCGCGCACTTGTCTTCCACGGCCCGCACGACCTCCGCGTCGAGCGGCTCCCCGATCCCGTGCCCGGGCCGGGTGAGGTGCTGATCCGGGTCGCCGCCACCGGCATCTGCGGCTCCGACCTGCACGGCTACACCGGTGAGAACGGGCGCCGCCACCCCGGCCAGGTGATGGGCCACGAGACGGTGGGCTACCTCCAGGACGCCGGCACGCTGGTGACGGTCAATCCGGTCATCGGGTGCGGCGACTGTCCACAGTGCGCGGCCGGCACCGAGCAGCTGTGCGCGCGCCGCCGCATCATCGGCGTCGACCCCACCTACCGGTCGGCGTTCGCCGAGCTCATGGTCGTGCCGGCCGGCAACGTGGTCGCCCTCCCGCCCGACACCCCCATGGAGTACGGCGCACTCGTCGAGCCGCTGTCCGTGGGTTACCACGCGGCGGTGCGCGGTGCGGTCGACGCCGGGGACCGGGTGCTCGTCATCGGCGGCGGCCCGATCGGGCAGGCGTGCGCGCTGGCGGCTCGCCGGCTCGGCGCGACCGACGTCGTGGTGAGCGAGCCGAACCCGCGCCGGCGCGCGCTGGTGTCGAGGCTGGGCTTCGACGCCGCCGCACCGTCCGATGTCGACATCGCGGCGACGGTGGTGCTCGACGCCGTCGGCAGCAGCGCCAGCCTGGCCGCCGCCTTCGCCGCGTCCACATTGGGCGCCCGGGTCGTGCTGGTGGGCATGAACGCGCCGGAGGTGACGGTCGCGGCCTACGCGGTCAGCACCTACGAGCGCAGCGTCATCGGCAGCTTCTGCTACCCGTCCGCGGAGTTCCGCGCGACCGCCGAGTGGGTCGCCACCCGCCCGCCCGGCCTGGAGCACCTGGTCGAGGGGCGGTCCGGCCTCGGCGGTGCGCCGGACGCGTTCGCCGGTCTCGCGTCCGGCGCGCTCGACGCCAGCAAGATCCTGGTCCGCTGCGGGGAGGCGTGAGCATGGGTGTGCCGCGGATCCGGCAGGTCCGGGCGTTCACCGTGCGCGGTGGCGGCGGGGACTACCACGACCAGGCCGCCGGGCACTGGATCGACGACCACATCGCCACGCCGATGGCCCGCTATCCCGAGTACCGCGGCAGCCGCCAGTCGTTCGGCATCAACGTGCTCGGCACGCTCGTCGTCGAGGTCACCGCGGACGACGGCAGCAGCGGGTTCGGCGTCACGGTCGGCGGCGAGCCCGGCGCCTGGATCGTCGAGCGGCACCTGGCCCGGTTGCTGGAAGGCCAGCGGGTCACCGACATCGAGAAGATGTGGGACCAGATGTACCGGGCCACGCTCCACTATGGCCGTAAGGGACTGGTGCTCAACGCGATCAGTGGTGTGGACCTCGCGCTGTGGGATCTGCTCGGCCAGGTCCGCCAGGAGCCGGTGTACCAGCTGCTCGGCGGCGCGGTGCGGGACGAGCTGGTCTGCTACGCCACCGGCCCGCGCCCCGACCTGGCGAAGGAGATGGGCTTCCTCGGTGGCAAGCTGCCGCTCAAGCACGGGCCGGCCGAGGGCGAGGACGGGTTCCGGGCCAACCTCGCGGCGCTCGCCGAGACGCGGGAGCGGGTCGGCGACGACTTCTGGCTGATGTGGGACTGCTGGATGGCGCTCGACGTCGACTACGCCACCCGCCTCGGGCACGCCGCCGACGCGTACGGGCTGCGGTGGATCGAGGAGCCGCTGCTGCCGGACGACTACTGGGGCCACGCCGAGCTGCGCCGCCGCCTGCCGGCGCGGATGCTGCTGACGGCCGGCGAGCACGAGGCCACCCGGTGGGGTTTCCGGCTGCTGCTGGAGTTGGGGAAGGTCGACCTGCTGCAGCCGGACGTCGGCTGGTGTGGTGGCCTCACCGAGCTGCTGCGGATCGCGGCGCTCGCCGACAGCCACGGCGTGCCGGTGGTGCCGCACGCGTCCAGTGTGTACTCGTACCACTTCGCGGTCAGCCGGCCCAACAGCCCGTTCACCGAGTTCCTGATGATGCACCCGGACGGCAGCGAGGTCGTGCCGATGATGCGGCCGCTGCTGCTCGACGAGCCGGTCCCGGCCGGCGGCCGGATCCGGGTGCCGGACCGGCCCGGCTTCGGCGTGCGCCTCAACCCGGCGCTGACGCTGCACCGGCCGCACGCACGGGAGGAGCCCGCATGACGCTCAGTGGAAAGACCGCGCTCGTGACCGGGGCGTCCCGCGGCATCGGGCGTGGAATCGCGCTCGGCCTCGCCGCGGCCGGCGCCGACGTCGCGGTGAACTACCACCTGCCGAACCAGGCGGAGTTCGGCCACGACAACGCCCGGGACGCCGCCGCGGTCGTCGCGGAGATCGAGGCGCTGGGCCGGCGGGCGGTGGCGGTGCGGGCCGACGTCGCCGACAGCGCCGCGGTCGCCGTCATGCTGGACACCGTCGTGTCCGCGCTCGGCGGCCTCGACGTCCTGGTCAACAGCGCCGGCATCTGCCCGTTCCACGACTTCCTGACCATGCCCGAGGAGCTGTGGGACCGGGTACACGACGTGAACCTCAAGGGCGCGTTCCTGTGCTCGCAGGCCGCCGCCCGGGTGATGGTCGCGCAGGGGCGCGGCGGCCGGATCATCGCGGTCAGCTCGATCAGCGCACTGGTCGGTGGCGGCATGCAGACCCACTACACGCCGACCAAGGCCGGCATGCACTCGCTCATGCAGTCGCTCGCCATCTCGCTCGGCCCGCACGGCATCACCTGCAACTCGATCCTGCCGGGCGCCATCGCCACCGACATCAACAAGGACGACTGGAGCGACCCGGAGAAGCGGGCATACCTGGACAAGCGGATCCCGCTGGGCCGCTTCGGCGCGCCCGACGACCTCGCCGGCCCAGTCGTCTTCCTCGCCTCCGACGCCGCCCGCTACGTGACGGGCGCCAGCCTCCTGGTAGACGGCGGCCTATTCGTCAACCTCCAGTAACCCTTCCCCTGCCCCGGGGAGAGGCCCCGGGCCCCCGGGCCCGCTCTGGCCGTCGATCAAGGACTTGGGCACATGGTTCGATCTCCGATCCATGTGCCCAAGCCCTAGATCGACGAGCGTTACCTTGATCGACGCCAGCGACGCCAGCGACGCCAGCGACGCCAGCGACGCCAGCGACGCGGCGACGGCGGCGACGCGGCGACGGCGGCGACGCGGCGACGGCAGCGACGCCAGCGCGGCGTAGGCGGCGAATGGGGCGTCGTGGCCTCACGACCGGTGCGAGGCCGGTCGGCAGCTGGGCGTCGGCGCGGTATCGGGGAGCGGCGAGGTCCGCGCCGCTTCGACGGACAGCGCCGCCTCGACGGACAGCGCCGCTTCGACGGACAGCGCCACACCGGGGGATCCACGCCGCGCCGATCAAGGACATCCGCGTCGACCTGGCGCTTCGGCCCGCCCGCAGGCGAGTGAATCGCGCACCGCCGGCCCTTTCACGACAAGATCAACACAACTCTTCAAGAGTTGGGGTGTTCTCGTCGCCTGGACACCCCAACTCTTGAAGAGTTGTGTTGATCTTGGACTGCCCTTGATCGGCGGAGAGGTGGAGGCGGAGCGGGGTCGAGCAGAGGGCAGGGGTTTAACAGGGGTTGGTGGGTTTATCACGAGCGGTTGTCACGTAGTTTGTAGGCTACTGAGCTGGGAAAACGTCAGCCTTGACACGTGCATGACACAGTCATACGCTCAACGTAACAAGACTTACCGTGTTCTTAACATTGACTCTCACAGTCCTTGAGGTCCATCACCCCGAGATGAGGACGCATGACAGCGACAGATAGCGGCTTCAGCCGTGCCCAGGTTCTGCGGATGATCGGTGGGCTGGCGCTCGGCGCCGGCGTGCCGGGCCTGCTCGCCGCCTGCGGCGACGGCGGCGGCTCGGGCGACGGCTCCGCGACGCTCACCGTGATCGGCGTCGCGGACGAAAAAGGCCCGCTGGACGCGCTCACCAAGGCGTACACGGACGGCGGCGCCAGCGTCACTTTCAAGACGTCGTACGCGCCGACCGACCAGGTGCAGACCTCGGTGCGCACCCAGCTCGGCGGCGGCAACGCGCCGGACATCCACGTGCTCTACCCGGGCAGCGGCAGCGCGATGTCCACCACGGACATCGCCAAGGCCGGGCTGCTGGCCGACCTGAGCGGCCAGGCGTGGACCTCGTCGATCCCGGAGAACCTCAAGTCGTCCTTCTCCCACGACGGCAAGGTCTACCTCTTCTCCTCCGGCATCACGGTGATCGGCACGATCTACAACAAGAGTGTGTTCGCCAGCGCCGGCGTCGCGATCCCGAAGACCTGGCCCGAGTTGCTCGCCGCGTGCGACAAGTTCAAGGCGGCCGGCAAGGTGCCGATCGCGCTCGGCGCCCAGACCCCGTGGGTGACTCAGCTGATCACGTACGCGCTGGTGGCCTCGCACGTCTACCGCGACACCCCGGACTTCGACGACCAGATGCTGGCCGGCAAGGCCACGTTCCTGAACTCGGGCTGGAAACAGTCGATGGAGCTCTACATGAGCCTGCGCGACCGCGGCTTCTTCAACGACAACCCCAACGGCACCACGCTGGAGCAGCAGACCGCCATGGTCGGCACCGGGCAGGCGGCCATGGCCGTGCAGGTGGCGCCGCTGTTGCCGGCGTTCCGCGACGCGGCCACCAACAAGGACGACATCGACATGTTCCCGTTCCCCACGGCGGACGCCGCCGACCAGGTCTACACCTGGAGCGGCGCCAACGTGGGCATCGGGGTGCACGCTCGCAGCGAGAACAAGGACGCCGCGCTGAAGTTCGTCGAGTTCCTCGGCCAGCAGGAGAACATCAACAAGTGGAGCGAGCTGGTCTCCGCGATCCCGATCAAGCGCGACGCCCAGTCGACGGTCGACCCCGCGCTGGAGTCGTTCCTGCCGCTGGTGGACGCCGGACGGGTGGCGCCGGGGGGGCCGCCCGGGGCCCCCCCCCCCGGGGCGCCCCCCCCCCACACGCGGTTGCCCGCGCTGCTGGCGAAGAAGATCACCGTTGACCAGGCACTGACCAAGATGGACGAGGCGTACAAGAAGCAGTGACACGCATCCGCACGCGCAACCACCTCGGCCCGCCGTGGCTGTTCGTCCTGCCGGCGTTGCTCTGCTACGCGGCGATCGTGCTCTACCCGAGCGCCGCCGGCGTGCTGTACGCGTTCACCGACTGGACGGGCCTCGGTGACTGGTCGTTCGTGGGGCTGCGCAACTTCGACACCCTCGTGCACGACGAGCAGGCACTGGGCGCGCTCAAGAACACGCTGCTGCTGACCGTCGCGATCGTGGTCGTGCAGAACGGCATCGGCCTGCTGCTGGCGCTGGGCGTGCACGCCCGCATCAAGAGCCGGATGCTGCTGCGGGCGATCTTCTTCGCCCCGGTCGTGGTCAGCCCGGTGATGATCGCGTTCCTGTGGAAGTACGTCTACAACCCGGCGCCGGACGCGGGCCTCAACGGCCTACTCGGCGCCGTCGGGTTGGGCTCGCTGCGCCAGGACTGGCTCGGCGACCCGTCGCTGGCGCTGTGGTCGGTCGCGGGCATGGTGATCTGGCAGAACGCCGGCTACTCGATGGTGATCTTCCTGGCCGGGCTGGAGGGCATCAGCAAGGACGTCCAGGAGGCCGCGACCATCGACGGCGCCGGGGCGTTCAGCCGCTTCCGGTACGTGGTCTGGCCGCTGCTCGCCCCGTCCACCACCATCACCGTGATGCTCTCCACGATCGGCGGGCTGAAGCTCTTCGACCAGATCTTCGCGGCCACCAGCGGCGGGCCGGGATACGCGACCGAGACGCTGTCCACCGTGCTCTACAAGCAGGCGTTCGTCTTCGGCCGGTACGGGTACAGCACCGCCGTCGCCCTGGTGCTGGCCCTGTTCGTGGCCGCCGTGTCGCTGATCCAGATCCGCCAGCTGCGCGCCCGGGAGGACCGGACATGACCAGGTACCGCCCGCGCACGTTCCTGCTCGAACTGCTGATGGTCGCGGTCGGGGTGGCGTTCCTCTTCCCGGTCTACGCGCTGATCACCTTGTCGCTCAAGGACCCGGGGCAGATCGCCAGCCGCCCGCTCGGCCTGCCCCGACCGCCCACACTGGACAACTACTCGTCCGCGTGGCAGGCGGCGTCGCTCGGCGGCGCGCTGCTCAGCAGCACCATCATCACCGTGGTGAGCCTGGTGCTGCTGATCGCGATCGGTTCGTTCGGCGCGTACTTCCTGGCGCGCACCGGCACCCGGCTCGGTTACGGCCTTTACGTGCTCTTCCTGCTCGGCATCGTGCTGCCGTTCCAGCTGGGGATGATCCCGCTCTACAACATCTTCTCGCGGCTGGACCTGATCGGCAGCTATCAGGCCATCATCCTGTTCTACACCGGCATCCAGCTGCCGTTCACCATCTTCCTCTACACCGGGTTCATCCGGGCGCTGCCGGGGGAGTACGCCACCGCGGCGCTCGTGGACGGGGCCTCGCACTTCCAGGCGTACACCCGGATCGTGTTCCCGCTGCTGCGTCCCATCACCGGCACGGTGCTGATCCTCAACGCGGTCTTCATCTGGAACGACTTCTTCACCCCGCTGCTCTACCTGGCCGGGTCCGACCGCGAGACCATCCCGGTGCGCATCTTCGCCTTCGTCGGCCAGTACGTGTCCGACTACGGCCTCGTCTTCGCCGGGCTGGTGCTCGGCGCGATCCCGATCCTGGTGGTGTTCCTGGTGTTGCAGCGGTACGTCATCAAGGGCTTCGCCAGTGGGCTGAAAGGATGAGCCTGGCCGCTTTCCTGGCCGACCCGCCCCGCGCCTTCTCACCCACCGCGATCTGGTGGTGGAGCGGCGAACCGCTCGACCGGCGGCGGCTACGCTGGCAGCTCGAACGGTACGCGGCCGGCGGCATCCACAACCTCGTGGTCATGAACCTGGCGGCCACCGGGCCACTGTTCGGCAGCGACCCGGACAAGCCGGCGTTCTTCTCCGACGACTGGTGGGCACTGCTCGACCAGGTCTGCGCCGACGCGGCCGAGCTCGGGGTGTCCCTCTGGTTCTACGACCAGATCGGCTTCTCCGGCGCCGACATCGCGGCCCGGCTCGTGGAGGAGAATCCCGGGTACGCCGGGCAGTGGCTGCGCCCCGACGGCAGCACGGAGACCAGCGGCTTCGACTACCTCTCGCCCGACGCCTGCGCCGCGCTGCTGGACCGGGTGCACGGCGAGTTCGAACGCCGGCTCGGGCACCGCCTCGGCACCGTCATCGTCGGGTCCTTTCAGGACGAGCTGCCCGCGATGCCCACCTGGTCGCCGGCGTTCGCGGCGGAGTTCGCGCGCCGCCGCGGGTACCGGCTCGAACCGGTCCTCGCTCACCTGTGGACGGTCGACGACCCGGCCGGTTACCGGGTGCGCCGCGATTACCACCTGACGCGGGCCGAGCTGGCCGAGGACGCGTTCTTCCGGCCGCACGCCGAGTGGCACCGGCGGCACGGCATGCAGTCCGGCTGCGACCAGCAGGACCCCGCCCGCGCCGGCCACCCCATCGGGGGCGTGCAGCTGTACGCCGACTACGCCCGCACCCACCGGTGGTTCAGCGCCCCCGGCTCCGACCACCACGGCGACGCCCGGCTGCACGCCTCGCTCGCCCACCTCTATGGACACCCGTACACCTGGCTGGAGGCGTTCCACTCCAGCGGTTGGGGCGGCACGCTGGAGGAGACGTTCGACTGGCTGCTGCCGTGGCTGCGGGCCGGTGCCACGCTCTACGACCCGCACGCCACCTACTACTCCACCAAGGGCGGCTGGTGGGAGTGGGCGCCGCCGTCGACCGACTGGCGCCAGCCGTACTGGGCGCACTATCCGGTTTTCGCCGGCGCGGTGGCCCGCCTGTGCGCGGCGCTGTCGCTGGGTCGCCACGTCTGCGACGTGGTCGTGCTGCTGCCCACGACGACCGTGCAGGCGGGCACCGGCGTGCCCGGCGCGACCGTCGCCACCGACGCGGCCGCCCGCCACGCCCACCAGGTGTACCTGGACCTGGTCGGCGACCTGACCTGGTTCCGCACCGAGCCCGGCGTGCTCGACCGGCTGCGCCGCGAAGCCGACGTCATCGACGACGACTCGCTGGCTCGCGCCACTGTGGACGGCGGCCGGATCCGGGTGGCCGACGAGGCGTACCGGGTGGTGGTGCTGCCCGCGTGCACGGTGCTGGACGGGCGGGTGGCCGAGCGGCTGGAGGGCTTCGTCGCCGCCGGCGGCCTGCTGGTCGCGGTCGGCGCGCTGCCCTCCCGCGGCGTCGGGCCGTCCTCGGACGCCGCCGTCACGCGGTTGCGGGAGCACTTCGCGGCCGGGCGGGCCCACCTGGTGCACGACGTCGACGACCTCGGCACGCTGCTGGCCGCCGTGCCACCGCCGGTCGACGCGCCGGTGCCCACGCTGGTCCGCGAGGTCGACGGCACCCGGGTGGTGTTCCTGCCCGCGGCGGCGTCGCGGGCCAGCGAGGTCGCCGTCGGCCATCCGGAGGAGCGCGGCATCTCGCTGGGCTGGCTCGACGCCGAGTACGACTTCGATCCCGCGCGCTACCACGACAGTCTGCCGGTGCGGGTGCGCGGCGTCGGACCGCACGCGGTGCTGGTCGACCCGTTCACCGGCCGGTCCCGGACGCTGGCCGGTACGCCGGTCGGCGACGCGGTCGAGGTCCGCGTCCCGTTCGACCATGGCCCCGCCGCCCTCCTCCTCTTCCCGCCCACACCTCCCCCTCCAGATCAGGGCGTCCCTCAAGGAGTTCTCGCGACCACCGGGACGCCTCGATCGTGGACGTGCGAGCTGGTGTCCACCATGGACAACACCTGGGGCGACTTCGCCCGCCCCGCGGGTAGCGCCGTTCCACTGGAGCGATGGGAGCTGCGGCACCGGGCTTCGCCGGACGGCGAGTGGGCGTCCACCCACGCGACCTTCGGCCCGCACGCGCTCGCGTCCGGTCCGCTGGTGTATTCCGCTTCGCGCGGCATTCACAAGGACCCGATCCACCGGGAGACGCTCGGCCCGAAGGGCCACGTGCCGGAGGAGTTCCTTGCTCTCGGCCCGGCTACTGCCGGCCAGCCGGTTCGCGTGCGTACCGACCTCGTGGTGCCGTCACCGGTCGCGAACCCGCCCGGGGGCGGCGACGTGTGGCTCGCCGTGGGCGCGGCGGCGGCCAAGGCCGCGACGCTCGACGGCGCGCCGCTGAGCTTCGCGGACGAGGGCTACCTCGCCCTGGCCCCGGTGCGGTTGGCGCCCGGCCGGCACGCGTTGGACCTGATCCTCACCCCGGACGAGGACCTGGACCTGCGGGCCTTCGTCGCCGTGGTCCGCGACCCGGAACGCTTCCGCCGTCCGGAGTGGACTTTCGCCGGCGGCGCGCACCGGCCGGGTTCGGAAGTGGTCCTGCGCACCAGCCTGACCCGGTCGCCGGCCGTGGTGCAACTGGCCGCCCGGGAGAAGTGCGTGCTGCGGCTCAACGGCGTCGAGGTCGGCCGCCAGGGTGGCTTCGAGCCGTACGCCGAGCAGGAAACCCCGCGGGTGCGGCGCTACGACCTCACCGCCCGACTGCGGCCCGGCGAGAACGAGCTGTCCGTCGAGTTCACCGAGGGATCGGCGCCGGGCGCGATCCTCGTCGACGGCGCCGTCCGATCCGGCCGGCACTGGACCGCGCTGCGCGACGGCGAGCCGGTGGCGACCCGGGTGCGCCGCCGCCAGTACGGCGACCCGGCGGCCCTGCACTTCCCGCGCCGCCCGCATCCGTTGCCGGACACCAGCTGGCTTTCCGGGGCGCCGGCGGATGGCACGGTGCGGCCGGTGGTGCTCGCGGCCCCGGATCAGCCCTCGGTGCAGTGGCTGTCCTTCGTGGTGCCGCCGGGCGCCACGTCGATGCGCCTGTCCGCGTACGGCGAGGTGGTCGTGTCGGTGGACGGGGTCGAGGTGGCGAACGGCACCGGCGACCCGGTCACGCTCGTCGTCGACCTGGCCACGGCACCCAGCGGCCCGCGCGAGTGCCTGCTGCGCGTGGTGACCCGGCCCGGCTACTCGCACGGCGCGATCCTGGCCGGCCCCGTCACGTTCGAGGTCGGCACCGGCGTCATCGCGCTCGGCGACTGGGAAGAGGTCGGCCTACCGGAGTACAGCGGCGGCGTCCGCTACCGCACGCGGATCACCGTGGCCGGCGGATCCGAACACGCCATTGTGGACCTCGGTCGGGTGCGGGGCACCGCCGAGGTCACCCTGAACGGCCAGCCGCTCGGCGTGCGCGTGTGCTCGCCGTACACCTTCGAGGCCGGCGGCGCGCTCCGCGCCGGCGCGAACGACCTCGAGGTGGTCGTCTACGGCACGCTCGCCCCCTACCTGGACGCGGTCAGCCCCACCCACTTCGTCTTCCCCGGCCAGCGCTCCGCCGGCCTCTACGGCCCCGTCACCCTCCACCACCCATGATCAAGGCGTCCTTCAAGTAGTTCTAGCTACTTGAAGGACGCCTTGATCATGCTGAAGGCGCATGCAGGGTGGGCCGGTAGATGAGCTCCTGGATGTGGCCGTCGAGCGTCCGGGTCTCGATCAGCTCGAGGTCGAAGTCGGCCGCGCCCTGGAAGATCGGGTCCAGTCCGGTCTGACCGGTGATCACCGGGAAGAGCGTCACGTGGACGCGGTCGACCAGACCGGCGGCCATCAGCGCCCGGTTCATCGACAGGCTGCCGTGCGAGCGCAACGGCACCTCGGACTCCTGCTTGAGCCGGGCGACGACGTCGACGGCGTCGCCGCTGGCGACGGTCGCGTCCGGCCAGTCGAGGGGTCCTTCCAGCGTGGTCGACACCACGGTCGCCGGCAGGTTCACCATCCGGGTGACCCATGGGTCACGGACGTCGGACTCCTCGGTGCTCGCGGCCAGCATCTGCGCGAACGCCCGATACGTGTTGGCGCCGAAGACCATCCGCTGCTCCTGGTCGTACAGGGCGAGGCGGTGGTCGAGCAACTCGGGGCCCTGCTTGCCCCAGTAGCCGGTCCAGTTGCCGCTGGCGGCGCCGAAGCCGTCGAGGCTGGTGAAGACGTCGAACGTGTAGGTAGCGGTCATGACGCTCTCCTCGAGTGGTTTTCTTCATGATCAAGGCATCCCTCAAGTAGTTCTAACGACTTGAGGGACGCCTTGATCATGGGTTAGACGCGGGCGGCGAGGCGTTGGAACTCGTCGGCGCCGCCGTCGAACAGGAAGTTGAGGGATTGGGTCAGCGCGATCGCGGTCAGGTCGCGGTTGGGGTCGGTGAACCACACCGTGCCGAAGCCGCCCTCCCAGCCATACCGGCCCGGCTGCGAGATCTCGTCCGGCGTGACGCTGACCGCCATGCAGTACCCCCAGCCGCGCCCGTTCAGCACGAACCCGCCACCGGCGGCCTGCTGCGGCGTGAGGTGATTGGTCCTCAGCAGCCGGACCGACTCCGCCGACAGCAGGCGCTTACCGTGGTGAACTCCCTGGTTGCGCAACAGCTGGGCGAACGCCAGGTAGTCGTCGATGGTGGACATCAGCCCACTCGCGCCGGACGGGAACGCCGGTGGCTGGGTCAACTCGTGCGGCGGGAACCAGCTCGACAGCTCCAGTTGACCGGTCTCCGGGTTGCTCTGATAGAGGTCGGGCAACCGGGCGGCGTCGCGGGCCGACACGGAGAATCCGGTCCGCCGCATGCCCAGCGGCCGGAAGACGCGTTCTTTCAGGAAATCCGGCAGCGACTTACCGGAGGCGCGGGCGATCAGCACGCTCAGCACGAGCGAGCCAGCGTTGTACCGCCACCGCTCACCCGGCTGGGACATCAACGGCAGGGTGCCGAAGCGCCGGATCCACTCGTCCGGCTCGTGCGGGCTGGGCGGGTACGGCTCCGCCATCGCCAGCCGCAGGTTCTTGGCCGCGGCGATGATCGGATAGTCCTCCGGCTCGAAGGGATCGAGGATGAGGCCGTACCCCATCCGGAACGTCAGGAGGTCCTCGACCGTGATCGGGCGCGTCGCCGGCACCGTCTCGTCGAGTGGCCCGTCGAGCCGGGTGAGCACCCGCCGGTCGGCCAGCTCCGGAAGCAGCCGGTCGACCGGTTCGTCCAGCGCGAGCTTGCCGTCCTCGACCAGCATCATCGTCGCCGCGCCGATGACCGGTTTCGTCAGCGAGGCGAGCCGGAACGGCGTGCCGCGCCGCAACGGCTCATCGCTGGCCAGTGACTTCCGGCCGATGGTGTCGACGTGGACCGCGCCGCGGTGCGCGACGAGGTAGACGATCCCGAGCAGCTCACCCCGGGCGATGCGCGCCGCCATGGCCTCACGCAGGGCGGTGAGCCCGGTGCTCGCCGACGCCCGCCCCGGTGCCATGCCACTCGTGAGCGCTGACGCACCCACCGCGACGGATCCGGTCAACAACGCTCGCCTGTCCATCGGCAAGCTCCCTTCGCTCATGAGCAATCTAGTAGAGCGAAGGGCCCTTTCATTTCTGCTTCATGCCGACCGAAGCCCTCCTGATCAGGGCGTCCGGGTGGTCGAGGACGCCCTGATCAGGAACGGAAGTGGGTCAGGAGTCGGCCCGCGTGTAGGTCAGGTGCAGCACGCCGGTGCTGAAGGTCTTCGAGTCGGTGAGGCGCAGCGGCACCTGCGCGCCGTCCGCGAAGAGCCGCTTGCCGGCGCCGACCACGATCGGGTGCAGCAGCAGGTGCAGCTCGTCGATGAGCCCCTCGCGCAGCAGCGAGACGACGAGCGTGCCGCTGCCGGTGGTGCTGATGGTGCCGCCGGGCTCCTCCTTGAGGCGGGTCAGTTCCTTCACGACGTCGCCGCTGACGAGCGTCGAGTTCTGCCACTCGGCCGTCGTCAACGTCTGGGAGACGACGTACTTCGGGGTGTTGTTCATGTGGTCCGCGAACTCGTCCGTCGAGCTCGGCCAGTACGCCGCGAACTCCTCGTAGGTCTGCCGGCCCAGCAGCATGGCCTCGCCCATCATGGCCTGGACGGCGCCGCCCATCTCGTCGTTGAAGTACGGAAAGTGCCACTTCTCCGGGGACTCCACCACGCCGTCGAGTGAGATGAAGAGCCCGGCAACGATCTTGCGCATTGTGTTTCCTCCCGTCAGCCGGACCCCCGGGTCCGGAACTAGACGGTACAGTACTCATACGGGTACTAGTCCGTCTAGTACTCTGCGGAAAGACGCAAGAGGAGAGACATGGAGACGACTACGCAGGGGCGCTCGGCTCGCGCGCGGCAGGCGATCCTGGAGGCGGCCGCCGCGGTGTTCCTGGACAAGGGATACAAGGGCGCGAGCATGGACGAGGTCGCGGCCGTCGCCTCGGTGTCCAAGCAGACGGTGTACAAGAACTTCACCGACAAGCGGTCGCTGTTCAACGAGATCATCCACCGCGGCCTCGACCGCATCGACGACCTCTTCCGGGACGTGACCGGGTCCCTGGCCAACACCGAGGACCTGGAGAAGGATCTCACCGCGCTCGCCCGGCAGTTCGTCGCGACCCTGACCCAGCCGCGGCTGCTGAAGCTGCGCCGCCTCGTCATCGCCGAGGCGGACCGCTTTCCCGAGCTCGGTCGCTCGTACTACGAGCGCGGCCCCGAGCACGTCCACGCGCTGCTGGCGGCGAGCTTCGCCGCGCTCGCCGACCGCAAGCTCCTGACCCTGGACGACCCGCTCCTCGCGGCGAACCACTTCACCTGGCTGATCACGTCCATCCCGGTCAACCGGGTCATGTTCTGCGGTTCCGGCGAGCACTTCAGCGAGGCCGAACTCGACGGGTACGCGGACGCGGCGGTGCGGGTCTTCCTGGCGGCCTACCGGCACGACCCGCACCGCCCATGATCAAGGCGTCCTTCACGTCGTTAGAACGGCGTGGCGGACGCCCTGATCATGATGGGTTGGGTGTCCGCGTCCGCGAGGTCGGCGGTCGGTGCCGGCCGCTCACGGCGGGCCAGGAAGCGGGGCGCCCACCAGTTCGCGTCGCCGAGCAGCCGCATCAGCGACGGCAGGACGACCGCGCGGATGATCGTGGCGTCGATCAGGATGGCCGCGGCCAGCCCCACGCCAAGTTGCTTGAACTCGACGATCGACAGCGTGGCGAAGACGCAGAACACGGCGACCATGATGATCGCGGCACTGCTCACTGTGGACGCTGACGACACGATGCCGTGCTCGATCGCCTGCCGGGTCGGCACACCACGCCGGACCGCCTCCTGGATCCGGCTGACCACGAAGACGTGATAGTCCATGGACAGTCCGAAAAGGATGACGAACAGCATCAACGGCAGCCACGACACGATGGCACCGTTGGAGGTGAACCCCAGCAGGTCTTCCGCCCAGGTGTGCTGGAAGACCAGCACCAGCAGCCCGTAGGAGGCGGCCACGGACAGCACGTTCAGCAGGATCGACGTCGCCGCCACCACCACCGACCGGAACGTGAGGAGCATGACGAGAAACGTCATGCCGAACACGAACGCGATCACCGGCGGCAGCGCCGCCGCCACGCGGTCGCGGAAATCGGTGTCGCTAGCGGTACGGCCGGCCACCGCCCACTCGGTACCCGAGATTGTGCCGACCGTCTGGGGGAGCAACTGGTCGCGGAGCTGGCGTAGCGACTGCCTTGCTTCGGGGCTGTCGCTGGCGCCCGCCACGCGGACGGTGACCAGGAAGACCGTGCCGTCGGCGGACCGGCGCACGGCCGGCGGCCGGTCCTGCGCGAACCGGCTGTCGTCCGCGATCCGCGCGGCCAGGCCGTCGAGCGCGCGCTCGACGTCGTGGGCGCGGTCGGTGCGGATCGCGACGGTGTGGCTGGTCCCCAAGTCGTTGCCGGGAAACGCCTGCGCCAGGCGGTCGTAGGTGCGCAGGACCGGGATGGAGCGCGGCAGGTCGGTCAACGTGGGCCGCTTGAGGTGCATGTCCAGGGCCGGGACGGCGAGGAGCACCAGCGCCCCGACAGACAGCGCGAACGTCGCCAGCGGGGCGCGCAGGGCCGGCCGCAACACGGCCGCCCAGAAGCGGTTGCGCTCCGCCCGCTGGATGCGCCGACCGAGAAACGGTACCCGTGGCCGGTCCACCCAGCGCCCCAGCACGACCAGGATGGCGGGCAGCACGGTGAGGGACCCGACCACCGCGACGCCGACCACCAGGATCGAACCGGTCGCCATCGAGCTGAAGGTGTTGTCGCCGACCAGGTACAGGCTGGCCATGGCGATCATGACCGCGACGCCGGAGACGAGTACGGCGTGCCCGGACGTGGCGGCGGCGATCTCCACCGCGCCGCGGTGGTCGCGCCCGCGGGCCCGCTCCTCGCGCTCGCGGCGGAGGTAGAACAGCGAGTAGTCGACGCCGACGGCCATGCCGATCAGCAGGATGATGCTGTTGACCAGCTCCCCGGCCGGGAAGACGTGCGAGGCGAACTGGCCCAGCCCCATCGCGCCGGCCACGGCGGTCAAGGCCAGCAGCACCGGTACCCCGGCGGCGATGAGCGCGCCGAAGCTGAACAGCAGGATCACCAGCGCCACCGGGACGCTGATGAACTCGGCCTTGCGGAAGTCCGCGGCCAGCGTCCCGGTCAGCGCCTCCGCCAGGGAGGCTGACCCGACCTGCTCCACGCGCAGGTCGGGGTAGCGCTGCTGTACCTGCGCGGTGACGGCGAGCAGCGGGCCGACCCGGGCGTCGGCGTCGTCGGCCGACCCGTCCATCTCGACCTCGACCAGCAGGGCGTCCCGGCGCGGAGCGGTGATCGGGTCGGCGACCTGCGCCACCTCGGGCAGCGCGCGCATCCGGTCCGACAGATCGGTCGCCGCGGCGCGCGCGTGCGTGGCGTCCAACTCGCCGACCCGGGCGGCGATCAGGACGCTCTCCGTCGCCGGGGCGTCCGGGAACGCGCCGGCCCGCTCGATGCGGTCCGCGCGGGCCAGTTCCCCGTGCAGGCTGTCCTGGGTGGTGGCTTTGACCGTGCCGGCCAGACTGCCGCCGACGACGCTGGCCACCACGAAGAACAGCCATGCCGCGATCGCCAGCCACGGGTGGTTGGCACTCCACCGGCCGATCCGCGTGGTCAACGGCGGCCGGGCGACCGCCCGCCGCCGGACACCGGTTCTGCTCGAATTGATCATGCAACGACGCTATGGATCCGCCATCGCCCGAACCATGCGGTCCACCCCCCAACCCCCTCCGGAAAACCCCACCCCCACCCCTGCCGCCCCACCCCCACC
>JBBEWH010000125.1:0-1744 GCA_037414955.1 Actinomycetes bacterium KLBMP 9797
CCTTGATCGACGGGATAGCCCTTGATCGACGGGTGCGGACGGCACTCCTGGCGGTCATCGTGCGGGTCGCACACGGATGGCGTTGCGTTTATGGGTACCAGGGACGCCCTGATCAGGGGGAGTCGAGGAGGTGGGTGGCGACCGCGGCGAGGGCGGTGTCGGGGTGGCCGAAGAGGTGGCGGGTGCCGTGGGCGCGCTTGAAGTACCGGTGCGCGTCGTGCTCCCACGTGATGCCGATGCCGCCGTGCATCTGGATCATCTCGGCGGCCACCAGCTCCAGCGTCTCGGTGCAGTGCACCCGCGCGGCCGCCGCCAGCAGCGGGGCGTCGACGGCGTCCTCGACCAGCGCGGACGCCGCCGCGTAGGACGCGGACCGGGCGCTCTCCACACGCACGTGCAGGTCGGCCAGCCGGTGCTGGAGTGCCTGGAACGCGCCGATCGGCCGGCCGAACTGCACCCGCGTCTTGACGTATCCGACGGTCAGCTCCAGCGCCCGGGTGGCCGTGCCGACCTGCTCGGCGCTGAGCGCGACCCACGCGACGGCACGCAGCCGGTCGAGCGGGCACGGACCCAGCCGCCGCGCCGGGACGCCGGGGAACTCGACCGTCGCCAGCCGGCGGGTGGCGTCGAGCGCGGGAGCCGGCGTCCGTCGAGCGTCGGGCGCGAGAGTGGGCGTCCGTGGGGCGTCGGGCGCGGGGGTGGGCGCCCGTGGGGCGTCGGGCGCGGGAGTGGGCGTCGGTGGGGCGTCCGGTGCGGGCGCTGGCGTCCGCGCGGCCGCCACCTCGTAGAGGTGGCCGCCCGCGGCGACCAGCAGCACGTCGGCGCCGTCGTCCAGGACGTAGTGAGCGGCTCCGGACAGCACATCGGACGGTCCGATCTCGACGGGCGCGCCGTCCCACCGGCCGTCCGCCCCCGACCAGGCCAGCGCGGCGATCCGCGCGCCGCTCGCGATGTCCGGCAGCAGCCGGGCGCACGCGGCGGCGTCGCCGGTGAGCAGCACCGCCTGCGCGGCCAGCACCGCCGATCCGAGCAGCGGCGACGGGGCCAGCACCCGGCCCAACTCCTCGAGGACCACATGGGACTCCAGCAGGCTGGCACCCGCTCCGCCGTACTCGGCCGGGATCGCGAGCCCGGCGGCGCCGATCTCCCCGCACAGCCGGGGCCAATGCCCGTCCGGGTCCTTTTCCACGAGCCGGCGCACCGCCTCGCGGAGCGCGCGGCGTTCCTCAGTCTGCTCCACGCGTCACCTCCCTCAACACCCGGGCGCGGTGCTCGGCCGGCGTGCCCCAGGCGGACCGCAGCGCGCGTACCTTCGTCAACCACAACCCGAGGTCGTGCTCGGCGGTGTAGCCGATCGCGCCGTGCACCTGCAACGCGGCGCGCGCGGCCCGATAGGCGGCCTCCCCGCACGCCACCTTCGCCGCCGAGATGTCCCGGGGCGCCAGCGTGACCGCCGCCGCGTACAGCAGCGGGCGGGCGAACTCCAGCGCCACCGCCACGTCGGCGAGCCGGTGCTGGACGGCCTGGAAACTCCCGATCGGACGTCCGAACTGGACGCGCGTCTTCGCGTACCCGGTCGCCGCCGCCAGCAGCGCGCGGCCCGCGCCCAGCGACTGTGCCGCGCACGCCAGCGCGCCGGCGTCCAGCGCCCGGGCCACGGCCCGGACCGCGCCGTCCCCCTCAGCGAGAACCATCTCATGATCAAGGCGTCCCTCACGTCGTTCTAACGACGTGAGGGACGCCT
>JBBEWH010000126.1:0-49700 GCA_037414955.1 Actinomycetes bacterium KLBMP 9797
CCACAACCCCACCTGCACCCGGGCCCCCACCCGGTAGTCCACCCGCGGGGCGCCACGCCTTGATCATGGAGGAGGGGTCGGCGACGAGGACCAGGCCGGCCGCGGCGGCATCGAGCGGGTACGGCAGCTGAGGCGGTGCGGCCAGCGTGGCGAGCAGGTCGCCGCTGGCGAGCGCGGGCAGCCAGCGCGCGTCGTCCAGGTCACCGAGCAGCGTGGGCACCGCCGCCACCGTCTCCGCCACCGGGCCGGGAACCGCGTGATAGCCCAGGGCCTCGCACGCCACCACCAGGTCGGCCGGTGCGGCGTCGAGGCCGCCAGACCGCTCGGGCACCGCCAGCGCGGTCACGCCGACGTCCGCGAGCCGCCGCCAGAGCGCCAGCCCGGGCGCGTGGTCGCCGGCCGCCCAGCGCCGCGCCGCGTCGGGCACGCCGGCCGCGCCCAGCAGGTCGTCGAGCGCGGCCCCGAACCGCGCCTGCTCCTCCGACAGCGCCAGCCTCATCGCGGCAGCCCCGCTCTCATCGTGGCAGCTCCGCCCTCATCGTGGCAGCCCCGCTCTCATCGCGGCAGTCCGAGGATGCGCTGGGCGATCACCGAGCGCTGGATCTCGTTGGTGCCCGCGTAGATCGGGCCGGCCAGCGCGAACAGGTATCCGTCGAGCCAGTCGCCGCCCAGCTCGGCGCGCGGCCCGAGCAGGTCGAGAGCGGTCTCGTGCAGCGCGATGTCCAGTTCGGACCAGTACACCTTGGACAGGCTGCCCGCGTATCGGCCGGGCGGCTGGTCCAGGGACGCGAAGCCGTACAGGCGGTATGCCTGCGCGGCGATCCAGGCGTCGGCCACCCGGTCGCGCAGCGCGGGATCCTCGCTCTCGCGCCACAAGCGCACCAGCCGGTGGGCCGCCGCGCGGAACCGCCCCGGACTGCGCAGCGTCACGCCGCGCTCGTGGCCGGCGGTGCTCATCGCGACCCGCCATCCGTCCCCCGGCGCTCCGATGACGTCGGCCTCCGGCACGAACACGCCGTCCAGGAAGATCTCCGCGAACCCGGCGCCGCCGCCGAGCTGCCGGATCGGGCGTACCGTGACGCCGCCGGCGCGCAGGTCGAACATCACGTAGGTGAGCCCCCGGTGCCGTTCCCCCGCGGTGCGGAAGAGCCCGAACGCCCGGTCCGCGTGCGCCGCCCGGGAACTCCACGTCTTCTGCCCGTCCAGCCGCCACCCGCCGTCGACCCTGGTGGCGCGGGACCGGATCGCGGCGAGGTCGCTGCCGGCGTCCGGCTCGGACCAGGCCTGCGCCCAGACGTCGTCGGCGCGCGCGATCCGGGGCAGCACGCGGCGGCGCTGCTCGGGCGTGCCGTGGGCGAGCAGCGTGGGCGCGAGCAGGAACAGCCCGTTCTGGCCGACCCGGACCGGCGCGCCCGCGGCGTGGTACTCCTCCTCGAACAGCAGCCAGTGCAGCGGCGGGGCGTCGCGGCCGCCGTACTCGGCCGGCCAGGAGACCGCGGACAGCCGCGCCTTCGCCAGCGCGCGCTCCCACTCCCGGTGCGCCGCGTCGCCCTCCGGGGTGTCCACACTGGGCAGCGGCGCGGCCGGCGCGTGCGCGGCGAGCCACTCCCGCACCTCGGCGCGGAAGGCGAGAGCGGCGTCGTCGAGGTCGAGGTTCACGTGCGGTCCCGCATCGTGCGGGCGTCCAGACCGGCGAGCGGGTCGCCGGACACCTCGGCGTTGTGTGCGTGCGCGACGTGGTGCAGGCCGAACACCGAGTCCATGCCGGCGCGCTGGCCCATCAGGTCCTCGCACTGGTTCACCGCCCGCTTGGCGAGCGCCAGGCCGAACCGGGGCATCGCCGCGACCCGCTCCGCGAGCGCGAACGTCTCGGTGGTGAGGGAGTCCCGGGGGACCACCCGGTTCACCATGCCCACCTCGTACGCCCGCTGGGCGCCGAACCGCTCGCCGGTGAACAGCACCTCCTTGGCGAAGCGCGGGCCGAGCACCCACGGGTGCGCGAAGTACTCCACGCCGGGGATGCCCATGCGCACCACGGGATCGGCGAAGAACGCGTCGTCGGCGGCCACGACCAGGTCGCACACCCACGCCAGCATCAGGCCGCCGGCCACGCACGCGCCCTGCACCATCGCGATGGTCGGCTTCGGCAGCTCCCGCCAGCGCCGGCACATACCCAGGTAGACCTCCATCTCCCGGGCGTACCGCAGGTCGGCGCCGGCCTTGTCGACGTGGTCCCACCACAGCACCGCGCGGCGCGGGAACGACTGGTCGGCGTCCCGGCCGGGGCTGCCGATGTCGTGCCCGGCCGAGAAGTGGTCGCCGGCGCCGGCCAGCACCACCACGGCCACCTCGCCGTCGTCGACCGCACGGGCGAACGCGTCGTCCAGCGCGTACGTCATCGCCGAGTTCTGCGCGTTCCGGTACCGGGGGCGGTTCATCGTCACCACGGCGACGGGCCCCCGCCGCTCGTAGCGGACCACCGGCTCATCCATTCAGGACGCTCCCTCCCGCAACAGGTACTTGAGGACCTTGCCGGACGCGTTGCGCGGCAGCGCGGCGCGGAACTCCACCTCGCGCGGCACCTTGTAGTTGGCCAGCCGTTCCCGGCAGAACGCCACGACCTCGGCGGTGGAGAGTGGGTGCCCGGGCGCCGGCACCACGTACGCCCGGCCGACCTCGCCGAGCCGCGGGTCCGGCACGCCCACCACCGCCGACTCGGCCACGCCGGGCAGCCGGGCGAGCGCCCGCTCCACCTCCGCCGGGTACACGTTGAAGCCGCCGCACACGTACATGTCCTTCTTGCGGTCGGTGATGGTGAGGTAGCCGCGGTCGTCCAACCGTCCGATGTCGCCGGTGTGCAGCCAGCCGTCCGGGTCGATGGCGGCCGCGGTGGCCGCCGGGTCGTCCAGGTAGCCGAGCATCACGTTCGGCCCGCGCAGCAACACCTCGCCGTCGCCGGCGATCCGCACCTCGCAGCCGGCGGCCGCCCGCCCGCAGGTGTGCGCCACGGTTTCCGGGTCGTCGCCGGGGCGGCACATGGTGGCGACCACCGCCTCGGTCAACCCGTATCCGGTGAGGACGGTGTCGAACGCCAGCTCGTCGCGCATCCGCTCGACCAGCACGGCGGGCACGTTCGCCGCGCCGGTCACGGCGAGCCGCAGCGACGACAGGTCGTGCCGGTGCCGATCCGGATGGTCCAGCATGGACTGGTAGATGGTCGGCGCGCCGGGCAGCACGGTGATGCCTTCCCCCTCGACCAGCCGCATGGTCTCACGCACGTCGAAGACGGCCTGCGGCACCATGGCGGCGCCGGTGAGAAGGCTGGCGAGGATGCCGGCCTTGAGACCGAAGCTGTGGAAGAACGGGTTGACCACCAGGTACCGGTCGGTGGGGGAGAGACCGACGAGCTCCGCCCAGGCGGCGGCCACCGCGAGCGACTGCCGGTGCGCGCTCATCGCGCCCTTGCTGCGGCCGGTGGTGCCGGAGGTGTAGAGGATGTCGCTGACGCCATCCGGCGTGACGGCCCGCGCCCGCTCGTCGGCTTCGGACGCCGGCACGGACGCGGCGCGCCCGTCCAGGGCGGGCCAGTCCTCCGGTACCCGGATCATCAGGTCGGGAAGCGCGCACCCGGCGCTGGTAGCCGCGGTCCGCAGGGCCGCGAGGCGATCCGCGCCGAGGAAACGGTCGGCGACGAACAGGCCGCGCGCGCCGCTGCGCTGGATCACGTCGAGCGCCTCCGGTCCGGTGTAGCGGGTGTTGACGGGCACCAGCGTCGCGCCGGCGTAGCTGGCGCCCAGCGCGGCCTCCACCCAGTGGTGGGTGTTGGGCGCCCACACGGCGATCCGGTCGCCCGGTGCGACGCCGGACCCGATCAGCGCGCGTGCGACCGTGCGCGCGCGGCCCAGCAGGTCCACATAGCTCAGTCGCGGCCCGTCGGGATCGAGGACGGCGGGCGCGTCGCCGTGCGTGCGGGCGGCGGCGGTGAGCGCCGCGGGAATGGTAGGTGACACCGCGTTCTCCAAACCGAGCAAATGCTTGGTAGGGTGAGCGTACGCGGGTTCCGGGAGGTGGCGCCAGTGTCCGGGTGGGGTGGGTCCGGGGAAGGCACGGAGGCGTTCCGGCGCGAGGTGCGCGCCTGGCTCGCGGCGAACCTCGACCCCGACCGCGACGGCGCCTCCTTCGCGGCACGGCGGGCCTTCGGGCGGCGGCTCGCGGCCGCCGGCTGGAACTGCCCGGGCTGGCCCACCGCGCACGGCGGGCGCGGCGCGTCGCTGTCCGAGCAGGTCGCCTTCCACGAGGAGTACGCGCGGGCCGGCGCTCCGCCGCGGGTCGACCACATTGGCGTGACCATGGTCGGGCCGACCCTGATCGACCACGGCACACCCGCGCAGCGGGCGCGCTTCCTGCCCCGCATCGCGGTCGTCGACGAGCTGTGGTGCCAGGGCTATTCCGAGCCTGGGGCCGGCTCCGACCTCGCCGCCGTCGCCACCCGCGCCCGCCTCGACGGCGACCGGTGGGTGCTGACCGGGCAGAAGATCTGGACGTCGCTCGCGCAGGTGGCCGACTGGTGCTTCGTCCTCGCGCGCACCTCGCCGGTGCCGGCGGGCGGGCCACGGCAGGCAGGACTGTCCTATCTGCTCGTTCCGATGCGCCAACCCGGCGTCACCGTGCGGCCGATCCGGCAGCTGACCGGCGAGTCGGAGTTCAACGAGGTGTTCTTCGACGAGGCGCGCACCGACCAGGATCTCGTGGTGGGCGAGGTCGGTGGCGGCTGGCGGATCGCGATGGCCACGCTGACCTACGAGCGGGGCGCCGCCACGATGGGCCAGCAGATCGGGTTCCAGCGCGAGCTGGACGGCGTGGTCGCGCTGGCCCGGCGTACCGGCGCCGACGCCGACCCCGCCATCCGCGCGCGGATCGCGCGGGCCTGGATCGGGCTGTCCGTCATGCGCAGCCATACGCTGCGGATGCTCGCCGGCGAGCCGCGACCGTACGCGTCGTCGGTGATGAAGGTGCTCTGGTCGCGCTGGCACCGCGCGCTCGGCGAGCTGGCCATGGAGGTCCGCGGCGCGGCCGGGCTGCTGACCGGCGGCGGACCGGACGATGTGGACGAGTGGCAGCGGCTGTTCCTTTTCAGCCGCGCCGACACCATCTACGGCGGCTCGGACGAGATCCAGCACAACATCATCGCCCAGCGCATCCTCGGCCTGCCCCGATGACGTCTCGGTGGAAGCCCGTGGTGAGCCAAGAGAGCAGCCCTGTGGGGGGCGAATTCCTGAAAGGGCTCCCCTATACCCGCCAGGAGGGTGAGAGGGGACCCTTGTGGGGGCGAGCGCGGGCGTGAAAGGGCGGGAGCTGCTCGCGGGAAAGGTCGTGGTGGTCACGGCCGCCGCCGGCGCCGGCATCGGGGCGGCGCTCGCGCGCCGCTGCCTGGAGGAGGGCGCCCGGGTCGTGGTCAGCGACGCCCATGCGCGCCGGCTCGCCACGTCGCACGACGATCTCGCGGCCGAGTACGGCGACCGGGTCACCGCCGTGCCCTGCGACGTGACCGACGAGGCGGCCGTGCGGGCGCTGATCGAGCACTCAGTCGAGCACTGTGGACGGCTCGACGTGTTGATGAACAACGCCGGGCTGGGCGGCACCCGGTCGGTCACCGAGATGAGCGACGGCGAGTGGCAGCGGGTGCTCGACGTGACGCTGACCGGCACGTTCCGCTGCACGCGGGCGGCGCTGCGCCAGATGGTCGCCCAGGGCGGCGGGGGAGCGGTCGTCAACAACGCGTCCGTGCTCGGCTGGCGGGCCCAGGCCGGGCAGGCGCACTACGCGGCCGCGAAGGCCGGGGTGATGGCGTTCACCCGGTGCGCGGCGCTGGACGTGGCGGCGCATGGGATACGCGTCAACGCGGTCGCGCCGAGCCTCGCGATGCACCCGTTCCTGGCGAAGGTGACCAGCGACGAGGTGCTGTCGGAGCTGGTGGCCCGGGAGGCGTTCGGGCGCGCCGCCGAGCCGTGGGAGGTCGCCAACGTGATGGTGTTCCTCGCCAGCGACTACGCCTCCTACCTGACCGGCGAGGTCATCTCCGTCAGCTCCCAACACCCATGATCATGAAGGGGTCAGGCGGGAGCGGGGGTGGGGGCGCGGTGCGCCGGGGCGGGCGCGGTGCGGCGCGCCGGGCGGACCAGGAAGAAGCCGAACACCAGCAGCGCCACGCCCAGCACGGTGAGGCCGATCGGCGCGTACCAGCCGAGCAGTCGCAGCGAGGAACGGCCGGCACCGGCCTTGTCCGCCACCGTCGCGCGGGTCTCCGGCGTGTACCGGAACTCCGCGTCCAGCAGCGTGGTGCGGACCCCGGTGTCGGACACCAGCACCCGGTGCTGCTGCTCGCGGTAGTCGACGATGCTGCCGGTGACCGGCTCGACCCAGATGGTGCGGCTGGCGCGGTACTGGACCGTGCCGGAGGTGGCCCCCGGCGCGAAGATGGCCAGCAGCGTGCTCACCAGCTCACTGTCCATGGTGGCCGGCTGCTCGGGCACCGCCTGCTCGAACCGGTACGCCGTCAGGCCCTCGACGGTGTCGGTGCCCCGGTACGCCAGCGGCAGCGTGGTCTTGAGGACGCTGTCGAAGTACTGGTACGTCGTCTTCTCGGTGCCGAACGGAAACGCGTAGAGCTGCCCGCCGTACGAGATGTTCCCGCCCTGGCAGGGCTGGTCCTCCTGGTCGGTGAAGCACTGTCCACTCCAGTCGGCGGCCGCCCCGGTCTTCCGGTCCAGCGCGATGCGGCTCTCCGACGCGCTGATCAGCTCGTCGGTGCCGGCCCGCCGGATGTTCTGGTACACGTTCCACACGACGGCCTCGTTGGCCAGCGCGCCGGTCAGCTCGGCGGAGGCGCCGAGATCGGGCTGGATGCCGGTGGTGGCGAGCAGTGCGCCCCGTTCGACGCCGATCTGCGGGGCGCCGTTGACCATCTTCGCCTGCACGAAGGTCGCGTCCGGAGCCTCCAATGTGGTCTCCGGCGGGTCCAGGTCGAAAGGCAGCTTGCTGAGCAGCGGCGTGATGACGAGCGCCAGCGCGGCGGCCACCACGATCAGGAACAGGCCGCCGCCGAAGAGGGCCGCGCCGCCCACGGTGCGTTTCATGGCCGCCTCACCGCTCGCCGTAGAAGGCCGGGGGTTCCTGCTGCTCGGTCGTCGTCCGGTTGGCGACCTCGGTGGCGGTCGGGTCGAGCGCGTTCGCGAGCGCGGCGAGGCCGAGCACGGCGAGCAGCGCGCCGATGGCGGCCCCGACCACCAGCGTCTTGAAGATGCCCATAGTTACCTCCGGTTAGAGGCGTTCCAGGATGGACGCCGTCGACATGGCGCCGCCGGCGCACATGGTGATCAGTGCGGTGCCGCGGTCGGACCGTTCCAACTCGTGCAGGGCGGTCGCGATCAGCCGGGCGCCGGTGCTGCCCACCGGGTGGCCGAGCGCGATCGCACCGCCGTTGACGTTGACCCGGTCCGGATCGGCCCGGTGGGCGTCCAACCAGGACAGCACCACGGCGGCGAACGCCTCGTTGACCTCGAACAGGTCGACGTCGTCGAGCTTCATGCCCGCGCGCGCCAGCACCCGCTCGGTGGCGGCCACCGGCCCGTCGAGGTGGTAGTAGGGCTCCGCGCCGATCAGGCATTGGGCGACGATGCGGGCGCGCGGCCGCAGCCCCAGCGCGCGCGCCCGGTCGGCGTCCATGACCAGCACCGCCGCCGCGCCGTCGGAGATCTGCGACGAGGTGCCGGCCGTGTGCAGGCCACCCTCCAGGACAGGCTTGAGTCGGGCCAGGCCCTCCACAGTGGTCTCCCGGAGCCCTTGGTCGCGGGTGACCTCGCGGGTCTCGCCGGTGTCCGGCATCGGTGCCACGACCGGAACGATCTCCCGATCGAAGTGGCCGCGCGCCCACGCGCGTGCCGCGTTGGCCTGCGAGCGCGCGCCGAAGCGGTCGAGATCCTCGCGGGTGAGGCCGCGCCGGGCCGCGATGCGCTCCGCGGCCAGGTACTGGTTCGGCAGGTCGATGGACCACGACTCGGGCCGCGGCGCGCCCGCGGTGGTCATGTTGGACCGCAACGGCACCCGGCTCATCGACTCGACGCCGCACGCGATGCCCACCTCGATCGCGCCGGCCGCGATCAGGCCGGCGACCAGGTGGGTGGCCTGCTGCGCCGACCCGCACTGGGCGTCGAGGGTCAGGCAGCCCGTCTGGTACGGCAGGCCGGCGTGCAGCCACGCGGTGCGGGTGACGTTGCCGGCCTGCTCGCCGGCCTGGGTGACGCAGCCGCCGAGCACCTGCTCGACGGCGGCCGGGTCGACGCCGGACCGGTCCAGGAGTCCGCGTTGCGCCGCGCCGAGCAACTCGGCGGCGTGCAACCCGGCGAGCCACCCGGCCCGCTTGCCGACCGGCGTGCGCACCGCCTCGACGATCACCGGAGTGCCCACCCGGCCGCCTCCCTCATCATGTGCTAGAACACGTTCTATATGTAGCATGCGAGTGCCCTGAGAAGCGATAGTGACTCAGGTAGAACCTGTTATTGGGAGGGCACCGTGATCCCCAGCATCCCGCGAGGGTTCGACTTCACCGACCCCGATGTCCTGGTCCACCGCGTGCCGCACGAGGAGTTCGCCGAGCTGCGCCGGGTCTCGCCCGTGTGGTGGAACGCGCAGCCGCGCGGCAGCGCCGGCTTCGACGACGACGGGTACTGGGTGGTCACCCGGCACGCCGACGTGATGGCCGTGTCCCGCGACAGCGAGACGTTCTCGTCGTGGGAGAACACCGCGATCGTGCGCTTCCAGCCGGACATCACCCGCGAGCAGATCGAGATGCAGCGGTACGTGATGCTCAACATCGACCCACCGCACCACACCAAGCTGCGCGCGATCGTCTCCCGGGGGTTCACCCCGCGCGCCATCAACGCCTTGCGCGCGGCCCTCGCCGAGCGCGCCGCGCGCATCGCGCGCGAGGCCGTCGACAAGGGCCGCGGCGACTTCGTCACCGACGTCGCCTGCGAGCTGCCGCTGCAGGCGATCGCCGAACTGCTCGGCATCCCGCAGCAGGACCGCCGGCAGATCTTCGACTGGTCCAACGAGATGATCGGGTACGACGACCCGGAGTACAACGGCGCCGACCCGCTCGTCGCGGCGATGGAACTGCTGTCGTACGCGATGAAGCTGGCCGAGCAGCGCCAGCAGGAGCCGCACGACGACATCGTCACCAAGCTGGTGCACGCCGAGGTCGACGGCGGCCACCTGACCTCCGACGAGTTCGGCTTCTTCGTGTTGATGCTCGCCGTCGCCGGCAACGAGACCACCCGCAACGCGATCTCGCACGGGATGGACGCGTTCCTGACCCACCCCGAGCAGTGGGAACTGTACAAACAGGAGCGTCCGCGCACCGCCGTCGACGAGATCATCCGGTGGGCCACGCCGGTGAACGTGTTCCAGCGCACCGCGACGGTGGACACCACGCTCGGCGGGCAGGAGATCCACGGCGGGCAGCGGGTGGCCATCTTCTACGGCTCGGCCAACTTCGACGACGAGGTGTTCACCGACCCGCACCGGTTCGACGTGACCCGCAGCCCCAACCCGCATCTGGGCTTCGGTGGCAGCGGCGCGCACTACTGCCTGGGCGCCAACCTGGCCCGGCTGGAGATCGAGCTCATCTTCGACGCGATCGCCGACCACATGCCGGGCATCCGCCGGCTCGCGCCGGCGCAGCGGCTGCGCTCCGGCTGGATCAACGGCATCAAGGAACTCCCCGTCCAGTACTCATCATGATCAAGGGGAGGGGCGGGGGTACGGGGCTGGACGGTAGGTCGCGTAGCCGTGGGTGACCGTCGGGTCCAGGTCCGCCGCGCGCGTTGACGGAGGGGCCGAGTAGTGCGATGAGCACCAGGGCCAGGAGGGCGACGGCGGTCTTCTTCACGGGCGGTGCTGTTCCTTTCGGTTCATGAGTCGGTCCCTCGTTTCTTGAGTCGGTGCGCCACGGCCAGCCAGACGGCCACGCCCACGCAGGTGATGGCCAACCCGACCAGGAGCGCGAAGGTCGGGTTGACCCACACCGGGACCAGGTCGTGGTCCGCGTTGCAGCGGTTGTGCAGCGGGAAGAACCGCGACGGCTCACGCCAGTGCGTGGCCCGGTAGTCCTCGTCGTAGGTGGTGTCGGCCGAGTGGCAGGACTCCGCCACGTCCAGGGAGGTGCCCGAGAAGGCGCCGACGAACCAGGTGACGGCGGCGGCGACCGCGCAGAGCGCGGCGGTGGCGAGGAACCAGCCCGAGGTCCGCCGCCGGTCGTCGAGCAGCGGCCTGACCCACAGCCACAGCGCGGATACGGTGGGTACGCCGACCAGCAGTGAGCAGGCGATGAGGCCCATGCTCAGTCGAACGTGTACGGGGTCAGGTACTCCGGCAGCAGGATCTCGGTGCGCGGGGCGACCTTGCGGACGGCGGCGAGAAACGCGTCGAGCCGCTTCTGGTCGCCGGGCAGAATGGGCGGCGGGTTGGTCAGCGGCGCCTCGAAGTCGTCCCAGTGCACCGGCACCACGGTGGCCGGCCAGTCCAGCGCGGCGAGCAGGCGCGGCACGTAGGCGTACGTGGCGTCGGTGGCCGGCACCGCGACCATCGCGACGTCGGGGGCGAGGCCGGCGAGGTTGCCCGCCACGAAGTCGCTGGCGCCCATGAAGAACACCGACGGCCCGCCGCGCGGCGTCACCTGGAAGGCGAGCGTGTCGCCCTCCGGCAGGTCGCCGATCGTCTCCGGCTTGGCCGGCACCGTCACCCGTACGCCCGGTATCGCCACCGAGTACGCGGCGTTGCGGCTGTGCAGCGACGCGATCACCTCGACGGTGTAGTCGCCGAAGTCGAGCACCTCGCCGCCCTTGACCGGGCTGAGCTGGGTGGACGGCAGGCCGTAGGCCAACCCCAGGTGGTACGCGGTGAGCGTGCCGAGCACGCGGGCGCCGGACCGCTGGGCGATGTGCGGTACGTCGTTGAAGTGATCCCAGTGCGTGTGGGTGACCAGGATGTTCTGCGGGGTGCCGGGGTGGTCGGCGATGCGCACGGGGTCGACGGCCAGCGGGGTGGCGAGGTTGGCGGGGCGCCCGGTCCGGAACCGGCTCAGGTACGGGTCGATCAGCAGCGTCTTCCCGCCGATGTCGACGCGCCAGCCGGACGTGCCCAGCCAGCGGAACGTGGCCGCCGTGGCCGCCGGTCCCCGGCGGCGGGGCGCGGCGGAGGCGGCGGTTGGGATCGTCGCGCCCGTGGCGGTCGCCAGCGCCGCGCCGGCAGTGGTACGCAGGAAGCGGCGGCGACCGAGTGGAGGCGTGGCCATGGAACTCCTTCATCGTGTTCGAGGCAGGCCGCCAGGCGGCGGCAAGATCAAGTCGAGCCAACCAGCTCCACTGGGCCTATGTCCAAGAGAGATATCGCCGCGATCCATAGCGTTTTGATATATGTAGCGTGGACCTGCTCGCGCACCTCGAGGCATACGTCGCCGTCGCGGAGGAGGGCTCCTTCTCCAAGGCCGCCGACGTGCTCTACGTCGATCCGGGTGCGCGAGCTGGCCGCCGGAGACGGCGAGCTGACCCAGCCCCCATGATCGGGGCGTCCCTGTAGTAGCCATAGCTACTACAGGGACGCCCTGATCATGCGGCGGCGAGGAAGAGGTCGAGGCAGCGCTCGGCGTTCGCGGTGATGGTCAGGGCCGGGTTCGCCAGGCAGGTCGAGCCGGGCAGCACCGCGCCGTCCACACAGAACAGATTCGGGTACCCGACCACCCGGCCGCCGAAGTCGGTGGCGCGGCCCATCACCAGGCCGCCCAGCGGATGCCAGGTGTTCGCCGAGCCCAACCCCATGCCGGTGCCGCGGTCGTAGTCGGGCAGCCCGTTCAGCAGGTACCCGTGCCGGCCCTCGGTGCGCCACCACAGCCGGGTCACCAGGTCGCGCCCGGCCTTCTCGGACGCCGTCCCCATCACGCCGTACGGCCAGTGCACCTTGCCGGCACCGGACGCCGCGTCGTACCGGATCTCGCCCCGCTCCGGCGCGATGCTGGTGACCAGATGCGCCGACGTCGGCGTGAGCCAGCTCGGCACCGGCGCGCTCTCCCACGCCATCGACGCGGTCGCGTACGGGTTGGCGTCGTCGATGAACTTCGCGTTGCCGGGGCCGCCCTGGGCGTACCCGACGTTCCTGCGGAGGTTGAGCCGCGCGACCAGGAAGTCGCCGTTGTTGCCCCAGCCCTTGCCCACCTCGGCGGCCGCTGAGCCGCTGGTCAGCCGGGGGAGCCGGCCGCGCGCCCGGGAGGTGAGCAGCAGCGACGTGCTGCCGATCGAGCCGGCGGCGAGGAAGAGGTAGTCGCAGACGAGCGTCCTGGTCGCCAGCACCGCGCCGGCCTCGTCGATCTGCCGGGCCACGACCTCGAACCGGTCCTGTCCGGACACCTCGCGGACCTCGGTCACCTCGTGCAGCGGCCGCACGGTGACGTTGCCGGTGGCGGCCGCCCAGACGAGGTAGTTGCGGTCGACGCTGTTCTTGGCGCCGGAGTTGCTGCCGAACGGCCCCTCGCCGATGGTGTGGCAGGCCGGCGCCCGGCCGGCCAGTTCGGCGCGGATCACGTCCCAGTCCACGTTGAACGGCACCGGTACCGCCGACTGTCCGAACTCGGCGACGTAGGCCAGCCAGGCGCGCGCCCCGGCGTACCCGGCGCCGGCCTGGATGTCGGCGGGGATGACGCTGGCGCCCAGGTTGCGCCGGGCGCGCGGCCAGTACACCCGGTCCATGACGCCGTAGTCGAGCTCCAGCGGATAGACCTTGAGCCAGTCGGCCTGGCGCGGCTGCGGCATGAACATGCCCACCACGAGCGACCCGCCGCCCACGCCGGCGCCGCTGAGCACGTTGATGCCGTCGCCGCGGTGGGTCGCGAGCAGGCCGGCGCGGCGCTCGATGGTCGCGCTCACGTCGAGGCCGAGCGGCGGGTGGTCGCCGAACCAGGCACACCGCCAGTCCGGGTCGCTGATCGTGCAGAAGGTGTCGCCGGAACCGTCCACATCCCACCGGCGGCCGCGTTCCAGCACGGTGGTGGCCACGCCGGCCTGCCCCAGCCGGTACGCCGCGACGGCGCCGCCGAAGCCACTGCCGACCACGATCGCGGTCTTGCCGGCCAGCGCCGGCACCGCGCCGAACGACGCTTCTTGCGCGAGCGCCCCGCTGGCGGCGCCCAATGCGGCGGCGCGCAGCAGGGCGCGGCGGGATACGGTCATCGTCGACCCCCTTGCTACATCGGGGTGGCGGCCACCACCCACATGGCGAAGAACTGCGAACCCCCGCCGTACGCGTGCCCCAGCGCGGTCCGCGCCCCCGGCACCTGGTGGGCGCCGGCCCGGCCCATCACCTGCATCGCCGCTTCCGCGAACCGCAGCAGGCCGGACGCGCCGATCGGGTTGGAGCACAGCACGCCGCCGGACGGGTTGACCGGCAGCGCACCGTCCAATCTGGTCTCGCCGGACTCGGTGAGCTTCCAGCCCTCGCCCGGCGCCGCGAAGCCGAGGTTCTCCAGCCACATCGGCTCGAACCACGAGAACGGCACGTAGATCTCGGCGGCGTCGATCTGGGCGAGCGGGTCGGTGATGCCGGCCGCGCGCCACAGGGCCCGCGCCGCCTCGGCTCCGGCGCGCGGGTTGACGTGGTCCTTGCCGGCGAACGAGGTCGGTTCGGTGCGCAGGGCGGTGGCCCGCACCCACGCCACCGGACGCCCGACCGCCTCGGCCGCCTTCTCGTCGCCGACGACGATCGCGCAGGCGCCGTCGGACGACGGGCAGGTCTCGTCGTACCGGATCGGGTCCCACAGCATCGCGGACGCCCGCACCGACTCCAGCGTGATGTCCGGCTGGCGCAGGTGCGCGTACGGGTTCAGGGCGCCGTTGCGGCGGTCCTTGACGGCGACCAGCGCGCCGACGTGCTCGGGCGCGCCGGACCGGCGGATGTACGCCCGCACGTGCGGGGCGAAGTAGCCACCGGCGCCCGCGCCGACCGGCATCGTGAAGGGCGGCTGGATGGACAGCGCCCACATCGCGTTCGACTCGGACTGCTTCTCGAACGCGACCGCCAGCACCCGCCGGTGCACGCCCGCGCGGACCAGGCTGCTGGCCACGACCGCGGTGGCGCCGCCGACCGAGCCGGCGGTGTGCACGCGCAGCAGCGGCCGGCCGGTGGCGCCGAGCGCGTCGGCGAGGAACAGCTCGGGCATCATCACGCCCTCGAACAGGTCCGGCGCCTTGCCGAGCACGACGGCGTCCACGTCCGACCAGTCGGTGCGCGCGTCGGCGAGCGCCCGGTCGATGGCCTCGCGGCACAGGCCGGCCATCGACACGTCGGTGCGCCGGGCGCGGTGCTCGGTCTGCCCGGTGCCGAGAACGGCCACCCGATTCATATTTCTGCTCCGAGCGCACAGATCAGGTTCTGCTGCAACGCCGGGCCGCTCGTGGCGTGGCCGGCGGCGCGGTCCGCCCGGCCGGACATGACGTGCGCGGCGGCGAGGCCGATCCGGGACAGGCCGGCGGAGAACATCGGGTTGCCGGTCAGGACGCCGCCGGACGGGTTGACCCGTACCCCGTCGTCGAGCCCCAGCGCGGCGGTGAGCAACAGCTCCTGGTGGGTGAACGGGGCGTGCAGCTCCACGACATCGGGCTTCGTCAGTCCGGCGTCCGCGGCGGCTGCCGTGGCCGACGGCACGGCGGTCAGGTCGCGCACGCCGAGCGCGGGGGAGTCGACCCGGTGGGCGAAGCCGGTGATCCACGCTGGACGGTCGCGGTGCCGTCGGGCGACGTCGCCGGTCGCGAGCACCACCGCGGCGGCGCCGTCGGTGACCGGCGGGCAGTCGTGCGCCCGCAACGGTGCGGCGACGTACGGCGCGGCGAGCAACTCCTCGACCCTGGCAAGGAAGGGCCCCTTGTTATCGCTTTCCGCATAGGAAGGGTCCCTTCCTAACGGCGTGGCGGCGTGGCTGCGGGCGGCGACTGTCGCCATGTCGCGTTCGGTGAAGCATCCGGCGTCCAGGGCGGCGCGGGCCTGGAGCGCCGCGACGCTCACCGAGTCCGGCCACAGCGGCGCGCACAGGTACGGGTCGAGCTGGAGCGCGAGGATCCGGCGCAGCTCGCCGGCCGACGACTTGCCGAAGCCGTACACCAGCGCGGTCTCCGCCTCGCCGGTGAGCAGTTTCACGTACGCCTCGTACAGCGCCCAGGCGGCGTCCATCTCCACATGGGACTCCGTGATCGGCGGGTACGCCCCGATCGCGTCGACCGCGTTGACGAACGAGAACGCCCGCCCGGCCAGGTAGTCCGACGAGCCGGAGCACCAGAAGCCGATGTCGGCTTTGGACAGTCCGGTGTCCGCGAGCACCTCGCGGAACAGCGGCATCAGCAGCTCCACCCCGCTGGTGGTGCCGGCGCTGGGCAGGCACGGCGACTGCGCGAAGCCGATCACCGCCACGTCCGTCATGCTCGCCGCCTCACAGACCTCGCCGCCTCACAGGTGGTGTGCGTACGACTCGTAGGGCGCGTCCGGCTCGCCGGTCGGCCGGAAGTGGTCGATGTTCTCCGGCGTGGTGCCCCACTGCTCCCGGGGCCGCCACACCGCCTCGACGCGCAGGCCCATCCGCACCTCGTCGGGGCGGCAGCCGAGGATCAGGTGCTGCATCGGGATGTCGGCGCCGTCGAGGAGCACGTGCGCCACCACGTACGGCGGGCGGATGCGCTGCCCCGGGAACGGCACGTTGACGACGCAGAACGTGGTGACGGTGCCGCGGTCGGCCAGTTCGATCTCGTCGGTGGTCGGCACGCCGCAGGTGGGGCAGGCGCCGCGCGGCGGCACGTACACCTTGGCGCAGGCGGGGCAGCGCTGGCCGAGGACCCGCCCGGTGGCCAGGCCGCGCAGGTACCGGCTCTCCTCGGGCGACACGGTGTGCGTGTACCGCAGGTGGATCGGCGTGGTGACCATGGTGACCTCATGATCGGGGCGTCCCTCATGCTGTTCTAACGACGTGAAGGACGCCTTGATCATGGGAGCGGCGTCCGGTGACGGCTCGAAGCAGGCGATGTCGCGGATGTGGCCGACCGGCGCGTCCGTCCAGCGGATCCGGACCCGCATGCCGGTGCGCATCCGGTCGGGCGACCCCGCGTCGACCGCGTGCAACAGCGCGGTGTCGGCGCCGTCGAGCCGGACCAGCGCCCACGCGAACGGATGCGCCAGCGGCTGCCCGTCGAGCGGCCGCGGCTGCCACGACCAGGTGGTCACCGTGCCGACCGGCGAGACCTCGACGAGCTCGGTCAGCGGCGCGTAGGTGACCGGGTCGTACTCGAGCGGCGGGCAGTGCACCCGGCCGTCCGAGCCGACGCCGCCGAGGACCCGGCGCTGGGCGAGCGCGGTCATGAAACGGCTGAGCACCGGCCCGAGCGACCGGGTGTAGTCGAACCCGATCTCCAGGGGCGCGCTCAGCATGGTCATAGTGAAACACGTTCTAAATCCGTGGGCAACAGTCTTGTGCGGCCGCTACCGAGCCACTAGAACACGTTATAGAGTACGAGGGTGACCGACATCGGGCTGTGGCGGATCGCCGGCCACTCGCCGGACCGCGCCGCGCTGATCGAGCCGGGCGGGCGCGTCCTGACGTACGCGGAGCTGGCCGCGGAAGCCGACCGCATCGGCCGTGGACTCCAGGAGGCCGGCCTGCGCCCCGGGGACAGCGTCGCCGCGCTGCTGCCCAACGGCGCCGACCTGATCGCCGTCTACTTCGCCACCCTCCAAACCGGACTGTACCTGGTACCCGTGAACTGGCATCTGGTGGCGGCGGAGGTCGGGTACATCCTGAAAGACAGCGGTGCGCGCGCGTTCGTCGCGCACGAGCGGTTCGCGGACACCGCCGTCGCGGCCGCGGACGCGGCCGGCATCCCGGCCGGCGGCCGTTACGCGGTCGGCGCCGTGCCGGGCTTCGCACCCTTCGCCGGCTTGGGGGCCGGCGGCCACGGCCGGCCCGCCACCCGGACCGCGGGTGGGCCGATGGTCTACACCTCCGGCACGTCCGGCCGGCCCAAGGGGGTACGCCGTCCGCTGACCGGCGCCGACCCCGACGAGGTGCCGCCGGTGTCGCTGTGGTTCTTCGGGCTGTTCGGCCTGCGCCCGTTCGAGGATCACGTGCACCTGTGCGGCTCCCCGCTCTACCACACGGCGGTGTTGAACTTCGCTGGCATCTCCATCCAGTTCGGACACACCGTGGTGCTGATGGACCGCTGGGACGCGGCGGAGATGCTGCGCCTCGTCGAGCGGCACCGGGTGACGCACAGCCACATGGTGCCGACCCAGTTCCGGCGGCTGCTCGCGCTGCCCGACGACGTGCGCGCGGCGCACGACCTGTCGTCGATGCGGGTGATGATCCATGGCGCGGCGCCGTGCCCGCAGGAGGTCAAGCGGCGGATGCTGGACTGGTGGGGGCCGGTGGTCGTGGAGTACTACGCGGCCTCCGAGGGCGGCGGCACGCTCATCACCGCGCGGGAATGGCTGGAGCGGCCCGGCTCGGTCGGCCGGGCGTGGCCCGGGTCCCGGGTGCGGGTGCTCGACGACAACGGCGACGACGTGCCGACCGGCGAGCCCGGCCAGGTGTACCTCCAGATGGGCGCCGCGGGCTTCGAATACCACGGCGACCAGGAGAAGACCCGCGCCGCCTGGCGGGAGGGGATGTTCACCGTCGGCGACATCGGCTACCTCGACGACGACGGCTACCTCTACCTGTGCGACCGGCGCGGCGACCTCATCATCTCCGGCGGCGTGAACATCTATCCGGCGGAGATCGAGTCAGAACTGTCCTGCCACCCCAAAGTGGACGATGTGGCGGTCTTCGGCATCCCGCACCCGGAGTGGGGTGAGGAGGTGAAGGCGGTCGTGCAGCCGGTGGCCGGCGTCGCGCCCGGCCCGGAGCTGACCGCCGAGTTGCTCGACTTCCTGGACGGCCGGCTGGCGAGGTTCAAGCTGCCGCGCAGCGTCGACTACGCCGACGAGCTGCCCCGCGACCCGAACGGCAAGCTCTACAAGCGCCACCTCCGCGCCCCCTACCTCCCATGATCAGGGCGTCCCGGTGTGCGGGACGCCGTGATCATGCGGACCGGTCAGGCGCGGGCCGGACCGTGGTAGTCGGGAGCCACGTAGACCGGCAGGCGCTCGCCGCCGCCCTGCGCGAACCGCCTGATGTACACCACGCGGTCGTCAGCCCGCGGGTCGAGGGTGGCGCCGGGAACGGTGTACTGGGTGGGCAGTGTGATCGTGCCGCGCGTCTGGCGGCTGGGCACGACCTCGTGTCGCTCGCCGTGCCAGGGACCACCCAGGAAAAGAACCCGCATGCGCCTATTATCTCCTGTCCCGGCCACGGCACGGTGGATGAGGGCACCTCGGATTCCGTCGCCACGACGATCGTATCCACATCCTGCGCCGCTTCGTACACCCCGGCGTGGTAGGGTTTGGAGGTTGTAGTTTGGTTTCCGCGCATTCCGGTGAGTGTCTGGTAGCGAGACGACCACCGGTGCCACGCCGGGCTTCTTCTCCAGACCAGGATTGATCAACACCGCAGCGCGGGTTCCATCAGTTTTGTTGAAGGAGAAGAAATGGCAGTCGGCACGGTGAAGTGGTTCAACGCGGACAAGGGCTTCGGTTTCATCACCCAGGACGATGGCGGCCCGGACGTCTTCGCCCACTACTCGGCGATCTCGGCCAGCGGTTACCGCAGCCTCGAGGAGAACCAGCGGGTGGAGTTCGAGGTTCAGCAGGGTCAGAAGGGTCCGCAGGCCGCCAACATCCGCGTGATTTGAGCACCATGCCGCCCTCGTGGCACGGCATTGACGAGGTGCGGTTGACCAAGGTGCCACTGGTGCCGGAGGTACACCTGTTCCTGGCCAACGACCCGGTCGTGCTGTGGGCACGGCTGGAGGCCGCCGCGGGACAGCGGTTACCGGCGCCGTACTGGGCGTCCGCGTGGGCCGGTGGCCAAGCTCTGGCGCGATACGTTCTCGACCATGCTGAGTTGGTCGCGGGGCGTAGCGTGCTCGATCTGGCCTCCGGGTCCGGACTGGTCGCGATCGCCGCGGCTTTGGCCGGCGCGCGCACGGCGGTCGCCAACGACATCGACCCGTACGCGATGGCCGCGATCGAGGCGAACGGGCCTGTCAACGATGTCGTGCTCGTCCCGATGTCGGGCGACGTCCTCGACGGTGACGGCGAAGGCGCCGATGTGGTGCTGGCCGGCGACGTCCTCTACGACCAGTCCATGGCCGCACGGGTGGTGCCCTTCCTGCACCGGGTCGTGGACCGGGGCGCGACCGTCCTGGTGGGCGATCCGGGGCGGGGGCATCTGCCCGACGACCAGGTGCGGATGGTGGCGAGCTACCGCATCCCCGCGATCGGGCCGTCCGAGGACGCGCAGATCGAGCAGACCAACGTCTTCGCGGTGTGCGGCCGGTCCTAGTTTTCTGAGCCCCATGATCAGGGCGTCCCTCACGTTGCTCTAACGACGTGAGGGACGCCCTGATCATGACGCTACGGGCGGCGGTTAGCGGCCGCGGAACGCCGGCGCCCGTTTCTCGGTGAACGCGCGCGGCCCCTCCTTCGCGTCCTGGCTGCGGAAGACCTCGACGCCGAGCCGGGCCTCGACCGTGAACGCTTCCCGCTCCGGCAGGCCCTCCGTCTCGCGCATCGTCCGCAGGATCGCCTGGACGGCGAGCGGACCGTTCGCCGCGATCAGGCCGGCGAGTTCGAGCGCCTTGGCGAGCGCCTGCCCGTCGGGCACCACGTGGCCGATCAGCCCGATCTCCTTCGCCTCGGTGGCCGTCAGGTGCCGGCCGGTCAGCAGGATCTCGGCCGCCACCGTGTACGGGATCTGGCGCGGTAGCCGCACGGCCGACCCGCCCAGCGGGAACAGCCCCCAGCGCGCCTCCGACACCCCGAACCGGGCGCTCCGGCCCGCGACCCGGACGTCGGTGGCCTGCAGGATCTCGGTGCCGCCGGCGATGGCCGGTCCCTCCACGGCGGCGACCAGCGGCTTGGTGAGGCGGCGCCCCTTCAGCAGCGGCTCGATCACGGCCAACCCGGTGCCGTCGGCGCGGAAGCCGTCGCCGGGATGGTCGCCGGTCATCGCCTTGAGGTCGGCGCCCGCGCAGAACGCGCCGCCCGCGCCGGTGAGCACGCACACCCGGATGTCCGGGTCACTGTCCACTTCGTCCCACGCGGCGCGCATGATCGCGAGCATGGGCGCGGAGAGCGCGTTGCGGGTGTGCGGCCGGTTCATGGTCACGATCAGGACGTGCCCGCGCCGCTCGACGAGGGCATGTGGCTCTTCCAAAGGGGCCTCCCTTCAGCCCTTGCCCGGAACGATAACACGTTCTACTTTTTAGTGATGGTGGCCAACATTGCCGACCTCTTCGAGCACGCGGTCGACGCGTTCGGAGAGCGGATCGCGGTGGCCTGCGGCGACGACACGGTGACCTACGCCCAGCTGGAGGAGAACGCCAACCGGTTGGCCCACTTCCTCGGCGATCACGGCGTCGGCGGCGGCGCGCACGTAGGCGTGTACGCACGCAACTCCATCCAGGCGCTCGAGACCATGCTCGCGGTGTACAAGCTGCGCGCGTCGGTCGTCAACATCAACTATCGGTACGTCGAGAACGAGTTACAGTATCTGATCACGGACGCGGACGTGGTCGCCCTGGTCCACGACCGCCGGTACGCCGACAAGGTCGCCGCCGTCCTGCCGCACACGCCCAGCGTCGCGGCGGTGGTGGCGATCCCCGACGAGAGCGACACGCCGCACGGTGGCGTGTCCTATGCGGACGCGCTGGCCGCCGGCTCGCCGGCGCGCGACTTCGGCGAACGCTCCGCCGACGACGTCTACCTTCTCTACACCGGCGGCACGACCGGATACCCCAAGGGCGTCATGTGGCGCCACGAAGACGTGTGGCGGGTGCTCGGCGGCGGCATCGACTTCGTCTCCGGTATCCCGGTCGCCGACGAGTGGGCGCAGTCGAAACTCGGCGCCGAGATCGGCGGCATGACGCGGCTGTGCCTCGCCCCGCTGATCCACGGCAACGCGCAGTGGGCCGCACTCGCCGCGCTGTTCGCCGGCGACACCGTCGTCCTGATGCCGAAGTTCGACCCCGACGAGATCTGGCGGGCGATCGAACGGCACAAGGTCAACGTCGTGGTCCTCATCGGCGACGCGATGGCCCGCCCGCTCATCGAGGCGTACCAGGCCGGCGGGTACGACGCCTCGTCGCTGATGGCCGTCTCCAGCAGCGCCGCGCTGTTCTCACCGGCGGTGAAGCGGCAGTACATCGCGGCGCTGCCGAACGTGATCGTCACCGAGGCGATCGGCTCGTCCGAGACGGGCTTCGCCGGCATCGGTTTCGTCACCAGCGAGGACGGCGCCGCGAGCACGGACGGCCCGCGGGTCATGGCGGGTCCGCACACCATCGTCATCGACGAGTACGGCCGCCCGGCGCCGCCGGGCGTGATCGGCCGCCTCGCCCGGGGCGGGCACGTGCCGCTCGGGTACTACAAGGATCCGGCGAAGACCGCCGAGCTGCTGATCGAAGTGGACGGCGCGCGGTACTCGATGCCCGGCGACCTCGCCCGCATCGAGCAGGACGGCACCATCACGCTCCTCGGCCGGGGCAACACGTGCGTCAACACCGGCGGGGAGAAGGTCTTCCCCGAGGAGGTCGAGGGCGCGCTCAAGGCGCACCCGGACGTCTTCGACGCCCTCGTCATCGGCGTGCCCGACGACCGGCTGGGGCAGCGGGTGGCCGCGCTGGTGCAGCCGCGCGACGGCCACACGGTCGACCTGTCCACCCTGGACGCCCACCTGCGTGACCTGATCGCCGGCTACAAGGTGCCGCGCACCGTGTGGCTGGTCGACCGGATCGGTCGCACCCCCAGCGGCAAGGCCGACTACCGGTGGGCACACAAATATGCTGTGGAGCATTAAGTCGAGACGGAGCACTGATGCGAACGTCCCTGTGTGACCTGCTCGGCGTCGAGTATCCGATCCTCGGCTTCAGCCCGTCCGAACGGGTGGTGGCGGCGATCAGCCGGGCCGGCGGGTTCGGCGTGCTCGGCTGCGTGCGGTTCAACGACGCGGACGAGCTGGACGCCACCCTGTCCTGGTTGGACGAGGAGACCGGCGGCCGGCCGTACGGGGTCGACGTGGTCATGCCGGCGCGCGAGCCGACCGAGGGCGCGCCCGTCGACCTGCGCCGGCTGGTGCCCCAGGGGCATCGCGACTTCGTCCAGGAGACGCTGCGCAAGCTCGGCGTCCCGCCGCTGCCGGCCGGTGAGTCCACACCGGACGGCGTGCTGGGCTGGCTGCACTCGGTGGCCCGCTCGCACGTGGAGGTGGCGCTGAACCACCCGGTCCGGCTGATCGCCAACGCGCTCGGCCCGCCGCCCGCCGACGTGATCACCCGGGCGCACGACCGCGGGCTGCTCGTCGCCGCCCTCGCCGGCCGCGCCGACCACGCCCGCCACCACGTCGAGTCCGGTGTGGACATCGTGGTGGCGCAAGGGTACGAGGCCGGCGGGCACACCGGGGAGATCGCCAGCATGGTGCTCGTACCCGAGGTGGTGGACGCGGTCGGCGACCGGGTGCCGGTGCTCGCCGCCGGCGGCATCGGCTGCGGCCGCCAGGTCGCGGCCGCGCTGGCGCTCGGCGCGGTCGGCGTCTGGACGGGCTCGTGCTGGCTCGGCACCGAGGAGTACGAGGCCGTGCCGGGGCTCCGGCAGGCGCTGCTGGACGCGTCGTCGGCCGACACCGTCCGCAGCCGGGTCTACACCGGCAAGCCGGCCCGACTGTTGCGGAACCGCTGGACCGCGGCGTGGGGTGCGCCCGGCGCGCCCGAGCCGCTGCCGATGCCGCTGCAGAACCTGTTGGTGAGCGAGGCGCACGACCGGTTGATGCGGTCCGGCGACCCGACCGTCGTGGCGATGCCGGTGGGCCAGATCGTCGGCCGGATGAACCAGGTCCGCCCGGTCGCCGAGGTGCTGGCCGACCTCGTCACCGAGGCCGACGAAACCCTCAAACGCCTATCCCCATGATCAGGGCGTCCCTCACGTCGTTATAGCGACATGAGGGACGCCCCGATCATGAGAGGCGCGTGCCGAGGGCGCGGAGGTGAGCGGTCGCGCCGCCGGACGTGAACTCGTGGTATTTGGCCGCCAGGAAGTAGCGGTGCACGGGTGCGCTGAGGTCGATGCCGACGCCGCCGTGCACGTGCACCGCCGTGTGCGCGACCCGGTGCCCGGCGTCCGCCGCCCAGAACTTCGCGGTGCTCACCTCGCGCGCGCACGGGAGGCCCTCGCTGAGCCGCCACGCCGCGTGCCACAGGGTGAGCCGGATCGCCGCCACGTCGATGTACGCGTCGGCCAGGCGCTGCGCCACGGCCTGGAAGCTCCCGATCGCCCGTCCGAACTGGACTCTCGTGCGCGCGTACTCCGCGGTGAGTTCGAGGGCCCGTTCGCAGACGCCGAGCTGCGCGGCGCACGCTCCCACGGTGGCGTGCGCGCGCAGCCATTCGCTCACCTCGGCACCGCCCTCGGCGCCGCCGAGCAGGCGGTCGTCGTCGACGGGCACCGCGTCGAGGGTGAGCTGGCCGGCGCCCGGTCCGCCGGCCACGTCCTGCGCCGCGACGGTGACGCCCTCGTCGGTCGGGGTGACGACGAAGACGCCGGCGCCGGTCGGCACCAGCACCGCGGCCGCGGCCGGCAGCGCGGGCACCGCGGTGGCGGTGCCGCTGAGGCGCCCGCCGGCCGCGTCGAACGCGCCGTCGGCCGCCGTCAGCACCACCTCGCCACGGCCCGCGGGAGCGGCCCAGCGCGCCACCTGGGCGTCGGTGCCGAACCGGGCCAGGGCCGCCGCGGCGGTGGCGATCGACGGCAGGTACGGCACCGGAGCGGCCGCCCGGCCCAGCTCGACCAGCACCGCGCAGCGCTCCAGCACCCCGTACCCGTCGCCGCCGGCCCGTTCCGGCAGGCCGGCGGCGAGCACGCCCGCGCGGGCCAGGTCCGTCCACAGTGAATCGCCAGCGCTCGCCGCGATCGCGCCGGTGAGCGCCGCGAGGTCGCGCTGCGCCTCGGTCAGGTCGAAGTCCATCGGGTCACCGCCGGTGGGAGAGGGCCATCGCGTCACCGCCGGTGAATCGGGAGGCCGAGCGCGGTGGCGGCGATGATGTCGCGCTGCACCTCGTTGGTGCCGCCGCCGAACGTGAGGATCAACGAGGTGCGGTGCAGGCGCTCGATCCGGCCGCGCAGCAGGGCGCCGGGGGAGCCGGCGCGCACGGCCGCGCCGGCGCCGAGCACCTCCATCAACAGCCGGGCCGCCTCGATGGCGGCCTCGGTGCCGAACACCTTGCTGGCCGAGGCGAGCGCCGGGGTAGGGGTGTCCACAGTGGCCGCCTCCCAGTTGAGCAGGGTGAGGAACGACGCGGCCGCGTGCACCCGGGCCAGGTGGACGCGTACCCACTCCTGGTCGTCGGCGCCGGTGGCCGCCGCCCAGTCGCGGACCTCGGCCAGCGCGGCCCGGATCGGCGCGGCGGACGTGAGCGCGACCCGCTCGTGGTTGAGCTGGTTGGTGATGAGAGGCCAGCCCGCGTTCTCGGGGCCGACCCGCGCGGCGACCGGCACCCGCACGTCGCTGTAGTAGGTGGCGCTGGTGGTCGGCCCGGCGACCGTGTGCACGGGCGTCCACGAGAAGCCGGGCGCGTCGGTGGGCACGATGAGAATGGACAGTCCCTTGTGGCGCGGCGCCTCCGGGTCGGTGCGGCACGCCAGCCACACGTAGTCCGCGTACTGGATGAGGCTGGTCCACATCTTCTGCCCATTGACGACATACTCGTCGCCCTCCCGCACCGCGCGGGTGCGCAGCGCGGCGAGATCGGTGCCGGCGTCCGGTTCCGAGTAGCCGATCGCGAAGTGCAGCTCGCCCGCCGCGATCCGGGGCAGGTAGAAGGCGCGCTGCTCGGCCGTGCCGTACCGCATGATGGTGGGCCCGACGGTGTTGATGGTGAGGAACGGCACCGGCACGCCCGCGATCGCCGCCTCGTCGGTGAAGACGAGCTGGTCGAGCCGTGACCGGCCGGCGCCACCGTACTCGGTGGGCCAGCCGAGCGCGAGCCAGCCGTCGCGGCCGAGCCGCCGCACCACCTCGCGATAGGCGGTGCCGTCGCCGTAGTCGCCGCCCGTCCCGTCCAGCGCGGCGCGCAGTTCCGGGGTCATGAGGGCCGCGAAGTAGGCCCGCAGTTCTTTGCGGAGCCGCTCCCGCTCGGGGGTGTAAGCGAGGTGCACACGGTAATATTAGAACGTGTTTCACTCAGATGCGTACCTCGTCGGCGCGGTTCGTTCCCCGGTGGGCCGGCGCGGCGGCGGGCTCGCCGGCGCGCACCCCGCTGACCTCGGCGGGCATGTCATCGCCGCCCTGCTCGGGCGGGCGGACGTCGATCCGGGGGCGGTCGACGACGTGGTGTTCGGCTGCGTCGATACGGTCGGGCCGCAGTCCGGTGACGTCGCGCGCACCTGCTGGCTGGCCGCGGGCCTGCCTGAGCACGTGCCGGGCGTCACCGTCGACCGGCAGTGCGGCTCGGCGCAGCAGGCCGTGCACTTCGCCGCGCAGGCGGTCCTGAGCGGCACCGCCGACCTCGTCGTCGCCGGCGGCGTGCAGAACATGAGCCAGGTGCCGATCGCCAGCGCGATGGCGCCCCACGGTCCGTACGCGGGGTCGGTGGGCTGGGCCGCCCGCTACGGCGACCAGGAGGTGTCGCAGTTCCGGGCCGCCGACCTGATCGCCGCGAAGTGGGGCCTGGACCGGGCCGCGCTGGAGGAGTACGCGCTCGCCAGCCACCGCCGCGCGATCCGGGCGATCGACGAGGGCCGGTTCGCCGCCGAGACCGTCCCGTATGGAGCGTGCACGGTGGACGAGACCCCGCGCCGGGACACGTCCGCGGCGAGGATGGCCGCGCTGGCGCCGCTGCGCCCCGACGGCGTGACCACCGCGGCGACGTCCAGCCAGATCGCGGATGGCGCCAGCGCCGTTCTCGTCGCGTCCGAGCGGGCCGTGCGGGCGCACGGCCTGCGGCCGCGCGCCCGCATCCACCACCTGTCCGCGCGCGGCGACGACCCGGTCCTCATGCTCACCGCGCCCATCCCCGCGACCGGGTACGCCCTGCGCCGCGCCGGGTTGACGCTCGACGACATCGACCTGGTCGAGATCAACGAGGCGTTCGCGAGCGTGGTGCTGGCCTGGCAGCGGGAGCTCGGCGCCGACCCCGCGCGGGTGAACGTCAACGGCGGCGCCATCGCGCTTGGCCACCCGCTGGGCTCCACCGGCACCCGGCTGATGACCACGCTGCTGCACGAGCTGGAGCGCACCGGCGGCCGGTACGGGCTGCAGACCATGTGCGAGGGCGGCGGCCAGGCCAACGTCACCGTGCTCGAACGCCTGTGATCGCACTGCGGCGCCTCCATGATCAAGGCGTCCCTCACGTCGTTCTAACAACTTGAGGGACGCCTTGATCATGGGGACTTGCCGAGCCGGTCGACGGCGTCCCGCGCCTCGGCCATGATCCGCTCGACCAGCTCGGCGCACGAGGGCAGGTCGTCGACCAGGCCCACCACCTGACCCGCCGACATCACGCCGTACTCCGGCCGGCCGTCCACCATGGCCGCCCGCAGCAGCATGGGCGTGTTGGCGGCCATGAGCGTCTGGCTGAGCGTGAGCCGGTGCCGCGCCCGCCGTCCGGCGCGCGCGAGGTCCAGCCAGGACAGTCCACTCTGGTGCCGGAACGCCACCGCGTGCCTGGCGGAGCGGGCCAGCCGGCCCAGCGGTCCGGCGTGCTCCAGCCGGTCGACGAACGGCGTGCGCAGCACCCGGTGCGGCACCCCGTCGACCGCCGTCGTGACCACCGTGTCCGTCAGCGTCGCGCCCAGATAGACCCGTTTCACCGCGTCGGCGACCGGGCTGTCGCTGGTGAGCAGGAAGCGGGTGCCCATCGCGATCCCGTCCGCGCCGTACGCCAGCGCCGCCACCAACCCGCGCCCGTCGAAGAAGCCGCCGGCCGCCACCACCGGGATGTCCACCGCGTCGACCACCTGCGGCAGCAGCAGGCTCGTCGGCACCGGCCCGGTGTGCCCGCCGCCCTCGCCGCCCTGCACCACCACGGCGTCCGCGCCCCACGCCGCCACCTTCTCCGCGTGCCGCCGGGCGCCCACCGACGGCATCGTGAGCACGCCGGCGTCCGCGCAGCGCCGGATGAGATCGCGGGTCGGCGCCAGCGCGAACGACACCACCGGCACCCGCTCGGCGATCACGAGATCGATCCGCTCGGCGGCGTCGGGGGCGTCCGCGCGCAGGTTCACCCCGAACGGCGCGTCGGTGCGCTCCCGCACCGCCCGGATCGCGGCGCGCAGCTCCGGTATCGTCATCGTCGCCGACGCGACCACCCCAAGCCCTCCCGCGCGCGACGCGGCGGCCGCGAGCCAGGCCCCGGCCACATACCCCATAGGACTCTGCACGATCGGATACCGGATCTTCAGCAGCTTCGTCACCCGCGTCCTCACGACGCGCTCCCGCGATCACGGACTTCTCCGTCGATCAAGGGCTTGGGCACATGCTTTGATCTCTGATCCAGGTGCCCAAGCCCTTGATCGGCGGGGCTTTCCTTGATTGGCGCGGACGCCGGCGCCCGCGCGGGCGCCGGCGTTTGTCGGGGCGCGGGCGCGAGCTCGCGGTCGCGGTGGGCGGCCGGGTCGAGGCGGTCGCGGATCAGTGCCAGCTCCGCGGTGGTCGGCGACCGGGTCTCGGGTACGGTCGACGGCCGCGCCAGCGGGAACCCGGTGCTCGCCACTACCTCGTCCACCGACGCTCCAGGATGGACGGACCGCAGCCGCATCGTCCGGTCTGGAGTGTCGAAGTCGAGGACCGCCAGGTTGGTCACCACCACCCGCAGGTCGTGGAAGCGGGCGACCGGCCCCGCCGCCCGGTCGTACCCGACGCCGCACACCATGTCGACCCGCTCGACGAAGACGCGGGGCGAGTGCCGCGGCACCCAGTAGCTGGTGGCGTGGTTGACCGTGTTGCCGGGCGCGCCGCGCACGCCGAGCAGTTGCGCCGTCGGGCGGGACCAGTCGCCGACGCAGGAGATGTTCTGGTTGCCGTAGCGGTCGAGCTGGCTGGCGCCCATCATCACGTGCCGCCGGCCGGCCGCCACGAGGCCGAAGACCGCCCGGTACGGCAGCCACCCCTCGACGGCGTCGCCGGCCATGAGGTAGGCCTCGCCGTCGCTGAGTACCAGATCAGGGGAGAACGTCAGGCGCGCGAGCTCGGCGCCTAGCCGGGGAATCGCGCCCATCGGGCTGCCGAGGACCTCGCCGGCACCCCGCCACGCCTCCGCGCACGCCACCACACACACCTCCGCCCTGGTCGCGTCCATCGCGATCAAGGCCTTCCGTGCGGATCAAGGGCAAAGGCACCCGGATTGGAGATCAAACCATGTGCCCAAGCCCTTGATCGACGGGGAAGGGGGCGGGGGAGGGGGGCGGCGGTCATTGGGTGGCCTCCTGGTAGGCGTGCTCGTCCACGTCCAGGTAGGTGGCGCGGAAGCGGGACCAATCCTCGGGGTCGGCGGCGGCCCGCGCGTAGGCGCGTTGGAACGGTTCGTCGCGCCCGTAGTCGGGCACGCAGCTGGTGAAGTGCGCGCCGCGCGGCGTCTCCACCACGCCGTCGACCCACATCCGGTGGATCAGCAGGCTCTGCGGCGGCCCGGCGGCGAGCAGCTCCTTGGTGTCGACGAGCCGCTCACAGGACACGTACCGCCGGGTCGCCGCCTGGCAGAACAGGTCGTCGAAGTAGGGATCGGGGCCGAGGTACTGCGCGTTGCCGGACCGGTCCGCCCGGTTGAGGTGTACCAGCGCGGCGTCCAGCCGCAGCGCCGGCATCGCGACCAGCTCCTCGCCGTCCACATAGGGGGATCGCACGGTGCGCAGCGCCGGATTCACCCGCATCACGTCGGAGCCGAGGCCGGCCCGGATCGGCAGGAACGGCAGTCGATGGGCGGCGGCGAGCAGGCCCCAGTACAGCATCCCCTCGTCCACTTCGGTCAGCTCGACCGTGCCGGCCTGGCGGGCGCGCCGGAAGTGCGGCTCGAGGGGGATGCTGTCGAGCGAGACGAACCCGCACACCAGCCGCCGCACCCTGCCGGCGGCGACGAGCAGCCCGACGTCGGGGCCTCCGTACGACACCACGGTCAGGTCGGTGAGGTCGGTGCGCAGGATGGCCCGCACGAGCGCCATCGGCTTGCGCCGCGACCCCCAGCCACCGATGCCGATCGTCATGCCGGACCGCAGCTCGCCGACCACCTCGGCCGGGGTCATGACCTTATCCATCGTGGACGCTCGCGGGGGGAACGCCGAAGCGTTCGCGGGCGCGGTCGGCCACCCCGTCGAGCGTCAGCTCGAACGTGAAGCCCTGCTCGAACCGGTACGACCGCTTGACGTCGACCGGGTCGATGCCGTTCAGCGCCTCCTTCGCGCGGCGGATGATCACCGGCTCCTTGGCCGCGATCTCCGCGGCCAGCGCGCGGGCGGCGGCGCGCAACTGGTCGCGCGGCACCACCTCCAGCACCGACCCGTACCGGTGCAGGTCCGCGCCGGTCACCGTGCGGCAGGTGTACACCATGGCGCGCATCAGGTGGTGCGGCACCAGCCGCGCGAGGTGTGTGGCGGCGCCCAGCGCGCCCCGGTCGACCTCCGGCAGCCCGAACTCGGCGTCGTCGGCGGCGACCACGATGTCGGCGTTGCCCGCCAGCCCGACGCCGCCGCCGAGGCAGAACCCGTGCACCGCCGCGATCACCGGCACCGCGCAGTCGTAGACGGCCGCGAACGCCGCCGCGCAGGCCCGGTTGACGGCGATCAGCTCCGGGTGCCCGGCGGCCCGCAGTTCCTTGATGTCCACCCCGGCGCAGAAGCCGCGCCCCTCGGCGGCGAGCACCACGACCCGGGTGGCGGGGTCGGTCCCGGCGGCGGTGAGGGCGTCGGCGAGCGCCGACCAACCGCTGGCGGGCAGCGCGTTGACCGGCGGGACGTCGATGACCACCTCGGCGATGCCGGTGGCGTTCGCGCGGACCTGAATCCCCACCGCCACAGCCTAACCGAGCGCTTGCTTGGTTAGCTAGCATGAGTCCACGGACGTCAATGATGGGAAGGGACCCTTGATATGCGAGAAGCGATAACAAGGGACCCTTCCTTGGACTTCAGCGGGCGGGCGGTGCTGGTTACCGGGGGGACGCGGGGGATCGGCGCCGGCATCGCGCGCCGCTTCCTGGCGGCCGGGGCCGACGTGTACGTCTGCGGCCGCACCGCCCCGGACGCGCTGCCCGGAGTGGACGGCCGGCGCGCGCGGTTCGCGGCCGCGGACGTGCGCGACCCGGCGCAGGCGGCGGACCTCGTACGGGCCACGGTCGACGCGTTCGGCCGGCTGGACGTGGTGGTGAACAACGCCGGCGGCGCGCCCTACGCCGAGGCGGCCACCGCGTCACCCCGCTTCCACGCCGCGGTGATCGCGCTCAACCTGGTCGCCCCGCTGCACGTGTCGCAGGCGGCGTACCCCCATCTGCGGGAGCACGGCGGCGCGATCGTGATGGTCGGCAGCGTGAGCGGCGTGCGGCCGTCGCCCGGCACGGCGGCCTACGGTGCCGCGAAGGCCGGCCTGCACCACCTCGCGGCCTGCCTGGCCGCGGAGTGGGCGCCCGAGGTGCGGGTGAACAGCGTCGTGGCCGGCATGGTCGCGACCGAACGCTCCACAGTGCACTACGGCGACGCGGACGGCGTGGCGGCGGTGGCGGAGACGGTGCCGATGCGGCGGATGGCGACGCCGGACGACCTGGCGGACGCCTGCCTCTTCCTGTCCTCGCCGCTCGCGAGCTACGTCACCGGCGCCGCCCTCGCCGTCCACGGCGGCGGCGAACGCCCCGCCTACCTCCACCCCCGAGGTTAGGAAGGGACCCTTTATCTGCGAAAAGCGATAACAAGGGGCCCTTCCTTGCGCTCACATCATCTCGTCGGTGGTGGGGATGAGGACGGTCTTCACCTCGGTGTAGGCCTCGATGGACGGGCGGCCGCCCTCCCGGCCGATACCCGACTGCCGGTACCCGCCGAACGGCGCGTGCGGTTCGAGCTGGTAACCGTTGATCCCCACGGTGCCGGCGCGCACCGCCCGCGCCAGCCGCACCGCCCGCTTCACGTCGGCCGTCCACACGGTGGCCCCGAGGCCGTACTCGGTGTCGTTCGCCAGCCGCACGGCCTCGTCCTCGTCGGTGAACGGCACCACCGCCAGCACCGGGCCGAAGATCTCCTCGCGGGCGATGGTGGCGCCATTGTCCACATCGGCGAACACGGTCGGCGCGACGAAGTTGCCGATGGCGAGGTCGCCGCCCAGCCGCTCGCCGCCGCACACCAGCCGGGCGCCCTCCGCGGTGCCCTTCTCGACGTATCCCAAGACCCGGTCGAGCTGGCGCGCGTTGATGAGCGGCGAGGCCGTGGTCTCCGGGTCGAACGGGTCCCCATAGGACACCAGCGCGGACATCCCCTCGGCCACCGCGAGGAACTGGTCGTAGACGTCGCGGTGCACCAGCGCCCGGCTGTGCGCGACGCACGCCTGCCCGGACAGGCCGAGCGTCACCGTGCCCATCGTGGTGGCCGCCGCCGCGTACACGTCGGCGTCGGCGAACACGACGGACGGGCTCTTCCCGCCCAGCTCCAGGCTGACCCGGGTGATGGTCCGCGCGGCGGCGGCCAGCACCCGGCGCCCGACCGCGCGGCTGCCGGTGAACGAGATCTTGTCGACCAGCGGGTGGTGGATCAGCGCGTCGCCGGTCGGCTCGCCGGGCCCGGTCACCACGTTGAGCACGCCGGGCGGCAGGCCGGCCTCCTCGACGAGCCGAACCAGCCGTAGGGCCGCGAACGTCGCGTACTCGGACGGTTTGAGCACCACCGTGCAGCCGGCGGCGAGCGCCGGCGCGAGCTTCTGCGCGGCCAGCAGCAGCGGACCGTTCCACGGCACGACCGCGGCGACGACGCCGACCGGCTCGCGCAGCGTCCACACCAGATGGTCACCGCCCTGGTACCCGGGCAGCGTCTCGCCGCCCAGCTTGTCGACCCAGCCGGCGTGGTGCTCGAAGACGTCCGCCACGCACTCGACGGACAGCGCGTAGGTGGTGCCGAAGCTGACCGGTACCCCGTTGTCGAGAGCTTGCAGCGCGAGCAGCTCGTCGCCGTGCGCGCGGACGAGGTCGGCGATCCGGCGCAGCACGCGGATCCGGTCCTTCGCGCGGGCGCGCGGCCACGGCCCCTCGTCGAACGCGCGCCGGGCGGCCCGCACCGCCGCGTCGACGTCGGCCGGGCCGGCGACCGCGAACGCTCCCACGTCCTCGCCGGTGGCGGGGTGGATATGGGTCCAGGTCTGGCCGTCCCGCGCCGGCCGCCATGAGCCGTCGACGAGCAGGTGCCCGTCCGGTAGGCCGATCATGTCCCGCCGCGACTTGATCGAGATGACCACTGTCCCACCTCCGCACCGAACTAGAACGCGTTCTACCTTACGCTCCGCGCCCGCGCGCGTCCATGATCAAGGCGTCCCTCACCTCGCTAGAAAGACGTGTGGGCCCCCATGATAATGGGGGTAGGAGCTTGCGGTGGTCCCAGCTGGCGATGTGCTGGGGCGCCACGACGTAGGCGTACCGCTTGCGGGCCGCCGCGGCGACGTAGTCGTCGAGGGCCGCCACCGGTACCCCGCGCAGCCGGGTGGCGATCTGCCGCCCGACGGCCAGCACCTCCGCCGGGTCGTCGATCCGCCGCGCCACGCCCCGCACCTGGACGCCGCGCAGCTCGAAGTAGTCGTCGCCGTCCTCCACCAGGCAGGTGAGGCGCGGGTCGCGGGCCAGGTTGCGGGCCTTCTGCGAGGCGCGGTACGTCCAGAACGCGAGCTGCCCGCCGACCAGCGTGTAGAACATCGTGACGAGGTGCGGCGTGCCGTCCCGGTTCAGCGTCGCCACCTGGAGCTTGCGCGACTCCGCCAGCACGCGGGTGACCTCGTCGGCGGTGAGGGCCACCTGGGACCGCTCGTTCACCCGGTCTCCCCGAAGGTCGAGGCGGCCAGCGGCAGCGTCTCCTCGCACACGAAGCCGCGCGCCGCCTCCTGGCCGTCGAGCACGGTGGCGAGGCCGTCGACCGTCCATCCCGCACCGTCCACAGTGCGGAACGCCGCCCGTACCGTCGGCGGGCCCAGCAGCGCGACCACGTCGCTGTGCACCACGAACACCTCGCCGGTGAACCGACCGCCGGCCGGGCTGGCGAGGTAGACGACGAGCGGTGCGACCCGGTCGGGGGACAGTGGATCGTCCGCGCCGGCGGGCGGGGCGCCCATCAGCCCGGCGGTCATGGCGGTGCGGGCGCGGGGGCAGATGGCGTTGGCCCGTACCCCGTACCGTTCGCAGCCGCGCGCGGTGGCCAGGGTGAGCGCCACGATGCCGGCCTTCGCGGCGGCGTAGTTGGGCTGGCCGGCCGAGCCGAGCAGGAACGCCTCCGAGGACGTGTTGACGATGCGCCCGTACACCGGTTCGCCGCGCTCCTTGGCCAGCGCCCGCCAGTACGCCGTGGCGTGCCGGGTGGTGACGAAGTGCCCGCGCAGGTGCACCCGCAGGACCGTGTCCCACTCCGCTTCGGACATGTTCACGATGGTGCGGTCGCGCAGCACGCCGGCGTTGTTGACGAGCGCGTCCAGCCGGCCGTAGCGGTCGACGGCCGTGGCCACCAGCGCCTGCCCGGTGGACCACTCGGCCACGTCGCCGGTGCGGGTGACCGCCTCGCCGCCGGCCGCCTTGACCTCGTCGGCCACCGCGTCGAGCGCGGCGCCGGGCAGGTCGTTGAGGACCAGCCGGGCGCCCGCGGCGGCCAGCGCCAGCGCCTCGGCCCGCCCGAGCCCGTTGCCGGCGCCGGTGACCACCGCGACCCGACCGTCCACATCGACTCCCTAGTAGTTCGGCCCGCTCAACAGTCCACCGTCGACGACGAACTCGGCGCCGGTGGCGTACGAGGAGTCGTCGGAGGCGAGGAACGCGACCAGCCGGGAGACCTCCACCGGCTCGGCGAACCGGGCGATCGGCTGGGCCTTGAGGAACGCCTCGGGGTCCACATGGGAGAACGCCTGCGCGGCCTCGACCGCCATGGACGTCATGACCCCGCCGGGATGGACGGAGTTGACCCGGATGCCGTACTGCCCCAACTCCTGCGCCGCCGACTTGGTGACGCCGCGGATCGCGAACTTGCTCGCGCTGTACGCCGACAGCCCGGCCGCGCCGACGAAGCCCTCGATGGACGAGACGTTCACGATGGACCCGCCGCCGGCCGCGGTCATCGGCGCGATCGCGTGCTTGACGCCCAGCCAGCAGCCGACCAGGTTGACGTCGAGCACGGCGCGGAACTCGGTGAGCGACATGTCGGCGACGGTCCCGTGCCGCAGGATGCCGGCGTTGTTGACGAGCACGTCCAGCCGGCCGAACGCGTCCAGAGTGGACGCGACCGCGGCGGCCCAGCCGGCCTCGCTGGCGACATCGTGATGCACGTACCGGCACAGGTCCGACCCGAGTTGGGCCGCGACCGCCGTGCCGCGGTCGTCGAGCACGTCGCCGATGACCACCCGCGCGCCCTCGGCGACGAAGTGCCGAGCGTGCGCCTTGCCCATCCCGCGCGCGCCGCCGGTGATGAGCGCTACCTTGCCAGCCAGCCGACCCACGGCCGAACTGTAACACGTTCTAGAGCACCTCCTCCATGATCAAGGCGTCCCACCCCTCGCCCTAACCACGGGGGGGGCGCCCTGTTCATGGGGGCCGCGCGGCGGCGCCGGCGCGTCAGTGCGGGGTGGTGATGCCGTCGAAGAGGAGGCGGAGGAACGCGTCGACCACCTCGTCGGGGTGCCAACCGCCCTCGCCCTGCCGCCACGACGCCGGCATCCAGAGCACGTCGCGCAGCAGCCGGTAGGTCAGCTTGGCGTCCAGGTCGGCGCGGAACGCGCCGGTCGCCTTGCCGCGCTCCAGCAGCGTGATCCAGGTCTGCTCGATCTCGCGCATGGCGTCCCGCAGGTATCCGAAGCGAGGCTGGGCGCTGAAATACGTCCAGTCCCGCTGGAGCATGGTGAGCGCGGCCCGGTGCTGGGCGAGCGTGGCGCTGCTGGCGCGCACGACGTGTTCGAGCGCGGCCCGCGGATCGTCGGTGTCCACGCCGCGATAGCCGGCGAGCACGTCGTCGAGGAAGCCGGACAGGATCTCGTCGCCGATCGACTCCTTCGAATCGAAGTGGTGGTACAGGCTGCCGGACAGGATGCCGGCGGCGTCGGCGATCTCGCGCACCGTCGTGGCGCGGAAGCCCTTCTCCGCGAAGAGCTCGCCGGCCAGGTGCACGAGGTGAGCCCGTCTGGTCGTTGGCACTCCCGGATCTTACGCAAACGCTTGCTCGGCTTCCCGGCCGAACCATAGAGTAGAACGAGTTCTAGTCGGGAGGTGGCACCATGCGCGCCGCGGTACTCCACGCGATCGGCGATGACAAGCTCGACATCCGCGACGACGTGACCGTGCTCGGTCCCGGTCCGGGGGAGGTGCGGATCCGGGTACGGGCGGCGGGCGTCTGCCACTCCGACCTGTCGGCCCGCGACGGCGCCCTGCCGCAGCCGGTGCCGGCCGTGCTCGGCCACGAGGCGGCGGGCGACGTGATCGCGGTGGGCGAGGGCGTCGACGACCTGGCCGAGGGCGACCGCGTGATCGTCAACTGGCTGCCCGCCTGCGGCTCCTGCGACCACTGCCTGCGCGACGAGCCCTACCTGTGCGTGGCCCACGTGATGCTCGGGTACGTCCAGCCGCGTTTCCTCGTCGGCGGCGAGCCGGTGTTCGGCATGGCCGGGTGCGGCGCGTTCGCCGAGGAGGTCGTGGTGTCCCGACTCGGCGCCGTGAGGATCGCCGACGACGTGCCGTACGACGTGGCCGCCCTGGTCGGCTGCGGCGTGATGACCGGGGTCGGCGCGGTGATCAACACGGCCGGCGTCCGGCCCGGCGAAGCGGTCGTGGTCATCGGCTGCGGCGGCGTCGGCATCGCCGCGATCCAGGCCGCCCGCCTGTCCGGCGCCGCGGTCATCGTCGCCGTCGACACCGCCGAGGCCAAGCACGACGTGGCGCGCCGGTTCGGTGCCACCCACGCGGTCACGCCGGAGGGCCTCAGCGACCTGTCCACAGAGGTCACCGGCGGCGCGGGCTTCGACTACGCGTTCGACGTGGTGGCCAACCCGGCGACGCTGCGCAGCGCGTGGGTCGCGGCCCGCCGCGGCGGCGCGGTCGTCGTGGTCGGTGCCGGCCGCGCCGACAAGTACCTGGAGTTCAGCCCGTTCGAGCTGCTCTTCGAGGGCAAGCGGATCCTCCCGTCGCTGTACGGGTCGGCGCACGCCCGCCGGGACTACCCGCGCCTGCTCGACCTGTGGCGCGCCGGGCGGCTCGACCTCGCCGGCATGATCAGCCACCGGCTCCCGCTCGACGACCTGGACGGCGCGCTCGCCGCCCTCGGTCGCGGCGACGTGATCCGCCAGGTGGTCATCCACAGTGGAGAATAGATGCGACTCGGCTTGATGCTCGGCTACAGCGGCGGGTTCGCCGAAGCGGTCCAGGAAGTGGTCGACGGGGAGGCGGCCGGCGTCGACCTGGTGGTGGTGCCCGAGGCGTACAGCTTCGACGCGGTCAGCCAGCTCGGCTTCCTCGCCGCGCGCACCCGCCGGGTGCGGCTCGCCTCCGGCATCATGCAGCTCTATCCGCGCACGCCGACGCTGACCGCGATGACCGCCGCCGGCCTCGACCATGTCTCCGGTGGACGGTTCGCGCTCGGCCTCGGCACGTCGGGTCCGCAGGTGGTGGAAGGGTTTCACGGCGTGCCCTATGACGCACCGCTCGGGCGCACCCGCGAGGTGGTCGAGATCTGCCGCAAGGTGTGGCGGCGCGAGACGCTGACCCACGACGGCCGGCACTACCGGATCCCGCTGCCGCCCGGCGAGGGCACCGGCCTGGGTAAGCCGTTGAAACTCATCAACCGCCCGGAGCGTACCCGGATCCCGGTCTTTCTCGCGGCCGTCGGACCGCGCAGCGTGGCCCTCGCCGCGGAGATCGCCGAGGGTTGGCATGCGCTGTTCTTCGACCCGGACCGGGCCGCGGCGGTGTGGGGCGACGCGCTGGCCGCCGGTCGCGCCCGGCGCGATCCGGCGCTCGGCCCGCTCGACATCCTCGCCGGCGCGCCGTTCGCGATCACCGGCGCGCCGGAGCCGCTGCTGCGCGCGCATCGCGCGCAGCTCGCGCTCTACATCGGAGGGATGGGGGCGCGGGCGAAGAACTTCTCCAACGCGCTGGTGCGCCGCTACGGGTACGCCCGGGAGGCCGCCGTGATCCAGGAGCTCTACCTGAGCGGCCGCAAGGCCGAGGCCACCGCCGCGGTGCCGGAGGACCTTGTGCGCGCCACGTCCCTGGTCGGCTCCCGCGAGTACATCGAGGACCGCCTGACCGCCTACCGAGCGGCCGGCGTAACCACCCTCCTGGTCTCCCCACTAGCACCCACCCCCGCCGACCGCGTCAAACACCTGGCCGCGTTGCGCACACTCCTCCCCCAGCACTAATCCCCCGTGTCGATTTCCTCGATCAACGAGGCGAGCGGCCGGCGCGGGTTACTCGGTGCGTAAGCCGTCGGGGCGGGTCAGGCGCCAGAGTGGGGGGAGGCTTAGCGCGGTGACCAGGGACATCACCGCGGCGGCCAGCGCTACCGACAGGCCGACCGCCGGCCAGCTGACCGCGATCGGCACGGTGACCAGGCGCAGTAGGATCGCGCCGAGTGCCAGGCCGAAGCCGACCGCCAGGGCCAGCCCCAGCACCACCGGCACGACGGTCTGCCACACCACCGACCACAGGAGCGTGCCGCGCCGGGTGCCGACCGCGACCAGGATCGCCAGCAGCCGGCGCCGCTCGCGCAGGTGCTCCAGCACGCCGACCAGCAGGCTCGCGCCCACCAGCAGCAGCGTGACGACCGCGCCGATGTAGAGCCCGCGCCGCACGTTGACGAACCGGTTGGCCTCGGCCGTGCGGGTCAGCACCAAGACGTGGCCCGTGGGGTCGACCGTGGCGACCACACTGCGCACCCGCTCGACCGCGTCGGGATCCCCGGGGTCGGTGCGCAGGAACACATCCGCGCTCAGCGGCCCGATCCGAGCCAGGTCGGCCGCGCCCGGTGTGAGGAACAGGCTCCACTGCCGGTTGAAGCCGCCCGGGTCGCGGCGGGTCGACACCGTGCGGGCCGCGGCCGGCACCGTCCACCGCGCCTGCCGCGAGGTGCCGAGGAGGAGTCGGTCGCCAGCGGCGGCCACGCGAGCGTCGGTGCCCGCTTCGGGGCCGGGCTTGGACATGAACACGTCTCCGTCCGCGCAGCGCTCCAGCACGAGCGCCTCGGCCAGCCCCACACAGTCCGCGATATAGACCCCGGCCACGTCGTCTGGCCGGCCACCGGCCTTGGCCGCGGTCGTCCCGAGGATGCCGGTCGCCGCGGTGACCCCGGGCACCGCGCGCAGCCGCTGGGGGAGATCTCGCGCGTCGACGTTTCCGACGTTCACGACGATCTCGGCCCGCGCGGGGTCGGCCCCGGTGTCGGTGCGGAACTCGCCCTCCACACCGGCGAAGAGCATCTGGAGGCCGATCGTGCCGGCGACGGCCACCGCGACCCCGTTGACCAGCCGGGCCGAGGTGGCGCTGTCCCGCTGGATGCGGCGGATCGCCAGCTGCCAGGGCACCGCGCCGCCCCGGATGCCGCGGACCACCAGGTCGATCACCCAGGGCAGCAGGGCCACCGCGCCGATCAGCAGCAGGGTGGCGCCGGCCCCGACCTGGTACCGGTGGTCGCCGGTGCCGGAGCGGATGTCGCCGACGAGCGGGTAGAGCAGCGCGAGGCCGAGCAGCGGCAGGATCAGCCGCCACCACAGGCGCCGGCGGGTGGTGCCGGCACGCCGGGACACGCCGAGCGGCTCGATCACGACGCCGCGCATCGCCACCATGGTCACCGTCACCGCCAGGGCCGGCACCGCCGCCGCCACCGCCGCCGCGAGCGGGAGGCTGGGCCGCAGATCGCCCCCGTACAGGCTGATGTCCCAGAGGGTCACCAGGGACACCAGTTGGCGGCCGAGGGCGAAGCACACGGCACCGGCCAGTAGCGCCAGTAGTGCGGTGGCGAGTGCTTCGCCGGCGGCGATCCGGCGGGTCATCTGCCGGTCGGCGCCGACGAGGCGCAGCGCGGCGAGGCGCCGGTCGCGCCGCTCGCCGCCGAAGCGGGTGGCCGTGCCGATGAGGACCGCGAAGGGCAGCAGCAGCACGACCGAGATGACCACGATGAGCAGCGCGAGCACCGGGCTGAACGTGGGCTCGGCGAACGAGCCGAACGCGGCGACGCGCTCCGCGCTCTGGCGATCCAGCCGGTCGCTGCCGAGGTAGTACGCCAGCTCCCGCGGACCGGCCAGGCCGGCGGGGCCGATCGTGTCGACGACCCGGGCGCCGCCCAGCCGGGGCGCGAACAGGTCGGCGTCCTCCGACGCCAGCAGGTCGCGCAGCGCGGGGGAGACGACCACCTCGCCGCCGGTGGGCAGCCGGGTGACACCGGGCGGGAGCGGCGCCCGCGGCCCTTCCGCCCGCAGGATCACGCCATACACCGCCTGGTCGCGGAACGCCGCGTCGTACTGCCGGGTCACCAGCAGCGTGTCGGCCGCCGCCGGGAGCTCGCTCTCGGCCGACTGGTAGGTGCGGGCGTCGAGGCGCGCCTGGCGGGCGTCGAGCGCGCCCGGCACGGCGGTCGCGAGCAGCAGCGCCGCCACCCCGATGCCCATGGCGACCGCGGTCAGCAGCGCGCGGGTCCAGCCGTCGCGCCCGCCGGCGATCGCCAGCCGGGCGCCCAGTAGCAGGTCATGCATGGCGCGCACCCGTCAGGTCGCGGACCCGGCCGTCGCGCACCACGACCTCCCGATCCGAATACGCCGCGACCCGCGCCTCGTGCGTCACCAGCACCACCGCGGCGTTCGCCTCCCGGGCGGCCTGGGTCAGCAGGCGCATCACCCGCTCGCCGTTGAGCGAGTCGAGCGCGCCGGTGGGTTCGTCCGCGAAGATCACCCGGGGGTTGGTGACGAGCGCCCGCGCCACGGCCACCCGCTGCCCCTGGCCGCCGGAGACCTCGCCGGGCCGCTTGCCGGCGACGTCGGTCACCTCCAGCCGCTCCAGCCACTCGGCGGCGCGGCGCTCGGCCGCGCGCCGCCGCACCCGCTCCATCCGCAGCGGTAAGGCCACGTTTTCCAGGCAGGTCAGCTCCGGCACGAGCTGACCGAACTGGAACACGAACCCGAACTGCCCGCGGCGCAGCGCGCTGCGCTCGCGATCCGACAGGGCGGTGAGCTCGCGGCCGTCGTAGCGCACGTGGCCGGCGTCGGGGCGCACGATGCCGGCCAGGCAGTGCAGCAGCGTCGACTTGCCCGAGCCGGACGGGCCCATGACGGCGACGATCTCGCCGGCGTCGACGCTCATGGAGGCGCCGTCGAGCGCCGCCGTCGGGCCGAACGCCTTGTGCAGGCCGTCGGCGACCAGGAGCTCAGTCATGGGACCGCACCTCCCGCGCCAGATCGTCCAGCCGGGCCGCGGTCAGCTCGAGCCAGCGCAGGTCGGCCTCCAGGTGGAACAGCGCGTGGTCGCAGATCAGCTGCTCGGCGAGGTCGCCCTCGGCCTTGCGCCGGGTCAGCTCGCGCATCAGCCGCAGGTGCTCGGACGACTGGGTGTCGAGCAGGTCGGCGGCGGGCCGGCCGGTGAGCAGCGCGAGCACGACCTTGGTGTAGAGGACGCTCTGCAGGTAGGGCTCGGGCTTCTCCGGCTGGGACAGCCAGCGGCCGACGTCGGTGACGCCGGCGGAGGTGATCGCATACCGCTTGCGCTCCGGCCCTTCGCCGGGCTCGACGCCCTCCACCTCGACGAGGCCGCTCTTCAGCAGGCGGGACAGCGTCGCGTAGACCTGCCCGAAGGGCAGCGGGCGGCTCCGGCCGAACCGCTCGTCATAGGCGCGCTTGAGGTCATATCCGTGCCGGGGGCTGGACTCCAGCAGGCCCAGGAAGGTCTGTCCGATCGACATGCGGAGCACTATACACCATGGTGTATACACCCTACGTATACATCATGATCGAGGTAGCCGCGGGTCGGAAAGGTCGCTGAGGATCGTCTCAGCGGCTCAGCGAAGACACAGGTGGCGCTCAGCAGACTGTGACGCATGACGATGAGTCAGGCGCTGACGCGCCGCGGCCTGCTCGGCGGTGGCGCGGCGCTCGCCGCCACGACCCTGCTTCCGGAGGCACCGGCCGCGTCGGCCACCGAGTTCTCGGGCCGCGTGCGGCTCCGGTTGCCCGCGCCCAGCGGGCGGTATCCGGTGGGCACGACGACGCTACACCTGGTGGATCGGTCTCGTCACGACCCGTACCTCACCGCGCAGCCGTACCGGGAGTTGATGGTCAACCTCACGTATCCGGCTCGGGACATCGCCGGCCGGCCGGTGGCTCGCTGGCTCACACCCGGCTGGGCGGCCAGCGTCGACGAGGTCATGCAGAATATGGTGCCTGGGCACCCGCCGAACGTGGTCGACTGGGCCGGCACCCGGGCACACGCCTATGTGGACGCTCCGGCGCGCATGACGCGTGGCGGCTGGCCGGTGCTGCTGTTGACGGTCGGCCACTGGGCCAGCCACTGCACGCACCGGTTGGTGATCGAGGACTTGGCCAGCCACGGCTACGTGGTGGCCACGTTCGACCCGACGTACGAGACGCCGGTGGTGTTCCCCGGCGGCCGGCTGGTGCCCGTCCACGACGCGGCGGCGCCGCCACCGGGCGCCGAGATCACCGATCCGCTATTCCTTGCCTACCTCCGGAACATCTACAGTGGTCGGTTCGACGACGCCCAGTTCGTGCTCGACGAGCTGCACGCCATCGCGGCCGGGCACCGGTCGGTGCCCGACGGGCTGCCCTCGGCGCTCGACCTCACCCGGATCGGCGCGCTCGGCGGCGGCACGGGCGCCGCCCTGACCGGCCTCCAACTCGCGCACGAGGACCAACGGGTGCGGGCGGTCTTCGCCGGCGACGACATGGTGAGCTGGCCGACCGCGGCCGGTCCGGCGCCGATCCTGCCGGTGGTGAGCCGCGGCCTGGACCGGCCGGTGCTCGTGATCCGGCCCGGTACGACCGATGTCGATCCGCTCTGGGACGGGATGTGGCGGCGCATGCGCGGCTGGCACCGCCAGATCGAGCTGCCCGGCGCCGGAGCGATCTGGTTCACCGACTACCAAGCCGTCCTGCCACAGGTCCAGCGTGGACTGGATATGCCGGCTGACGCGTACGCGCACTGGCTCGGCAGCATCGACCCGGCCGCCGCTCTCGCCGCCTCCCGCACCCACCTGCCGCGGTTCTTCACCATGGACTAGGTCGGTTCTTCACCATGGATGTCGGTTTTTCACCATGGATCAGGTCGAGGACGACGACAGGGACGCCCTGATCATGACGGCCGCGGCGACCTCCACCCAGCGGTGACCGCAGTCGCACCGCCGGTACCGGACCAGGCCCTCGGACGTCTGGTGCGCGGACTCGGTCTCGGCGAGCGCCGCCGGGCGCCCGCAGCTCTCACAGAACTCCATGCCGCTAGCGTGCTGTAATGGTCTTATGCAGTTCAACCATTACGGGGGAACCGGGGCGTTCCTCGCCGCCGCGCTCGCCAACGCCACCGACCTCGGCCCGGCGCAGCTGGAGAGCCTGCTCGCCGCGCACGAGATGACCAGCCGGCACCTCGACCGCGCCCAGACGGCGGCGCTCGCCGCCTGGGTCGAGCGGGTCCGGCCGGTCTTCGGCGAGCCCGACACGCGGCGCCAGATCCGCCTGGTCAACGAGCTGCTCGCCGAGGCCACCACGTCAGTGCGGGTGTCCGCGCACGACGGACGCGCGCCGCACCTGCACTACATCACCGACACCGACGACCGGCTGGCCCGGATCAAGGCCGCCGTCGCGGGCGGGCTCGCGGTGGCGCTGTGCGGCGCCGGCGGCGACCGCCTGGGCCGCTGCGACCGGCCCGGCTGCGCGATCGTGTACGTCGACACGTCGCGCAACGGCCGCCGCAAGTTCTGCTCACTCGCCTGCGCCAACCGCGTCAACGTGGCCGCCCACCGCGCCCGCACCCCCTCCTCCCCATGATCAAGGCGTCCCTCAAGTCGTTCTAACGACTTGAGGGACGCCTTGATCATGGGGAATCGATTGCAAAGGTTTGCAGCATTTGGTTCAGGAGCGGCCCGTCGACGGCCGCTTATTACCGGGTTTGTCACCGTTATTGTGCCTGTCAGGCCAGTGTTCGCAACGCATTCGAAACGAAGATCCGTTGACACCTCGCGCAACCGTTTGCATTAATTGCTGGACCCCGAGTGACTGCGGCCACACCGCGACCCCATGACCACGAGGAGTGACCCCCTTATGTACCCGTCCGCGCGCACCTCCCGGCGCCGTCTGCTCGGCGGGTTCGCCGCCGCCGCGGCGCTGCCCCTGCTCGGCTCCGCCGCCGCCTGTGGCGACGACGACGAGAGCGGCGGCAGCGACCCGAACAAGCCGGTCGAGCTGTCGATCTTCTGGTGGGGCGGTGAAGCCCGCGCCAAGCTCACCGACGAAGCGCTCGCGCTCTACACCCAGAAGCACCCCAACGTGACGTTCAAGAAGACCTGGCAGGCCAACCAGGGCTACTTCGACAAGCTGGCCACGCTGACGGCCGGCGGCGACCCGCCGGACATCTTCCAGATCGACGACAACTACCTGGCGGAGTACGCGTCCCGGAAGGTCACGCTGGACCTCACGTCCTACAAGGACGATGGGAAGCTCGACGTGAGCAAGTTCCCGGAGAGCCTGGTCAAGTACGGCATGGTCGACGGCGCGCTGGCCGGCCTGCCGTTCGGGGAGAACACCCAGGGGCTGGTCTACAACAACACGCTGCTGACCAAGCACGGCCTGCCCGCGCCGACCACCGGCATGAGCTGGGAAGACCACATCGCGTGGGCGACCCAGGTGGCCCAGAAGGCCAAGATCGCCGGCACCATGGATCCGAGCGGCAACTACATGGCGTTCTGGGTGTGGCTGCGCCAGCAGGGCAAAGGGCTGTACGCGGGCAAGGAGATCGGCTTCACGGCCGACGACGCCGCGAAGTGGTTCACGCTGTGGGCCGGCGCCCGGGCCGCCGGCGCCTGCCCGACGCCCGACGTGATCCACGAGGGCAACGAGAGCAGCATCACCAAGCAGCTCGTCGTCACCGGCAAGGCCGCCACCTCCTGGGTGTGGGTCAACCAGATGCCCGAGATGAGGAAGTCCACCAAGGACGAGCTCGGCGTCATCGCGTTCCCGGGCGACCCGTCCGCGCAGTGGGCCCGCGCCTCGATGTACTTCTCGGTCTTCCGGGCCAGCACGAAGAAGGACGTGGCGGTCGACGTGCTCAACTTCCTCGCCAACGACCCGGACGCCGGCAAGATCCTGGGTACCGAGCGCGGCCTGCCGTCCAACCTGGACGTCCGCAAGGCGGTCGAGCAGACCGTGACCGACGCGGCCATGAAGCAGTCCATCCAGGTGCAGGGCGAGCTGGCGACGAAGTTCGGCGCGAACTCGCCCGAGGTGCCGCTCAAGGGCCACAGCAAGATCCGCAGTGAGCTGATCAAGATCTCGGAGGGCGTCGTGTACGGGCGCCAGACGCCGGCCCAGGCCGGCACCGCCCTCTTCGACTTCAGCAAGAACGCGATCGCGGCCTGACGCCGCTCGGGCTCCGCGCCCGCCTCGCCCCACCCGTGCCGCCACCGGGTGGGGCGGGTGGCGGCGGTGGTGAAGGCGTTTGAGAAGGGCTGAGCTGGGCTATCTAGGTCAGGTGGCAAACCCGTCGGCGATCGAGCAGGTGCGTCTCGGCGATCACGTCTGTTGGGCGTTCAGCGGAGACGACCAGCGCCTCGACGCCATGGCGCGGCTCGTGGCGGCGGGCGTGCGGCAGGGCGAGAAGGTCCTCTACCTGACCGAGTCGCTGTTACCCACCGCGCTGCTGGCCGGCCTCGCCGCGCGCGGCCTCTACGCCGAGGAGGCGCTCGAGCGCGGCCAGCTCGACGTCCGGCGCGCCCAGGAGACCTACCTGGCGGGTGGCCGGTTCGACCCGGACGCGTCGGTCGACACCTTCGCCGGGCACATCGAACGGGCCCACGACGAGGGCTGGGCCGGCCTGCGGATCGTGGGAGACATGGCGTGGGCGCTGTCCGCGCGGTCCGGCGCGGACCAGCTCGCGCGCTACGAGGCCCGGCTGAACCGGCTCTTCCTGGAGGGTCGCGCGCTGGCCGTGTGCCAGTACGACCAGCGGCTGTTCAGCGCCGCCGAGCTGCGGCGGGCGTCCGACGCGCACACCGGTACGACGGTCGTGAGCATGAACAACCACTGGCGACCGCTGCTGCGGATGCGACGGACGGCGGAGCCGCCCGGCCTGCGGCTGGCCGGTGAGGCCGACCTGTCCAACCGGCGCGCGCTGGCGTCGGTACTGGACACGCTGGTACGGGATCACGCGGAGAACGACGCACCGATCGTGATCGATCTGGCGGATCTGCGCTTCGCGGACGCCGCGGCGGTCGGCCTGGTGCTGCGCGCCGGCGCCGTGGCGCCGGCGGGGGTCCACGTGGTGGGTTGCGCGCCGCCGATCGCCCGCACGTTCGCCCTGCTCGGAGCGGACGAGCTGACGAACCTTACGATCGGGGACAGCGAAACCACCGGGGGCAGCCACCCGCACGGGGACAGCGACACTGTCGGGGGCGGCGACCCCCGGCCGAACGGAGCGATCCAATGAGCTTCGACCACCCGGCCCTGTTGTACCGCGACGCCGGCGAATACCTCGCTGGCACGCTGCCGTTCATCCAGGCCGGCCTGGCCGCCGGTGAGCCGGTGCTGGTCGCGGTGCCGGACGACAACCTGCGGCTCATCCGCGCCGGTCTCGGCGTGCGGGCCGACGACGTGCGGCTGCGTGACATGAGCGTGGCCGGGCGCAACCCGGGACGGATCCTGCCCGGCGTGCTGCTCGCGTTCGCCGCGGCGCACCCGGGGCAGTCGGTGCGGATCATCGGCGAGCCGGTGTGGGCCGGGCGCACCGACGTGGAGTACCCCGCCTGCGCGCAGCACGAGGCGCTGATCAACGCCGCGTTCGCCCACCGGCGCGGCAGCATCCTGTGCCCGTACGACGTGGGCCGGCTGGCGCCCGAGTGGGTCGACGACGCGTACCGCACCCACCCGGTCATGGAGACGCCGGCCGGGCGCGAGACCAGCCCGCACTACGGTGACCCGGCCGTGGTGGCGGCCCGCTTCAACCGGCCGCTGCCCGATCCGCCCAGCCGCGCGACGACGATCGCGGTCAACGAGCGCGCCCTCGCGGCGATCCGCGAGTTCACCGCGGGCTACGCCGCGGCCGCCGGGCTGGACGAGCAGCGCACCGACGACCTCACGCTGGCGGTCAACGAACTCACCACGAACACCGTCGAGCACGGCGGCGGCGTCGGCACGCTCACCCTCTGGACCGAGGTCGGCACGCTCGTCGCCCAGGTGCGCGACCGCGGCCACCTCGCCGACCCGCTGGCCGGCCGGGTCTCGCCGGCACCGGACGCGCTCGGCGGCGGCCGCGGGCTGGTGCTGGTCAACCAGGTCTGCGACCTGGTGCGCGTGTTCACCACCCCGACGAACACCACCATCCGGGTACAGATGATCCTCTGACCCCCTGATCAGGTCAGCCGGTCTTGCGGTGGAACAGGACGCCGGAGAGGACGACCGCGACCAGCAGGAGGCCGGCGCACCAGGCGATCGCCCGCCACGGGCTGCTCCCGACCGGCGTGTCCAGCAGCAGCCCGCGCACCGTCTCGATCACCGGGGTGGCCGGCTGGTGCTCGGCGAACCCGTGCAGCCACCCGGGCATCGTCTCGATCGGCACGAACGCGCTGCTCGGGTACGGCAGGAACAGCACGAAGAAGGTGAACCCGCTCGCCGCCTCCGGCGACGACGCGAGGAGCCCGACGGCCGCCGACAACCATGAGATGGCCAGGATGAACAGCCAGAGCACACCGGCCGCGGGCCAGCCAGTCCAGCGGCCCGGCCTGCGGCCGGAAGCCGATCAGCACCGCCGCGCCCACCACCAGCGCGATCGAGACGGTGTTGCGGGCGATGCTCGCCACCACATGGCCAGCGAGAAACGCCACGCCGCCGACGTCCATCGACCGGAACCGGTCGATGACCCCGGTGGTCATGTCGTGTGCGACGCTCACGGCCGTGGCCGAGGCGCCGTATCCGGCGCAGACCAGGATCACGCCGGGTACGACGTAGGTGACATATTCGGTACCGGTGTCGATGGCGCCGCCGAAGAGGTAGACGAACAGCAGCATCATCATGATCGGCAGCATCAGCGAGACGAGCAGCGCGTCGACCGTGCGCCGGGACAGCCGCAGCGAGCGGTCGACCATGACCAGGGCGTTAGACACGGGCCGGCTCCTTGCTCGTGAGGGCCAGGAAGACGTCGTCGAGCGTGGCGGTGTGCACGGCGAACCGGCGCACCGCCGTACCCGATGGGTCTATCTCGTCGAGCAGCGCGCGGATGTGCGCGGCGCTGCCGTCGGTGGCGACGCCGACGGTCAGCCGGTCCGGGTCGCGGAGCGCGACCCGGCCGTCCAGGTGGCCCGCGACGGCCGCGAACGCCGCCCCGTCGGCGAGGGTGAGGTCCAGGCGCTGGCCGGCGACCTGCTGCTTGAGCTCCGCCGCGGTGCCGTCGGCGACCACCCGGCCGCGGTCCAGCACCATGATCCGGTCGGCGAGCAGGTCGGCCTCCTCGAGGTACTGGGTGGTGAGGAACACCGTCACGCCGGTGCGCACCAGGTCGCGGATCACGTCCCACACAGCCTGCCGGCCGCTCGGGTCCAGCCCGGTGGTCGGCTCGTCCAGGAAGAGCACCGACGGCTGCCCGACCAGGCTGGCGGCGAGGTCGAGCCGGCGCCGCATGCCGCCCGAGTACGTCGCCACCCGCCGGTCGCCCGCGTCGACGAGGTCGAAGCGCGCCAGCAGGTCGGCGGCGCGGCGCCGGGCGTCCCGCCGGCTCAGCCCGGCCAGCCGCGCGGTCATGCGCACGTTCTCGGCGCCGGTCTGCAACTCGTCGACCGCCGCGTATTGCCCGGTCAGGCTGATCGCCCGGCGGACCCGGTGCCGGTCGCGCACCACGTCGAAGCCGGCCACGGTGGCCCGGCCGGCGTCGGCGCGGATCAGCGTGGCCAGGATGCGGACGGTGGTGGTCTTGCCGGCACCGTTCGGGCCGAGCAGCGCGAACACGCTGCCCCGGTCGACGTGGAGATCGACGCCGGCGAGCACGCGCGTGGCGCCGTACGACTTCTCAAGCGCGGCCGCCTCGACCGCGTACGCTGTACTAGCCATATGTACATCGTACGAGCAGTGTCAAACTGTACTAGGATAGGCGCGTGAGTACTAGTACAGGAGAGGCGCCGTACCGGCGGATCGCCGCGGAGCTCCGGCGCCGGATCGCGGCGGGGGAGTTGCGCCCCGGCGACCGCGTCCCGTCCACCCGGCGGATCACCCGGGAGTTCGGCGTCGCGCTCGCGACCGCCACCAAGGCGCTGGCGGCGCTGCGCGCGGAGGGGGTGGTGACGGCGGTGCCCCGGGTCGGCACGGTGGTGGCGCAGTCGGTCCCGGTGGCGGCGGCGGTGCCGCCGCCACCGGCGCGGCGGCGGTCCGCTGTGGACGACCTGACGCGGGAGGACGTGGTGCGGGCCGCCATCGCGATCGCCGACGCCGAGGGCCTGGCCGCGGTCTCCGTCCGGCGGGTCGCCGCCGAGATCGGCATCCCCACGATGTCGCTGTACCGGTACGTGCCCAGCAAGGAAGACCTGCACGTGGGCATGCTCGACGCGCTCTTCGCGGAGGCGTCGCTGCCCGAGCCGCCGCCGGGCTGGCGGGCGCAGGTCGAGCTCGTCGTGCGGTCACATTGGGAGGTCCTGCGCCGGCATCGGTGGGCGGCGCGGCTCACCTCCTACACCCGCCCGATGCCGTCGGCGCGGGGGATGGACTACACCGAGCGGATGCTGCGGCCGCTCGTCGACGCCGGACTGGACGCACCGACCGCGCTGCACGCGACCATCGTGCTGGCCGGGCACGCGACGAACATGGCGCTGCAGCTGGACCTGGAGGCGGAGCTCGTGCAGGACACCGGCCAGACCCTGGACGCCTGGTACGAGGCGCACGACGCGACGCTCACCCAGATGATCGAGGCCGGCCCGTACCCGACCCTGGCCAGCCTCGCGGAAGGCCCCAACCTGGAGCAGGTCTTCGAGCTGGGCCTCACCCTGATCCTCGACGGCCTCGCCGGTGTGGTTTCCGGCGACAATGTCGGGGGCCGTGCCCCGTGCGGGCGTCCCGGAGCCCGCAATTGCCCCCCCAA
>JBBEWH010000127.1:0-34317 GCA_037414955.1 Actinomycetes bacterium KLBMP 9797
CGACAATGTGGGGGACTTGCCCGCTACCTGACGTCTGGAAGAAGCAATGTCCCCGACATTGCTCAGCGCTGGCGTGCCCGCAGGCGCAGCGCAGCGCGCAGCTCCGCGAGGAAGCCCTCGAAGTCGTCGCGCAGGCGGCGGGCGGTGACGTGCAGCACGATCCAGTCCGCCGGAGCCGGCTCTCCTGCGGCGACTCGGCGCCCGGGTCCACCAGCGTCGCCGCGCGCGACAGGCGTTGCCAGCCCCGGCGACCGGCCCGGCCGCGGGCGTACTCCGCCAGGTCCGTGACGGTGATGAGCCGGCGGCGGACCAGGATGTCCAGTACGACGACCGCCTCGACCACGTCGAGCCACTGCGCGAGGTCCCAGGCGGTACGCGCGGCGGTGGTCGCGGACCCCGTCGAGGTCCCGGATCTCGTCGGGTGACACGTCGGAGGTGTGCACGCGCAGCCCCGCGACCGGGCCGAAGCGGGCCGCCCGGGGTACGGCCACCTCGACCGGGTCGGTGGCGTCGAAGGTGTTCACGCCGTAGAGCGTGGCGGCGGACCGGCCGGCGATCGCGCCGGTCGGCGGCAGCAGATAGCGGCTCACGGCCAGACATCGGTGGCGATGCGTGATCGTCATGCTGGCATCGGCGTAGACGCCGCGAAAGAGCGGCCGCCAGGCCGCGCCGCGCAGCTCGGCGGCGGTGAGCAGCCGGCGGCGCAGCGCGGTGCCGCCGAGGAAGATCTTGCCAACGAGAGGACCGGGTTTCCGCGGTGACTTCGGCATGCCGGTGAGGGTGCCGGCCGCCTGCGGCGGGATCCAGCGGTTGCAGGGATATCGGGGGGTCGACGGTCCGATCACGGCTCAGTTAGGGTAGCCATACCTTAGAAGGGGGACGTCGTGACTCAGACCGCCGAGCAGCCGACCGTTTCGCTGCCGTACCGGGTCTTCGCCGTGGAGGTGCGCGGCCTGCGCCGGCTGAGCCCCAGCTTCCTCCGCGTCACGTTCACCGGCGACGACCTCGACGCGTTCGCGAACCGCGGGTACGACCAGCGGATCAATCTGATCCTGCCGCTGCCGGACAGCGGGATCGCGCACCTGCCGACCGGCGAGAACTGGTACCCGCGCTGGCGCGACCTGCCGGCGGAGCATCGCAACCCGATCCGCACCTACACGGCGCGGGCGGTGCGCCAGGTCGACCGCGAGGTGGACGTCGACGTCGTGCTGCACGGCGACGGCACCGGGGATCACCGCGATGACCACGACGGCGGGCCGGCCGCGCGCTGGGCGCGAACCGTGCGGCCGGGCGACATCGCCGCCCTGGTCGGGCCGAACGCGGAGTTCGACGGGCCCATCAACGGGCTGGAGTTCCGGCCGCCGGCCACGGCGCGCACGCTGCTGCTCGCCGGCGACGAGACCGCCGTACCCGCCATCTTGTCGATTGTGGAGTGCCTGCCCCCGGACGCGCGCGGTGAGGCGTTGCTGGAAGTCCCCGAGCCGGACGACGCGCTGCCGGTGGACGCCCCGGCCGGGGTGGGGGTGACCTGGCTGGTCCGGGAGGGTGGCGCGCACGGCAGCCGGCTGGTGCCGGCCGTCCACGCGGCCGCCGAACGCCTCCTGAGCGGCGGAGGAGGTGGCACGCTGGCGGAGGTCGAGGACGTCGACGTGGACCATGAGCTGCTCTGGGAGGTGCCGGAGGGCGACGCGGCCGGCGAGTTGTACGCGTGGCTGGCCGGGGAGGCCGGCGTCATCAAGACGCTGCGCCGTCACCTCGTCAGCGAGCGCGGCGTCGACCGGCGGTCGGTCGCCTTCATGGGCTACTGGCGCCGGGGCCGCACCGAAGACGGCTGACCCCCCATGATCAAGGCGTCTCTCACGTAGTCCTAACGACTACAGGGACGCCTTGATCATGGGAAAGGGGATGATGGGCGGGTGGAGCGGGCGGAGTGGACGCGGGTCGACGGGGTCGTGGATCTGTTGAACGCGCGGTTCACCTCGCACAAGTACGCGCCGCATGTGCACGATGAGTACTCGATCGGGGTGTGCACGAGCGGGGTCGAGCGGATCGCGTACCGGGGTGGCTCGCATCTCGCCTGGCCGGGCACGGTGGTGCTGCTGGAGCCGCACGAGCCGCACACCGGCGAGGCGGGCAGCGACGCGGCCTGGTCGTACGACGCGGCATACGTCCCGCCGGCCCTGTTCGGCGAGCGCCGGCCGCACTTCCCGGACGCGGTGGTCGTCGACCCGGAGCTGGCCGGCGAGCTGAGCCGGGCCTACCGGGCGCTGCGCGACGACCGCCTCGACGGCGAGGGGCGGCTGCTGCTGGCCCTGGACACGCTGGTCCGCCGGTACGCGTGCGGCGCGTCGACCGCCGACCACCCCGCGGGCGGGCGCCTCATCACGACGGTCATGTCCACGCTGGGGGACCGGATCGCCGCGCCGCCGACCCTGTCGGAGATCGCGTGCGAGGTGGGGCTGTCCCGGTACCAGGTGGTGCGCGCCTTCCGGGACGCGGTCGGGATGCCGCCGTACGCGTGGCTGGCGCAGCACCGGGTGCAGCGCGCCCGCGCGCTGCTGCGGGCCGGGCACCGCCCGGCCGAGGTCGCCGGCCTGGTCGGCTTCGCCGACCAGGCGCACCTGACCCGGTGGTTCCGGCGGGTGCTGGGGGTCACACCCGCCGCGTACCGCAACAGCGTTCAAGACATCGGCCCGCGCGAGCGGTGATCATGACCCGGTGACTCGCCGGGGATGGTTGTTGTTCGTCGCGATGGGCCTCATCTGGGGTACGCCGTACCTGCTCATCAAGGTGGCGGTGGACGAGGTGTCGCCGCCGATGTTGGTGTTCGTGCGCACGGTCGTCGGTGCGGTCGTGCTGCTCCCGCTGGTGCTCCGGCGCGGGCAACTGGCCGCGCTGCGCGGGCGCTGGTGGTGGCTGATCGCGTTCGCGGTCGCCGAGATCGTCGGCCCGTGGCTGCTGCTCACCGACGCGGAGCGGACGCTGTCCAGCTCCACGGCCGGGCTGCTGATCGCGACCGTGCCGATCATCGGCGTGCTGATCGGCCGGTTCACCGGCGACCGGCAGCGGGTCACGCCGGTGCGCTGGGCGGGCCTGCTGCTGGGGTTCGTGGGCGTGGCGCTGCTGGCCGGCTCCGCCTTGGACGGCGGCTGGTGGCCGGTCACCGAGGTGCTGCTCACCGCGATCGGGTACGCGGGCGCGCCGTTCATCGCGGACCGGGCGCTGCGCGACGTGCCGGGCCTGGCCGTGACGGCGACCTCACTGGCGTTCGCGAGCCTCGTCTACGCGGCGCCGGCGGCGGCGACCTGGCCCGACACGCTGCCCTCGGGCACGGCGCTGCTGGCCCTCGCCGCGCTCTCGGTGGTCTGCACCGCGCTGGCGTTCGTGCTGTTCATGGAGCTGATCCGGGAGGTCGGCGCGGCCCGGGCCACCGTGATCACCTACGTGAACCCGGCGGTCGCGGTGGCCCTGGGCGTCGCGCTGCTCGACGAGCCGTTCACCCTGGCGGTCGGCGGCGCGTTCGCGCTGATCCTGGTGGGCTCGGTGCTGGCAACGGCCGGCGTCAGCCGAACAGAGCCCCCAGGAACTCCAGTTGCCGTGCCCGCTGGAAGCCCTGCCCTCCCTCATGACCGTTGTACGGCCACACCGTGATCTCCTTCGACGCCCCGTTCCCGTAATGGTTGTACGCGGCGTAGACGGTCGACGGCGGGCAGACCGCGTCCATCAGCCCGACGGAGAAGAGCGCCGGCGCGCTCGCGCGGGCCGCGAAGTTCACACCGTCGAAGTAGGACAGTGTGCGGAACACCTGGTCGACGTGGTCCCGGTGGGTCTTGAGGTAGGTGACGATCTCCTGGTACGGGAAGGCGTCGGAGATCTCGGTGGCGCGCCGGTAGTGGCACAGGAACGGCACGTCGGGCATGGCCGCGGCGAGCCCGTCGACCAGGCCGGCCGCCGCGATCGTGATGCCGCCGCCCTGGCTGCCGCCGGCCACCACGATCCGCTCGGGGTCGACGCGCGGGTGCGTGCGGGCGGCGTCGATCGCGCGCACCGCGTCGGTGAAGACCCGCCGGTAGTAGTAGTGCTGCGGATCCAGCACGCCCCGGGTCATGAATCCGGGCGTCTGCGGTCCGTTTTCCGGGTATCCGTCGGGGGTGTCGCCGGCGAGGTAGCCGCCGCTGCCCTGGCCGCGGGTGTCCATCACGAAGTGGGCGTAGCCGGCGGACACCCAGTCGAGCCACTCGTGGGGCAGGCCGCGCCCGCCGCCGTACCCGATGTACTGCACGACGCACGGCAGCCGCCCGGTGCGGTGCCGGGGGAGCAGGAACCAGCCGCGCACCGGCTGCCCGCCGAAGCCGGGGAACGTGACGTCGAAGACCTCGACCATCGCCAGCCGCGTCTCGTGCGGCGCGAAGCGTGGCTCGCCGCCGGCGGCCCGCGCCTGCTCCACAGTAGACTTCCAGAAGGCGTCGAAATCGGCCGGTTCAACGCGGTCGGGCCGGTATTCCTGAAGGTCATCCAGTGACATGTCGACGAGCATGATCCGCACGGTAGCGTTGCCGGCTCGTTACGTCTACAGTCCTCCGCTCCGTCCCGAAGATCAAGGCGTCCCTCAAGTAGTCCTAGCTACTTCAGGGACGCCCCGATCATGAGGCGTCGCGGGGGTCGGCGATCCACGCGGAGAAGACCGGCACGCCGTGCCACGGGCCGGCGCCGGTAGCCACCGCGACCACCGCGTACGGGTGGCCGAACCGCAGCACCGCCTCGCGCACCACCCCGTCGCGGGGCACCTGGAAGCTGGTGGTCGTCATCATCGCGGACACCGCCGCCGCCTCGAACCCGACCCGGCTGTACCGCGCCACGGCGGCCTGCCGCGCCTCGTAGTCGAGGCTCCTGCCGAGGCGCTCCTCCAGCAGGCGGCGCGCCGCCGGGAAGCCCAGCTCCGGACGGTCCAGGTTGTGGTCACCGCGCGCCTCCCACGCCGGCAGCACGGCCGCGCACCGCTCCTCGCGCCCGTCCGGCCGGGTGGTCGGCGCCCGCCGCTCCCGCAGAGTCCACAGTGGCGTGTCGCGCAGCGGCAGCTCGAACAGTGACCGGTGGGTGCCGCCGCCGGCCGCCACCTCGTGCGCCGCGGCCAGCACGTCAGCGGCCGGCACCCCGGGCGTCGCCGCGACGGACGTGACCGCCAGCCCTTCGCGGGCCCGGGCGGTGTGCACCGCGACGTCGCCGGCCGCCGCGGTGTGCGCGATGGCGGCCCGGTGGCCGTACTCCTCGGGGGTGCGCAGCGCGGTGGTCAACCGGTCGGCGAAGGCGCCGCCCAGGTCAGCGGCCGGGGCCAGCTCGAACGGGCGCTCCCACGACACCTTCGTGGCGAGCGCGGTGGCCAGCACCAGCAGGGTGTCCGGGGTGAGGGTGAGCGGGAACCGCTCGATCAGGCCGAGCGTGCGCTCCCGCGCCCACGCGTCGAGCCGCTCCTGGGTCGGCAGGTCGCCGGTCTCCACCACGTCCGGCAGACCGTCCAGCGCCACACCGCGCCGCGCCCACAGCGCGGCGGCCGCGAGCACCGCGTCGTGCGGTGCCGCCAGCAGGGCTTCCGCGCTCTCCCGCGCGTCCTCCGCGCTCATGCCCAGCGCGTCTTCGAGGTCGGCCGAGGCGCTGGCCGAGGCGCTGGCCGACGCGCACAGCGCCAGCAGCAGCCACGCCCCGAGCGGCGACGCGACCTGGTGCCGGTCGCCCGCGACCCCATGGAATCGGGCGGCATACCGGGCAACGGGCGCGATAACGGCAGACACCCTCCCACCCTATCCACGCCCCACGGTTCCCGCGGCCGGGCGCGAACCCCGCTGGGCGATCTTGACGCCGTAGCGTCGCTATCACGACGTTACGGCGTCAAGATTCACGGGAGAATCGATCTTGCGCGCGACGGCGGCGGGCGCCGCTGCGCGCTCAGGAGTTCCGGCCCTCGCGCCCGTCCGGCCCTCGCGCCCGTCCGGCCCTCGCGCCCGTCCGGCTCTCGCGCCCGTCCGGCTCTCGCGCCCGTCCGGCTCTCGCGCCCGTCCGGCTCTCGCGCCCGTCCGGCTCTCGAGCCCGTCCGGCTCTCGCGCCGGTCTGGTCCTCGCGCCGGTCTGGTCCTCGCGCCGGTCTGGTCCTCGCGCCCGTCCGGTCCTTGCGGCCGTCTGGTCCTTGCGCCGGTCTGGCCCTCGCCCCGTCTGGTCCTTGCGGCCGTCTGGTCCTCACGCCGTCCGGCCCCGCGCCTGCCCTCGCGCCCCGCCCCCGCCGGCGTCGATCAAGGACTTTCGCGCCGATCATGGGCTTGGGCACATGGATTAGAGATCGAACCATGTGCCCAAGCCCTTGATCGGCGAGGCGAGAGCGGCGGGGCGCGGCGGGGCCGGGGTGCGGCGCGGCGGGGCGGGGTCGGGGCGAGGGGGGTGGTGCGGCGGGGGGTGCGTGGTGGGCTGGGGTGGGGGTGGGGGTGGGTTAGGGGGTGGGCCAGTGGGGTGGGCGGGTGAGGGTGTGGGGGAGTTGGGTGCGGGCGTTGCCGCGGGCGGCGTTCACCTGGGGTTGGGTGAGGAACAACGGGTCGCTGAGGTTGGCGCCGCGCACGTCCGCGCCGCGGAGGTCGGCGCCGACGAGGTCCGCCAGGCGGAGGTCGGCGTCGCGCAGGTCGGCGCCGATCAGGTACGCGCCGCGCAGGTCCGCCGCGCGCAGGTCGGCGCCGCGGAGCTTGGCACCGACCAGATCGCGGCGCGCCCACTTCCGGCCGCGCGCGTGTCCGCGTACCCGCTCACTGGTTTTGATCATGAGCGCGTTGACGCGCGCCCAGTGGGGCGCGGGGTCGAGCGCCGCGAGCGTCTCCGGGTCCGCGCGGGTGACGGTCTCGATCTCGGTGTACGCCGCGGCGAGTTCGCCGCGCAGCGGGCGGGCCGCCGGGCGGGCCGCGGCCTCGGCGAGGTACCACAGCAGCTCGTGCAGCCGCCGGACCACGTCGAACACGGCGAACATCTGGGTGGCGGTCTCCGGGGCGGCGCGCCAGTCCCGCCCGCCGAACATCTCCTGCGCCACCTTCTGCCCGGCGCCGAAGCAGTCGTAGACCGTGCAGCCGGCGAAGCCGCGGTCGCGCAGCTGGGTGTGGATGCCGCAGCGGAAGTCGGTGCGCAGGTTGCGGCACGGCTGGCCGGCGGGCTTGTCGATCGCGAAGTCGGCGGACGCCGCGAACGTCGGCGCCACGCAGCACAGGCCGAAGCACCGGGCACAGTCCGCGCGCAGGTCGCTGGTCAGCGGATCTCCAACCCGAGACGCTGGGCGATCGTCACGGCCTGCTCGGCGGTGATGATCGCGCCGGCCAGCTGGACACCGTCCGGGTCGAACGCGCTGAGGTCGCTGCCGCGCAGGTCGCTGCCGCGGAAGTCGGCGCCGGTGAGCTGCGCGCCGGACAGGTCGGCGCCGGTGATCACCGCCTCGGCGCAGTTGGCCTTGGTGAGGTCGACCTCGCGCAGGCGGACCCCGTCGAACGTGACGCCGCGCAGGTCGGCGCCGGCCAGCGTGGCGAACGACCAGTCGCCGCCGGTGACCCGCAGCGGCCGCAGCGGTGAGTCCCGGAACACGCTGCCGACCAGCTTGCAGCCGGTGAACTCGGCCTCGAAGAAGTTGCACCGGGTGAACGTGCAGCGCAGGAAGGCGGAGTCGGTGTGGCGGGACGCGTTGAAGCGCACGTTGCCGAAGGTGCACTCCTCGAACACGCAGCCTCGGGTGACCGACTCGGTCAGGTCGACCCGCTCGAACGTGTATCCCTGGTAGACCTTCTCCACCAGCTCGTCGCCGTACCAGTCCTCGTCCCGCACATCCACCGGTCGAGGTTATCCCGGACCGGGTGCGCAGCTGTTCCCGCGCCCCAGGCGATCATGGGAGGAAAGTTTCTGCTACGCGTTGACGGATGGCGATTTCTGTCGCACCGTCAATCCATGACCGTGCGTCGTTTGTTCGCCGCCAGCTGCGCGGCCACCCTCGTCGCGGTGGGCGTGGTCGCCGCGCCGCCGCCCGCCTCCGCCGCCACCGCGCTCACCGCCGCCAACTTCCGGCTGGACGCCGGCGGGTACTCGACCCTGATCGACGACCTGGACGCCGCGCTGCCGAACGTCAGCGTGCCCACCGTGGTGGCCGACGGCAACCGCGCCGCGACCGCCTGCGCCCCGACCGTGTCCAACCGGGTGGCGTCGTTCTGCTGGAACAGCGGCGACAACACGGTGGGCTACTGGTATCCGCAGGGCATCACCACCACGGCGGACGCCGCCGCGGCCGGCACCTACGAGGGCGCCACCGCACTCCTGGTGAGCTGGTACGACAACGGCACCGACGGCGTCGAGCGCGGGGTCCGCGTCTCCTTTGTGGACTATTCGACGCCGGCCGCGCCCACGTACCGGCACGCGCTGCTCGTCGAGCCGTACGCCCGGTCCGACGGGCGGGTGTCGTTCCGCGCCATCGACGTCCACGCCGGCGGCATCTTCTGGTACGGCCACTACCTGTACGTCGCGTCCACCAGCCTCGGCTTCCGGGTCTTCGACATGCGGCACATCTGGCAGGCCAGCACCACCGACTCCGCCGCGATCGGCTGGCAGGCGGACGGCAGTTACCAGGCCTACGGGTACAAGTACGTGGTGCCGCAGGCGCTGACGTACGGCCAGTCGGTGGTCGGCGGGTACCCCGCCATCCGGTTCTCGTTCGCGTCGCTGGACCGCACCAGCACGCCGCACAGCGTGATCGTCGGCGAGTACGGCAGCCCGGGCACCGGCACCCGGCTGTTCCGCTTCCCGATCGACGCGGGCACCAACCTGCTGGTCGAGTCGAGCGACGGCTACGCGCGGGCCACCCAGGCGTACGACGTGTCGGTCGAGAGCATGCAGGGCGCGACGGCGATCAACGGCAGGTACTACCTGTCCACCAGCGACGGCTCCGCCGGACGGGGCGATCTGGCCACGTTCACGCCGGGCGGCTCGGTGACGATGTACGCCGATCACCTGCCGATCGGCCCGGAGGACGTGTCCTACTGGGGCGCGAAGGGGCAACTCTGGTCACTCACCGAATATCCCGGCAGCCGGTCCGTCTATGCCGTACGCGCGTCGGCGTACTAGTCCATGATCAAGGCGTCCCGCACGTCGCTCCAACGACTACCGGGACGCCTTGATCATGGGGCGGGCCTACGGCCAGTGCGAGTCGCGCCGCATGACGATCACCTCCCTCCCATCGGCAGCACCCTCCCGCGGCGGGCATGGCACTTCCTTGGCATTCGCTGGACAGGCCCGCGGGTACTGTGTGCGCCGTGGACTTCCGCCTGCTGGGTCCGGTGGAGATCCGGTCCGCCCGCGGCGACGTCGTCCGGCTGAGCCGGCGCCAGGAACGCCTCGCGCTCGCGGTCCTGTTGCTGGAGCCCCAGCGGGTGGTGGCCGCCGAGCGCCTCATCGCCCTGCTGTGGGACGAGACGCCGCCCGCGTCGGCCCGGACCTCGTTACAGAGCGTGATGTCCCGGGTCCGCGGTGCCGTCGGCGCCGCGGGCGGCGGCGAGGCGGTGCGGCTGCTCGCGCGGGGCGGCGGGTACGTGCTGACGGTCCCACCGGAGTCGGTCGACCTCCACCGGTTCGCCGCGCTGGTCGAGGAGGCGCGGGCGATCACGCAGCCGACCCTGCGTGCGGCGCGGCTGGCGGCGGCCCTCGACCTCTGGCGGGGACCGGCGCTGGCCGACGCCGCGACCGGCCCGGTGCGGGAGTGGCTCTGTGGCAGCCTGGAGGAGTCGCGGGTGACCGCGATCGCGGACCGGGTCGACGCCGACCTGGCCGCCGGGCGGCACGCGGAACTGGTACCCGAGCTGTCCCGACTGACCCGCGAACATCCGCTGCGGGAGCGGCTGCACGGCCAGCTCGTCACGGCGCTGCACCGGTGCGGGCGCCACGCCGACGCGCTCGAGGCCTACCGGCGGGCGCACCGGTTGCTCGTCGCCGAACTCGGCCTCGAGCCGGGACCGCAGCTGCGCGCCCTGCCGGCGTCTCTCCTCGCGAGCCCGCCAGACAGCGGGCCGCCGCCGACGCCTCCGGTCGTACCGGCGCAGCTGCCCCCGGACCCCGCCGGTTTCGTGGGCCGCGACGGGCACCTGGACCGGCTCGACGCGGCGCTGGTCGGTGCCGCCGGCGCTCGGGCCGCGACGGCGGGCGGGGTCGCGGCCACGGTGATCTGTGTGGTCACCGGCGCCGCGGGGGTGGGCAAGACAGCGTTCGCGGTGCGCTGGGCCCGCCGCGTCGCGGCGCGCTTCCCGGACGGCGTGCTCTTCGTGGACATGCGCGGCTTCCACACCGGACCGCGGATGTCAGCGGCCGAGGCGTTACCCCTGCTGCTCGGCGCGCTGGGCGTGGCCGCCGACCGCGTCCCGGTCGGTCTGGACGCGCAGACCGCGCTGTACCGGTCGACGCTCGCCGGGCGGCGCGTTCTGGTGCTGCTGGACAACGTCGCCGACGCCGATCAGGTGCGCCCGCTGGTACCGGGCGATCCCGGATGCCTCGTGCTGGTCACCAGCCGCGACCGGCTCAGCGGTCTGGTGGCCCGGGACGGCGCCCACCGGCTGACGTTGGACGTGCTGCCGCCGGGCGACGCGGTCGACGTGCTGGCCCGGGTCGCCGGCGCGGACCGGGTCGGTGCCGACCCGGGCGCCGCGGCGGAGCTGGCGGAGCTGTGCGGCCACCTCCCGCTGGCGCTGCGGATCGCCGGCGCCCGGCTGGCGGACCGGCCCCATCTCGGGGTCGGCCGGCAGGTCGAGGAACTGGCCGCGCGCGGCCGGATGCGGCAACTGCGCGTCGATGGCGACGAGAACGCCACCGTACGCGGCGCGTTCGACCTGTCGTACCAGGCGCTCGCGCCGCCGGCCAGGCGGTTGTTCCGGCTCGTGGGCCTGGTCCCGGCGCCAGCCGGGCTGAGCGTGGCGGCCGCGGCGGCGCTCGCGGGCCGGCCCGCCGCCGACGTCGAACCGTTGATCGACGCGCTGGCCCGCCTCCACCTGGTGAAGGTCGGCGCGGACGGCCGGCTGGCCGCCCACGACCTGTTGCTGGAGTACGCCGCCGCGCTCGCCGCCAGCCACGACGACCCGGGGGAGCGGGACGCCGCGGCCGGCCGCCTGCTCGCCTTCTACACGCACACCGCGGACCGGGCCGGCGCGGTCCTCAGCGGACCGCCGTCGCGGCGGCTGCCACCCGACCCGCTGCCGGCCGGGGCGACGCCGATCACGTTCGCCGACGAGGGGCGGGCCGGCCAGTGGTTCGCCGACGAGTGGGCGAACCTGGTCGCGGCCGTGGAGAACGCCGCGACCGCGGGCCGGCACCGGGCGGCCTGGCAGTTGGTCGACGCCGTACGGGCCTTCACACAGCTGCGGGCGCCGCTGGCGCAGTCGCTGTCGATCGCGCACACCGGACTGGCGGCCGCGCGCCGCGCCGGCGACCCGCTCGGCGAGGCCGCCATGCGGCTGAGTGTGGGGTTCCTGCGGTTGTGGCGTACCGCGGAGTTTCCGGCGGCGATCGAGGACTTCGACGCCGCGGCGGCGCTCTCCACGCGCGCGGGCTGGCGGCGGGGCGAGGTCGCGGCGCTGTCCAACACCGGCATCGCGCTGGTCCAGCTCGGCCAGATCCGGCCCGCGATCGGCCGGCTGGAGCGGGCGTTGGCGATCGGCCGGGAGACCGGGGACCAGGACGGCGAGCTGGTCCCGCTCACCAACCTGGCCGGCGCGTACGAGGCGGTCGGCGACCTGACCCGCGCGGCCGAACTCTGTGAGCGCGCGCTGCCGGCGCTCCGGGAGAGCGGCCGGCACCAGGGCGAGGTCGTCGCCCTCACCGTCCTCGCCAAGGTCCGCCGGCACCAGGGCGACCTCCCGGCCGCGCTGGACATCCTCCGGGGATCCCTGTCGATCTGCCGGAGCATCGGCGCGCGGCACGAGGAAGCGGACGTGCTGACCGCGCTCGGCCTGGTGCACCGGGACGCGGGCCGGTACGACGACGCGGCCGGGGCGTTCACCACCGGTCTCGACATCGCCACCCAGCTGTCCGACGACCGCCACGAGGTCGCCGCGCGGATCGGCCTCGCCGGCGTCGAGATCCGGCAGGGTCACCTGGCGGACGCGGCCAAGCGGCTCGACGCCGCCTTGGCGACCATCGAGCGGGTCGGGCTGCACCGCCGCCGGTTCGAGGCGCTGCTCGCGCTGTCCGAGCTGCACGCCGCGCTCGGCGAGTACGACGCCGCCCACGATCACGCCGCCCGCGCGCTGGGCCTGGCCAGCGGCACCGGGCACGCGCTGGCGGTTGGCCAGGCACACGGCCTGCTCGCCGCCAGCTGGCTCGGCCTGGACGATGCGGAGGAGGCCCTGGACCACTGCGCGCGGGCGCTCGCGATGCAACGGCGCGCCGGCCAACGGCTGGCCGAGGCCGGCACGCTGCTCACCGCCGGGCGGGCGTACGAACGCCTGGGGAAGACCCACCTGGCCCGCGACCGCCGCCAGCAGGCCCACACCCTCTTCACCGCCCTCGGCGTCCCCCTCCCGGGTACCTAGCCCTTGCGACCCTGGGTCGCGATGCCCTCGACGAAGTGCCGCTGGCCGAGGAAGAAGATGATGACCATCGGCAGCGTGGTGATCACGCTGCCGGCGAGCACGATCTCCCACTCCTGCTCCCCGCTCTGCCCGAACTGGTCGACGATCGCCTTGAGGCCCCGCGGGAGGGTGAACAGCTCCGGCTCGCGCAGGTAGATCAGCGGCTTGAGCAGATCGGACCAGCTGGCCTGGAGTTCGAAGACGAACGCCACCACCATCGCGGGCCGGCACAGCGGCACGGCGATGCGCCAGAACATCCGCCAGTACCCGGCGCCGTCCACCCGCGCGGCCTCGAACAGCTCGCGCGGGATGCCGAGGAAGAACTGGCGCAGCAGGAAGATGTAGAACGCGCTGCCGAACAGGTTGTTCGCCCACAGTGGCACCTGCGTGGTGGCCAGGCCGAACTCGTTCCAGATCAGGTAGACCGGGATCAGCGTGACGGCGGTCGGCAGCATCATCGTGGCCAGCACCGAGCCGAACAGGACGTTGCGGCCGGGGAACCGGAAGTACGCGAACCCGAACGCCACCACCGCGCTGGACACGGTGACCGACGCGGCCGCCGCGAACGCGACCAGCGAGCTGTTGAGGAACCAGGTGAGCACCGGTGCGGCGTCCCAGATCTTCGCGTAGTTCTCGACCGCGAACGTGCTGGGCACCAGCCGGTTGTCGAAGACCTGCGCGCGCGGCTTGAGCGACGCGCTCAGCAGCCAGACGAACGGGTACAGGAAGACCGCCGAGGCGCCCAGCAGCAACGCCCAGAACAGCACCCGCCGGACCCGCCCGGCCCCGGACCTCATCGGCCCTCGTAGTAGACGAGCCGCCGGCTGACCCGCACCTGGATGACCGTCACGATCATGATGATCAGGAACAGCAGCCAGGCCAGCGCCGAGGCGTAGCCCATGTGCAGGAACTGGAACGCCTGCTGGAACAGGTAGATCATGTAGAACAGCGCCGCGTCGTCGCTGTACGTCTGCTGCGCCGCGCTGCCGAAGAACGCCGTGTACACCTCGTCGAAGGTCTGCAGCGCGTAGATGGTGTTGACGATCAGCGTGAAGAACAGCGCGGGGCTGATCATCGGCACCGTGACGTCCCGGAAGCGCCGCCACGCCGCGGCGCCGTCGATGGCCGCCGCCTCGTACAGGTCGCGCGGCACGTTCTTCAGCGCGGCCAGGTAGATGACCACCGTGCTGCCCAGCGACCAGGCGCTCATCAGCACCAGGCCGGGTTTGATCCAGGTGCCGTCCACCGTCCACTCCGGACCGTTGATGCCCACCACGCCCAGCGCCCGGTTGACGAGCCCGTACTGGCCGTTGAACAGCATCAGGAACAGCACGCCCACGGCCACCTTCGGTGTGATGACGGGCAGGTAGAAGATGGTGCGGAAGACGCCGGAGGAGCGCCGGCCGACCCGGGCCAGCAGCATGGCGAGCCCGAGCGCGAGCACCATGGTCAGCGGCACGCTCAGCACCGCGTACCCGAACGTGTTGGCCAGGCTCTGGCGGACCTTGGGGTCCGCGATCAGCTCCCGGTAGTTCTCGGCGCCGACGAAGTCGGTGTCGGTCAGCACGTCGTAGTCGGTGAACGACAGCACCAGGCTGGCCACCATCGGGCCGCCCAGGAAGACCAGGAACCCGACCAGCCACGGGGACAGGAACGCGTACGCGGCCCAGGTCTCGCGGCGGCGCCAGCGCCGGGCCGGGTTCATTTCCCCGCCGCGTCCAGCGCCGCCTGGGCCTCCCGCTGCGCCTGCGCGAGCGCGTCGGCCGGCGTCTGCCGCCCGGCGAGCACCCGGTTGACCGCGTCCTGCATGGCGGTGCGGAACTCGGCACCGGCCGCGAGGGTGGGCAGCGTGAACGCGCTGTCCTGCGCCGCCAGTACGGCGCGGATGGCCTGGTCGTAGGCGGTGTTGCCGGTCGGCTTGACCAGTTCCCCGAAGATTTTCTCGTCGGCCACCCGGTTGCCGGTGTACACGCCGGTGAAGGGCTTGCCCTCGGCGGCGCGCTTGTCGGCCCGTGCCTTGGCCGCGGCGACCCAGCTGTCCGCGGTGGTCATCGTCTTGACCCACCGGCAGGCCAGATCCTGGTGGTCGCTCTTCGCCGGGATGGCCCACGCGCTGCCGGTCACCCAGTCGACCGGCCGGCCGTCCAGGCCGCGGAACGGCACGATCCCGAGGTCGAGCTCCGGCGAGTTCTCCGCGAGCACGTTGAGGTACCAGTCCTCCATCGGCATCGCGACGAGCTGGTCGGTGGCGTACTCGTTCCGCGCGCCGAAGAAGTCCCAGGAGTCGCGGAACGACTTGAACCGCGCCCAGCCACCCTGCGCGGTGATGAGGCTGACGGTGTACGCCAGCACCTCGACCACCTTCGGGTCGTCCAGGTTGGCGGTCTTGCCGTCGGCGCTGACGATGTCGACACCGGCGGCCTTCGCCCACAGCGGCAGGAACTCCGGGATCTTCGGGTCGAAGCCGATCCGGGACAGCGTGCCGCCCGAGCCGCGGGTGAGCTGCCTGGCGAGCGCGCTCAGCGCCGCCCGGTCGCCGGTGTTGACGTCGGCGGCGGTCTTGCCGGCTCGCGCCAGCGCCGCGTTGTTCACCATCAGGATTCGGTTGTTGTAGAACTCCGGGATGCCGTAGATCTTCCCGTCGAGCGTCACCTCGGCGACGGCCGCCTCGCGGAACTGGCTCATGTCGATGTTCTCGTCGGCGATGCAGCCGTCCAGCGGGATGACCGTGCCCTTGGCCGCGTACGTGCCGAGCAGCTGGCGGTCCAGCCAGATCAGGTCCGGCGGATTGCCGGAGGCCACCGCCGAGAGGAACTGCTGCGCGTCGAACGCGCCTTCGCCGGACCGTACGCTGCTCGGCGCGATGGCCTGGTCCGCCAGGCCGGCGCGGACCGACGCGATCTCGTCCTCGGTGCCGAAGCCCATCGTGGTGAGGGTGACACCGGTGTCGTCATCGGCGTCGTCGCCGCCCACCCCGCCGCACCCGGCGGCGGCGAGCAGGACGGCGAGGACGCTGGCTACGGGTGCGCGGAGTCGTTGCCACATAGACGGAATGTAATCTCGGGCTGGGCTTACCGCACGGCGGCGCCGACGTCGGCATAGGGTGAGACATCGTGACGAGCACGAGCTTGGCCCTGCGGATCTTCGCCGCCTGCCACCTGACCGGCGAGTTCACGCTGCGCTCGGGGCGGACAGCGACCGAGTACTTCGACAAGTATCAGCTGGAGGCCGATCCGGTGCTGCTCGACGCGGTGGCCGAACGGCTCGCGCGGCTCGTGCCGGCGGGGACGGAGGTGCTCGCCGGCCTGGAGATGGGCGGCATCGCGGTGGTCACCGCGCTGGGCCGGCACACCGGCCTGCCGTGCGCGTTCGTGCGGAAGGCGGCCAAGCCGTACGGCACCGGACGGCTCGCGGAGGGGGCCGAGGTCGCCGGCCGGCAGGTGTTGATCGTGGAGGACGTGGTGACCTCGGGCGGCCAGATCGCGATCTCCACCGCTGAGCTCCGGGCGCTCGGCGCGCGCATCGACCACGCGGTGTGCGTCATCGACCGCCAGGAGGGCGGCGCGGAAGCGCTGGCCGGTGCCGGCATCGCGCTGCACGCGCTGTTCACCCGGGAGTACCTGGAGCGCGCCGCCCTCCGCGACAAGTACACCCGCCCGTGATCCTCGATCATGCGGCGGGGGCCTTGTGGGTGTAGAGGCGGCGCGCCCACAGGTAGCCGAGCAGGGCGATGCCGACCGACCAGGCGACCGCGACGGCCCCGTCCGCGCCGACCGCCTCGCCGCCGAGCAGCGCCCGCAGCGTCTCCGTGACCGGCGTGAACGGCTGGTACTCGGCGAACCAGCGCAGCCCGCCGGCCATCGAGTCGGTGGGCACGAAGCCGCTGCCGAGGAACGGCATGAGCATGAGGAACATCGGCAGGTTGCTGGCCGTCTCGACGCTGTCCGAGACGAGGCCGAGCGCCACCGACAGCCAGGTGAGCGCGAACGCCACCAGCAGCAGGAGCGCGGCGAGCGCCAGCCAGTCCAGGGGGTCGGCCGCTGGCCGGTACCCCATGAGGACCGCGACCCCGACGACGACCGCGACGGCCAGCATGATCTGGATGACGCTGCCCACGACGTGCCCGGTGAGTACCGACGAGCGGGAGATGGCCATGGTCCGGAACCGGGCGATGATGCCCTCGGTCATGTCCATGGCGACGGAGATCGCGGCCATCTGCGCGGCCGTGCCCACCGCGAGCAGGATGATGCCGGGCACCACGTAGTCGAGGTAGGCCGTGCGACCACCGGCGGGGCCGCCGAGGCCGGAGCCGAGCGTGCCGCCGAACGCGTACACGAACAGCAGCATGAAGATGAGCGGCATGCCGAGGATCAGGCCGGTCGCCGAGGGGTAGCGCACCATGTGCTTGAGGTTGCGCCGCAGCATGGTCACCGAGTCCGCGATCATCGCGCGTCCTCCTTCTGGCGTTGGGTGAAGGCGAAGAAGACGTCGTCGAGGTCGGGCGTGTGGACGGAGAGCTCGTCGACCTCGACGCCCGCGCCGTCCAGGCGGTCGAGCACCGACCGGATGGTGCGGAGGTCGCCGCCGGGTACCCGCAACGTGAGCGTGGTGGAGTCGGCGGCGACGTCGAGCGTGCGCGCGGCCGTCCCCAGCCCTCGCGGGTCCGCGAACCGCAGCTCGATGTGCCCCCCGGGAATGCGGCGCTTGAGCTCGGCGGGCGTGCCCTCGGCGACGATGCCGCCGCCGTCGAGCACCGCGACCCGGTCGGCGAGCTCGTCGGCCTCGTCCAGGTACTGCGTGGTGAGGAAGATCGTGACGCCGTCGGCGACCAGGCCGCGGATTATCTGCCACATGGCGCGGCGGCTGCGCGGGTCGAGCCCGGTCGTCGGCTCGTCCAGGAAGATCAGGCGCGGCCGGCCCATCAGGGTCATGGCCAGGTCGAGCCGGCGCCGCATGCCGCCCGAGTAGGTCGAGGCCGGTTTGCGCGCCGCCTCGACCAGGTCGAAGTGGTCCAGTAGCGCGGCGACCCGCTTGCGGCCCTCGTGCTTGCCGAGGTGGTGCAGGCGCGCCATCAGCTCCAGGTTCTCCGCGCCGGTGAGCAGGCGGTCCACGGCGGAGAACTGGCCGGTGACCCCGATCGCGGCGCGCACCGCGTCGGCCTCCCGGGCCACGTCGTGGCCGGCCACCCGGGCCTGACCGGCGTCGGCGGGCAGCAGCGTCGAGAGGATCCGCACCATGGTGGTCTTGCCGGCCCCGTTCGGGCCGAGCAGCGAGAACACCGTGCCTTCCGGCACGTCGAGGTCCACATTGTCCAGTACGACGTGGTCGCCGAATCTCTTGCGCAAGCCCGTGACGGATACCGCCGTCATCACGCGGCCCGCCGGATCACGATGTCGCCGAAGCTGGTGCTGGCGCGCACGTCGAGGGTCTCGTCCGAGGGCTCCGGGCGGTCGGTCGCGGCGAGCTGGTTCTCCACCCGGCCGAACTTGGTGGACACGTCGAGCCGCGCGGCCGTGCCGGAGTGGATGCCGATCTCGATCTCGCCGGCCGACGTGCGCAGCGAGGTCGTGCCGCGGACCAGGTCGCCGGCGTGCAGGTCGCCGTTCGCGCTGGTGGCGTTGACGCTGCCGTGCGCGCGGTCCACCCTGATGTGCCCGTTGGCGGCGCTGGCGCGCAGGTCGCCGGCCACCTCGCCGACCCAGGTGTCGCCGTTGGAGTTCTTGATCCGGGCGGTGCCACCGATCTGCCGTACCCGGATCCGGCCGGAACCGGTGGACAGCTCGGCGTCGCCGGCGACCACGTCGGCGCTGACGGCGCCGGCGCCGCTGGTGAGGTCGGCGGCGGCGGCGCGCTCGACGTACACGTCGCCGGCCGAGATCTTGACCCGGCACTCGCCGAGCGGGCCGGTGCAGTGCAGCGCACCGACGGACGCCTCGCCCCGCAGGTGCGAGCCGGCCGGCAGCGCCACCGTCACCCTGATCGAGCCGGGCTTGCCGAACAGGCCCAGGCGCTTCTGCGAGGGCGTCTTGACCAGCAGGCGGCCCGCCGTGTACTCGACCCGGGTCTGCTCACCGGCGCGCACGTCCGCGGCGTCGGACGGGTCGCTGGGCCGCACGTCGACCACGGTGTCGCGGCGGTCGTCAGCGGTAACCCGCACCTCGGCGACGACGAGATCGAGCTCCGCCGTGATCGGTTCGGGAGTGTCGAACGTAGGCATGGTGATCCTCCAGGATCAGGTGGGACGGTCGTGAGGTCTGCCCCGAGCGCTGTCGCGCCCGGGCCGCGCCGCTACCGCGACGGGCTCGGGCCGCCGCTATCGCGATGGGGGTGGCGCTGTGGTGGTGCCGTGGTCGGTGGGGGCGGGCGTGGCTTATCGCACCCAGCCGCTGAAGCTCTGGCCGCCGCGGGGGGCGGGTCGCTGGGCCCGGGCCGCGCCGTCGTCGGGTGCCAGTGCGGCGGCGGCCGCGCGCACCAGCCACGAGTTCACCGAGAGGCCCGCCTGGCTCGCGGCCTCCTCGACGCGGGTCTTGAGATGCTCGGGCAGCCGGAAGTTGATCCGTGCGGTCGCACCCTCGTCGCCGTCGGCCGGCACCGACATGTTCAGCGCGCGGACCAGGTTGCCCGGCGCCATCGATGGTGTCGCGGTGGCGCCCGATGGCTCATCGGTGGGCGGCGGCGTCACCACGAAGCTGGGCTCCCGGCCGCGCAGGCGCACGTCGACCGATCCCGGTGCCAGGTCACGGGTGATCTCGGCAGCGGCCGCCGACAGCGCTTCCAGCAGTGCCAGCCGCACCGCCGACTCCAGGGGCGCGACCAGGCGCTCGGCCAGCGCGCGCGCCTCGTCCCCACCGGCATCGGCGGCCACCGCCAACTCATGGCGAATGCTCTCCACATACGACGTCAACTCCATGACACCACTATGGCACCACCATGGCACCACCACAACCCCCCGTGGCACCACGCCCCCCGGCAGCCCTCGGGCGACGCACGCGCCCCCGCCGCCCCCTTCCGTCCGTTGATCGAGGGCTTATCGTCCCTAGTTGATCTCAAAACCGCGACGGTAGGCCCTCGATCGGCGTGCGATCGGGACGGTAAGTCCTCGATCAACGAGGTTGGGGCGCGCGGTAGCGGCATCGCCGGGCCACGACGGCGCCTGCTCGGGTCCGGCCGGTGGACCGTGGGCTGCGGTGTTTGTCGGGCGGGGATCTTCGGTGTGAAACGGGCAGAACGCTGGTGTTCGCTGGCCGGGTTGGCGGTGGTGGGTGGGTGCGCCGGCCCGGTGACGTGGATCTAGTCGAGTTAGGGCGGAATAGCGACCCTAACTCGACGAGATCTACCTCGTGGCTAGTCGCAGTGTTCGTAGGGGCTGGTGTAGCTGACGCCGCCGGCCGCACCGCCCCACTTGACGCAGACGCCGGCGGCCTTGGCGCGCACCGGGCCGGCGTAGTACTCGAAGGAGCCGCTGTCGCTGACGCGGGACTTGCCCTCCAGTTGCAGGAGTGCCGAGACCGCCGTCTTCGTGCCGACCGAGCTGGTCTTCATCGTTACGCTGCAGTTGTATCCGTTGCCCGTGTTGTAGAGCAGGTACACCGCGCCGAACTTCCCGAGGGACGCTGAGTCGATAACCTTGTACCCGCTGCCGCAGACCTGGGCCGGCGTATAGGGATTGTCCTTCTCGCCGCCGGTCGACGATGGCGTCGGTTTGGGGCTCGCAGACCGCGTCGGCTCGGTGCCGCTCCCGGTCCCGGCCTCGGTCGTGGTCGGCGCCGACGGGGTCGGCGGCGTGGCCGGACGTGCCTGCTGGCTCGCCCCGCTGTCGCCGCGCTCGATGCTGCCGGCGCCATTGGCCCCGTCTGGGGTGGCGGTCTGCGACGGAGTCCCGGTCTTCGCCGTCTGGGTCTGCCGGTCGTCCGGTCCGGATCGAAACGCGGTCGCGGCGAGCACGGCGAGCAGGCCGAGCACGACCACCCCGGCCAGCCCGGCCAGCGTGGCGTTCCGCCGCCGGTTGGCGCCAGCGCCAGCGCCCATGCCAGCACCAGCACCAGCGCCCATGCCGGCGCCACCGCCGGCACCTGGTCGGGGCGGCAGCAGCGGTGCCGGGGGGCCATACGCGCCTGGCGCTGGCGCGGGGACGCCGTAAGGCCCCGGAGCTGGGGCGCCGTTCGTGGCAGACGGCGGGAAGCCGTGCGGCGGTGAGGCTGGGGCGCCGTGCGGGGCTGAGGTGGGGAAGCCGTGCGGCGGTGAGGCTGGGGCGTTCTGCGGGGCAGACGCGGGGAAGCCGTGCGGGGCTGAGGGGGCGCCGGGTGGAGCTGGGGTGGGGAAGCCGTGCGCGGCCGGCCCGGGGGTCGGTGGCAGAGGTGCGGGAGGGCCGGGCCGGAGTTGGGCGAACGGGTCGATGGGAGTGGCGGGAATGGCGAACGTGGGCGCCTCGGCCTCGGCGGAACCCGTGCCCGCGGCGGCGAAGGCGGCGGCGCTCGGGTACCGGTCGGCGGGGTTCTTGGCCAGGGCGCGGGTCACCAGCGTCGCCACCGGGCCGGGGATCTCCGCCGGCAGGGCGGGCGCCGCGCTCTGTACGTGCTGGGTCAGGATCTGCAACGGGTTGTCGCCGGTGAACGGCGGTCGCCCGGTCAGGCAGCAGTAGGTGACCGCACCCAGCGCGTAGATGTCGGTCGCGGGCGAGACCGGCTGGCCGGACGCCTGCTCGGGAGCCATGTAGTGCGCCGACCCGACGATCACGTGGGTGGCGGTGACGCTGGTCAGGTCGGCGGACCTGGCGATCCCGAAGTCGACCAGTACGACGGTGCCGTCCGGCCGGACCAGCAGATTGCCCGGCTTGACGTCGCGATGCACGATGCCCGCCTCGTGGGCGACCTGCAACGCGGCGGCGGCCTGGGTGACGACGGACAGGGTTTCCGTCACGTCCAGCGGTCCGGCCGTGTGGATCCGCTGTGACAGCGAGCTGCCTTCGATGTACTCCATCACGAGGTAGTCGAGCCGGCTGTCGCCGACCGCCGCCTGCTCGCCGTAGTCGTAGACCTGCACGATGCCCGGGTGGCGGAGGTTGGCCATCAGTCTCGCCTCGGCGCGGAACCGGGTGATGAACTCCGCGTCGGACACCAGCGACGGCAGCAGTACCTTGACCGCGACCGCACGCCCGAGCAGGAGGTCGGTGCCCCGCCAGACGTCTCCCATGCCGCCCGTGGCGATCCGTTCGTCCAGCTGGTAGCGGTTGCTGAGCACGACTCCTGGCGATAGCACCCGACCACGCTACCTGCCACCCGGGCGCCCTTGATCCAGTGGACCCGCCTCGTCGGGGCGGCTGTACGGGCAGTGAAGACGCTGACACGGATCAGCCGCCGGGGGAGGTGTTCCCGGGGACCCGCGCAGACCCGTGATCGAGGCGTCCTTCATGTCGCTAGAACGACATGAAGGACGCCTTGATCACGAAGGTGAACGGATCTTCCAATTCGGACGGTTACCGACTAGTATCCCTCGGCATGGCGCGAGATGTACGGGTAGCCGGGTGGGTCGCACTGACCAGTGTGGACGATGTGCCCGACGACTACGTTTACTGGCTGGACGACAGCCTCGCGCTGCCGATCACGCCGGGACACGACCGGCCGCACGACGACCGCGACATCGCGCCGGTGCGGCACAAGGCGCCCAGCCGCGCGCTGGTGTCCCGGGAGTGGTCCAGCGGCGCGGTGCCGGAAGCCTTCCGGGTGCGGATCCACCGCGGCCACGCGGTACCCCTGCGCGCCATCGGGCTGGCGGCGGTGGCGCTGGCCGTACCCGCGATGATCTATGGCGCGTCGGCGTCGCCGGAGCCGACGGCGTTGCCGGTGCCACCGCGTTCCTACGTCACGCTCGCGCCGGTCCCCGAGGAATCCACCGTGATCGCTCCGGTGGTGGCCGTCGCGGACCCGCAGCGGGCGGCGGAGCCCGCCGTGGACGACCCGGCCCCACCGCCGACCACCGGCGTGGCCCGGCCGGCGAACCCGCCGGCCAAGCCGCCCGTGATCCCGCCGCAGGCGCCGCCCGCCGCGGCGCCGGTGCGGGTGGCGCGCGAGGCCGAGGCCGCGGGCAACATCGACCGGGGCAGCGTGGCGCCGCGCCGGCTCGCGTCCGGCGGCACGGTGATGGGCTGGATCGGTCACGGCCGGCGGAACACGCTCGCCGTCACCGGCCTCCGGGTGCCGGCGGACGGGCGGTACCGGGTGACCGTCCACTATGCCACCGCCGAGCGGCGCCAGGCGAGCGTGCGGGTGAACAGCGGCACCTGGCTCGTGGTCGACTTCCCGTCGACCGGCGGCTGGGACAGCATCGGCACGGTCACCGTCGACGTGCCGCTGGCAGCCGGCGACAACACGCTGGAGTTCGGCAACGCCCACTATTGGGCGCCCGACCTGGACCGGGTGGTCGTGACCCGGTAACCCGGACGCGTCATGATACCGGGGTGAGAGCTCTTACCCTGGCCGTCCTCGTGGCGGTCGCGTCAGCCGGGTGCGCCAGCAACGACGCCACCGCGCCGGCGGCCACGACGCCGGCCACCGCGGCGTCCGGCGGCACCGTCCCGGCCGGCGAGCCCGACGTGAACGGCGACGGCAAGGTCGTCATCGGCGTGCTCAGCCCCGGCGACATCAACGACAAGGGGTATTACCAGAGCTTCGTCGAGTCGGCCCGCGCCTTCGCCACCTCGAAGGGCTGGACGGTCATCACCCGCGGCAGCGTGCCCACCAGCGAGGCGCTCAGCGCCGCCCGCGCGCTCTGCCAGCAGCGGGTCGACCTGGTGGCGCTCGGCGCGGCCGACCTGCGGGACGCGATCCCGGCGTCCGCGGAGCCGGTGTGCGAGAAGACCGCGTGGTACGTGCCGTCGTCCGCCAACGTGCCGCAGACGCCGCGCATCATGCTGTCCGCCGACGATCCGAAGCAGACCATGCTGGCCGCCGGGTACGCGGCGGGGCTGCTCATGCGGGCGCGCGGCGCCACGAAGGCGGGGTTCGTCACCGGCGCCGAGGCGGACTACTCGGTGCTCGCCGCGAAGGCGTTCAAGGCCGGCATCCGCGCGGTGGTTCCGGAGGCGACGCTGGTCACCACCTACACGGGTGACTTCAACGACTCGGCCAAGGCCAAGGAGGCCGTCCGGGCGCAGATGAGCCAGGGCGTGGGCGCGGTCTACCCGTACCTGGGCGGGGCGACCGACGCGGCCACCGCGCAGGCCAACACCGGTGATCTCATCACGCTGACGCCGGGCACCGACCGGTGCGCCTCGACCAGCCCGACGTTCGACATCGCGGTGCTGTTCAGTCCCGGGGACTACTTCGCGGCCGCGCTCCAGGACTTCGCTGCCGGCAGGCTCGCGATGGGCGTGCAGCGGGTGTGGCAGCTGGGCGTCGACCCGTACCCGACGGTCAAGCTGTGCGGCGGCACGCCCGAGCAGACCCAGCGGCTGGCGGGGTACCTCGCGGACATCGGCGCGAAGAGGATCGACGTGGCGGCGGAAGTGGACAGGCTCGGGTCTTGACCGACGCTCTGGAACTGCGGGGGATCAGCAAGCGGTTCGGGCCGGTGGTCGCGTGCGACGCCGTCGACCTGACCGTGCGCGCGGGCGAGATCCACGGTCTGCTCGGCGAGAACGGTGCCGGCAAGTCCACGCTCATGCGGATCCTGCTGGGGCTGGTGCCGCGCGACGCCGGCACGGTCCGGCGCGCCGGCCAGCCGGTCGAGATCCACGGCCCGCGGGACGCCGCCGCGCTCGGCATCGCCATGGTGCACCAGCACTTCAGCCTCGTCGAGCCGCTCACCGTGTGGGAGAACGTGGCGCTCGGCGACCGCGGCCGGGTGGACCGGGCGGCGGTGTGCGCTTCGGTGGTGGCGGTCGCCGACCGGTACGGGCTGCCGGTGGACCCGCTCGCCCGGGTCGACCGGCTGTCGGTGGCGGAGCGGCAGCGGGTCGAGCTGGTCAAGTGCCTGCGCCGCGACCCGGCCGTGCTCGTCCTCGACGAGCCGACCTCGGTGCTGACCGAGGCCGAGTCGGCCGCGCTGTTCACGGTGCTGCGCCGGGTCGTCCAGGCCGAGGACCGCGCGGTCGTGCTGATCAGCCACCGGCTCGCCGAGATCACCGCGGCCACCGACCGGGTCACCGTGCTGCGCCACGGCCGGGTGACGTTCCACGGCCACACCGCCGGCACGACCGCGGCCGCGCTCGCGCGGCACATGGTCGGGCGCGAGGTCGCGGCCGGCGGCCCGGTCGCACCGCCGGCCACCGCGGCGGTCACTCCCGCGCTCCGGTTGCGGGATCTTCGGGTACGCGCCGGCGGTGCGCCCGTCCTTGATGGACTCACGCTGGACGTGGCGCCCGGCGAGATCCTCGGGCTCTACGGGGTGGCCGGCGGTGGCCAGGCCGCGCTCGGCGACGTGCTGTCCGGGCTGCTGGTGCCGGACGCGGGCACGGTCGAGGTGGCCGGGGCGCCCGTCGATCTGCGCCGGCCGGGCGCTGTGCGGCGCGCCGGCGTCGGCGTGATTCCCGAGGACCGGCACCGCTCCGGCGTGGTCCTGGACATGAGCGTCGCCGAGAACCTCGTGCTGACCTCGCTCGACGCGGTCAGCGGGCGGGTCTTCGTCAGCCGTCGACGGGTCCGGGCGGAGGCGCGCCGGCGGGCCACCGAGTTCGGCGTGACGGTGTCCTCATTGGACGCTCCACTGCGGACCCTGTCCGGCGGGAACCAGCAGCGCGTCGTGCTGGCCCGCGAACTGTCCGGCGCGCCGCGGGCCCTGGTGGCCGCGCGGCCCACCCGCGGGCTCGACGTCGGCGCGACCGAGGACATGTACGGGCGGCTGCGCCGGGTCGCGGCCAGCGGGGTGGGCGTCCTGCTGATCTCCACCGACCTGGCCGAGGTGCGCGCGCTCGCGTACCGGATCGCGGTCCTCTCCGGCGGCCGGGTGGCCGGCGTACTCGACGGGCCGGACGCGACCGGCGAGCGGCTGGGCCTCCTTCTCGGCGGTGCGCCGTGCGCATGATCAAGGCGTCCCTCACGTCGTTAGAGCACCGTGGCCTTGACCATGGAGAGGGGTGGCGGCTCGCGGTCGGGATCGGCGCCGCGGTGACCGCCGCGCTCGGCCTGTCCGCCGCGCTCGTTGGCGTCACCGGCGGGTCGCCGTCGGCGGCGGTGCGCGCGCTCTACCAGGGCAGCGTCGCCGACCCGGCGGCGTGGAGCGGGACGCTGCTGTACACCGCGCCGCTGCTGCTCGTCGCGGCCGGCGCGTGCGTCAGCGCGCGCTCCGGCCTGTTCAACATCGGCCAGGAAGGGCAGGTGCTGATCGGGGCGCTCGCCGCCGCGTGGGTCGGCCTGCGGCTCGCGGTCACCGGACCGGCGCTGCTGCTGGGCGCGCTGGTGGCGGGCGCGCTGGCCGGCGGCGCGTGGGCCGGGCTGAGCGCGCTCGCGCACCGGTGGCGCGGCGTGCACGTGGTGGTGAGCACGCTACTGATGACGTTCGTCGCGCAGCAGGTCGTGGCGTTCGCCGTGAACACGCCGTGGCTGCTGCGGGAGACCCGGGTCGGGGTGGCGCCGGTCGCCGCACAGTCCAACCCGTTGCCGCCGAGCGCGCTGCTCGGCTCGTTCGGCCGGTACCCTGACCTGGTCGTCAACGGTGGCCTGGTGCTCGCCGTGCTGGCCGCGCTGGGCGTGGCGGTGGCGCTCGGGCGTACCCGCTGGGGTTTCCGCCTCACCATGCTCGGCCTGGCGCCGGACACCGCGCGGCACGCCGGGGTGCGGGTGGCCGCGCTCGGCGGGGCCGCGCTCGCGGTCTCCGGCGCGCTCGCCGGGCTGGCCGGCGCGGTGCTGCTGACGAGCCCGGTCGGCGTGCACCGGCTGCAACCCGGCATCGCGCTCGGCCTCGGCTGGGACGGCCTGCTGGTCGCACTCGTCGCCCGCAACCGCCCGCTGCTGGCGATGCCGGTCGCGCTGCTGTTCGGCGCGCTGCGCGCGGGCGGCGGCTTCCTCGCCGCGACCGGCGTGCCGTCGTACCTCGTCGATGTGGTGAAAGCGTTGCTGGTACTGGCTTTCGTCGCTGGAGGTCTCCGTGCTGGACGGCGTTGACACGATCGTCGAGAGTGGAGCGCGTCTGGCGGCGCCGCTGGCGTTCGCGGCGTGCGGGGAGTACCTGGCCGAGCGGGCCGGCACGATGAACATCTCGGTCGAGGCGATGATGCTGGGCGCGGCGTTCGGCGCCGTCGCGACCGGCAGCGTCGCGGGGGGCCTCGCCGCCGGCGTCGGGATCGGCGCCGCGGTGGGCGCGGTGCACGGCACTCTCGCGCACCGGGCGCGGGTCAACACGTTCGTCGTGGGCTTGGTGCTGAACGCGCTGGCGCTCGGCGTGACCAGCTACCTGGCCACCGTCCTCACCCTGCCGGTGCTCGCCGGCGGGCGCTGGCCGATGGCCCTGCTGCTGCTCCTCATCCCGCTGACCTGGTGGCTGGTCGAGCGCAGCCGGTGGGGCCTGGAGTTGCGCGCGGCCGGCGCCAACCCGGAAGCCGCCCGCGCCAACGGCATCCCGGTCGACGCGCGCCGCCGGCAGGCGCTGCTGTGGTGCGGGGCGCTGGCCGGCCTCGGCGGTGCGTACCTGGCGGTCGGCGAGGTCGGCTCGTTCAACCCGAACATGACGGCCGGGCGCGGGTATCTGGTGGTCGCGGCGGTGCTGTTCGGCGCCGGCCGGTTACGCCGCACGCTGGTGGGATGCGCCCTCTTCGGCCTGGCCGACGCCCTCCGCCTGGCCCTCCCCGCCCTAGGCGTAACCCTGAACTCCCACCTTCTGGTGGCCGCCCCTTACTTGTTGGCCCTAACCGCCATGCTCCTCTTCCCGCCCTCCCACCCCCGTTCCCTCTCCCGTTCCCTCTCCCGTTCCCTCTCCCGTTCCCTTCCCCGCTCCCTCTTTCGTCGATCAAGGGCTTAGGCACGTGGTTCGATCTCTCTTTTGGGTGCGCGAGCCCTTGATCGGCGGGCATTCCCTTGATCGATGGGCGCGGCGGCGCCCGGAACCGACGGCCGTCGCGGGCCACCCCGCATGACCGGGCACCCGCCGCGTTCGCCAGCCCGCGACGGCTGCGCCGGGCCTCGCGCCACGTAAGCCCAGCCCGCGTTGGCGGCCCTACGCCGCGCCGCGCCGTCCCGCGCCGCGCCGTCCCGCGCCGCGCCGTCCCGCGCCGCGCCGCGCCGTCCCGCGCCGCGCCGTCCCGCGCCGCGCCGCGCCGCGCCGTCCCGCGCCGCGCCGTCCCGCGCCGCGCCGTCCCGCGCCGCGCCGTCCCGCGCCGCGCCGCGCCGTCCCGCGCCGCGCCGTCCCGCGCCGCGCCGTGCCGTGCCGTGCTGGGCCGGGGTGCACCGTGCTGGGCTGCGCCGGGCCGTCCCGCGCCGCGCTGCGCCGGGCCGTGCCGTGCCGTGCCGGGCCGTGCCGTGCCGGGCCGGGCCGGGCTGCGCCGCGAAGTGCTGGGCTGCGCCGTGCCGGGCTGCGCCGCGCCGCGTTACCAGGGTTGGTTGGTCGGGCGGTGCCGGGCCGCGTTGGCTGGGGTCGGGTCGGACGGTGCCGTCGATGACCCGCCTTGATCGTTGTCCCACAAACACAACTCACGCGGCGTTTCGTTGAGGTTTTGGGACAACGATCAAGAACCGACCAAGTCGCCGCTCCGTCGATCTTGAACAGACGGTTTCGCAACCGTGGGATCGGCACTCGACGTGGCCGTGCGGAGGCACGTGGGGTGACCAGCGCAGGCCGCGGATGCCATCCCCAAGGTCAAGACAACTGTGCGAGAGTTGCCGTGTCTTCGGCCCCGGAAACGGCAACTCTCGCACAGTTGTCTTGACCTTGGAGGGCGGCGGTCACTGGTCGGCGCCGACCTCGCTGACCTGGGCGTACGGGGCGTTGTTGTGCCACATCGCGTGGACGATGCAGTAGTGGTTCTGCTCGGTGAACTGGACCGCGAGGTTGTCCGGCTCGTTCTGCACGCTGCTGACCGCGAACCCCGGGTCGGGGGTCGCGCTGACCAGCCGCACCTGACCCGGCGTCATCCGGATCACCGCGCGGCCGCCGCAGGTGCGGAACGACCGCAGGTAGGTGGGCTGGCCGTCGGCGCCGGTGGTCACCGTCCAGCCGTCCACGATGGTGGCGGTCGCGGCGGGGGTGGCTGTCGTGCGGGGCGGTGTCGACGAGGCGGACTCCCGCGCGCCCGACGAGGCAGAAGGCGCGGGAGAGGGCGCGGGAGAAGGCGGCGGATAGGGCGACGGCGCTGGGCGGAGCGGCGCCTCGGCCGTGAGCGCCGGTGGCGGCTCGGCGGGGTCCGGCGTGGCGGTCCGCAACACCGGCTGCAGCGCCACCGTCGCCACGCCGATGCTGGCGAGGGTGGCCGCGCACCAGCCGAGCGTCGACATCACGGCGGCTCGCGGCATCCAGCCATTCAACCACCGCGATGGGGCGCCGCCCGCGGATCCCCTGGCTACCACCGCGATGGGGCGGCGCCCGCGGATCCCTGGCTAACCACCCCGACGCGCGAGGTCCGCGGATCCCCATGATCAAGGCGTCCCTCACGTCGTTCTAACGACTTGAGGGACGCCTTGATCATGGGGAGGGGTCCTCTAGGGTGGGGCATGGCCCGGATCCTGTTGGTGGAGGATGACGACATCGTCGTGGCGGCGCTGACTCGCGCGCTGGCCGACGCCGGCCATGAGGTCCATCCGGCGGCGCGAGCCACCGACGCGCTGCGCGTCGCGGCCGAGGAGCGGCCCGACCTGGTGATCCTCGACCTCGGGCTGCCGGACATCGACGGTGCCGCCGCCCTGCGGATGATGCGGGTGGTGTCCGACGTGCCGGTCATCGTCGCGACCGCCCGGCGGTCGGAGGTCGACATCATCAGCCTGCTGAACGCGGGCGCCGACGACTACGTGACGAAGCCGTTCTCCAGCGGGCACCTTCTCGCGCGGATCTCGGCGGTGTTGCGGCGCGGTCGGTCGGTGCCCGCCGAGGACCCGACCGTCGTGGTCGGCCCGCTGGTGATCGACCGGCGGCAGCGCGACGTCCGGCTGGCGGGCGCACCGATCCAGCTCACCCGGCGCGAGTTCGACCTGCTGGCGTACCTGGCGGTGAACGCCGGCCGGGTGGTCAGCCGGCGGGAGCTGCTCGCCGAGGTCTGGCAGCAGCACCGGATCGGCGAGGAGCAGACGGTCGACGTGCACATCTCGTGGTTGCGGCGCAAGCTCGGCGAGACGGCCGCGCGGCCGCGGTTCCTGCATACCGTGCGCGGCGTGGGGGTCAAGCTGGTGGCACCCGAGTGAGAGCTGGTGGCACCCCGAGTGAGAGCTGGCGGCACCCGAGTGAGAGCGGGGGCACCCGAGTGAGAGCGGGGGGCACCGCATGAGGCTGGCGCTCAGCCGGTTGGCGCTGGCCATCACGTCGATGGTGGCGCTGGCGTTCCTGGTACCCCTCGCGGGGTTGACCCGGCAGATCGCGCACGACCGCGCGCTCGGCGAGGCGCGGCAGCAGGCGGGCGCGATCGTCGCGCTGCTCGTCGTCGACGCCGATCCGGGCCTGCTGGACCGGGCGGTGGCGAGCACCCCGGCGGGCGGGGAGGGGCGGCTGGCGGTGCACCTGCCGGGTGGCGCCACGCTCGGGTCGGCGCACGCCACGCAGGCGGACGTGCGCGCCGTGACCGGCGACCGGCGTCCGACCACTGTGGAGCGGGCCGGCGGTGTGGCGTACCTGCAACCCAGCGTCCTGGACGGTGACCGGGTCGCGGTGATCGAGGTGTTCGTGCCCGACGGCGAGCTGTACCGCGGCGTCTGGCCGGCCTGGCTGGCGCTCGCCGGCCTTGCGGTGATCCTGATCGGCGGGTCGACGCTGGTCGCCGACCGGCTCGGCGGCCGGCTGGTCGCGGCGGCGCGCGACCTCGCCGCGGGCGCGCGGCGGCTGGGCGCCGGCGACCTGAGCGTACGGGTCGAGCCGACCGGCCCCCGGGAACTGAGCGACGCGGCGCGCTCGTTCAACGCGATGGCGGACAACATGCGGCAGCTCATCGACGCCGAGCGGGAGCTGGCCGCCGACCTGTCGCACCGCCTGCGCACGCCGCTGACCGCGCTGCGCCTGGACGCCGAGGCGATGCCGCCGGGCGCCGTCGCGGACCGCATGGTGCGGGCGTTCGACGTGCTGGACACCGAGTTGGAGGCCATCATCACCGGGGCCCGGGCGAGCGTGGGCAGCCGCACCGCGCAGCGCACCGACCTGGTCAAGGTGCTGGCGGACCGGTTGGCGTTCTGGTCGGTGCTCGCCGAGGACCAGCGGCGCCCGGTGACGGTCGCCGCCGGCGAGCGGCCGGTGCTGGTACCCCTGCCGCGCGACGAGCTGATCCTCGCCGTGGATGCCTTGTTGGGCAACGTGTTCGCGCATACGCCGGAGGGCACCGCGTTCCGGGTCGGCGTCTCCGCGGCGGGCCTCGTGGTCGACGACGCGGGGCCGGGCATCGCCGACCCGGACGCGGCGGTGCGCCGGGGCGTCAGCGGCGCCGGCTCCACCGGGCTCGGCCTGGACATCGCCGCGCGCATCGCCCGCGCGGCCGGCGGCCGCTTGGAGATCACCCGCGGACCCCTCGGCGGCGCCCGGGTCGCCCTGCTCCTCGACGCGTCCTGATCGCGTGAGATTTACGGTCGCTTTAAGGTTGTCTTATGGTTACCGTGCGTAACGTGCGCGGTCATGCGAAGGGTTCTCATCTATCCACTCGTGACGCTGGGCGCGGTGACCGCCGGCCTGCTCACGACGACGACCGCCGCGTCCGCGCACGGGTACGTCTCCGCGCCGCCGAGCCGGCAGGCGCTCTGTGCGCGGCGGGCGGTGCCGGACTGCGGCCAGATCCAGTCCGAGCCGCAGAGCGTCGAAGGGCCGAAAGGCCTGCGCCGGTGTGACGGTGGGCTGGCCCAGTTCGCCGTGCTCGGCGACGAGCGCCGCGCGTGGCCGGCCCGCTCGGTCGGCTCGACCGCGACGTTCACCTGGGTCTTCACGGCCCGCCACCGCACCTCCGACTGGGAGTACTTCGTCGGCGACACCAAGGTCGCGGAGTTCGACGGGAACGACCAGCAGCCGGCGGCGGTCGTGTCGCACCAGGTGGACCTGTCCCGGTTCCCGGGGCGCCGGACCGTGCTCGCGGTGTGGAACATCGCGGACACGGTCAACGCCTTCTACAGCTGCGTCGACCTGAACGTCGGCGGCGGCGCCGCGAGTGCGCCCAGCCCCACCCCGACGGTCGCTCCGACCAGGACCACCGGGCCCGGCCCGGCGCCGGGCACGACCGGGTGGATGCCCCACCGGCATTACCGGGTCGGTGACGAGGTGGCGTTCCTGGGCAAGCGGTACCGCTGCCGGCAGGCGCACACGTCGCTGACCGGCTGGCAGCCCTCGCCGTTCACGCTCGCGCTGTGGCTGCCGGTATGACGCGCGTGCTCATGGTGGCCGTGCTGGCACTGTGGCTCGGCGGCTGCACCGCGACGGCGGCCTCCGACAAGGCCGAGGAGACCGCGCGGCCCGCCGCCGCGGCGGCGCACAACGCCGCGGACGTCGCGTTCCTGCAGGCGATGGTCGCGCATCACCAGCAGGGCATCGCGGTGGCCGACGTGGCCGCGGACCGCGCGGTCCGCGCGGAGGTCCGGCTGCTGGCCGCCGCGGCCGCGGCGACCCAGCGGGACGAGGTCACCATCATGGAGTACTGGTTGCGTGGCTGGCAGGAGTCCACAGTGGTCGATCATGCCAGTCACGCGGACCACGGCGGTCGCCCGGCCATCGGCGCCGCCGAGCTCGACGCGCTGCGCGGCGCGGCGGGCTCCGATGTGGACACGACATTCCTCACCCTGTTCACCGGTCACCAGCACCAGACCGTCGAGCTGACCCGGCTCGTCACGACCGGCGGCGCGAACCCCGAGACCCGGGACCTCGCGCGCCGGGCCCAGGAATCCGCCACCGCACAGGCCGCGGAGATGCTCTCCCTTCTATCCCCAGTGGAGTGACCATGAGAAAATGGATCCGCGGCGGGCTCGTCGCGGCCGTCGCCCTCACGACCGTGCTCGCGCTCCAGCCCGCCCTGCGCGCCTTCGGAGCCGGCAGCGTCACCGTGACCTTCGCCTCCACATCGGACTGGGGGACCGGTCACGAGGTGCGGGTAACCGTCACCAACGGCACCGACGCCCCGGTGAGCACCTGGCGCGTGGAGTTCGACCTGCCGGCCGGCACGGCCATCTCCAGCTCCTGGGACGCCGACGTCGTCCGCACCGGGAACCACTACGTCGCGACCAAGAAGAGCTGGGCCGGGGCGCTCGCGCCCGGTGCCGGCCAGTCCTGGGGGTACGTGGGCAGCGGCGCGTTCCGGGCACCCACCGGCTGCACCGTCAACGGGGCGGCGTGCGGCGGCGGCCCGGCACCGACGACGAGCGCGCCGCCGCCCACGAGTCAACCGCCGACGAGCCCGCCGCCGACGACGCCCCCGCCGTCGGGTCAGAAGGTGGTCGGTTACTTCGCCCAGTGGGGCGTCTACGCCCGGCAGTACTTCGCGAAGAACATCCACACCAGCGGGTCGGCGTCGAAGCTGACGCACATCATGTACGCGTTCGGCAATGTCACCAATGGACAGTGCGCGATCGGGGACAGCTACGCCGACTATGACATGGCGTACCCGGCGGCCAACAGCGTCGACGGCGTCGCGGACACCTGGGACACCGGTGCCCTGCGCGGCAGCTTCAACCAGCTGCGCAAGCTCAAGCGGATGTACCCGCACCTGAAGGTGGTCTGGTCGTTCGGCGGCTGGACCTGGTCCGGCGGATTCGGTCAGGCCGCCCAGAACCCGACCGCGTTCGCGAACTCCTGCTACAACCTGGTCGAGGATCCGCGCTGGGCGGACGTGTTCGACGGCATCGACATCGACTGGGAGTACCCGAACGCCTGCGGCCTGACCTGCGACACGAGTGGGCCCGCCGCGTTCCGCAACCTGATGGGGGCGCTGCGCGCCCGCTTCGGGTCGAGCGCGCTGGTGACGGCGGCCATCACCGCCGACGGCAGCAACGGCGGCAAGATCGACGCGGCCGACTACGCCGGGGCGGCGGGCTCCCTCGACTGGTTCATGCCGATGACGTACGACTACTTCGGCGCGTTCGCACCGCAGGGGCCCACCGCGCCGCACTCGCCGCTGACGTCGTACCCGGGGATCCCGCAGCAGGGTTTCTGGTCCGACGCGGCGATCCAGAAACTGAAGTCGAAGGGGGTGCCGGCGAGCAAGTTGCTGCTGGGCGTCGGGTTCTACGGGCGCGGCTGGGCCGGGGTCACGCAGAGCGCGCCGGGCGGGACCGCGAGCGGGCCCGCGCCGGGCACGTATGAGCAGGGCATCGAGGACTACAAGGTGCTCAAGACGCGCTGCCCGGCGACCGGGACGGTGGGCGGCACGGCGTACGGGTTCTGCGGCGGCCAGTGGTGGAGCTACGACACGCCGGCGACGATCGGCGGCAAGATGGCGTACGCGCGGGGCCAGGGCCTCGGCGGCGCGTTCTTCTGGGAGCTGTCCGGCGATACCGCGAACGGCGAGCTGATCACCGCGATCCGCGGCGGCCTCTAACCCCTTCATGATCAGGGCGTGCCGCACCCGGCGCTGACAACGGGGGGGGCGCCCCGGGGCTGGGTTGGAT
>JBBEWH010000128.1:0-5026 GCA_037414955.1 Actinomycetes bacterium KLBMP 9797
CGCGGGGCCCCCAAAACCCCCTCCATTCCCGGGGCGCCCCCCCCGCCGAAAAACCGCGGGGCCCCACGCCCTGATCATGGATAGCCTGGAATCATGCTTACTCAGGCACGCTGGACGCACGTCGCGTTGCCGACCGGCGACCTCGCGAAGTCGATCGCGTTCTACACCTCGTTGACGCCGCTGGTGGTGGTCGAGCGGTTCGCCGACGACGCGGGGGAGAGCGCCTGGCTGTCCAACGACCAGCAGGTGGAGACGCCGTTCGTGCTGGTGCTGGTGTCGTTCCACAAGGACAGGGGCGGTCAGCTCGGCCTGCTGAAGCCGTTCGCGCACATCGGCATCGAGGTGCCGAGCCGGGAGGACGTCGATGCCTTCGCCGAGCGGGCCCGCGAGATGGGCGCGCTGCACTGGGAGCCGCAGTACGTCAACGAGCAGGTCGGCTACGTCTGCGCGCTGCGCGACCCGGACGGCAACGTCATCGAGATCTCCTATGGACAGAAGGTCTTCGAGACGGTCCGCCGCCGGTGGGGTAAGAGTTAGGCGAGGCGGCGGGAGAGTTCTTCCGCGGTGGCGCGGAGGGCGTCCGCGGCCGGGGAGTCCGGCTCGGCCGGTACGCCGACCGTGGTGCCGACGATCGCGATCGTCGCCACGATGCCGCCGCCCTCGAAGACCGGCGCGGCGATCGTGCGCACCCCGTCCACGGGCGGCGCGTGCACCGACAGGCCGTGCGCCCGGATGGCGGCCAGCTCGTCGCGCAGTTCCGGTGACTGGCGCAGCAGGCGGTGCAGCCCGGGCACCTGGTCGGGGGGCAGGTACGCGCAGAACACCTGTCCCTGCGCCGACGCCGTCGGGTCGAGCCGGGAGCCGGCCCGCACGCTGATCCGGATGACCTGGTCGGTGTTGTCCGCGGAGCGGACCACGGTGGGCGCCTCGCCGTCCCACACGCTGAGCACCACGGTCTCGTCGACCTGGCGGACCAGCTTCTCCAGGTACGGCTCGGCCACGGTCACGATCGGCAGTCCGGCGCGCGCCGAGGCGGCGAGGGTGAGCACCTGCGGGCCGAGCGAGTAGAGCGCGGTGCGCTCGTCGTACCGGAGCAGGTTCGCCGCCCGCAGCGCCTTCGTGTACCGGTGGGCGGTGGCCTTGCTCGCGCCCAGCCGGGCGGTGATCTGGCGGAGGCTCAGGTAGGGCTGGTTGACCGTGAACGCGCTGAGGACGAGGGCGAGACGCCGTACCGTCTGGATGGTCGGCACGGCGTCCGCGCCGTCGGCGCCGTCGGTGGTCATCGGCGCATTATGACATGGGGTTTCGCGATATGGGACGCTCTCTCGGCTGATGATCAGGGGGCTCCGCCGCGCGTGGCGAACGGGCGCGCAGGGCTGGCATAACGAATGGGTGGCATAAGGTGACGCCATGATTGCCGCTTGGCGCCGGTGGGCGTGGATCGTGGTGCTCGTCGTCGGCCTCGGCCTCTTCCTGCTCGTGCTGCGCACCATGGTCAGCACCGAGAACGCCAACTTCGTACCCGCGACGATCCTGCTGGGCGCGGCGGTCGTGCCCGCGACGTTCCTGACGTTCGTCGAAGGCCGCTCCGGCCGGTGGCAGGTGCCGGCGTCCGTGCTCACCGCCGCCGCGTTCCTCGGCGGCGTGCTCGGCGTGGTCGTGGCCGGCCAGCTGGAGTACGACGCGCTGCGCGACCTGGGCGCGCTGCCCATGGTGTTCGTGGCGCTCATCGAGGAGACCGCCAAGCTGCTGGTGCCGGCGGCCATCCTGCTCCTCTTCTGGCGGCGCCGCCGCGACCCCAGCGACGGCCTGGTCATCGGCGTGGCCAGCGGCATGGGGTTCGCCGCGCTGGAGACGATGGGCTACGCCTTCACCGCGCTGCTCGCGTCGAAGGGCAGCATCGGCGCCGTCGAGGAGACGCTCTTCGTGCGCGGGCTGTTCGCGCCCGCCGGCCACACCGCGTGGACCGGCCTGACCTGCGGCGCGCTGTTCGCGCTCGCCGCCCGGCCGGGCGGCCGGCGGCTGCTGATGTTCGTGATCACCTTCGCGGGTGCCGTCGCGCTGCACGCGCTGTGGGACTCGTTCGGCTCCCTGCTCGGGTACGCCGTACTGGGGCTGATCAGCGTCGGTTGGCTGATGCTGATGATGCGCCACTACCGCACTGTCACCTCATGATCAGGGCGTCCCTCACGTAGCTCTCACGACTTGAGGGACGCCCTGATCATGGCTGGTCGAGGTCGTCGCAGTCGCGTTCGTGAGGGAGCATCGGCCGGAACACCAGATGCAGCGGCTCGCCACCGTCGTGCCAGGGCGTCGCCGGCGAGGCCAGGCGCGCCTCGGACATCACGGCGTCCATGGTCGGTCGGGAGATGACGGTGCAGGCGCCGAACCAGGTGTCCGCGCCGTAGCGGGGATTGGCCCACCGCCAGCGCCGCGGCGACTCCGCCCCGGACCCGCTGAAGGTGGGCAGCACCGCCAACCGCTCGGGCTGGTACACGGTGGATCGGCCGGCCAAGGCCATGACGTACTTCCGGAAGCTGGCGACGCGCTGGCGCCGGCCGGTGTCCCAGCTGCCGGGCGAGCCGACCTCCGTGGTGTGGTGGCGGTCGCCGGACCACAGCGTCACGATCAGCGACCAGCCGTCCGTCATCACCGCGGGCGTCCGCAGCCGCGCGGACCGGGCCAGCCCGGCGCGGTGGGCGGCCAGGTGTACCCGCCGGTACCGCGCCGGCGACAGGGTGAACTCCCGCCCCTGGTGCAGCGCGCCCGCCGCGGGCGCCGACACGATCACCCGACCGCCGCCGTAGAGCGCGAACGCCGGGAGCGCCGCCAGCTCCTCCGGCGGGGTGAGGCTGCGCCACTCGCGCAACCTCAGCACCAGGACGTGGGGATCGGTGGGTGGCTCGGGCACCGGCTCGGTGTCGAACCGGGCCACGTCGCCAGCCGGCGCCAGACCGAGGACCAGCAGCACGCCGAGCGTCATCCATCGGCCGATCGTCACCGCTCGCACGCCGGTCCGACGCGCCCGCGCGCCGCGCGGTTCCCTCCATGATCAAGGCGTCCCTCACGTAGCTCTCACGACGTGAGGGACGCCTTGATCATGGGGTCAGGAGGGGAAGTGCTGGGTGCGCCAGGCGATCAGCTCCTGGCGGGCGGCGGTGAGCTGGGCGGCCGTCGGGGCGGTGCCGCTGGACGCGTTCACGACCAGCGCCACGTGCAACCCGGTGCCGCCCCCGATCAGCAGGCGGCGCGCCGTGGTGGCGCCCTCCTCCGCGGCGACCGCCACCGCCCCGCCGCTGGGCAGGCCGGCCACCGTGCCGACGTCGCTGACCACCACGGTGGACGCCGACCGGAACGCGGCCGGCAGGTGCAGCTCGGTGATGTCGGTGGACCGGCCGCGCCAGACCAGCACGCCGTACTGCCGGCCGGCGGCCAGCGCGGCCACCGCCGGCAGCGTGCTCGGCACGGTCAGCCAGGCCTGCTGGGTACCGGTGCCGCCGTACCCGGAACGCGCCAGGTCCTCGTACGCGAAGGCCAGCGTGTCGCCGGCGACCGCCCGCGGGTACAGCCGGTCGATGACCCGCTGGTCGAGGCGCGACACGACCGCGCCGCTCGCGTCGACGCTGACCACCGAGTGGTCCTCGTCGTTCCACCCGTCGCCCGCGGTGTCCGGGGCGTTGTGCCGTCCACTGTAGATGTCCCAGTGCCACTGGGTGCCGGACAGCACCGTGCCGCCCGACGCCGGACCGCGCCACCAGTCCGCGCCCTTGATACCGGCGTCCAGCCCCTGGTACATGGCGCGCACCATCCACGGTGTCCGGTTGTCGCGGAGGGTCATGCCGAACTCCGACACGATCGGCGCGGTGGCGAGCGTGCTGGCGCGGTCCCGGATCCGGTTCATCGCCCCGGCGTACTGGCCATCGCCGGCCCCGGTCGGGTCCAGCGTGAGCTTGGCGCCGTCGTAGTAATGGCTGTTGAAGACGTACCGGGTGCCCAGCTGCCCGACGGTGGACAGTCCACCTTGCTCGGAGAAGGTGGTGTTCCAGAACACCAGCGGCTCCACGAACGCCGGCTTCGCGGTCCAGCCGGCGCTGTCCATGGTGGCCCGGAAACGCTGGTAGAACGGCATCAGGTAGGCGCTTTCCCACTGGACGCCGGAGCCGCCGTCGAGCCCGCCGTCGAACGGCTCGTTGAACGGGTCCATGCCCACGATCCGGCCGAAGGCGGTGGCGGGCAGGTTCTCCCGCAGGTACCGCATCGCCGCGCCGGCCTGCGCGAGGTAGGCGTCCTGCACCCCGTACCGGTTGCGCCAGAAGTCGTACATCGGCTCCCGTACGGCCGCGTTGGTCTGCATGTTCTGTCCCCACAGGATGCAGATGCCGCAGCTCTCGTCGGGGTAGTCGCCGGCCTCGATCACCCACCGGGGGGCGCCGTCGCCCTCGTACCAGCTGTCCTCGTCGAAGATGTGCCGCGAGTAGAGGTCCTGGTGGTAGTCGACGAGCACGTAGATGCCCCGGTCGGTGAACTCCCTGATCTGCTCGGCGACGCGCGCGAGGTACCCGGTGTCGATCCGGTCGCGGGCCGGTTGCACGCCCTCCCAGGCGATGAGGAACCGGACCGCGTTGGCGCCGGCCAGGTCGCGCATAGCCAGCGCGGACTTCGCGGCATCCGCCCGGGTGCGGAACGGCAGCAGCCCGGTCTCGGTGAGCTTCGTGCTGCCGGCGGCGTTGAACCCGCGCAGCACGACCTCACGCCCGCGCTCGTCGCGCAGCACCAGGCCGTACCGGCCCTGCTGGACCGTGATGGCGGGCTCCGCCGCCGCGGCGTCGACCACCGGGACGGCCGCGCCCAAGCCGGCGGTGACCAGCACCGCCAGACCAAACATGAATGACCTTCGCATCCGCGCCATGGCGGGATAGTAACGGCAATCGATCGCGCGCGGAACACCCACCGCCCCCGCCCATCATGATCAAGGCGTGCCCCACCTACGGATAAAAGCCATGTGGTCTGGAGGCGAAGGGCCGGG
>JBBEWH010000129.1:0-18774 GCA_037414955.1 Actinomycetes bacterium KLBMP 9797
TCCCTCCCGCAAACGGATGTGCGACCAGCCGTGCGCCCTCGCATTTATCTTGCGCGGCGGGTGGCGCGCGTGATTAACCTGCCCTCATGAGACTGCGAGTTCTGTCGATCCTCCTGCCCGGGCTGCTCGTGCTTACCGCGGCCACCGGGTTCACCGGCGGCCGGCCGCCGCGCTGGGAGCCGTCCGACACCGGCGTCACCGCCCGGCTGCGCGGCCTGTCCGTGGTCAGCGCCCGGGTGGCGTGGGCCAGCGGCAGCGCCGGCACCGTGCTGCGCACCGTCGATGGTGGACGGACGTGGCGACAGGTCGGCCCGCCCGGCACCGCGGACCTCCAGTTCCGCGACATCGAGGCGTTCAGCGCCGACCGGGCGGTGGCGCTGTCCATCGGCGAGGGCGAGGCGTCCCGGGTCTACGCCACCAGCGACGGCGGCCGCACCTGGACCGAGACGTTCCGCAACGACGAGCCGCGCGCGTTCTACGACTGCCTCGCCTTCTTCGACCACCGCCGCGGCCTCGCACTCTCCGACCCGGTCGACGGCCGCTTCCGGGTCGCGGCCACGGCGGACGGCGGGCGCTCGTGGCGGGTCCTTCCCGGGGACGGCGTGCCGGCCGCCATCGAGGGGGAGTTCGCGTTCGCGGCGAGCGGCACCTGCCTGGTGACCGCCGAGCGGGGCGGCCCGTGGGCGTGGTTCGCGACCGGTGGCGGCGCGTCCGCCCGGGTGTTCGCCAGCCGCGACTACGGGCGCACCTGGCGGGTGTCGGACACGCCGGTGCCCAGCGGGCCGAGCGCCGGCATCTACTCGCTGGCGTTCCGCGACCCCGGGCACGGCATCGCGGTCGGCGGCGACTTCGCCGTGCCGGCCAGCGCACCGGACGGCGCCGCGGTCAGCCGGGACGCCGGTCGCAGCTGGACGGTGGCGGCCACGGTGCCCGGCGAGTACCGGTCCGGCGCGGCCTGGCTGCCGCGCACCGCCCGCGCGGCGGTGGCGGTGGGCCCGACCGGCAGCGACGTGACGTACGACGGCGGCCGCACCTGGACCCGCTTCGACACCGGCAGCTACGACGCCGTCGACTGCGCCCCGGACGGCGCCTGCTGGGCCTCCGGCGAACAAGGCCGCACCGCCCGCCTGCACCGCTAACCCTCATGATCAGGGCGTCCCTCAAGTAGCTCTAACTACTTGAGGGACGCCCTGATCATGGGGGTTGCCGGGGTGGGGAGAATTGGGGGATGCGGCGGGTGTGGCGGTGGGGCGTCCCGCTCGGCGTCGCGTTCGCCGTGGTGGGCACCGGCTGGGTCTGGCTGCGCTACGACCTGGAGACGGTGAGCTGGACCTGGGCGGTGATCGCCGGGATCGCCGCGGTCTTCGGTGTCCTCGCGCAGCTGGTCAAGGACCGCGGCGTGGGGCCGGGCGTGGCCGGCGACCTCACCGCGCGCCGCGAGGTCGCCGACGGGCTGGCCGCGCTGATCCGGGGCGATCCGGCCGACGACGCGCTGCTCCGGACGCTCGACGAGCCCTACCCGCTCCCGGTGTCCTGGCGGAACGCCGCCGACCGGATGCAGCCGTCGTGGCGCACGATCGGCCGGTCCAGTGACGCCGGCCCGCTCGACCTCGGCGGCCGGGCGGACGGCCTGCGCGCGTGTTACCAGCGGATCCCGTCGGGACGGCTGCTCATCCTGGGCGCGCCCGGCTCGGGCAAGTCGGTCCTGGCCGTGCGCCTGGCCCGCGACCTGGCCACGGGTGGCCGCGCCGACCGCATCGGTAGGGCCGACCGGCTCGATCGCGAGCCGGACCACCCGATACCCGTGCTGCTCGCCGCCGCCACCTGGGACCCGGAGACCCCGTTCCACGAGTGGCTGGTGGCGCAGCTCGCCGCCCGGTACCCCGAGCTCGTCGCCGTCCATCCCCGCCTCGCCGGACCGCTGGCCGACCTCCTGGAGAGCGGTGCGGTCCTGCCGATCCTGGACGGCCTGGACGAGGTGTCCGACGAGCACGCCACGCGTTGCCTCGAGGAGCTCAACGCCCTGCCGTCGCAGCGGCTGGTCGTGACCTGCCAGACGGCGGCCTACGAGCGGTACCTCCAGGCCGGGGGCGAGAAGCTCCGCGGCGCCGCGGTGATCGTGATCGATCAGCTGAGCCCGGAGCGGGTCGCGGAGTACCTGGTGGACGCCGCGCCGCCGCACCAGGCGGCCGGGTGGGCGGAGGTCGCGGCCGGGATCGGACCGGGTGGCGAGGCCGAGCTGACCGCCGCGCTCGGCACGCCGCTGATGGTGGCGCTGGCCCGCACCGCCTACGACGACCCGGCCAGCGATCCGCGCGAACTCGCCCACCTGGCGCGGGCCCGGGGCGGCCAGTCCGTCGAGGACACGCTGCTGACCAGCGTGGTCGACGCCGCACTGCGGTCGCGGCGGCGCGGCCGGGTCGCGACCGACTGGCGGCCGGACGCCGCCCGGCAGTACCTGTCGTTCCTGGCCGGACACCTGGAGTCGGTACGCCGGCGCGAGTTCGCCTGGTGGCGGCTGCCGGCCGCGGTGCCCGGGTCGTTCTGGGCGCTCTTCGACGGGGTGCGGGCGGCCCTGGCGGTCGCCGTCGCGCTCGAGCTGTGCGGTCCCGCCATCCGCGCGGTGGCGGGCGGCCGCGGCCCACTGACCGACCACAGAGGATGGTGGGTGATCGGGGGCGGTGCCGCGGTCGCGGTGCTGTCGCTGATCCGCCGCGACGGCTGGTCCGGCGTCCGGCCGCGCCGGGTGGCGTTCCGCGGTGGACTGCGCCCGCTCGGCGCCGGCGTCTACCGCGGCCTGTGGAGCGGTATGCTGCTGGGCTTCGCCGCGTGGGTGGTCCTGATGCTGCTCACGCCGCCCGTGCGGTTGGAGATCGCGCTGCCCGGCACGGTCCGCGCCCTGCCGGACGAGTTCGTGCTCGCCGTCGCCGCCGGCCTGGCGTGGCTGTTGTCGCAGGCGGCGTGGGCCGGCCTGCGCGTCGACACGTCCGCGCCGGTCACCGGCGACGGCACCGCCGTCCGGCTGGTGCGGGGCGACCGGGCCGCCACGGCGATCTCGCTCGCCGCCGAGGTCGCCGCCGCGACGACCCTGGTGTACGGGCTCGCGGGCGCGTGGTGGCTGCTCAGCGTGCGGGGGGCGCCGTCCTGGACCGCCCAGACGTCCGCCGGGGTCGGCCTGGGTCTGGCCGTCTGGCTGCACCGGCGGGCCGGCGGCGCCTGGGTACGGTTCGGTGTGGCGCGGGTGCTGCTCGCGCTCCAGGGCCGCACACCGCTGCGCCTGCTCCGGTTTCTCGCGTTCGCGGAGCAGGTCGGTCTGCTGCGCGGTGTCGGCGGCGGGTACCGCTTCCGGCACGGCCGGCTGCAGAGCCGGCTCGCCGCCACGACCGACCGGGCGGTCGACGCGGCGTGGCGGCGGCAGGAGTTCGCGACCGAGCTGGCCCTGGCGGGGTACTGGGAGGAGGCCCTCGGCGTCTTCGGCGCGGCCCTGACCGCCCGGGTCGGCGTGGGCGGGGTCGATGACGACCTGACCGTCGAGGCGTTGCGCAAGGCGGTGCTCGTCGGCTGCGCCGGCGGCCGGTGGCGACGCACCGAGGAGTACCTGGCGTCGGTGCCGGCGCCGGTCACCGTGACGAGCGGCTGGCGGGCGGAGATCGCCGCGAAGCGGCGCGAGATCGGGAAGCTGGTGTACCACGGCACCGCGCCCGCCACGCTTCTGGAGTACTGCGACGACCTCATCGACCTGGAGGCGGCGGCGGGCCGGCTCGAACTATCCACTCTGGAGTTCCGGGCCGTGCTCCTGCTCGCGCTGGGCGAGACCGGGGCGGCGGCGGCCCACGTGCGCCGCGTGCTGACCGGCCTGCGGCGCGCGGACGACGTCGAGCGGTCGGCACCGGTCGCCGCGGCGGTACTGGCCCGGATCGCGCTCGTGGGCGGCGACGGCGCCGAGGCGCGCGACATCACGGTGCACGAGCTGCGCCGGCGGTGGGTCGGGCCGGAGACCGACCCGCTGCTGCTGGCCGAGAGCTGGCGGTGGTCGGTGCGGGTGCTCGGCCAGACCTTCGACGAGCTGGCCGACCTGCGGCACCGGCTGCGGGCCGCCGCCGGGCGGGCGGCGGCCGGCGACCGGACCGCGCTGCGGCGCCTGCCGGCCGAGATGGCGATCGCCGGAGCGTGGCGGGTCATCGACCACCCGCTGCTCGGCGGTGTCGCCCTGCTCGCCGTGGGCTGGCTGCTGGAACGCGTCGCGGACCCCGACTCATACCGGTCGACCGTCGAACGCAGCGCCCCCCTCTGGTCATGATCAGGGCGTCCCTCACGTAGCTCTAACGACGTGAGGGACGCCCTGATCATGGGTTTGCGGGGGTGGGGAGCGGGCACTGGCGATCTATGGCGACGGAATCCGGACGGTTGCTGACCGCTCTCGACGCCTGGGGCGGCACCCCGGTGCTCGTCGTGGGAGACGTGATGCTCGACGAGTGGCGGTTCGCGGACGCGGGTCGCCTCTCCCGCGAGGCGCCCGCGCCGGTGCTCACGCTGCGCCGGCGGGACCAGGCGGCCGGCGGCGCCGGCAACGCCGCCGCCAACCTCGCCGCGCTCGGCGCCCGGCCGGCGCTGGTCGCGCCGCTCGGCGACGACGACGCCGCCGACCAGGTCGCGGCGTGCCTCGCCGGCGACGGCGTGACGGACCGGACGATCCGGGTACCGGACCGGGGTACGCCGATCAAGCGCCGCCTGCTCGCCGGCGGCCAGATCGTGGTACGCGAGGACGAGGGTGACGCGGGCGGGCCGCTGCCGGACGGCGGCGCCCGGCGGGTGATCGAGGCCCTGGCCGCGGCGGACCAGCCGGTGCTGGTGGTGGCCGACTACGGGCTGGGCGCCCTGCCCGAGCCGGTGCGGCGGTGGCTGATCGCGCACCGGGACCGGTTCGGCACGGTGGCGCTGGACGCGCACGACCTGGCGCCGTGGCGGGACCTGGCGCCGACCGTGCTGGCGCCGAGCATCGGGGAGGCGGCGCGGGCGCTGGCGCGCCCGGCGGCGAAGGACGCCGCGGGGGAGTACGCCGCGGCGCTGCGCGACCGGTTCGGCGCCGACGTCGTCGCGGTGACGCTGGACGGCGACGGCGCGGTGGTGGCGTCGGCGGACGGGGTACGCCGCACCCGCACCGCCCCCGCGCCGGAGGGGCACACGGTCGGCGCGGGCGACGCCTACCTGGCGGCGCTGACGCTCGCGCTCGCCACCGGCGCGCCGGTCGCGGTGGCCGCCGACCTGGCGCAGGCGGCGGCCGCGGTGACGGTGGCGCGCACCGGCACCTGCGTGTGCGACCTGGCCGCCTTGCGCGCCGCGCTCACCGCCGAAGCCACCATTGTGGACGCCGACGCGCTGGAGCGGGTGGTGCGGCACCGGCGCGCCGCCGGCGACCGGGTGGTCTTCACCAACGGTTGCTTCGACGTGCTGCACCGCGGCCACGTCAGCTACCTGCGGCAGGCCCGGGAACTGGGCGACCTGCTCGTCGTCGCGGTGAACTCGGACGCCAGCGTGCGCCGGCTCAAGGGCCCGGACCGGCCGGTCGTGCCGGCCGAGGACCGGGTCGCCGTCCTGGCCGCGCTGTCCTGTGTGGACCACGTGGTCGTGTTCGAGGAGGACTCGCCGGCCGGGCTCATCGAGCGGGTCCGGCCCGACCTGTACGTCAAGGGCGGTGACTATCCGCCGGAGCTGGTGCCGGAGGCGGCCGTGGTGCGGCGGCTGGGCGGCGAGGTCCGCATCCTCGACTACGTGCCCGACCGGTCGACGTCGGCCATCATCGAGCGGATCCGCGCCCAACCCCGTTCGCAGCCGGCGCGGTAGCCCGCGGCCCCGTGACGTCGAGGACGGCCTCCAGCACCTCGCCCACCGTCACGGCGGTGACCATGGACACCCGATGTGGACAGTCACCGGAGCCCGGGTGGCTGAGGTCCACACCGCACACTGGACAGTGGATGATCCAGGAGGCGATCGGGCGGTGCCGCGCCCGCCACGGGGTGGCCCCGTTGATGTAGTTGCTCGGCGTGTAGATCCCCACCGTCGGGGTGCCCAGCGCGGCGGCCACGTGCAGCGGGCCGGTGTCGTTCGCGACTAGGGCGGCGCACTCGGCGTACAGCCCGACGAGGCCACCGAGGGAGAGCGCGCCCACGAGCGGGCGTACCGGCTTGCGGGCCGCGGCGACCAACCCCGCGACCACCTCGCGCTCGCCCGGGGTGCCGGTCGCGACCACCTCGAAGCCGCCGCCCGCCAGGGCGTCGGCGACCGCCGCGAACCGCTCGACCGGCCAGCGGCGCCGCGGGTCCGTGGCGCCCGGGTGCAGCGCCACCCGGGGGCGGGTGGGCCGCCCGGCGACCGCGCGCGCCTCCGCCATCTCGGCGGGCGTCGCGCCGAGGCGCGGCGTGGTCGTGACCGGCGCGGCGCCGACCAGCTCGACCACCTCCAGGTACCGGAACACCTCCGGCTGGTGGTAGACGTACCGGATCCAGCGGTCCAGCGGCGGCGCGCCCGGCGCCCGCAGGCCGGCGGTGACCCGGGCGCCCAGGGCGGCGACGATCGGGTTGGAGTTCGCGCCACCGCCGTGGAGCTGGATGGCGAGGTCGAACCGCTCCCGCACGGCACCCACCGGTGGCTCGTCCGGCTCCGCCGGGCGGATCCCGTCGCCCGGCGGCACCACCAGCACCCGGTCCACCGGCCCTGGGCGGCCGGTCAGCCACCGCGCGTGCCAGGGCGCGCCGAGCAGCACCAACTCGGCGTCCGGATACGCCGCGCGCAGCGACTCGAGCGCCGGCAGCGCGAAGACGAAGTCGCCGAGCGAGTTGGCGCGCAGCACGGCGATCCGTCCCACGTCCGGTACCAGATCGCGCATGCCGCCCGGTTACCCGGTACCGGTGGTTGTAACCTCAACCCGCGATGGGTAAGAGAGGCGGGGTGACAGCGGTAGCGGAGCGTTCCTCGGTGCGGGCGGGCAGCGTGCTGCTGCCGGCCGCCTGGCTGGTGTTGGTGGCTGCCGCGCAGGCGGCGGCGCTGGTGGCGGTGTGGCGGTTCTTCGTGCGCACCGAGCGTGGCCAACGCCTCGACACGGTGGCCCTGGCCGGCAACCGGATCGGCCGCGACGAGGTCGACGGCGTCGCGACCGCCGTGCTCGACGCGATGTCGGTCGCGGCCATCGCGATCGCCGTCGTGGTCATCGCGGTCATCGCGCTGGCCCGCGGCCGGGTGCTGCTGACGGTCGCGGTGACCGGCTTCGTGGCCGGCGCGACGGCGACCACCCAGATCCTCAAGTACGGCCTGTACCGGCCGGACTTCGGCGTCGACCCCGAGCGGGCCTCCGCCGGCAACAGCTTCCCCAGTGGACACGCGACGGTGGCGGTGTCGGTGGCGATCGCGCTGGTGCTCGTGCTGCCGTCCCGGGTACGCGGGGTGGCGGCGCTGGCCGGCGCGGCGTACGCGGCGGTGGCCGGCGTCGCCACGATGACCCTCGGCTGGCACCGGCCCAGCGACGTGATCGGCGCGGCGCTGGTGGCCGGCGCGTGGGCGGCCGCGGCGGGGCTGCTGCTCGTGGTCGCGCAGGGCCGGGACGTGCACGTGCGCGACGGCGCGGCGCGCCCGTGGACGGTGGCGTTCCTGCTGGTCGGCGCGGCGGTGCTGCTGGCGGCGGCGGCCGGTGCGGTCGACTCGACGGCCGACGTGCTGGCCACCCCCGTCGACGAACTGGGCCGGCGGCGATTGTTCACCGCCTACGCGGGCGCGGCCGCCGGCATCGTAGGCGCCGTGGCGGCGGTAATGGCACTGGTCCTGGCAGCCGCCCACCGCATCGCCCCCACCCGCCCCTAGCCGCGCCGCGCCAACCCGCGCCGCGCCAACCCCGCTCGTTGATCGAGGAAATGTCGTGGCTATCTTGTCCGGATTTATCACGACTTCATAGCCACGATACTTCCTCGATCAACGAGGATCAGTGCTATGAGCCGGGGCGGATTAGGCCTGTTTCGTAGGCCAGGATTACCGCGCCGACTCGGTCGCGGAGGTCGAGTTTCGCCAGGATGCGTTTGACGTGGGTTTTGACCGTCGACTCCTCGACCACCAGGGTCTCCGCGATCTCGGTGTTGGAGAGGCCGCGCGCGACCAGCGCCAGCACGTCGCGCTCGCGCGGGGTCAGGCCGGCCAGCCGCCGCTGGTCGGGCGGGGCCGGCGGCGGCTGCTGGGCCATCCGGTCGACCACCGTGCGGGTGACCGAGGGGGAGAGCAGCGCCTCGCCGGCGGCGACCGTGTGGATGGCCTCGATGAGCCGCTCCGGCCGGGTGCGCTTGAGCAGGAAGCCGGACGCGCCGGCGGTGAGCGCGCCGAACACGTAGTCGTCGTCTTCGAACGTGGTGAGCACCAGCACCCGCACCTCCGGCGTGGCGGCGACGATCTCGCGGGTGGCGCCGATGCCGTCCAGCCGCGCCATCCGCACGTCCATCAGCACGACGTCCGGCCGTAGTGCGCGGGTCTGCTCGATCGCCGCCCGACCGTCGGCGGCTTCGCCGACCACCCGGACCGTCTCGTCGCTGGACAGCACCGCGGCCAGCCCGGCCCGCATCAGGTCGTCGTCGTCCACCACCAGCACCCGGATCACGGCCCGCCGCCATCGGGCGTCACGGCCGCGCCGGCATGGGGCGTCGCGGCGCCACTATCAGGCGTCACCGCCCGCCACCGTACGGCGTCACGGGCCGCCACCATCCGGCGTCACGGCCCGCCACCGTACGGCAGGTGGGCGTGCAGCCGGAACACGCCCTGCTCGGCGGCGGTGGTCAGGGTGCCGCCCAGCAGCGTCGCGCGCTCCCGCATGCCGGCGATGCCGTGCCCGGCACGGGCGCCGGAGCCCACGAACGGGTTGGCCACCGACACCTCGACGGCGCTGGCGTCGAAGCGCATCGCCACCTCGGCGCTGCCCCGGCCGTGCCGGGCCGCGTTGGTGAGCGCCTCCTGGAGGATCCGGTAGGCCGCCCAGGCCACGCCGCGCGGCAGCGCCCCGGCGGGTGCCGGCAGGTCGGCGGCGATCCGCAGGCCACCGGCCCGGTGCCGGGCGACCAGCTCGTCGAGGGCCGCCGCGTCCGGCGGTGGCGGGGGCGGCTCGCCGTCGCCGCGCAGCGCCCGCACGATCTGGTCGATTTCGCCGATGGTGTCGCGGGCCACGTCTTCGATGGTGGCGATGGCGCGCCGCGCGCCGGCCGGGTCGCGGTCCTGCAGCAGCCGGGCCGCGCCGGCCTGCACGAGGATCACGTTGATCGCGTGCCCGGCCGCGTCGTGCAGCTCGCGGGCGATCCGGGTGCGCTCCTCGGCGGCGGCGAGCCGGCGCTCCCGCTCGGCGTCGCGCTCGACCCGCTCGGCCCGCTCCTCCAGGGCGGCCATCCGCTCCCGGCGCATCCGGGCCCGGTCGCCCAGCAGCCACAGCCCGGCGGAGCAGAGCAGGAGGCCGGCCATCTCGGGCACGAGGACGAGGCTGTCGCCGCGGGCGGCGTATGCGACGGCGGCCGCGGGTGCGAACGCCATGGCGACCTGCAGCGCCAGCCGGCGCCGCACCGGCCGGGGATCGCCGCCGTAGACGGCGCCCAGCGTGTACACCGCCACACCCGGGCCCGCCGCGAGGTCGAAGGCGTATCCCAGCCAGTACAGCACCGCGGTGGCCGCGATGGTGACCGCGGCGACGGTGATCGGTGCGCGCCGGCGGGCGACGAGGGGCAGCGCGGTCGCGAGGGTGAGCAGCACGCCGAGGCCGTCGAGGTGCCGCACGTCGGCCGCGGGCGTGCCGAACCCGTCGAACGCCAGCACGACGAGCGACGCCGTGAACGCCAGGGCGGCGATCCCGGTGTCGATCATGATGATGCGGCGGATCACCTCCCGAGCGTAGAGCGGTGCGGGAACCCGCGAGTCCCCCCGCGGGGGTAACCGAGGATCCCCCCGCAGCGCGTTGTGGCGCGGGAAGCGGGATACCTAGCGTCGCTCCCCATGGCCGTCCTGATCCCGTCCCGCCGGTCCCGGTTCGTCCGGGTCGCCGGCTGGGCCTACCACCGCCGCTGGTCGGCGCTGCTGCTCTGGGTGCTCGTCCTCGCCGGCGTCACCGCCGCCGCCCAGGCGGTGGGCAGCGACTACCACAACGACTTCGCGCTGCCCGGCACCGACTCCCAACGCGCGATCGACACGCTCCGCGAGCGGGCGCCGGCCCAGGCCGGCGACACCGTGCGGATCGTGGTGCGGGATCCGGGCGGCGTCGCCGCCGCGGGCACCCGGGGGCGGGTCGAGCGGATGCTCGGCGCGGTCGGCGGCCTGCCACACGTCGCGGACGTGCGAGACCCCTACGCCGGCCAGGGCGCCGTCTCGGCGGACGGCACGATCGGGTACGCGACGGTCACGCTGGACGGGCAGGCGCAGGACGTGCCCGCCGACGACGTGCGGCGCCTCATCGACACCGCCCAGGCGGCGGAGGGCGGCGGCCTGCGGGTCGAGCTGGGCGGCGACGCGGTGCGCGGCGCCGAGGAGTCCGAGGGCGGCGCCGCCGAGGGCGTCGGCCTGCTCGCCGCGCTGGTCATCCTGGTGCTGCTGTTCGGCTCGGTCGTCGCGGCCAGCCTGCCGATCATCATCGCGATCTTCGGCGTCGGCGCCGCGGTCGGCCTTGTCGCGGTCGCCTCGCACGTGGCGACGGTCGCCGACTTCACCTCGGCTCTCATGATCCTCGTCGGCCTGGGGGTGGGCATCGACTACGCCCTGCTGGTCTTCTCCCGCTTCCGCGCCGAGCTGGTCGCCGGCGCCGACCGGGAGACCGCCGTGCGCACCGCGCTGGACACCGCAGGGCGCACCGTCTTCTTCGCCGGCGGCACGGTCATCATCGCGCTGCTGGGCCTCGTCGTGCTGGGGCTCGGCTCGCTCCAGGGGGTGGCCGTGGCGGTGGCGCTGACGGTACTCGTGACGATGGTGGCTTCGCTGACCCTGCTCCCGGCGCTGCTGGCGCTGGCCGGCGGCCGGATCGAGCGCGGCGTGCGGCGCCGCCCGGCGCGCGGCGACGGCGCGTGGTGGCGGCGCTGGTCGGGCGCGGTCCAGCGCCGCCCGTGGCCGGCGCTGCTGCTCCCGGTGGTCGCGTTGGTGCTGCTCGCGGCGCCCGCGCTGGGCACCCGACTCGGCTTCGCCGACGCCGGCAACGACCCGGCGGGCAGCACCAGCCGGCAGGCCTACGACCTGCTCGCGCAGGGGTTCGGGCCGGGCTTCAACGGCCCGCTGGTGGTCGTCGCGCGCGGCGACGCGGCGGCGGCGCACCAGGCCCTGGCGGGTACGCCGGGCGTGGCGGCCGCCCTGCCACCCTCCCCGCCGCAGGACGGGGTCAGCACCGTCATCGTGTTCCCCGACTCGAAACCGCAGGACGCGGCGACCAGCGACCTCGTGCGCCGACTGCGCGACGACGTGCTGCCGGACGTGGCCGCGCGGACCGGTGGGACATACCTCGTCGGTGGCAGCACGGCGGCGGCCGAGGACTTCGCGGCGGCGGTTGCCGGCCGGCTGCCGCTGTTCGTGCTGGTCGTGGTCGGCCTGTCGATGCTGCTGCTCCTGGTGGTGTTCCGGTCGGTGTGGCTGCCGCTGAAGGCCGCGCTGCTCAACCTGCTCAGCGTCGCGGTGTCGCTCGGGGTGATCACCTACGTTTTCCAGGAGGGCCTGTTCGGCGCCCAGCCCGGTCCGGTCGAGGCGTACGTGCCGGTCATGATCTTCGCGATCGTGTTCGGGCTGTCCATGGACTACGAGGTGTTCCTGCTGGCCAGGATGCACGAGGAGTGGGAGCGGTCGGGTGACGCGCCGCGCGCGGTCACCGAGGGCATGGCCACCACCGGCCGGGTGGTCACCGCCGCCGGCGCCATCATGGTGGTCGTCTTCGGGTCGTTCCTGCTCAGCCCGGACCGGATGCTGCAGCAGTTCGGCCTCGGCCTGGCCGTGGCGATCCTGGTCGACGCCCTGATCATCCGCGGTCTCGTGGTGCCCGCGGTGATGCAGCTGCTCGGCGCGCGGGCCTGGTGGCTGCCCCGCCCCCTCCACCGCCTGCCCCGCGTGGCCCTGGAGCGCGATTCCTCGCCGTGATCATGTGTCGGTATTGCGACTTTCCGGTCCGGCGGCGCGAGATGCGAAACTCCTTTCCCTGGGTGCACGACTGCGGGGGAGGTCTGCTTGAGGGCGGTTTCGTTCCGGCTGCTGGGAGAGATCGAGGCGCGCGTCGACGATCACCCCCTGGACCTCGGTCATGCCCGCCAGCGAGGCGTGCTAGCAGCGATGTTAATCGATGTCAACCAACCGGTGACCGCCGACCAGTTGCTGGAGAGGGTGTGGGGCGACCGCCTTCCGCAGCGCCCGCGCAACGCGCTGTCGGCGTACCTGTCGCGGCTGCGGGCGGTGCTGGCCGACGCGGATCACGTGGACATCACTCGGCAGTCCGGGGCATACCTGGTGACCGCCGACCCGATGGTCGTCGACCTGCACCGCTTCCGTGACCTGACCGCCCGGGCCCGCGCCGCCGACGACGCCGAGACCGGGGAGTCCCTGCTGCGTCAGGCGCTCGCGTTGTGGCGGGGGGAGGCGCTGGCGGCGCTGGACTCCCCGTGGGTGAATGCGGTCCGCCACACGCTCGACGCGGAGCGGCTGGCGGCCGAGCTGGACCACAACGACGTCGCGCTGGCCCTCGGCCGGCACGTCGCGCTGCTGGGCCGGCTGTCCGCCCAGGCGGCCGCCCATCCGCTGGACGAGCGCCTCAGCGGCCAGCTCATCCTCGCGCTGTACCGCTGCGGCCGGCAGGCCGACGCGCTGGAGCATTACGAGCGGGTCCGGCTCACGCTGGCCGAGGAACTGGGCGCCGACCCCAGCCCACCGCTACGCCACCTCCACCGGCAGATCCTCGTCGCGGACGCGGCGCTGGCCGTGGCGCCGCCCCGGGTGGTGAGCCGGGTCGAGCATCGGGCGGACCCGCCGGTGCCCCGCCAGCTACCCGCGCCGCTGCCGTCGTTCGCCCATCGGGCCCGCGAGCTCGCCGAGCTGGACGCGGTCACCGCCGGGGCAGGTGAGTCGCCGGCAGCCGCCGTCGTCGTGCTCTCGGGTACCGCCGGGGTGGGCAAGACCACGCTGGCGGTGCACTGGGCGCACCGGGTCGCGGACCGCTTTCCGGATGGGCAGCTCTACGTCGATCTGCGTGGGTTCGCTCCCGACGGCTCGGTGAAAGACCCGGCCGAGGTGCTCCGCGAGTTCCTGATCGCCCTGGGCGTGCCGGTGCAGTCCATACCGTCCAGCGTGGACATCCAGGCCGGCCTGTACCGCAGCCTGATGGCCGGTCGGCGGGTGCTGGTGGTGCTGGACAACGTCCGGGACGTCCAGCAGGTCTCGCCGCTGCTGCCCGGCACGCCGGGCTGCCACGTGGTGGTCACCAGCCGGAACGAGCTCACCGGGCTGGCCGCCGCGCAGAGCGCCCACCTGCTGCCGCTGGACCTGCTCAGTCCCGCCGAGGCGCGTGACCTGCTGGCCCGCCGTCTGGGCCGGGAACGGGTGACCGCCGAGCCGGCCGCGATGGACCAGATCGTCACCGGATGCGCGCGGCTGCCGCTCGCGCTGGCGATCCTGGCCGCCCGCGCGGCGGCGCGCCCGGGCTTTCCGCTCACCGCGATCGTGGCCGACCTGCGGGACGCGAGCGGCGGCCTCGACGCGTTCACCGTCGGCGATACCGCGAGCGATCTGCGGGCCGTGTTCTCCTGGTCGTACCAGGCGCTCAGCGACGGCGCCGCGCAGCTGTTCCGGCTGCTCGGACTGCATCCCGGTCCCGACATCGGCGCCCCCGCCGCCGCCAGCCTGTGTGGCGTACCGCTGCCGCACGTCCGGCCGTTGCTGGCCGAACTCACCCGGGCGAGCCTGGTCATGGAGCGCGCGCCGGGCCGGTACGCGTTCCATGACCTGTTGCGCGCCTACGCCGTGGAGCTGGCGCACACCCTCGACAAGGACGTCGAACGCGACCGGGCGGTGCACCGGTTGCTCGACCACTACCTGCACACCGCGTACGCCGCGGACGAACGGTGGGACCCGTCCCGGCACCCCATCGGGCTGGCCGCGCCGCAGTCCGGGGTCACGCCCGAGCGCCTCGCCGACCACCGCCAGGCGTTGGCCTGGTTCACCGCCGAACGGGAAGTGCTGCTGGCGGTCATCCGGCTGGCCGCCGGCACCGGTTTCGACACCCACCTCTGGCAGCTCGCCTGGACCCTGGCGGACTTCTTCGACCGGCGCGGGCACTGGCACGACTGGGCCGCGGTACTGGCCGCCGGGCTCGCCGCCGCCCGGCGGCTGGGCGACGGACGCGCCGCGGCGTACATCCACCGTGGCCTGGGCCGGGCACACACCCGGATGGGCGAGTTCGCGCGGGCGCTCAGCCATCTCCGGCGCGCGCGTTACCTGTTCACCCGGCTCGACGACCGCACCGGGCAGGCACATACCCAGCTCAACCTCGCCTGGACGTCCGGCCGGCGGGGCAGCTACCGCGGCGCCATCCGGCGCGCCCGGCGGGCCCTGGACCTTTACGGGGCGGCCGGCCACCGCGTCGGGCGGGCCAGGGCCCTCAACTCGACCGGCTGGTATCACGCGCAGCTCGGCGAGCACCGGCTGGCCGTGCGCTACTGCGGGCGCGCCCTCACCCTGCTCCGGGCGGTGGGTGACCGGCGCGGCGAGGCGAACACCGCCGACAGCCTCGGATACATCCACTACCGCATGGGCCGGCCCCGGGCGGCGACCGCCTGGTACCAGCGCGCCGTCTACCTGTTCCGGCAGACCGGAGACCCCTACTACGAGGCCGACACGCTCACCCACCTCGGCGACGCCCGGCGCGCGGTCGGGGACATCGACGGCGCCCGGCGCGCCTGGCGGGACGCCCTGGCGGTCCTCGAACAACTCGGCCACCTGGACGCCGTCGCGGTCCGCGCCCGCTTGGCGACCTCGACTCTTCCGAATCCACAATAGAGCCCGGGTCGGCGCTATGGCGCTCCGGCGCTACGGCTGAGCCGTGCGGCTTCGCCGTCGCGGTCGCGGAGCCCGGCGCTTCCGTCGCATGTGGTGCCTCCGGCACGCGCAGGAGCGAGGCGGAAGTCCGGCGGCGACCTGTGCGCTCGTTCCGCGCCCTCGTCCCGCCATCCGAGGTCACATTCCACAATGGGCGACCTTTGCCGCACATGCTTGTTCGGTAAGGGTTTCAGCCGTTGGATCCTTGTGGGGGTGGACGTGTGTTCGATAGGGTGGGTGCATGATGGGGGGCACGGGAGGGCGGCTGCCGGACGAGCTGGCGCTCATCCCGCCCGGCCCCGATCTCGCGGCGATCCTCGCCGCGGTCGACGTGTCCACACTGGATGATATGGATCTGGTTCGGTACGCGCAGGCCCGGCAACGCTTGCTCGCCCACGAGAACGCGCAATTGCTGTCAACGTTGCACGAGTTGGGGCGGCGCGGTGATGAAGTCATTGGCGGTGACCCCGAACACCGATGGGCTCAGGTCGAGATCGCCTACGCGATGACATGGACCCCCACCGCCGCCAGCGGCCAACTCGCGCTCGCCGACGACCTCGTCGAGCGGCTGCCGGCGGTGTTCGCGGCCCTCGACCGCGGCGACATCGACTTCCCGAAGGCGCGGGTCATGTCGGACCTGACCATGTGTCTGGCCGCACCGGTCGCACGCGAGGTCATCGAGAAGATCATCGACGAGGCGCCCCGGCTCACCACGGGGCAGTTGCGGGCGCGGCTTTCCAGGCTGGTGTTCGCCGCTGATCCGGAAGCCAAAGCGACCCGGGTCAAGAAGGCGCTGAGTGGCCGGCGGGTGGAGGTGCGTCCCACCGGCGACGGCCTGGCCGAGTTGCACGGTTACGACCTACCGCCGCATCGGGCGGCCGCGGCAGTGGAACGGTTGACGGCGATCGCCCGCGCCGCGAAACGTCACGGCGACGCCCGCACGATGGGGCAGCTGCGGGCCGACATTCTCCTCGACCTGCTCGTAGGGGAGGGCATCGCCACCGGCGGCCCCATCACCGACTGCCCACTCGCCGACCCCACCCCAGCCACACCACCGACCCCACCCGCGCGTGCTGGGTCGATGGCGGCTGGTGGGTCGGGGGCGGCTGGTGGGTCCAGCGCGCCTGGTGGGTCGGCGGCCTCCGCCGGACCGTCGCGGCCACCCGTGCCTGCTGGCGCAGCGCCCGCCGGACGGCTGTCGCGGCCCGCGCCCGATAGGACCGCGAGCGCCGACCAGCCGGGCGACGTCGCTGAGGCCAACACGCCCGCGAATGACGCCGCCGGCGACGCCGATGCGGCTGGGGCCCTCGCCGACGGCGGCACGCCTGCGGCTGACACCGGCGGGTCGGCGGCTGAGACCAGCGCGGTCAGGGCCGGTGTCGCGCCGCGCGCCAGGACGCGGAGCGGGTTCAGCCGGCCGCACGACGCTCCCGCCAGCGATGCCAACACCTGGGCCGGAGTGGGCGAACCACCCGACGAAGACGGATACGGCGATGGTGACGACAGTGTCGACCCCGACCACGCCGACCTCACCGCTCTCTGGGTCGCCGGCTTCGATCAGCTACCGACCACCCGGCCCGCCCCGCCACCGACGGCCGGAGCACCAACGCAGCACGAATCTCCGCCACACCTCGACCCCTCACCGGCCAGCAACAGCGGCCACCACGAGCCGCCACCACCGGAACCCACGCCACCCGAAGGACCACAACCACCAGCGAAGCCATCGTCAGATCGCCCCACCACACCCGCATCCGCCGTGGCGATGCCCGGACCACGCCGTGGCGTCGTCGACCTACAGATCTCCCTGACCACCTTGATCGGACTGACCAACCACCCCGGCGAACTGGCCGGGTTCGGCCCCGTCATCGCCGACATCGCCCGCCAGGTCATCGCCGAAAATCCGCACCTGACCTGGCGATACTCGGTATACGACGAAACCGGACTGCTGATGAGTCACGGGATCACCCGCCGCCGACCCGTCGCCCGCGACGCCGCGTACATCAAGGCCCGCGACCGCACGTGCAGGGCCCCCGGCTGCCGCATGCCCGCCCACCGCTGCGAAATCGACCACACCAACGACTGGGCCAAAACCCGCAACACCAGCCGCGCCAACCTCGCCAATTTGTGCAGCCGCCACCACCATTTCAAGTTGTGCCACGAACGCTGAGAGGGGCTGATCTGTAGGTAGAGAAAGGCCTCTTGACGCGATGCTGTGTAAGAGATGAAGGTATGGCCCTTCGAAGTCGCCCTGCGGGGGGAGGCTTCAAACCGCCTTGCTGCTGCGTTGGCTGAAGACCGTCGTGGTGAACGAGTAAGGAAAAGGCATCTGTAGAAGATGTCAGGTGGGGACTGGAAAGACGACCACCGCTGAGGCATCGAAATGGTGACAGACGACATCGAAACCGGGGTTCTTTGAAGCCTCCGGGATGAGCCTGGCGGGTGCCCGTCTACTGGCCAGGCGGTGTCCGGTGTAGAGGTGGCGTGAGTCCAGTCTGCGGCTCTTACATGGAACGTGGGAAGGCGTGCCCCGACACTGCCGCCGTCAGCGGGCGGCGAGAGGGAGTGCCGTGCCTGCCCGAGGAAACGTTCTGGGGCGGGGAGGACGTGAGTACCGTCGCGGGGTATGCCGGCGGACCGGCTCGTAGTAGTGGTGAAGCTTCTGTAATGGGAGTGGAGCGAAGGGGCCGGGTCGCTCGTAGCGATGTTTGTTCAACCAACCGAGGTGTTCGGGAGGAGTTGCGTGGACACGCTGAAGTCATCTGGTAAGCCGTTCCACATCGGCAAAGCGGAGGTGTGGGACGCCTGGCTCTCAGTGAAACGGAAGAAGGGCGCACCGGGGGTGGATGAGCAGTCACTGGCCGACTTCGAAACCGATCTGAAGAACAATCTGTACAAGATCTGGAATCGGATGTCGTCGGGTAGCTACTTCCCGCCCGCGGTGAAGGCGGTGGAAATCCCGAAGGCTCATGGGCCAGGCACTCGCAGGTTAGGGGTGCCTACCGTGGCCGACAGGGTGGCGCAGACGGTCGTGGCGACGCGTCTGGTGGCGAAGGTCGACACGGTCTTCCACCCGGACTCGTATGGCTACCGGCCGGGCCGTAAGGCCACGGATGCGGTCGGGGTGTGCCGGGAACGCTGTTGGAAGTACGACTGGGTGATCGATTTGGACATTCGAAAGTTCTTCGACAGCGTCCGGTGGGACCTGATCCTCAAGGCCGTGAAAGCGCACACCGATGACCCGATGGTGCTGCTGTATGTGACGCGGTGGCTGGCCGCGCCGATGCGGATGCCCGACGGGACGCTGATGCAGCGAGACCGGGGTACCCCCCAGGGGTCAGCGGTCTCGCCCGTGCTCGCGAACCTGTTCATGCATTACGCGTTCGATGTGTGGCTGACGCGGGAGTTTCCCACAGTGGCCTTCGAACGCTACGCCGACGACGCCGTGGTGCACTGCCGCACAAGGCGGCAGGCCGAGGCGGTGTTGGCGGCGTTGCACGAACGGATGGCGCAGGTCGGACTGGAGCTGCATCCGGACAAGACCAGGATTGTGTACTGCAAGGACAGCAACCGGCGTGGTCAATACGACCGCGTATCGTTCACGTTCCTAGGGTTCACTTTCCAGCCACGTGATGCGCGGCGGCAGGACGGGGTGAGGTTCACCCGGTTCCTGCCCGCGATCAGTAAAGATGCCCGGAAGAAGATCAGCGCGCA
>JBBEWH010000130.1:0-16932 GCA_037414955.1 Actinomycetes bacterium KLBMP 9797
TTGACCCGGCTGGTTTTGGCTTGCGGGTCGGCGGCGAACACCAGTTTGGTCAGCCGGGCCCGCAGCTGCCCGGTCGTCAACCGCGGCGCTTCTCCGATGATTTCGTCGATCACCTGCCGCGCGGCCGGGGTGGGCAGGCAGAGGGTGAGTTCTGACATGACCCGTGCTTTCGGCGCGTCGATCTCGCCCTGGTCGAGGGCGGCGAACACGGCCGGTAGCCGCTCGACCAGGTCGTCGGCCAACCCGAGTTGGATGCTGGCGGCGGTCTTGGTCCATCTCATGGCGAACGCGACTTCTACCTGCGCCCACCGCCGTTCGGCGGGGTCGCCGCCGATCGCCTCGTCGCCACGGCGGCCCAGCTCGTGCAGCACCGACAGCAGTTGCGCGTTGTCGTGGGCGAGTTGACGTTGCCGGGCCTGCGCGTACCGGACCAGATCCTGATCATCCAGCATGGACACGTCCACGGCGGCGAGAACGGTCGCGAGGTGAGGGCCGGGCGGAATGAGCGCCAACTCGTCCGGCAGCCATCCCGTCGCACCCCGTCCCATACCCCCAACCCTATCGAACACCCGTCCAAGGTCACAAGCACACGGCAGCTAAAACCGTTATCTGGCAAGCGAATCGGTTCTCGGAAGTCGATTGTGGAACCTACCGCCGCCTGGAAGCTGCCTTTGCAGACACAGTGGACAGTGTGGAACCGGGTTTCCGGCCCGGACGGTGCGAAGGTATGTTCGAGGATGACCGTGATGGAGTCATACGTTTGAGCGTCCGCCGCCGTTGCCGGGATTGGTGGGAGTGGTGCGGACGGTCGGGATCCAGCGCACCGGCGAGGCGGAGCGCGCTCGTGGCCTTGCAGGCGGCCGGCCGCCGTTGCGAGGCTGATCGCGCGCGATTCGTTCAAGACCCTGTCCGCACGCCGCGCATAGTTTCGACCCCGTGCCGGACCTAGCCGCCCCGCACCTCACTCGACGGGAGTTGGTCAGCCCGGACTCGTCGGGCTACGAAGCGATCCGCCGCCCGGTCAACGCTGCCTACCGGCTCGATGGATCCGGAGTCACCGTTCAACCCCATCCCGCCGTACATCAGTGCTGTCCTCCGCGGTGAGCGGCCGCGGGCGCTGCACGCCGACGACGGCGGCGACCACTGCTACGCACCCGACGCCGGGCGCGCGATCGCCCTGCTGATGACCGCGCGGACACTGCGGCACGACACCTACAACGTCTCCAGCGGCCGACCGGCCACCTGCCGCGAGCTCGTGGACGCCCTGCGGGTGCTCATCCCCGGCGTGCGGCTCGACCTCCTGCCGGACGGCAGCACGGCCACGGCGACGATCCCTACCTCGACATCACCCAGCTCACCGGCGACACCGGCTTCACGCCTGACTTCGACCTCGCTGCGGCGGTCGCCGACTACGTCACGCCCGACTTCGACCTCGCCGCGGCGGTCGCCGACTACGTCGCCTGGCGCGCCGACAACCCGCGTTGAAGCAGCGGCGAACCCACTACCGGGGCGTCCGCATCCGGCGGATCGCGGGCGCGGCCAGGGCGAGCAGGACGATGCCCGCGGCGGCCCACGCGCCGAACGCGAACGGGACGGAACGGTGGTCGGACAGGACCCCGAGCCCGGGCCGGGCGACGGCGATGCCGATCCCGCCCAGACAGGCGACCACCCCGAAGATCGTGGCCCGGACCGGCGGCGGGGTCACCTCGTTGGTGAAGACCTCCAGGACGGTCGTGCCGAGGGCGTACCCGAAACCCATCAGTGGCAGGAAGAGGAATGGCCCGAGCCAGGTGGCCTGGCTGGTGGCCACGAGCGCGCCGAAGGTGAGGAGGAACGCCGCGGCCGTGGCCGCCCAACGGTGCGGCGTGCCGACGTATCCGGCCGCCAGCCCGCCCACCAGTGCGGCGGCCGCGAATACGGCGTACATCCAGCCGGTCGCCGCCGCGGACATGTCGAGGTGCAGGACCAGCGGTTGGAACAGGATGCGCGCGCTCCAGCCGAACAGCAGCAGCAGCGCGCCGAGCCACACGGCGCGGCGTACCCAGGTGTCGGCCAGCGCGCCCCGGACGTCCGTCACCACCGAGGAGAGCGTGGCGACCACCCGCGAGCCCCGGATCTCCGGCAGGGTGAGTGCGAGCAGGAACGCCACCGCCGCCAGGCCCGAGGTGACGGCGAAGGGCAGCCACGGGTCCGCCTCGTACAGGTATCCCGCGGCCAGCAGGGAGACCAGCACCGAGGCGCTGCCCACCGCCCGCACCAGACCGAAGGCCCGTGCCGGGCTGACCGCGGGCTCCTCCAGGGCGCACAGCTCGTACAGGTAGGTGCTGGCCGCCCCGGAGGACAGCGCCCAGAGCACGGCCCACAACACCCACACCGCGAAAAGCGCGCCCACGGAACGGATCTGCGTGATCGCCGCGAACGTCAGCACGGACCCGCCGGCCAGGGCGAGGTAGGTGCGGCGCCGCCCGATCCGGTCGGCGACCACACCGACCGGAAACTCGCACACCACCGAGGCGATCCGGAACACGCCGTCGGCGAGCACCGCCGTGGTCAGCGAGAAACCCTTGTCCAGGAGGTAGATCAGCCAGATCGGGAACCAGAACTGGACCTCGAGCAGGAACTGGGCGATCGCGAACGTGCGGATGGTACGGCTGCGAAGCGCGGCCCTCATGCGCTGTTGTCGCGACGGAAGAACAGGTACACGACCACCATGAGCACCGACGCCACGCCGGAGGCGATGACGATCGCGTCCGCCGGCTGCGCGGCCACCCACTCCACAATGGACGAGCGACCGAGGTCGTAGACGGTCGAGTCCGGGTCGCTGGCGATCGACCGGCCGAACTCGGTCAGCGCCAACGCCGTACCGAGGATCGACGTCACACCGATGCCCAGCAGGATGAGATCGGTGAACATCGCCGACCGCGCCGTACGCCGGGCGGCGAGCTCGGCCAGGCGGCGGTTGCAGGTCTCTATCTTGAACCGCACCGGCTCTTCCAGCAGCGTCGCGTGATCCCAGAACGCCAGGATCGCGTCCATCTCCAGGCGCACCGCCCGCTTGAGGTACTTCGACAGGTCCCAGCGCTCCATGATGATCAGCTCGGCCCGCTGGCTCAACCCCATCAGGTGACCCTTGAGCTGTTCGAGCTCCCACCGCGAGTCCGCGGCCGCCGAATCCGCGAGGATCTTCGACAGCCGGGTGTCGATCCGGTCCAGCACGCCGTAGTAGACCTGGGCGTACCGCAGCGCCTCCCACTGGTCGTGGAACGGGTCGCCGCGCCGCATCTCGCCGCCGGCGCCGGTCCGGTCCATGAAGAGGTAGTTCAGCCAGCGGACCAGGTGGTCGATGTCCCCGTCCAGCAACCGGTCGGCCGGCGCGCGGTCGTCCTCGGCGGTCACCACGTCCTTGACCCAGTGCCGCACGACCTCGTCCGTGCCCTTCTCGGACGGCACCACCACCAAGCTGCGGGTGACCCACAGCGCCTCGCCGAACTCCGCCGTCACCGGGTCGTCGGCGGCCGTCGCCGCGGCGATGATCTCCTCGTCCCCGTCCGCCCGGCGCAGCGACTCCAGCACCGGGTCCAGGTACCGCCGGACGGTCTCGCGCGCGGCGCGTTCGCCCAGGGCCACGGCCCTGGCCTGCAGATCGTCGAGGCGGTCCGCCAGGTCTGGGGCTGGCTCGACGAACGACGGCGCCACGTCGGCCAGCAGCTCCAGCAGCATCAGGCCATGGTCGTACAGGCGGAAGCTGATCTCACTGACCCCGAGCTTGAGGGGGTCGGTGGTCCCGGCGAACTCCTCCGGCAGGTGCTCCCGGCGCAGCGCGCCGGTGAGGACGTGCAGCGAGCGCTCGCCCGCGTGGTCGCTGATGGTGCGGTACAGGTTCAGGGAGCTGGTGACCTGCGTGTGCTCCAGGGTGACCGCCGGGGGCGGCCCGGACCGGTCGGGGGCCAGCCGCACCACCAGTTCGTTGACGGCGGGCTGCCGTTCGGCCCAGAAACGCGCGTATCCGGTGGGGTCGCGCAGGGTCGCGCCGGGCGCCGCGTAGTAGTCCACCACGACGGGGGCGAGGATCCGTAGCTGCGTCATGATCCTTCCGCCTCGAGCCGCACCGCGCGGGCATCGACGTACAGCACCCGACCCTGCGCCGGGCCGTTGGTGACCTTCACCTTGAGGAGGATGCGGCCCGGCGGCCCGCTGGCGGCGCCGGTGAACTCCGCGGGCCAGGCGAGCACGCGCGCCTGGGTGCCCGGCGGGGCGAGCAGCACCGGCTTCCCGGTCTCGTCCAGCAGCTCCACCAGGCCCGACTGGCCGGCCGGAGTCAGGGCCACCTGCTGGGATCCGGCCGGTTCGAGGTCGGCGACGATCCGCTCGTACTCATCGCTGTGGCGCAGCTTCGCCAGCTCGCGGTTGAAGCTTTTCATCACCGCGGCGGCCGCGGAGGTGTCCGCCATCATGAAGTACAGGCCCTCCACCGAGTGCACCAACGGGTTGTCCGCGCGGAGGTAGTCGAAGTCACCGGCGTCGCCCGCGAACGCCGGGTCGGCCAGCACCGCGCGGCCGGAGGGCAGCCCTTCGGCGAGCACGTCGACTTTCCCCTCAGCCAGCGCCTGGAAGCCGTCCAGGGCGGACGGGAACTCGACGAAGTCGCCGACCGCGGCGTCCAGCTCGTCCCAGTAGTCGTAGCCGGCGATCCCGCCCACCCGCATGGCGCGCAGGTCTCCGGCGGAGGAGACGCGCGGCTCACCCGCGCGGCGGTTGTAGAACAGGACGTACTCGAAGTCGACGAGCGGGTCCGACAGCAACAGCTTCGCGCGCCGCGACCCGCTGCCCACCAGCGGAAACACTCCCAACGACGCGCCGGAGGTGACCCGCTCCTCGGCCAGCGACCACGACGTGTAACTGACCTCCGGGGAGTATCCGGCCCGCCGGAGCGTCTCCACCACCAGTTCGGTGACCGGTCCGCCGTCGGGCAGCTCCGGGTCGACGAACGGCGCCCACAACCCGCTCGACACCGGCACGGGCCGGGACGGCGAGACGGGGGACGCGCGCAGCCCCACCGCCACGACGACCGCCGACACGATCACGACCGCGCAGAGGAGGAGGATCGGCCCCCAGGTCCGCAGTGATCTCAGCAAGAGGGGCGACCGGCGCGGGTACGGCGACATGATCGAATACTGTAGCGGGACAGCTCAACGGCTACGCCGTCGCCAGGCGGCTAGACGAAGCGCCAGAGATCGTCGTTGGTGCCGTTGTGTCGGCCCAGATCCAGCAGATGTCTCGGTGGCCGCCCGCGCCCGCGCGCCAGCGGCCACCCGATGGTCAGCACCTGCGGCGCTCGAGCTAGCCGTTCCGCACGATCCGCCACCGGTTGTCGGCGGTACCGTTGTCCGACTCCTGGACCGCGAACGCGCCGACAGCGGTGGAGTTGCCCGCGATCGCGAGCAGCTTGCCGCTGTGCACATTACGGATTTTGGACGTGCCGTCTCCGAGGTCGACGAGCGTCCAGCGATGGTCGGCGGTGCCGTTGTCCGCCCACTGGAGCACCTCAGCATTGTCCGCTGTAGACATGTCACGTACGCCGAGCACCTTGCCGCTGTGGACGTTGCGGAACCGCACCGCGTTGCCGTCGGCAATCATCTCCCAGTTGTGGTCCGCGGTGCCCGAGTCGTTCCACTGCAGCGCACGGCCACCATCGCTGGTGGACATGCCCTGGATGCCCAGCACGAGTCCACTGCCAACATTGACCAGGCGATAACTCGTGCCGCTGTTCTGGCCGCCCGTGTTCCAGTAGACGGTGTAGTTGTGTCCGTGGGCGTCGTAGAACGGGCCGAGATTGACCGTGGAGCCGTTCGCGACGGCGGTGAAGGTGAGCGCCGAGCTGCTGGTCCGGGTGATGGACGCGGTGTTCAGCGCCGGGAGTGAGGTGAGGGACGTGCTTCCGTAGTTGCCGGACAGCACCACCGGGCCGTACGTGACCGCGGCGACGTTGGTGTTGTCGTTGGCGGCTCGCAGGACGACGCGCATGGGCAGGCGGACGGTCACCGTGTCGCCGGCGGCCCAGGAGCGGGTGAGGGCGGCGTAGCTGCCCGGCGTGGTGGTGATGCTCTGCGCCACCCCGTTGACGCTGACCGTGGCGCCCTCGGTCCAGCTCGGGATGCGGATGCGCATCGTCCACGAGCCGGCGGCGTTGCCGGTGACGGTCAGCGTCGTGGTGTCGCCGACCGGATAGCTGGTGGTCTGGGTGACCGTGATCCCGCGCTGCGACCAGTTCAGCACCGACGGCAGGAACATGTTCACGATCAGCGTCGTGTCGCTGTGGAAGTAGACCGAGTCCATCAGCGCGGTGTGGATTTCCAGGCCGGTGCCCTGGCAGCACCAGAAGCTGTTGTAGTCGGTGCTCCAGGTGCCGCCGCCCCACGCCGGGCCCACGCCCCGACGGCCACCCGGGTTGAGTGGCGTGAAGTAGGTGACGTGCCCATGGCTGTCGGCCGGGTTCTGCTGGCCGATCATCTGATTCAGCCACGCCCGCTCGTAGTAGTCGAACAGCGCGGCCCGGTTCGGGTCCAGTGTGAACAGCTCTCGGGTCAGCTTGAGCATGTTGTACGTGTTGCAGCTCTCGCACGTGTCCTGGTTGAGGTACGCGGCGATCGCGTTCGGCGGACGGAAGTGCTCGGCCTGGCTGTTGCCGCCGATGACGTAGGTGTGTGCATTGACGCAGATGTTCCACGCGTTGGCGCCGATGTCCCGGTAGCGGGTGGTGCCGGTGGCCTTGTACTCCCGTACCGCCCCGATCCACTTGGGCACCTGCGTGTTGGCGTGCAGCCCGTTGAGCTGGTCCTGATTGGACGCCAGCGGGTTGAACACCGCCGCGTGGTCGAACCGCTGAGCGGCGGTCAACCACCGCGCGTCACCGGTGTACTGGTAGAGATCCGTCAACACGGCGTTCATGCCACCGAACTCGGTGCCCAGCATGGCCTGCATCTGGCTGCTAGTCAGCCGCGCGGTACGCCAGTCGACCCACCCGGCCAGCCGGAGCAGCACGTCCCGGGCCTGGGTGTTGCCGATGTACCGCCACACGTCCAGCAGCCCGGCGAGCGTCTTGTGGACGCAGTAGTACGGCACGTTGCCGTTGGACAGCGTGCGCGCCTCCAGCGCCGTGAAGTCGGCCTCCGGGAAACCGGACAGGTAGCCGGTGTTGAAGCCCGCGGCGCCGTTGTTGGCCTGGCATTTGGCCAACTCCGCCACCATGTACGCGGCCTTGTCCCGGCAGGTGGTGTCCCCGGTCAGGGCGTAGACCTGTGCCCAGGCCGTCAGGAAGTGCCCCTGCATGTGGGTGCGGAACGGGAAGCTCGGCGCGTCCCAGCCGCCGGTGGCGGCGGCACCGTTGGTGGATAGCCGGTGGTTGGCCCGGAAGTTGTACAGCAACCGGTCGACGTCGACGAACCGCAGGTAGGCGACCGTGCGGTTCTGGTTGTCCAACCATCGGCTGGCGGTCAGCCGCACCTGGCCGAGGTCGAAGGGGTGCGCCGAGACGCCGATGTCCGGTCGGACCGGCGGGATGGCGGCGGCCGCCGCGCGATCAGTGCCGATCGCGGGGGCGACGGCGGCGACGGCGGTCACGCCGGCGGCCTGCATGAGACGGCGCCGGCTGAGGGGTGCGGGGGACATGGGCAACTCCAGGGGAGGGCTGTGGAATCGTGGGGTTATGGGGGTGTGAGCGTTAACATCCGGCGCCGTCGACGAGCCATCCATCGACGGGCGCAGTGTGCGAAAAGTTAGCGAGCACATGCCTCGCTGTCAATGCCTATGGCCAGCTGTCCGGCGGTTGTGATCATGAGCGCGGCCCGGTGCTAGGGTGGTGTCGTGACTGCCGGGTCGGCCGTAGGCCATTACCGAGTAGGGCACCCGGCTAGCGCGTGATCGCCGGGCGGCCTCGCGCGCCGCCTGTTGCCCGCGCTCCTTTCCGCTGCTTCTGAGGATTCTCGCGCTTCGCTTTTCCCTAGTATTCCTATTCAGAAAGTTGAGAATGTCGAACGACTTCAACGCACCTGTCATCGAAGAGTTTCGGGCCAACGGCGGCCGGGTCGGCGGTTGGTTCGAGGGTGGCCGGTTGGTCCTGCTGACCACCACCGGCGCCCGGTCGGGAAAGCCACACACCGTCCCGCTCGGGTATCTGCCCGACGGTGGCAAGCGGATTCTCGTCATCGCGTCGGCCGGCGGCGCGCCGCACCACCCGGCCTGGTACCACAATCTGGTCGCCCACCCGGTGGTGACGGTCGAGGACGGCACCTTCACATATGAGGCGACCGCTGCCGTGCTGACCGGCGAGGAACGCGACCGGGCGTTCGCCCGCGCCGTCGAGACGGATCCCGGCTGGGCCGGGTACGAGGCGAGGTCGGGCCGCGCCCTACCGGTGGTGGCGCTCGCGGCGATTCCCGCTCCGCCCCGCACGAACGCCACCTCGATGGGCGGCGCCCTCACGCTGATCCACGACGCCTTCCGGCGGGAACTGGGCTTGATCCGCGCCGAAGTGGCGAAGTCTGGCCCGGTGCTCGGCGCGCAACTCCGGGTGAACTGCCTGACCCTGTGCCAGGGCCTGCACGTGCACCACACCATGGAGGACGGCTCGCTGTTCGTCGGTCTGGGCGACCAACGCCCGGACCTGGCGCCGGTGTTGGACCGGTTGCGCGCCGAGCACGAGGCGATCGCCGCGCTGCTCGCGCGGCTGCGCGAGGTGCTCGGCGCCACCGACGTCGAGCCGGCCGCGGTCCGCCACGAGGTCGACCGGCTCACCGCGGAGGTCGAGCGCCATCTGGCCTACGAGGAGGAACAGCTCATCCCCATCCTGGACGGCGCCGGACAGGCCCATGGTCAGTGATCTGGTTGGAAGCCCGCCGGCCAGGTGGTTCGGTGGTCGAAGTGGACGTCGGTCAGGTTGGCGCCGTCGAGGCATGCGCCGGTGAGGTCGGTGCCGCGAAGGTCGGCCGCCTGGAGACTGGCGCCCTCAAGGTGGGCGCCGTTGAGTTCGGCGCCCACCAGGCTGGCGCCGTCGAGGTGAGCTCGCCGCAGGTCGGTTGCCGTCAGTAGGGCGCCCTGCAGTTGCGCTCGTTGCAGCCAGGCGCCGGCGAGGTTGGCGTTCCGGCAGATGAGTCCGCGCAGGTCGCGGCCGGCCAGGCTGGCGATCCGGAGATCCGCGAAGGACAGGTAGAGCGGCCGTTCAAGGTCGGGGCGCGGGCGGTCACCGAGGATGTACAACGCCATCTGGACATCCTCCGCCCGCAGCCCCAGCCGCAGCATGCCGTCGTCGAGCGCGGGCTGGGCGTGCTGGTGATCGGGTGCCGGTGGGGCCGTCCAGGGCGATCGGGTCCGGATGAACGCGGTGAGGATCTTGGTGATGGTCTGCCGGTCCTCGGCGGAGTCCTTGGCGACGCGTTCGAGTGCGTAGAGCCCGCCTATCCGGACATGGATGTTGTCGTTGGCCAGTTGTTCGATCGCTCGGCTCATGCGGTCGGTGATCTGGCCGTGGCGACTGATCTGGACCTGCCGCCAGGTCGCCATCGCGCCCGCGACCAGGATGAGGCCGGCCAGGCCCTGCAGCAGGGTCGACCGGGCGTCGTTCTGCAGTTGGGCTTGCGCCTGCCGCAGGGTGACGCGCGTCTGGGCGTCCGTGATGCCCCGAAGATCGGCGTTCGACAGGTTCGGATGCAGCAACAACGGCATGAACATCACGGCGCAGAACGCGAGGAGGACGGCGATCGCGAGAAGCACACCGCCGATCAGGTTGGGTGGTCGCCTCATCGACAGATGTTCCTCCCCGGGCCCGGTCCGCTGCCAGCCGTCTGTGGTCACGGCGATTATGTCCCAGAAGCCCACCCCGCCAATGGCTGAGGACGTCCGTCTATCTTGACCCCGGTCGATGGCTTGCCCTACGGTGTGCCAGAACCCTTGATTGCAACGTCACAATCACGCACGTGCGGCCACGGTGGAGGTGCGTCATGCGCGAGCCCGTACGCCGGACCCTGGCGGTCGCCCTCGCGTGGGCGCTGCTCGCGGCCGCGTCCACCGGCACGGCCGGGCCCGCCCGTGCCGCATCCGTTCCGCGCGCCCCGGCGCCGGCGCCGCTGGTGGACGACGGTCTGGCGTTGACACCGCCGATGGGCTTCAACAACTGGAACGCGTTCGGCTGCGACGTGAACGAGACGCTCATCAAGCAGACCGCCGACGTCATGGTCTCCGCCGGCCTCACCGCGGCGGGCTACGAGTACGTGAACATCGACGACTGCTGGTCGCAGCGCGAGCGCGGCGCGGACGGCCGGCTGGTGCCCGACCCGGTGAAGTTTCCCAGCGGGATCAAGGGCGTGGCGGATTACGTGCACGGCAAGGGCCTGAAGCTGGGCATCTACGGCGACGCGGGCACCAAGACCTGTGCCGGATACCCGGGCAGCCTCGGCAACGAAGAGCTGGACGCCCAGACCTGGGCCGAGTGGGGCGTCGACTATGTGAAGTACGACAACTGCTACAACGAGTCCGACGGGTCGCAGGCCGACTACATCCGGCGCTACACGGCCATGCGCGACGCGCTGCGCGCGACCGGCCGCCCCATCGTGTACGCGATCTGCGAGTGGGGCACGTCGCAGCCGTGGACGTGGGGCGCCGACGTCGGCCACCTGTGGCGGACCACCGGCGACATCAGCGACAACTGGATCAGCCTGCGGTCCATCATCGCGACCAACGCGCCGCTCTACCGGTACGCGGGGCCGGGCCACTGGAACGACCCGGACATGATGGAGATCGGCAACGGCGGGATGACCGACACCGAGTACCGCACCCACATGAGCATGTGGGCGATGATGGCGGCCCCGTTGCTGATCGGCACCGACCTGCGGACCGCGTCGGCGCAGACCCTGGCCATCCTCGGCAACCGGGACATCATCGCCATCGACCAGGACCCGCTGGGTGTGCAGGGCGCCGTGCTGTCCGATCAGGACGGGCTGATGGTGCTGGACAAGCCACTGGCCGACGGCGACCGGGCGATCGCGCTCTACAACTCCACCGACGCGCTCGCCACGATCAGCGTGCCGGCCGGCGCGACCGGGCTGGACCGCGCGCGGGCGTACCGGCTGCGGAACGTCTGGACCGGCGAGGTGACGCAGGCCGAGACGACGATATCGGCCGCGGTGCCCGCGCACGGGACGGTGGTCTACCGGGTGCGGCCGGCGACCAGGCCCACGCGGTATCCGCCATCGGTCACCGCCGGGGCAACCCTGGGCACGCTCGTGCCCGGCGCGGACGGCGGGACGCTGACCACGACCGTGACCAACCGCGGCGCCGGCGCGCTCACGGACCTGCGGGTCACCGTCCAAGGCCCGGAGGGCTGGACGATCACGCCGACCACCGCGACCCGGCGGCCGCTGCTCGGCACCGACCGCGCGCTACCGACAATGTGGACTGTCGCGGCTCCGGAGGGTACCAGCGCCGCCAGTTATCCCCTCAGGATCACCGCCACGTACCGGTGGGGTCCACAGGGGACGCGCGCCGCGACCGCCAGCGAGCTGGTCGCCGCCGTCGTGACGGCGCCGGCCGGCGGCCGGCGGCACCTCAGCACCGTGCCGCCGGTCCGGGCCGCCAACGCGGTCGGCCCGGTCGAGACGGACCAGAGCAACGGGGGCGAACCGGACCGGGACGGCAACCTGATCACCATCGGCGGGCAGGTCTACACCAGGGGTCTCGGCACCACCGGACCCAGCGAGATCGTGTACTACGTGGGTGGGCGCTGCTCCCAGCTGGTCACCGACGTCGGCGTCGACGACGAGGCCGCCGCTCCCGTGCCGGCCACCTTCACCATCTACGCCGACGACACGGCGGTGGCCACCAGCGGATCGGTCGCCTCCGGCGACGCGCCCCGGACGCTCACCGCCGACCTGACCGGCGCCACGTGGCTGCGCCTGGTCACCACGGGCAGCGACGTCGTCGGCGGAGCCACCGTCAACGCGCACACCGACTGGGCCGCGCCGGTGCTCAGCTGCGGCGCGGCCGGCCCGGGGGACCCGGTGCTGCCGGTGGAGCGGACGCTGTTCTCCTTCGAGTCCGGCACGGACGATTTCACCATCGCCAACCCCGAGCAGGGGGGCAGCGTCGCGCAGACGACCGACTTCCACACCCACGGCGGGTACGGCCTACGGGCCGCCACCCCGGCCACCGGCAACTGGTACGGCACGAGTCTGGCCGAGCCGCTGGACCTCACCGGAGCGTCAACGCTCAAGTTCGACCTGCGCGCCGGCGGATCCACCGGCACGGTCGGGGAGATCGCCGTCCAGGTCGGGGACGGATTCTCCTGGTGCCAGGGTGGCCGGTGGACGTGGACCAACCCCCACTCCAGTAGAACCATCACCAGGCAGCTCAGCGAGATCGAGTGCCCCGCCGGGGTCACCCTCGACCCGGCGCGGATCCGCGCCGTCTGGGTCTTCCTCAACGGTGTGGACGTCTACATCGACAACATTCGCGCCGAGTAATCGCCCGGGCGGTTCGGGAACGCGTCAATGCCGGTAGGACCGACAAGGGCGTCGGCTGCTTCTGCGCGGAGCATGCCTGACCCGCCGGGAGCGCGGCGTCGAGGCCCGTGCCGGGTACCGTCAGCGGACCGGGCCATGGCTAAGGTGTGGTTATGTCTGAGCCGTCGACCTGCGGTCAGGGGCTGGCCGAGAACGCTGCGCTTCCCGCCGCGCTGGCCCAGGTGACCGAAGCCATGGCGAGCATGCTGGAGCGGCACATGATCGCCCTGGACATGACCGATGCACACGCGGCGGCCGAACACGCTGTCTACGGCGAGTTGGTCGCCGCCCATCGGCGGATAGCCGAACAGCTGCGGGCGGCGGCGGACGGCATGGCCGCCCAACGGGAACTGCCGATGGGGCCGCACGACATGGCGGCCATCATGCACCCGGCGACCATGCGGGCCTTCCAGACCCTCGTCGAGGCCAAGCGACACCTCGCCACCTTGCTTCGCGACACCGCGGCCGAGGACGACGCGATGCTGGAGATGATGCGCGGTGCCGCGCGTACGGGCCAGGTGATCTGCGACATCACGGTCTCGGTCGACGGATACTCGGCCGGGCTCGACCAGACCGAGGAACGCCCGTTCGGCGACGACGGCGGCGACGGCACGGGCGACAAGCTGCACGCCTGGATGTTCGACACCCCCGAGGAGAACCGGGCCGAGGTCGACCAGTGGGCCGCTGCCAAGGCGTTCATCATGGGGCGCAACATGTTCGGCCCCGTCCGTGGCGAGTGGGACCGGCCGTGGAACGGCTGGTGGGGCGAGGATCCGCCGTTCCACGGCCCGGTCTTCGTGCTGACCCACCACGCGCGCGACCCGCAGCCGATGGACGGTGGCACCACCTACCACTTCGTCACCGACGGCATCGAGTCGGCATTGGCACAGGCCCGCGCGGCGGCCGGCGACGGCGATGTCGTGATCGCCGGCGGCGCGACCACCATCAACCAGTACCTGGCCGCCGGCCTGGTCGACGAACTGCGGTTGCACATCGTGCCGCTCGCGCTCGGCGCCGGCACGCGGCTGTTCGAGGGGGTCCCGCCCCGGAAACTCCAGCAGGTGAAGTCGCGGGCAGCGACCTTGGTTACGCACGTGACCTACCGCGTGCTGTCCTGAGCTGGCGACGTCCTCGTCTCGCATGTGTCCTGCCGCCCGCATACATTGGTAGTCTTCGAAGTAAAGTAGGGCCAGGACGGTGCTGAGCGCGGGCTCGGATCCCGCGACAAGCCGCAAGGGAGATCCGGATGCTGCACAGGTTCAGCGTCGTGCTCGCCGGGGCGGCCGTGGCCCTGACCGGGCTCGTCGCCGGTGAGGTGGGCAGCGCCGAGGCGTCCCCCACGACGCTGTCGACCACGGCCAGCCCTTCGCCGACGCCGACACCCCGGCCGACGCTGACGTGCCCGCCGGTATTGCCGGTCACCGGCGGGGTGTCAGCGGTCGACGCCACGAGCGCGACGATCAGCTACGCGATCTACCTCAGCCCGCCCTGCGGCTACAACCCACCGGTCACCGTCACCCTCTTCGCCAGCCGTGAGGACGCCCAGCAGTGGCGGAATCCGGTGGCCGAGGCGGTGTCCGGGCCCGAACGCTCCGGAACGGTGACCGTCGACGGGCTGACTCCCGACACCGCGTACTGGTTCCGGTTCAGCCTCGACGGCCGCCCGGACCCGTACGTGCTGGGATCCGTACGGACCGCGGCACAGCCGGTCTGCGCCGCGACGGCCGTGATCGACCATGGCTGGAGCGGCGGCTTCGTCGCCACGGTTACCGTGCGCAACGTGGGAAACGAGGCGCTCGACGGGTGGCGCGTCGCCTGGCGGTGGTCCGGTGACCAGCGGATCCAGGCGGCCTGGAACGCGACGGTGGAGGGCAGCGGTGCCGACGTCACGGTCCGCAACGCCTCGCACAACGGGACGCTGGCGCCCAGCGCGTCGACGACGTTCGGCATGCTGGTCTCCGGCAGCGTGCCGCCCGGGGGCATCGCGCCGACCTGTGCCCGCTAAGTCCCGGGTCGAGCAGTCCGGCGCTACCCGTTGATGTCCACCGTGGCCGCGGTCCGGGTGGGGGCGAGGGTGAACGGTGCCGTGCGGCCGTCGCTGGAGATGGTGTAGTCGCCGAAGAACCCCTGGACGGTCACGGTGCCGTCGGCGCCGGTGCGCAGGACGGTCGGCGGCAGCCACCACTCGCCCTTGACGAGCCGTTCGAGCGCGTCGTAGGCCGGCTTACGGCTGCCGTCCGCGCGGATCAGGCCGGCGGGGGCGCCGAGCCACGCGCCGGCGTCGGTGAACCCCCAGTAGTTGATCGACTGGACGGCCGGGTGCGCGACCAGGGACCGGTAGTGCCGCACGATGTCGTCGGCCTGCCGGGCCTCGCCGTCGGGGGTCGTCGGCCACCGCGGGATCTGGTAGTCGTTGAGGTCCTCGATCTCGGGCGGCATGAGGTGGCCGGAGACGAGCGTGGTCTCGGTCATGTGCAGGGGCAGGCCGTAGCGCGCGAACCGGTCGAGCACGCCGCGCATGTACTCCTCGCCCCGGTACCCCTGATGCATGTGGGTTTGCAGCCCGATCGCGTCGATGCGGACGCCGGCTTCGAGCACGCCCTCGATGAGGCACTCGTAGGCCGAGCTGAGGTCGAAGTCGTTGAGCACCAGGGTGGCCGCCGGGTTGGCCGCGCGGGCCTCCTCGAACGCCATCCGCACCATGAAGATCCGGCCCCGGTCGAGGGCGAGCCGGGTGATCGCGTTGTCCCCGTTCTGGAAGACGGGCATGATGACGGCTTCGTTGATGGCGTCCCACATGTCGATGACGCCGGCGAACCCGCCCACGAGGTCGCGGATCCGGGCCCGCTGCAACTGTTCCACCTCGTCGAGGTCGAGGTCGAGCAGCCACGACGGCTGCACGGTGTGCCACACGAGCGGATGACCCTTGACCGTGACGCCGCGCTCGGCCAGCCAGCGCGCGGTCGTCGTGAGTCGCTCGACGTCGGTGGCGCCGCGCCGTGGCTCGTAGCCGCCCCAGTAGAACGGCAGGGTCCCGGTGTTGAAGAGGTTGAGCCACAAGCCACCCAGCCGGTCGAGGTCGACGCGGGCCGCGCCGCCGGCGCCCTCGACGCCCGCGGCCTCTTCCGGATCCGGCCCGCCGACCAGGCGTACGAAATCGAAGCCGATGTTGCCGAAGGCGAACGCGTGCCGCTGCTGGGCGACGGTGACGTCGTGGTCGGCGAGCGGCCGCCCGTCGGGGCCGCGGACGGTGAGCGTGACGCTGCCGGTACGGTGCCGCATCTCAAGCTCGGACATGGCTTGTGACTGTAACGCGGCGGTGCCGCTCGTGGTGCCTGGGTCGCCGGTGGTCGGATGCGGCAGACTGGCGTGATGAGCCGCAAGATCATCCTCGATGTCGACACCGGGACGGACGACGCCGTAGCCATCCTCGTCGCCGCTCTGCACCCCGATCTCGACCTGATGGGCATCACCACGGTCAACGGCAACGTGCCGGTCGAGAACACCACGGACAACACCTTGCGTGTACTGGACTTCGTCGACCGGTCGGACATCCCGGTGTTTCCCGGGCTCGCTCATCCGATCGCCCGGCGCGGGTTCCCCGGGCAACGGCACTTCCGTCAGGGTACGAAGGGGGACATGCACGGCCTGTCGCTGCCGTTGCCCGCGGCGCGCACCGCCGCGCGGTCGACCAGCGCGGTCGAATACCTCCTCGACACGCTCCGATCCACCACCGAGCAGCTCACCCTGGTCGCGGTCGGCCCGCATAGCAACATCGCCACCGCGGTCGCGATCGATCCGTCCATCCGGGACGCGGTCGGCGAACTGGTCATCATGGGTGGCGCGCACGCCTACGGCAACGTGACCGCGTCCGCGGAGTTCAACGTGTGGGCGGACCCCGAAGCGGCGTACATGGTTCTCTCGGCCGGGTTCGCCCACCTGACGCTGGTCACGCTCGACGCCACCCACCAGGCGCTGGTCACCCGCGCGGACTGCGAAACGTTCGCGGCGCTGGGCACGCCGGCCGGTCGGGCCGCCGCGGACCTGATCACCAATCGGATCGACGCGTACAGCGCGAACCACGGGGCGATGATCGACCAGGCCGCCCCGGTGCACGACGCGGTCTGTATCGCCTATCTCCTGCGGCCGGACACCGTGACGACGCGGCATCTGCATGTCAGCGTCGACACCGGCAGCTCCGCCACCGTCGGCCGGACCATCATCGACACGCGCCCCAACGCCACCGGGACCCCCAACGCCCACGTGGCCTTCACCGCCGACGCGCGCATGCTCGTCGACCTGCTCGTCGAGACCTTCACCCCATGATCAAGGCGTGCGGCCACGGGGTGTGTATCCGTGGGGGGGGGCGGGGTGCGGGGGG
>JBBEWH010000131.1:0-23985 GCA_037414955.1 Actinomycetes bacterium KLBMP 9797
CCCCGGCCCCCAACCCTTGTTTCGACGGCTGGGGGGCACGCCTTGATCATGGGGAGGTGGAGAGCACGTGCGGCGCCTCGGCGCCGATCGTGGTGTCGTCGCCGTGGCCGGTGCACACCCGGGTGTGCGGCGGTAGCGGCAGCAGCCTGGTCCGGATCGACTCGATGATCAGGTCGAAGTCCGAATAGGAACGGCCGGTGGCCCCCGGCCCGCCGGCGAACAGCGTGTCCCCGGTGAACACCGTGTCCAGATCGGACGCGAGCAGGCAGCAGGCGCCGGGCGTGTGTCCTGGCGTATGTATCACCCGCAGGTCGCCGCCGGCCACCTTCAGCGACTGGCCGTCGACCAGGTCGCCGTCCGGTGCGCGGTCGGGGTGGGTCAGGTCCCACACCACCCGGTCGGCCGGGTGCAGCAGTACCGGCGCGCCCACCCGCTCCGCCAGCGCGGGTGCCGAAAGGATGTGGTCGTTGTGCGCGTGGGTGCAGGCGATGGCCGTCACCCGCCGCCCATCCACGGCGGCGACCACCGCGTCGGCGTCGTGCGCGGGGTCCAGCACCACGCACTCCTCGTCGTCGCCGACCAGCCACACGTTGTTGTCGACCTGCCAGGAACCGCCGTCCAGAGTGAACACTCCGGACGTCACGACCTTCCATATCCGCATCACAGCACCACCACGCTGCGCAGCACGTCGCCGTGCTCCATCCGGCTGAACGCCGCCTCCACATCGGACAAGCCGATCTCCTCGGAGACGAACCGGTCCAGCGGGAGCCGGCCCTGCCGGAACAGCGAGATCAGCATCGGGAAGTCCCGTTCCGGCAGGCAGTCGCCGTACCAGGAGGACTTGAGCGCGCCGCCGCGGCCGAACACATCCAGCATCGGCAGGTCCAGCCGCATGTCCGGACGCGGCACACCCACCAGTACCACCGTGCCGGCCAGGTCGCGGGCCTGGAACGCCTGCTCGTACACCGCCGGGATGCCCACCGCCTCGATCGCCACGTCCACGCCGAACCCGCCGGTGAGCCCGCGGATCGCCTCGACCGGGTCCGCCGTGCGCGAGTTGACCGTGTGGGTGGCGCCGAACTGCTTGGCCCACTCCAACTTGCGATCGTCGATGTCCACACCGATGACCGTCGTCGCGCCGGCCAGGACGGCGCCCGCGATGGCCGCGTCACCCACCCCGCCGCAGCCGAACACGGCCACCGAATCGCCGCGGCTCACGCCGCCGGTGTTGACCGCCGCGCCCAGGCCCGCCATCACGCCGCACCCGAGCAGCCCCGCGACCGTCGGCGGCGCCTCCGGATCGACCTTGGTGCATTGGCCGGCGGCCACCAGCGTCTTCGCGCAGAACGCGCCGATGCCCAGTGCCGGGGACAACGGTGTGCCGTCGGCCAGGGTCATCTTCTGCGTGGCGTTGTGCGTGGCGAAGCAATACCACGGGCGACCGCGCCGGCAGGCCCGGCAGCGACCGCAGACCGCCCGCCAGTTCAGGATGACGAAGTCGCCGGGCGCCAGGTCGGTCACGCCGTCGCCGACCGCCTCCACCAGACCGGCCGCCTCGTGGCCGAGCAGGTACGGAAAGTCGTCGCCGATGCCGCCCTCACGGTAGTGGAGGTCGGTGTGGCACACCCCGCACGCCTGTACCGCGACCACCGCCTCGCCCGGCCCCGGATCCGGGACCCGGATCGATTCGACGGCGACCGGCTGCCCCTTGCCACGGGCGATCACACCCTGGACTTCGTACGGCATGGCACCTCCTCCTGAAACGACGCGACCGGAAGTATCCTGCCACCAGTCCGGATCAGCGGGGCTTTCGCCGGTCGAACCAGATGGTGGACAGGGTGGGCAGCAGGCCGGCCCAGAAGAGCACCTGCGGAACGGTGTGGTCGGTCCACGGCGGCAGCGTGATCAGCAGAGCGCAGAGCATCGTCCAGGCCGCCTGGCCGAGCACGATGCGCGCCCACTTACCGCGCCGCACCAGGGACCGCACGTTCAGCCGGACGCCCGCCCGCAGCCGCCGGTACCGGCGCCAGGCGCCGAAGGCCCAGATCACGGCCATGACGCAGAGCACCCAGAGGCGGTTGCCGAGCGGCACCGGCAGTTCGCGTACCGCCTCGCCGTCGGTGGGGAAGAGGTCGATCATGGCGCCGGCGGCGGCGAGGCAGACGAGCGCCAGCCAGCGGACGCCGCGCAGCAGGCGGTAGGTCGCGCGGTCGAGGTCCATGCGCAAGCCGGGGCTGTCCGGGTGGACGGCGAGGGCGTCGGCGTAGATCTCCGCGGCGCGGCCGGCCGTGACGCCGGGCTGGTTCGCCTCCTGGCCGCTGACCAGCATCAGCGCGCGGCCGTTGGTGGGATCCACCCGGAGCACCTGGCGCAGCGCCCACCGGTAGGTCTCCGGGTCGGACGCGGCGGCGGCGGCCAGCCAGAGGGCCTCGTAGGCCCGCACGTCCTCCGGGTCGAGGCGCACGGCCTCCCGGGCCAGCTCGAGGGCCTCGGCGCGCCGATGGGGGTAGTACAGCACGAACTCGCCGAGCGCGGCGTGGACGGGACTGTTCTGGGGATCCAGGCGCAGCGCCGTGCGGAGCGAGGCCTCAGCCTTCTGCCAGCGCTCGGCCACCTCCAGGTGGTTCGCCCGGCGCAGCACGGCGGCGTGCAGGTAGAGCGCGTTGATGTCCTCGGGGGCGCGCCGCAGCGCCTCCTCGATCGCGCTGAGCGCCTGCTCAGCGTCCTTGGCGGCCAGCCGGCACCGGCTGAGCTTCGTCCAGGCGCGGACGTCGTCGGGGTCCTCGGCCAGCCGGCGCCCCAGCAGCGCGGCGGCCTCGTCGTGCCGGCCGAGATCGATGAGCGCGTCGGCGCGCTCGACCATGGGGTGCAGGCTCACAGCATGCGCCGTTTCTTCAGGTAAGCCAGGAGATCGTCGTACGTGCCGCCGTCGTTGGCGAACATGGCCACGTTTCGGGCGGCCGCGAACCACGGCTCGGCGGACGGTGGCACGGCCTTCGCGGCGCCGAGCAGATCCGCCATCCCGATCATGCGTACGCTGCCGGATCGCGCGGAGTCGAGGAGCGCCGCCTCGGCCGCGGCCTCGCAGACGTGTGCCAGATCCGCCCCGGAGAGCCCGTCGGTGGCCTTGACCAGCTTGCCCAGATCGACACTCTCGATCGGCCGGTCGCGCAGGTGGTAACGGAGGATCGCCTCCCGGGCCGGGGCATCGGGTGGCAGCACGAGAATGGTGCGGTCCAGCCGGCCGGGCCGGCGGAGGGCGATGTCCACATCCCAGGGCGCGTTGGTGGCCGCGAGCACGAAGACGCCGTCATTGGCGGCGGCGTCGACGCCGTCCAGTTCGGTCAGCAACTGGTTCACCGTGTTCCGCATGCCGCTGCTCTGGGTGCGGCTCCGCTTGCCGCCGAGGGCGTCCAACTCGTCCAGGAAGACCACGCACGGGGCCTGGCGGCGGGCGGTGGCGAAGATCTCATGCATGTTGCGCTCGGAGTTGCCGATCCACATGTCGAGCACGTCGTTGATCGACACGGAGAGGAAGCCGGCCCCGAGCTCGCCGGCGACCGCCCGTGCGATGAAGGTTTTGCCGCAGCCGGGCGGCCCGTAGAGCAGCAGGCCGCCACGCAGACTCTTGCCGTACAGCCTGCGCAACTCCGGATTGCGCATCGGCGCGAGGAACGCCGCTTCCAGCCGTTCCTTGACATTCTGCATGCCGCCGACGTCCGCGAGGCGCACCGTGCCCGGCGCGTCGACGTCCCAGCCGACCGCCCCGCCCGGGTCGCCGCTGCCGTCGACGGTGAGCGGCGCCTCCACGAACCGCGGTGGTACGACGTCACCGACCTGGTCCTCGGCGGCCCGCCAGTTGAACCCGTCGCCGTCCGCAGCGGCCCCGGAGGCCGGCAGTTCCGGTGCGGCGGGTGCCGCGTCGCTGGTCGCGTCCGCCCCCGGTGCGGCGGGCGCGTAGGCGCCCATGGCGCGGGCCATCAGCGCCCGCGCCTGCACGTCACCGGGCTCGTGTTGCAGCGCGACGGCCACCTCCGCGACGGCGGCGTCGGGCTGAGCGGCGTCCAGCAGCAGCTCCGCCAGGTGCAGACGCAGGGCCACGTCCGCGGGTGCGGCGACCACGGCTGAACGCAGGCTCTGGATCAGTCGCGACTCCTCCGGCATGGCATCGGACTTTACCCGGTGATCTTCAACCGAGATCGACTCGCCCGCCGCCGCCGGTGCGGGATCAGGTGGCCCAGCCCGGTGCCGCGGCGTGCTTCGGGTCGGCACCGAAGCGGTTCGGACCGGGTGTGCCGTCCTGCACGAAGAACACCAGCAGGACGATCGCACCGATGAGCGGGATCAGCGCGATCAGGATCCACCAGCCGGACCGGTCGGTGTCATGCAGGCGGCGCACGGCGACCGCCAGCGACGGCAGCAGGAGCGCCAGGTTGGCGATCAGGTTGAAGAGGCCACCGGACCCTTCGAAGTCCGTGCCCAGGGCGAGATCGAGGATCGAGGTCACGATGCCGACGAGGACCGAGAAGAGGACGAACCACCAGTACTCGGCGCGGCGGGCCCGCCCTCCGAATTGGACATACTGGGAAAGCACCGAACGAACAGCGGCGGTGAACGACATGGCGACTCCAGCGTCTCAACCGTGCGGCGATGGGCGGCATCAGGGTACGCGGCGGCCGCCAGCCCGCCGTGCCGGCGAGCTCAACTTGCTGGCAGGCCGACGATTCCACGTACCGGAACGCGGTCGAGGACAGGGCGTAGTTGAAGGAGATGTCGTCGCCGTAGAAGTCCTTCGAGGTAGGCAGTTTCCCGCGGAACTTGCCGCCCGACACGCCCGCCGCGACGGTGCCCTCAGACCACCGCGCGAAGCCCTCGATCGCCCAGGTCGGCGCGCCGAGCACCCAGCCACCCGGGCTGACGGTGACCGCCCGGGAGGTGACGGCGTGCGCCAGCTCGTGCCGGATCACCCGCCGCGGGTCGTCGCCGAACAGGTCGATCCGCTTCAGGTTGATCAAGATGCGTGACCCGGCGTACTGGTCGTTGTAGATGTCGCCGTTCTGCCGCACGCCGTACTGGGGGATCTGGTAGCCCTCGACGGTGGGCTGGAAGTTGCTGGCCTTGCCGACGCTGAACCACTTGGCGAAGTTGCCCTCGTCCCGGGTGAAGAACAGCACATGTCCGGGGAAGCGCAGCCGGTCGCCCCAGAGGCCCTCGACGTGCCGCAGTTCCGACTGCGCGCTGGCCGCGTACCGGTCCAGGTCGGTCACGCTGTCGTCGCCGACCAGGCACACCGTGCCCGCGTACGTGACCTTCAGCGGGGTCAGGTACCAGGGCGCGTGCGGGCGCAGTCCCGCCGGGTCGTCCTCCTTGGTGCCGATCGGGTCGATCCCGATGATCACCAGCTTGCCGTCCCGGCGCGCCACCGAGTACCGGAAGCTGCCGGCGGGCGAGACTCCGCCGGGTCCCTCGTCGGCGGTGAGCTGCGCGACCTCGTGGATGGGCGCGAACACGTACCGCTCACCGTCCTGGCGCGGCGCGAAGACCTGCTGGCTGATGTACTTGAACGTGCTGAGCTTGAACTGGCGCAGGTTGGCGAAGACCAGCTTCTGCTGCTGGATCATCTTGTCGTTGGACGGGTCCAGGTCGGCCAGGAAGCCCTTCTCATCGCCCGCGGTCAGCGCCTTGGCCCGCCGGTTCAGCATGCCCTGGAGCGCCTGCGTGGTCGGCTCGCCCGTGGACGGGTTCGCCGACTCCCTGATGCTGGGCCGTTCCGGCCCTCCGCAACCGGCGAGCGCGAGCCCGGCGACGAGCACCGCGCGTCTGGACCACCGCAGACCGCACCGGCCGTCCTCCGACGAAATCCGCTGTTCCACCTAGGTGTCCTCCCCAAACCGTTCGACGCCGCCGCGTGCGCGGCCGTCGTCGCCGCACCCCCGGTGAACCCCGGAAAAGCTAAAAGAACGATGCGGGCGGCGCATCCAGCGGTGGTTTGAGGTTGGCGTGCAACCGGCGCGGTAGGCGGCCGCGACGTACAACCAGGGGGATAGGCCGTACCTCAAGGCACGTGGCTGAGCGGCGGCGCCGCGAACGGGAGGTTCACAGGGCGGTCGGTGGCTCGGCGCGATAGCCGCGGTCGGCGGGCCGCCGACCGACGACGCCCCCACCCGGCGTCTCCACGCCGAAGGCCGCTTCGTCGGTGATGATCTTCTGCTCCTCGTCGGGGATAGGCCCAGGGGAAGCGGCGCTGTCCGCGACGGGGCGCCGCGCGGGTACCTCGGGTGCGGCATCGCGGGACGGTGCCCTACCGCGCAGTCGCGCCGGCACCTCTGCCTGCCGGGGTGGCGCCGGTGGCGTCGGCGCCTTCAGCACGGGATCGGCGGCGCCCGCGCGCGCCCCCGCGATTCCCCACTCCGGGGAGCCGGGGAGCGGCGGCGCGGTCGGCCGCGGGGCGCGGCGCCCGGACACCGGTGGCGCCGGCCGGCTGGCCGCCGGCGGGCGCAGCACCGGCGGTACCGCGGTCGGGTCGTGATGGGTGGGCGCCGGCTCGGCGGGCCGCTGGCGCTCCCGCCGGTCGGGCTTGTCCCGGCCGGCCCGCGGGTTGTTCAGCACCGGCGGCGCCGCGTTCGGCGGGCGGGTGAACGGCTCCTCGCCGGTCGCCGGCGCGGCGAGCGAGGGACGTTTCTCCTCGCCCGGCGCCGGTCGCTTGCGGTCGATGGTCCGCCCCGGCGGCGGCGCCTGCGCCGCGGGCGGCAGGGTCGGGCGGCCGATGGTCCGGCCGGCGGGCGGCGCGGCCGGCGCGGCGGCACCGGCCGTGGCGCCCCCCGCTCCGGCGGCGGCGATTCCCGGTGCGCGGATGGCCGGGCCCGGGCGCACGCCGGGCCGCGCGGGAGGAACAGCTGGCAGCGGGGGTACGCCGGGCGCCTGGACCGGACGCGGTCCGGTGCCGGGCGCCGGCGGCACGGGTACGGCGGGCGGTGCGGGTGGGGTGAGCGTGGGCACGTGGACGGTCGGCGGCGCGGGCGCCTGCGGGACGGGCGGCGCGGTGGGGACCGGAGGTGGCGCCGGGATGGTGAACGCCGGGGGAGTCCCGATCGCGGGCGGTGCGCCGGACAGCCCCGACACGTCGGGGACCGCGGGCATCGGTGGGTGGGGCGGGTTGTACACGGCGTCCATGGGCTTGAAGAGCGGCCCATGACCGCCGACGAGCCAGGTCAGCGCGTCGCTGTACGCGTTGCCGAGCCGGTACGCGATCCGCCGGGCGTCGTGGCTGCGGTCCTCCGCCACCTCCGCGACGTTGGCCATCGCCTCCCCTTCCCGCTCGTCGCTGGTGTCGAAGCCCATGCTGAAGCCGGGCAGCCGCGCGCCACCGCCGCCGGTGATGTTGATGTCGAAGCCCCCGAGCAGGGCCCGGCCCTCCTCCCGCCAGCCGAGGTTCTGCGCCGCCTCGACCTCGTCCTGGTACCGCTGCCAGAGCTCCTCCATCTCGCCGCGGGCGTCGTGGACATCCTCCACCACCGAGCGGAGGCCGGTCACGTTCTGCCGCACGGCCTCGATCCACGCGTCGAGGTAGACCAGCGCCTCGCCGGGTCCCTTCGCCATGAAGGCGTCCCGGGCGCGCGCCGACCGCCAGTGTTCGTGGTAGAGCCGGTCACTCTGCCGCCGGAGCTGGTCGCGGACGCTCACCAGCAGGTCATGGGCGTTCTGCCAGCGGTCGGCCAGCAGCGAGATGTACTCGGGATGCTGGTTCATGATCTGCGGATAGATCGACTCGATCGAGGTGTCCGCCTCGTCCGGGTGCGGGGTGAAGTCGATGTCCCGGTCGTCGGGCATCTCGTAGAAGTTTCCGCCCGGAACGCTCGCGGAGCTCCAGGTCACCTGGGCGCCCCAGTAGTCGTCGGCCATGGGCTCCTCCGCCTGGTCGGTCAGTACCGCTCGCGGATCTCTTCGTTCGCCGCCGTGCTCGGCGAGGCCGGGCCGGACGGATCGGCGGTGATCGCGCCCACCGCCTCGCGGGTGACCTGCGGCGCCTCTCCCGGGAGGTAGCTCGTCGTGGTGGTGACGACCTCGTTGTCGTCGTTGGCCGCGACGACGGTTTCGGTGCGCGCCACCTCGTTGCCGGTGGCGTCCTCGCGGACGGTGGTGCGGCGGATATCGCCGGACGCGGTGCTGTAGCTCTCCACGGTCCGGCCGACCACCTGCCCGTCCCGGAGCTGGGTGGTGGTGGTGCCGCCGTGGTAGGCCATCGTGTATCCCGACGTGCGCACGCCGGTGTGGGACAGCACCTGGCCGTCCGCGGCCCGGATGATCGTGGTCTCCGTCCGCGCGCCGTGGGCGTACGACGTGGTGATCTCGATCCGCTGGCCGTTCGGCCCGGTCGCGGTCCGGGTGCTGGAGCCGTCCGGGTTCTCGCGCTCGTCCCACTCGCTCCAGGCCGCTTCGTCCGCCGGTGGCAACTCGCCGGCGCGCAGCATGTCGTTGTAGGTCCGGTATTCGCCTGCGGGCAGCCCGGACGGCGGGGCCACGTCCTTGTCGCCGAACGCGAACAGCACCGCCTCGAGGTCGGCGGCCGACCAGCCGTCGGTGGACGTGTACGCGTCGGCGATGGTCTGCGCCGCCATCCCGATGTTGTTCAGCGCGGTGCCCAGTGTCTGTAAATAGGTCACCAGCTCTTGATAATGGTGGCTCGTCCGGCTCCGCGCGAAACGGGCCTCGCCCAGCACCGGGCCATTCCAGGCGTCCATCGGAAGCTGGACGAGATCGGAAATGTCCGCCATCTGGGTCGTGACATTGCGCGCGATGACGGTCATGTTCATCGCGAACTCGGCCATGCCGTCGAGATCCAGGTCTACCGGCTCTTGATCAGCGAGGAAGTCGGTCGAGGTATTGATTCGCGTCTGCTCGCTATAGCGTTGCGGTGCCATGTCGGGCACGGGCATGGGATGATCTCCCGTCGTCCGGAGATGCGCTCAGCCTAGACGCGCGTTCCGGGCAATAGGAGGGGCCTTTACGTTCCTCTAACATGCGTGATCGGGGCGCCGAATTCAGCGGTGCGTGGGGCGGGCGCGTGGTTGGTACCGTGCGTCCCGTGGGAGGCAAGCGGGTTGTCACCGCCGGTGGACTGGTGGTGGCCATCGGGCTGACCGCCGCGCCGGACGGCCAGCCCTCGCCACCACCGCCGCACACCGCCGAGCCCCGGTACGCCACGGTCACCGTGCACGGCCGGGCCGGGTCGTTCGGCGCGCTGGACGGCGCGGCGGTCACCCCGTCCGGCCAGGCCGTGGCGCGGGTCGCCGTGCCGGGCTGGGAGTTCCCGCCCGGCGTCCAGGCGTACCGCACCGCGCTCGGCGCGGACGGCACGGTGCTGATCGCCGGCCTCGGCCACAACCCCGACCTCAGCGCGCCCACCGCCGACCGGACCGTGGTGGCCGCGTACCACCCGCCGTCCGGCGGCTTCCAGACCGTCGACATCGGACCGGCCGGCCCGGGCGCCCCCTCGGTGACCGGCCTGCTGCCGGTGGACGGCGGTGTCGCGTTCACCACCCACCGGGCGGACGGCGCCCGACCCGGCCCGTGGCCACGCTTCGGCGTCCTGGCCACAGTGGACAACGAGTGGCGGGTCGCCCCGATGGCCGGCACCGTCGCCCACGACGACCTGCACGACCTGGCGCGGCTGCCACGGTCCCGCGACCTCGTGGTGGCGCGCTACGGCCGGCAGGGCAACGGCGGCCTGCTCGCGCTGCGGCTGACCGGGCCGGACCGGCAGGGGCGGTACGCGGTCGTGGTGACCGGCGAATATCGCTACCCGGCGCTCGCCGGGGAACGGGTGTCGGTGCGCGCGGTGCGGGCCGACCCGACCGGGCGGGACGGCGACGAGCGGTTCGCCGTCGGTCTGGACGTCTACCGGGGGCCGGGCAGGTTTCCCCACACGGTCGTGCAGGAGTTCGGGTACGACGCCGGCAGCGGCGCGATCCGGCCGGTGTCCGCGCCGATCCTCCCCGGCGACCGCGATCCGGACGACGGCGCCTTCTACGCGTACGGCGCCTTCCTGTACGACCACCTCGGCAACCTGTGGGTGTCCAGGATGCACAACTTCCAGGGCGGCAGGCTCGCCGTCTACGCGGCCGGGGACGGGCGGCGGCGGTTGGCGCGCGGCGAGTGCCGGCACCGGCCGGGCTGGGCGCCGCACCGGTACCGCACGTCCGGCGGCGCGCGCGGGTGGGGCCTGACCTGCCGGCCCGACTACGACATCCTGCAGGCCGACCACGTGCTCGCGATCGAAGACCTGGTCCAGGACCCGCGCAGCAAGGCGGTGCTCGCGCTCGCGTTCGGCGGCACCGTGCTCACGACGCGCGCCGAGCCGGCCGGCGGCGCGCTGTCCTTCCGCACCGGCACCCCGGTCGACATCGGGCGCAAGCTGCTCCCCACGGTCGAGGGGAACGTCGACGACCACCGGCTCGGCCCGGTCGACGCGGCGGGCCGGCTGTGGGTGTCCGCCATGCATTCGCGTCCCGGTCGGTCCGGCGTGCGGCTGGACCAGTGGCTGTACTCGGTGGACGTCGGCGACCTGCTCGCGCCGGCGCCGGTGCGGCTGCCGGACACGCCGGGGCGGTCGGTCACCGTCCAGGCGGAACGGTCCCGCACCACCGGCGCCACGACCCGGCCCGGCCAGTGGGCCGCGGCCGACGTCGACGCGAAGGCGTACGTACACGCCTGCGCGGACTGGCCGACGACTACGACGTGCGGGTACGACGGGGTGGCCGGCAACGGGTTCGTGCTCGGCGACGACACCGGCTTCGGCGTGCTCGGCGGCTCCGTCGAGTACGAGGTGGACGTGCCGGCGGCCGGGCAGTACCAGGTCAGCTACCGGGTCGCCACGTTCGCGGTCACGAAGGGCGCCCGGATCGCCCTGTCGGCCGGCGACCGCCGGTACGAGGACCCGGTCAGCACGGGCGGGGCGTGGCGGACGGTCCGCGCGGCCGACCCGGTCGCGCTGCCGGCCGGCCGCCAGACCATCACGCTGTCCGTCCCGAGGGGCGGCGGCGGCTGGTACCTGAACTGGTTCGCCCTCCAGCGGATCTGACTACGCCAGCACCTTGTGGTCGCGGTAGTAGCGCACCGCGGCCCGGTGCAGCGGTACCGGCAACGTGGCCGGCGCCGCGCGCCGGTCCAGCCGCCGCGCCTCCTGGTGCGCCCGGACCAGGTCGGCCTTCGCGTCGAAGAGCAGCTGGGTGAGGCGGTACGCGGTGTCGTCGGGCAGATCGGGGCGCACCACGAGGACGTTGGCGACGCCCAGCGTCTCGACCTCGCTCCGCACGCCGTAGGTGCGGGCCGGGATGGTGCGCGGCTGGTACTGCTCGCCGTACCGGGACCGCAGGTCGTCGATCTCGGAGCGCAGGCCGATCAGCCGGATCGGGCGCTGCTCGGACAGCCGCTGCACGGCCGGCATCGGCAGACCGCCGGTCACCACGAGGGCGTCGACCCGGCCGGTCCGCAGCGCGTCGGCCGAGTCGGTGGGGGAGAGCCGGACGGTCGCGGCGCCGCCCAGCACGCGGTCCGCCACCACCGCGGTGCCCGAGCCGGGCGGCCCGGTCGACACGGTGCGCCCGGCCAGGTCGCCGACCCGGTCGACGTCGCTGTCGGCGGGCACCACGATCTGCAGGTAGTCGTCGTAGAGCCGGGCCAGCGCGACGAGCGGCCGGGCGGCGCGGAACGGCGCGTCGCCCTGGGTGGCCAGCGTCACGGTGTCCACTGTGGCGAACCCCGCGTCGGCGCCGCCCTCGCCGACCAGCTTCAGGTTGTCCAGGGAGCCGCCGGTCCGCAGCACCCGCGCGCCGGGGGCCGCCGCGGCGAGCGCCTGCCCGAGTGCGAAGTACACGTCGCCGGGAGCGCCGGCCGCGATCCGCAGCCCGTCCAGGGCAGCGTCCGGTGCCCGGTCACAGGCGCTGGGCGTACCAAGGACGAGGAGGACCGCGGCGGCGGCCGCAGCGCGCCTCACGGGGCCGACCGCAGGCGGACCCGGGCGTGCAGGCCGTGCGGCTCGGCCGGCATGAGGTCGAGCCGGCCGCCGGAGGCGGCGATCAGCGCGTCGGCCACCGTGATGCCGAGGCCGGAGCCCGCCACGTTCTGGTGCGCGGAGCGGCGCCAGAACGGCTGCGCGGCCTTGGCCAGGTCGTCCGCCGGCATGCCGGGCCCGGTGTCCACGACATGGATGTCCACATCGGACCCGAGCGGTTCGACCGTCACGGTCACGGCCGCGCCGCTCCCGGCGAACTTGACCGCGTTGCTGAGCAACGCGTCGAGCGCCTGGTCGAGCGCCTCCGGGGCGGCGCGCACCGGCGCCCGGTCGGCGCCCGTGCGGGTCAACGCGACGCCGGCCAGTGCGGCGGCCTGGCGCCAGACCGCGACCCGTACGTCGGCGACCGCGGCGGCGTCCACCTCGACGGCCTCGTCGGCGGTGGCCTCGGCGCGGGCGTACGTGAGCAGCGCGTCGCACATCCGTCCCATGTGCACGATCTCCTCGGTGACCATCCGGTAGTCGTCGAGGCCGTCCGCGCGCACCGCCGGCCCGAGGTTGTCCACGGACAGCCGCATCGTGGCCAGCGGGGTACGCAGCTGGTGGCTGGCGTACGAGACGAAACTGCGCTGCCGTTCCACGAGGGTGGCGATCCGCTCGGCCATCGTGTTGAACGAGGTGGTGAGCTGGCGCAGTTCCGGCGGCCCGGATCCGGCCAGCACCCGGTCGCCGAACCGGCCGTCGGCCCAGGCGAGCGCGGCGTCGTCCAGGTCGCGCACCGGCCGCAGCATCCACCGGGTCAGCGGCACCGCGGCGCCCGCGCCGACCAGCAACACCAGCAGGCTCAGCCCGACCAGCAGCGCCCAGCCGCGCAGCGTCACCGCGCGCAGGGTGTCCGATGGGGACACGGTCACCACGACGCCGATGATGTCGCCGCCCCGGCCGACCGGCTCGGCGACGATGAGCGGGTCGTCGCGCCACGGCCACAGGCCGCCGCCGAAGCCGGCCCGCTCGCCGGACAGCGCGGCCTCGACCCGGGTGCGCACCGGCTCGGCGGCCACGTCGAGGTCCGCCCGCGAGGTGAGGACGAGCCGGCCGTCCCGGCCCGCCACCGCGGCGGCGATGCCGAACATCTCGTCGTACTGGCGCAGCTCGGCCTGCAGCGTCTGGATGTACCCGGTGCGCAGGGCCGGTTCGGCGAGGGAGGCGAACCGCGCGGCGTCGTTGAGCCGGTCGATGAACATCTCCTGCGCGTTGCGCGACGCGACCGTGACGCCGAGCGGCACGCTCAGACCGGCCAGCACGGCGGCGAGCAGGGTCAGGTACGTGATGAGGAGTCGGCGCTGCATGGCGGGTCTCCCGGCGGCTACGGGCGGGCCGGGCCGGGCACGATCCGGTAGCCGACGCCGCGGATCGTCTCGATCTGCGCGCTGGCGCCGATCTTGCCGCGCAGCGTCGCCATGTGCACGTCCAGGGTGCGCGACGTGCCCCGCCACGACGTGTGCCACACCTCGGTGAGCAGCCGCTCCCGGCGCACGGCCGCGCCCGGCTCGGTCACCAGCAGGCTGAGCAGATGGAACTCCTTACGGGTCAAGGTCACCGGCCGGCCCTCGACCCGGGCCTCGTGCCGGTCCAGGTCGACGCGTAGCCCGCCCACCTCGCGGACGCCGGCCGGGCGGGGGCGGGCGCGGCGCAGCACCGCCTCGATGCGCGCCTGCAACTCGGCGAACCCGAACGGCTTGACCACGTAGTCGTCGGCGCCGCCGCGCAACCCGGCCACCCGGTCGCGCTCATCGCCGCGCGCGGTCAGCATGATGATGGCCACCTCGCCCTCGTCGCGCAGCCGCCGGCACACGTCCAGCCCGTCGCCGTCGGGCAACCCGACGTCGAGCAGCACCAGGTCGGCGGCGGGCGCCGCGAGCGCGGCCGCCGCCGTGGGGGCGTGGTCGACCTCGTACCCGCTGCGGCGCAGCGCGGCCGTCAGCGCGCGGGCGAACCGGGCGTCGTCTTCGACCAGCAGCACGCGCATCGCCGGTTCACCTCCCGCTCGCCATCGTCGTACAGACGGCGGGCCGGCGCGAGAGCACGGAACGCTAAGTGTCGATCAATTTGTTCGGGTGGCGGAGGCGCTGCCGGTCGCCGTCAGGTCTGACTGGTCAGTTCGCCGGTAGCCTCCCGCTGGATGGCGGACGAGCGGCGGAGAAAGTCGAGAATCACCGCGAGTTGCTCGTCGGTGTAACCCGCGTACAGCGCTTCCAGCCCGGCGACGAAGGTGGCGAACAGGGCACCGAAGCTTCCCACGTGTTCCCTGTTCATCTCGACGATGACCCGGCGGCCGTCGCCGCGGTCGCGCACCCGGCGGACGAATCCCTTGCGCTCCAACCGGTCGACGAGGCCGCTCACCGACGCGGGCGCCAGCCCGGTGTGCGCGGCGATCTCGCCCGCCGTCAACGGACCCTCCCGCTCCAGCAGGTCGAGGGTCTTCTCCTCCGTCATGCCCAGGCCCATCCGGGCGCCGACGGCGGCGTGAAACATCACCGCGGCGTTGCTGTGTTCGCGGCCCGCCTGGTGCAGCGCGGCGAGCAGTTCGCCGCGCCGATCCGCGTCGCTTGACACTCGCGCCACCCTCCCCATATATTTCGTTCGGACAAACTAAATAACTTAGCGTCACGAGGATAGCACCAGAAGGCGGAGACGGCAATGACCAAAGCATTGATCATCGGTGGTGGCATCGGCGGGTTGACCGCGGCCATGGCGCTGCGCCGCGCCGGCATCGAACCTGTGATCCACGAGGCGTACCCGCAGCCGGACGACTACGCGGGGTTGTTCCTGAACACCGCCTCCAACGGCCTCGACGCGCTGCGCGCTATCGACGTCGACATCGCCCGCCGAGGGTTCCCCATCCCGCGCATGATCATGTGGAGTGGCACCGGGAAGCGGCTCGGCGAGGTCGCCAACGGAACCCCGCTGCCGGACGGCACGGTGAGCGTCTGCATCCGTCGCGGCGAGTTGCAGAAAGTGCTGCGCGCCGAAGCCCACGCCCGCGGCATCGCCATCGAGTACGGCAAGCGCCTCGACACCTACCGCACCACGCCCACCGGCGTGGCGGCACGATTCACCGACGGCACCGAGGCCACCGGTGACCTCCTCATCGGAGCGGACGGCATCCACTCACGCACCCGCCGACTACTCGATCCCGACGCGCCGCCGCCGCGCTTCACCGGACTGCTCAGCGTCGGCGGCTACAGCCGTGACACCGCGCTGACCCCCACCACCAACACCCAGCACTTCGTCTTCGGCAAGCGGGCCTTCTTCGGTTACCTGGTCCGGGAAGCCGGCGAGATCTACTGGTTCGCCAACCTGCACCGCCCGCACGAGCCGAGCCAGCGGGAGTTGGCCGCGGTGACGCCCGAGCAGTGGCGGCAACACCTGATCGACCTCTTCGCCGACGACACGCCGGTCATCAGGAACATCCTCGGCAACCTCACCGGCGACGTCGGCGCGTACCCGGTACACGACATCCCGACCAGTCCGGTGTGGCACCGCGGGCCAGTCGCGTTGATCGGCGACGCCGTGCACGCCACCTCACCCTCCGCCGGCCAGGGCGCCTCAATGGCGATAGAGGACGCCGTCGTGCTCGCCAAATGCCTACGCGACGCACCCGACGTCACCACCGCGTACACCACCTACGAGCAACTGCGCCGCCCGCGCGTGGAGAAGGTGGTGGCCTACTCCAAGACCCTCTCCAACAGCAAAACCGCCGGCCCGGTCGCCCGCGTCTTCCGCGATCTCATGATGCCCGTCGCGTTGAGGCTTTTCGCCAACCCCAAGTCGCACGCCTGGATCTACGGCCACCACATCGACTGGAACGACCGGGAAGCCGCCTGACTCAACGGCCGCGTTCCGGTCTGCCGGGCAGGAAGTCGGTGACGGGCATGCCCGAGTAGCCGAGCAGGCCTTGAACGGCTTGCCGATCCGCCTGGACGCGGGCGTCGTCGCTGACGGATGGGTCCACGTGTTGTCCTCGGCCACGCCGGTCGCGCCAAGCCACATATCCCACGCTCGCGGCGATCACCGCGGCCACGACGGCCAGAAACACCAAGGCTTCCATGCGCTGACAGTAGCAGCGACTCACCACCAGCTACCGCTCAATAACCTTTGGCTGGCTGGCTGCCACGTTAACGCGGTGATCCTTAGACCGTGTCTCATTTGGATTGTGGTGGGGTCAAGAGCGATGATCTTCGTTCGTGGACGACAAGGTGATCGCGAAGTGGGCCCCAGAATCGTTGTGGGAACTGGCCGCGCCACTGATCCCGCCCGCACCGGTACGCCGGCAGGGCGGAGGCCGCCGGCGGGTGGACGACCGGCGGGTCCTGGCCGCGATCTTGTACCTGACCCAGGCTGGTTGCTCCTGGTGGAAGTTGCCGGAGGAAATGTTCGGGGTCACCCGGGCCACCGCGCACCGCCGGTTCGCCGAATGGACCCGAGCCGGCCTGTGGGAACGGCTGCACCAAGCCGTCCTGGACCGGCTCGGCGCCGCGGGCGGGATCGACTGGTCGCGGGCGGTGGTCGACTCGATCACCGTCCGGGCGGAGAAAAGGGGGACCTGACCGGGCCAAACCCGGTCGACCGCGGCAAGCCGGGCAGCAAGATCCACGTGCTGTCCGAGCGGACCGGCCTGCCGTTGACCGCACTAGTCTCGGCCGCCAACACCCACGACTCCCACCTTCTGGTGCCGCTGCTGGACAGCCTGGCACCCATCCGATCTCCTCGCGGCAGGCGGCGCAACCGGCCGGCAAAGCTGCACGGGGACAAGGCCTACAACAACCAGTACATCCACGCTGATCTGCGTCAACGCCGCATCACCGCCCGGCTGGCCCGTCCCGGCATCGAATCGTCCACCCGGCTGGGCCGCCACCGCTGGGTCATCGAGCGATCCTTGTCCTGGTTGATGCGCTACCGCCGCCTGGTACGCCGATACGAGCGTTACGCCGAGCATTTCCAGGCCTTCATCACCATCGCCTGCGCCCTGATCTGCCACCGCCGACTCACCAAACCCACCAAGATCACCAAATGAGACACGGTCTTAATCTTGAGGCGCGGAACGTCGTGGGAAATCTTGACGTTTTAACGTCGCTATCACGACGCTGCGGCGTCAAGATTCACGAGAGCAACGTTGCGCCCGCAGCGATATGCGGCCTTTGTTGGCACTATGGCCGGCGTCGGGGCGCCGCCAGTCTCCCATCGCGGCACTTGACGGATGGGGCGTGCCGCATCCTCATACAGGATGCGATACAAACGCGAAAGTTCGACGATTCGAGTCGGTGAGCGGCACTCGGCGGGCGTCACCTTCCTCGTCGGGGCCTGCGACCCGCTGCTCACGCCCCGGGCGTTGGGTCCGCTGTACGACATCGGGCGCCAGGCGGGCGGCCGGCTCGCCGCGCTGCTGGCCGCCGGAAGCCCGCGCGAGGAGCTGTTCGCCGCGCTCCTCGACGAGCTGGACCAGGAGCCCGCGCGGGTCGTGGTGGTCGAGGACGCCCACTGGGCCGACGAGGCGACGCTGGACCTGCTGGTGTTCCTCGGGCGGCGGATCGAGCGCACCAGGGCGCTGCTGCTCGTCACGTACCGGGATGACGAGCTGCCGGTCGACCAGCCCTTGCGGGTGGCTCTCGGCGGGCTGCCCACCGAGGCGGTGCGGCGGCTGCGGTTGGCGCCGCTGTCCGAGGTCGTCCCGGCCGGTGACGGAGCCGTCCCCGGCAAAGATAGGGAGCCGGACGGCCAGAGTTAGGGAAGCGTTCCCGATACGACTGTCCGGCCGGCGTCCTAGCGTTGCCCTATGCGGCCTGAACCGCAGGTCTGACCAGGGAGAACGCCATGGATACCACCACCATCAAGCAACGGCAACAAGCCGCTTGGTCCGCGGGGGACTACTCGGCCGTCGGCACCCGACTGCTGCTGACCGCCGAACTGCTGTGTGAGGCCGTCGACCTGCGCGCCGGCGAACGGGTGCTGGACGTCGCCTGCGGCAACGGCAACGCCGCGCTGGCCGCCGCCCGGCGGTTCTGCAACGTCGTCGGCGTCGACTACGTCCCCGCCCTGCTCGACCGCGCCCGCCAGCGGGCCCGGGCAGAGGGGCTGGAGGTGTCGTTCCAGGAGGCCGACGCCGAGGCCCTGCCCTTCCCGGACGCCTCCTTCGACGTCGTGCTGTCCACCTGCGGCGCCATGTTCGCCCCCGACCAGGAGCGGACGGCCGCCGAACTGTTCCGGGTCTGCCGGCCCGGCGGGCGGATCGGCATGGTCAACTGGACGCCGGACAGCTACGTCGCGGAGCTGTTCCGGGCCATCGGGCGCTACGTCGCGCCGCCGCCCGGTTTGAAGCCACCGGTGTTGTGGGGCGACGAGCAGCGCCTGCGTGAGCTGTTCGGCCCCGAGGTGACCATCTCGGCGCCGCGCCGCAGCTTCCTGTGGCGGTTCCCGTCCGCCGAGCACCAGGCGGAGTTCTTCGCCACCTTCTACGGTCCGACCAACAAAACGCTCGCGGCGCTGGAACCCGACCGCGCCGCCGCCCTTCGCGCCGAGATGGTGGAGACGGTCAAGCGCTTCAACGTCGCCGACGACGGCACCCTGGTCCTCCGGATGGACTACCTGCAGGCCGTCATCCACAAACCCCAGTGAGCCCAGCGCGGGCGCGGCGTCCGTACCGACTTAGTTCTCGCCTGGCGTACGCATGGTTCGGATGGCGGTGCTGAAGTGCATGGTGACGGTGAGGACCGCGACCAGAGCCGAGAACGCGAGGAACGTTGGCGCATGTCCCGCGTGGTCGAGAAGGAGTCCGCCGAGGAGCGGTCCTAGCGGGGCGGCGATCCCGGCGGTCAGCATCGTCGCGCTGATCACCCGACCCTGTAGCTCGGGCGGGGTGATGTCGATCTGTGCCGCGAAGAGCATGGCGTTGGCCGGGGCCGCGGCGAAGAAGACGACGGCGAGCAGCAGACCGACCGCGTAGCTGTTGTGCGTCTGGCTGAGCGCGGTGAGGGCGAGCGTGGCGATCCAGCCGAAGGCGTAGATCAGCCGGGATGGGGACAACAACCGGTGGATGGGCGCTGATGCCCAGGCGCCGAGGATGCCACCGATCGCGCCGATGCTGAATACGGCGCCGATGCCAGCGGCGGCTGTCCCGTTCGCGGTCTGCGTGACGATGACGATCAGGGAGAGACCGGCGAAGACGGTGTTGATTCCGGCCGCGCACAGCAGAGTGGTGCGAAGGAACGCCGAGTGCCAGACGTGGCGAAGGCCGGTAGGAATGTCGCGCCAGATCGGTCCCCGGGTGCGCCGGTCCTGGCGGTCATGCAACGGATTGCGAACCGGGTAGATCAGGGCTGCGCTGGTCAGGAAGGACAGGGCGTCGGCGAGGACCGGCAGCGCGGCGCTGATGCCGTAGAGATAGCCGCCGGCCGGCCGTCCGGCAAGGATGGCGATGTGCCCTCGGGCCTCGTTCTGCGCCAGTGCTCGCGGAAGGTGCCCGCTGGGCACGACGTGGCGCACGGCCACCGCTTGTGCGGAGTCGAACACGGTGCCGGCCGCCGCGTTGAGGACCGCCGCGGCGAGCAAGTGCGCCACGGTCACGCGGTCCGCGGCGACCGTGATGACTATCGACGCTGTCGTCGCCGTTCTGATGAGGTCTGATGTGATCATGAGCGGCTTGAGCGGATAGCGGTCGGCGAGCACGCCGGCGGGCAACCGGAGCAACACGGCCACGGCCATGCCGACGAACCCGACCAGACCCGCCAGGGTGGCGGAGCTGGTGGCGGCCAAGGCCAGCAGCGGATAGATGACCGCCGCCATGCTGGAACCCATGGCGGATACCGCTTGACCGGTCCAGAGCAGCAGGAAGTCTCGGTTCCGGCGCAGGGCGACCGGTTCGCTTCGGCCCGCGGGACCGGTCGGTACGCCGACGCCACCGTTGTGCGTTGTCGCGGGCAGCGTTTCCTTGTGGTCCCGCAATCCGCTCGCCTCCCCAAGTCCGCAGGAGCGTCCGACGTACAGAATGTATATTCTGTACAGAACGTATACTAGCGTGATGGCGTACGAGGTCCCGGTGACGCAGGCGCGGGCGGAGTTCGCGGACCTGGTGAACCGGGTGGTCTATGGCGGCGAACGCATCGTGGTCACGCGGCACGGCAAGGCGATCGTCGCGCTGGTGCCCGCGTCCGATCTGGAGCGCCTGGACCAGCTTGACCAACCAGAGCCGTTGACCGTGGTCCGGCTGTCCACCGAGCAGGTCAGCCAGCCCGGCCGGCCAGAACGAATGCCCGAACGCCGGCTCGATGTCGCGGCCCAGCATCAGCCGCCTGGCGGCGGCTAGGCAGGTCTTGAGCGTCGTTGCGCCCACTCATCGGCGAGCAGGGCGCAGACCAGTTCGTCGATCGGTGACGATCGGGGCGTCCACCACGAGCACCCTTGCCATGCTCTCCGACGCCCACCGAGTGCGCAACGGCGCCTCGATGTCAGCGTGCGAACCAGGCGCGGGCGGACGCGGGCACCAGCACCAGCACCGCCGGCGCCGCGCCGACGACCGCCAACCAGAACAGGAACCCGAACTCGACGCCGCTGAAGCCCAGATTGATCACCCCGTTCACCAGCAGCATCGCGCCGAACACGACCGTGACCACCTGGGCACCGCGCCAGCCGCGCCGGAGCCCGTAGGCCGCTGCCGCGTTGACGGCGATGACGGGCATGGCGCACGCCGCCAGTGCCCATGCGCCGGCCGGCGCGACGGCGACGATACCCACCAGTGGCAGCGCCGTCTCCAGGCCGAGCAGGACGACGGCGATCAGCACGGGCACCGGCGGGGTGGCGCTCGGCGCGGACCCGGGCGCCGCGCGGTGGGCCTCGTGGGGCGCGTTCCCGGCCACCAGCCACTCGATCTGGGCCCGGGTGACGTGGTAGCGCTTCTCGATGTCCGCGACGTCGTGGCCGGCGGCGTAGTCGGCGATGATGTTGTCGTACTCGGCGTCATCGTCTTCCGGTTCCGGCATGGCCGCGGATCCGGGCGCCGGGTCGTCGGCCTCGTAGCGCGCGTCCTCGGCCACCAGCCACTCGATCTCGGCTCGGGTGACGTGGTAGCGCTCTTCGATGTCCGCGACGTCGTGGCCGGCGGCGTAGTCGGCGATGATGTTGTCGTACTCGGCGTCATCGTCGTCCGGTTCCGGCATGGCCGCACCGTAGCGAACACATGCACGCGCACCTGGGTTAGGGCGGGGGGAGGAAGGGGACGGTGAAGGTGAGCGGGTCGCTTTGCGGCGACTCGTGGCCGGCGGCGTTGACCGCGGCCACGGTGACCGCGTGGGTCGGGCCGCCGGGCAGGCGTAGCGTCACGCCGGGAGCGGTCGTGGTCGCGAGGACGGTCGCCCCTTCGTACACCCGATAGCGCACTGGCGGGTCGTCACCGGGCGGCTGCGACCAGGCGAGCGTCACCGTACCGGTGAAGTCGGGGTTCGGCGTGCTCGACACGACGCTGAAGCCGGCCGGTGCGGCCGGGCGGGCCGCCGGCCCGGCCGGTGTGGTGACCGACGCGGGGGCGCTCAACCGGGACGGTCCACACGTCGCGCTGTGCGCGACGACCGCATAGCTGGCCGCGTCTCCGGACGGCAGTCCGGTAACGATCGCCGACAGGATACGGGTGACGGCCACGGCCCGCGCGGTGGTCCCGAGGCGGTACACGGTGAACGACGTCGCCTCGAAGTCCTGTGCCCACGACAGCGCCACCGACGAGGCGGACAGCGCGCTGGCCGTGACCTGGGTCGGCGGGTTCACCACGCTGGGCCGGACGGTCGCGTCCGGGCACGGTGCGGTCGTCGCGGAAACGGGGGCCGTGTGCGCCGATTCACCGCCGGCCGGGTCCACGGCCGCGACGGTGTACGAGTGGTCGGTGTCGCGCCACAGACCGCGCAGCACCACGCTGGGCGCCGATGTGGTGGCGACCCGGCTGCCGCCCTCGTAGACCGCGTATCCAATGGTTCCGGGCGCGCCACTCCAGGACAGCGTGACCGAGGTGGCGGTGCGGGCGCCGACCGTCAGGCCGCTCGGCGCGCCGGGGGGCGCCGCCGGGCCGGGCGGTGTGGTGACGGTGAGCGGTGGGCTGGAGTTCAGTTGCCCGTGGCAGTCTTCGCGAGCGACCTCGAAGCGGTGCGTGGCGCCGGGCGCGAGCCCGCCGACGCGCGCGGAGTCCACAGTGGTCCGCAGGACCGGTGTGGAGTCCAGCAGCACCACGATCGTGCCCGGCCGTTCGTAGGGCGGCACGGCGTTCGACCAGGCCAGGGAGACCGCGGACGGCGTGAGGTCGGTGACCGTGACGTCGGTCGGCGCGATGCTGCCGCAGGGGACGGCGCCGCCGACGAACACCTGGCGGGTGACCGGTGCGCTGGGCGCCGACTCCCGGCCACCGCGGTCGACCGCGGTGACCCGATAGGTGTGGGTGCTGCCGAAGGCGAGGTCGGGGATGGTCACCCGGGTGGTGGTGTTGCGCGCGACGACCGCGCCGTTCTCGTAGACCCGGAAGCTGACCGGGCGCGGGCCGGTGCCGGGTTGGCTCCAGCTGAGGGCGATCGAGCTCACGCCGTTGGTCGCCTCGAGCCTGGTGGGGCTCGCGGGCCGGGCGTCGGCGGCGCTGGCGGGCGCGCCCACGGCAGCGAGCACCACCACTGCGGTCGAGACCCCGATCCATCGGCGCATGGGTAGCCACCCCTTAAGATCGACAGAACCAAATGTCTTCGAGAAGAGTACCGGACCCGCCGCGCACGTATTTTGGATCGAGGGCGCGTCGCCGCTCGTCCGCACCCGTCGGCGCTCGTCGATCAAGGGAAACCGTGCCGATCAAGGGCTAGGGCACCCGGAACGAAGATCCAACCACGTGCCCGAGTCCTTGATCGGCGGGGGATGCCTTGATCCACGGGAGAAGGGGCACTGACTGGTGAAGATGCACGCCGATCAGGTCGACGTGCCGGCCGAGGTGGTCGCCCGGCTCGTGGCGGACCAGTTCCCCGGCTGGCACCACGCACGGGTGCGGCCGATCGCCTCGGGGGGCACGGTCAACGCGCTGTTCCGGGTGGGTGACGATGTCGTCCTGCGGTTTCCCCTGCGACCGAGCCCCGACCCGGCGACGCGTGAATCCCTCAGTCGCGAGCAGGACAGCGCCCGCCGGCTGGCGGACGTGGTCGACGTGGAGGTGCCGCGGCCGCTCGGCCTGGGTCGGCCCGGCGAGGGATACCAGGGATGGTGGACGGCGTACCGGTGGATCCCGGGGCGGACCGCCGACGAGGAGCGCGTCGCCGACCTCGCCGGCTTCGCCCGTGACCTCGCGCGATTCGTCCGCCAGGTGCACGCCATGGACACCGAGGGCCGCCGCTGGGACGGCCGCTCCCGGGGTGGCCCGCTGGCGGGCCTGGACGACAAGGTGCGGGCGGCGCTGTCCGGTAGCGTCGACCTGCTCGACGTCGCGCCCATCGCCGCGACCTGGGAGCGGTGCCTGGCGGCGGACGGGCACGCCGGAGACGACGTCTGGATCCACGCCGACCTCATGCCCGGCAACTTCCTCGTCCGCGGCGGCCGGCTGGCCGCGGTGATCGATCTGGGCTCCCTGACCATCGGTGATCCCGCGGTGGATCTGATGCCGGCCTGGAACCTGCTGGACATCCGTGCCCGGACCGCGTACCGGGCGGCGCTGGGCGTCGACGACGCCACCTGGGAGCGCGGGCGCGGGTGGGCCATCGCCCAGGCCATCATCGCGCTGCCGTACTACGTCCACACGAACCCGCACATGACCGCGGTCGCCCGCACGACGCTCCGCGCCGTCCTGGAGTAGTCGCGCCGTCGAGGATGACTGCCAGCCGTTGCCACGCCCCCGCCCTCCCCATGATCAAGGCGTGCCGCACGTCGGTCTAACCACGTGGGGGGCGCCGGTATCAATGCGGGGG
>JBBEWH010000132.1:0-66284 GCA_037414955.1 Actinomycetes bacterium KLBMP 9797
CCCCCCCATTTTACAGGCTACCCCCCCGTATCTTCAACATCTGGGGGGGCACGCCTTGATCATGGCTGGGTCGTCGACTGGCGGCTGTGGGGGCCGGCGGGACCACGCAGACGGCCAGGGCCATCTCGGCGACGAATCGTGCCGCGGCCACCGGATCGAGTCGGCCGGCCGCCGCGTCGGTCGCCACGCCGTGCAGGATGTGGTGCAGCACGCTGGCCAGCAGGTCGGCCGCGATGTCGGCCCGGAACACGCCTTGGGCCTGGCCTCGCCGGAGCAGGTCATGTACCCGCTGCTCCGGCTTGGCGTGCAGGTCGTGGACGCGGCCGGCGGGCAGCACGGCCTGCGCGGCCTGGAGGACCGAGGCGGATTGGGCGATCAGCAGCCAGCCGGACTCCATCAGCGCCCGCAGCCCGTCGCGGGGATCACCGGACAGGTCGACGGCCTCCAGTACCTCGTCTCCCTGGGCCAGCAGCCGGATCAACGCGGCTTCGACCAGGGCTTCCCGAGACGGGAAGTGCCCGTAGAGGGTGACCCGGCCGACCCCCGCCTCGTGCGCGATGTCGTTCATGCTCGCGTCGGCGCTGCGCCCGAGGCAGGTCACGGCCGCCTGCACGATCTTCTCGGCGTTCTGTCGCGCGTCCGCCCGACGGGTCGAACTGGCAGGAGAGTGAGCCATGCAACTTCCTTAAGTCAAACAGCACCTGTACGAGTTACAGTACCCGGACGCAAGTTGAACATGCCCTGTATGACTTAGCTCCGGAGGTGATCATCGTGTCCGAGTCCATGACCTCACCGACCGTGACATCCGGCCCCACCCGGACGCCCGATCCACGACGTTGGCGGATCTTGGGACTGGTCGGCGTCGCGCAACTCATGCTCATCCTCGACGTGACCGTCGTGGCGATCGCCCTGCCCCACATGGGCGCGGACCTCGACCTGCCGCGCGCGACCCTCACCTGGGTGGTCAGCGGCTACACCCTCGCGTTCGGCGGACTGCTCCTGCTCGGCGGTCGCGCCGCGGACCTGTTCGGCGCCCGCCGCCTCATCCTGGCCGGTCTGCTGCTGTTCGCGGCGGCGTCACTGACCGCCGGACTGGCCACTTCCGGACCGATGCTCCTGACCGGCCGGGTCGCGCAAGGCATGGCGGCGGCCATGCTGTCACCGGCGGCACTCTCGCTCATCGTTACGATCTTCGACGGCGACGAGCGCAATCGGGCGCTCGGTATCTGGTCCGCACTGGGGGGTAGCGGCGCCGCACTCGGCGTCTTGCTCGGCGGGCTGCTGACCGCCGGACCGGGGTGGGAATGGATCTTCTACATCAACGTCCCGGTCGGGCTCGTCCTACTGCTCACGCTCCGCTCGCAACTGCCGGCGGCGCCGGTACCCGCAACCGGAGCCGTCCTCGACCTGCCCGGCGCGGCCCTGGTGACCGCGGCGACCGCAACCCTGATCTTCACGCTGATCAGGGCCGGCGACCACGGCTGGACCACCTGGGTCACCGGCGTCCTGCTGCTGGCATCGGCGGTCCTTTACCTCGCTTTCGTCGCGCGTCAACGCCTGGCCGCGAGCCCACTGATGGACCTGCGGCTGCTCGCCCGCAGGCCCGTAGCGGCCGGCACCCTGCTGATCCTCGTCGCCACCGCACTCATGATCATGATGTTCTTCCTCGGCACCTTCGCCCTCCAGGAACATCACGGCTACGGCGCACTGACCACCGGCCTACTCTTCCTACCCATCGCCCTCTCCACCATGCTCGGCGCCCACCTCGCCGGACACGTCATCGGCCGCACCGGCCCGCGCACCCTCGCGATGACCGGGCTCGGCGCCGCCGCCACCGGCCTGGCCGTACCCGCGATCTGGAACGGCGCCGCGGCCATGGTGGCCGGCATGACGATCGCGGCCGCCGGCACCGGGGCACTGTTCGTGGTGGCCTCCGCCACCGCCCTTGGGCAGGTAGCGGCCCATGAAGCCGGACTGGCCTCCGGAATCGTCAGCACCTTCCACGAATTCGGCGCGTCACTCGGCGCAGCGGTCGCGTCCAGCATCGCCGCTGTCAGCATCGCCGGCACCGGCACTGACGGCTTCTCGCGCGGCTTCACCACCGGCGCGGTCGTCGCGGTCGTGACCGCCGTCGCCGCGTTCGTCCTGACACCGGGTGCGCGCGCCAGGTGAGCCGGCGGGCGGCCCCAACAGTCCCTCAATTGGGAGGCAAGGCATGACAGGGGAAGACGACCGTTACGTGATCCGGCCGGGCCACGCCCGCGACGCCGTCGAGCTCGCTCGCCTGCACGCATCGGTCCAACTCCAGGCGGCGACCGGCGGGCAACCGCACCCCGGCATCGCCGCCTGGGTCGAAGACCTGCTGGACGGCCATCCCTCGGTCACAGCCGACGACTTCCTGGTCGCCGAGGACACCGCGACCGGCCGTCCGGTGGCCAGCCTCGTCGGGTTGCGGCAGGACTGGCACCTGGCCGGGGTCCGGCTGCCGGTGGCCCAGATCGAACTGGTCGGCACCGCGCCGGAGCACCGCGGGAACCGGCTCACCGAACGGCTGTTCGCCGCGCTGCACCAGCGGTACGCGGCTGGCGGTGTGCCGGTACAGATGATCGAAGGAATCCCGTACTTCTACCGGCGGCTCGGCTACGACTACGCCCTGGCCAACGACGGCGCTTCGACCGTGCCCGCCGCCGCGCTGCCGGCCGCCCGGCCCGACCGATCGGACGGCTCCCAGGGCGGTCCGGCGGTGCGTCCGGCGACCGTCGACGACGCGGACGACCTCGCCGCTGTCGACCGACAGGTCGCCGACGCCGGTGCGCTGGTCTGCCCGCGGGACGCCGACGTGTGGCGGTACGAGATCGCCGGGCGCCGCCCGGCGGACATCGCCAACCGCGAGGTCGCCGTCCTGGTACACGGAACCGACGTACGGGGATACCTGGTCCACACCCGCGGGCTCACCGCCGCCGGTGAGCTCACCGTGGTCGCGGCGGCGTGCGCGCGGCCGGCCCACTGGCCGCAAGCCGCTACCGCCATGCACGAACACCTCGGCCACGTCGGCCGCCAGCGCGAGGCAGCGGAAGGGCGGCCCTTCGCCGCGGTACGCCTCCTGCTGGACCCGGACCACCCGCTGGCCCGATACGGCCCGCCCGGCGTTCCGCGGCGACCCAGAGGCTGGTACGTCCGCACCACAGACCCCGCCGACCTGCTCATCCGGCTACAACCGTTGCTGCGGGCGCGCTGGAAGGGAGCCGACCTGCGATGGCCGGAGCCAGCGCTGACCATCGACGCGTACGGTCGCGCCGCCCGGCTGGAGTTCACCGACGGCGAGCTGACGGCGGTGACGGCCGTACGAGGCGCCGTCAGCCCGTCCACCGACCCGCACACCCACGCCGCCATCCCACCCGGTGCCCTACTCCAACTGGCCCTCGGCCACCGCACCCTGCCCGAGGTGCTGGACACCTGGCCGGACTGCCTGCTCCGCGACCGCCCCACCGAGCATTTCCTGGCGGCGGCGTTCCCACGGGTGCCGGTGCGGGTCTGGCCCCGCAACTGATGCAGAGGGCGAGCTGGCACCAGACCTGCACAGTGGTCAGCCGCGCCCCGAGGCGCCCGGCGTGAGCAGGGCGTTGAGACTCCCGTAGTCCGCCGCGCCGGTCAGTTCGTCGTAGCCACCGCCACCCAGGGCGGTCGCGGCCGCCCGGGCCACCAGCCCGTACGCGGCCTGGGCGACGGACGAGCCGAGACTGATCCGGGCCACGCCCAGCGCGGCCAACTCGGCGATGTCCGGCGCGCCGGGCCCGGCCATCACGTTCACCGGAGCGTCGATCCGGTCGACCAGGGCGGCGACGGTGGCCGGATCGGTCACCCCGGGCACGAAGACGCCGTCGGCTCCCGCCGCCAGGTATGCCGTGGCTCGGTCGACCGTCTCGTCGAGGCCGCCCACGCCAGCCAGGAAGGTGTCGATGCGGGCGTTGAGGAACAGCCCGGGTGCGGCGGCCCGGGCGGCGGCGATCCGGGCGGGCTCGGCGGTGGCGCCGTCCTCGATGTTGACGCCCGCGACGCCCGCCGCTTGGACCTGCCGTACCGTGTCGGCCACGTCGCCGTACCCCTTCTCGATGTCGGCGGTCACCGGCACCGAAACCACGGCGGTGATCCGCGCGATCGCCGCGACCGCGGCGGACACGTCGAGGGCGTCGCCGTCCGGCGCGCCCAGGCTCCAGGCCATTCCCGCGCTGGTGGTGGCGACGGCGGCCGCACCGGCGGCCGCCACCAGGCGGGCGCTGACGGCGTCCCAGGCGTTGACGAGAATCAGCGGCTTGCCGGGCACGTGCAGGTCACGAAAGTCGGTCATGCGCCCAGCGTCGACGGATACCGTGGACCGCGATAATGATTAAGCTCTAGCTGAAACGTCGGGGGGATGCGTGGTCGCGATCGGGCTGTCGGCCGATGCGGTGGCGCGCATCCGGTTCGCCGTCTCCTGCCTGTGGGAAGTCGTCGCCGCGGTGCGGGTGCTGCGCGATCCGGGCAGCCACGCCGTTCACCTGCCCTGGGCGCGCCGGGTCGCGGTGCCGCGCGACTCGCTGCTCTGGGCGCTGGTGCCGCGCGAACCGGCGTACCTGCCGGATTTTCTGACACCGCCGCCGGCCGGCCTGACCCCCGACCTCGAAGCGGAGCTCACCCAGCTGCGGGCGACGCCGGCGGCCGTGGTCCGTGACCACCTCGACCAGTACGGCCACCGCACCCCGGCCCTGGACGACCTGTACGCCGATCCCGCCACCGGCCTCGTCCGCCTCAGCGGCGAGATCGAGGAGTTCTGGCACACGGCCATAGCCGCGGACTGGCCCCGTATCCAGCTGCTGCTGGACGCCGAGATCTTCGCCCGCGCCCGCGGCCTGGCCGAGGACGGCGCCGCCGGACTGCTCAACGACCTGCACGACAAGGTTCGCTGGGAGGGCGGCACGCTGTCGATCAGCAAGCGCTTCTGCACCGCCGACGACGTGGGCGACGGCACCGGCCTGGTCCTGGTGCCGTCGGTGTTCGTCTGGCCGTCGGTGCTGAGCGTCTTCGCCGGGAATGTGCCGCAGCTGGCCTATCCGGCCCGGGGCGTCGCCACGCTGTGGGAGCCGCGCCGGGAGGGCACGGACGCCCTCGGCGCGGTGCTCGGCCGGGGCCGCACCCGGCTGCTGGTGGAGCTGGACGCGCCCAGCTCCACCACCGAGCTGGCGCGGCGCACCGGCATGACCGCCGGTGGGGTCTCCCAGCACCTGACCACCCTGCGGGCAGCCGGACTCGTCGCCGCGCACCGGCACGGCCGCAGCGTTCTCAACGTGCGTACGGCGCTGGCGGAAGCGCTGCTCGGCTCGGCCCAGTGACGAACCACCGCAGTCCGTCAGGCATCGCGCGGCCCATCCCAGCGCTCGGTGAGCAGTGCGCGAGCGGGCGGAACCCCGGGTAGTGGGGGATGGCCGGAGCGCAGGCCGTCGAGCGTGATGGCGATCATGCGTTGACGGGCGTTGTCGGCGGCGTTGGCCAGGTCGGTGCGGCCCTGCCGGTCGAGTTGTTCGAGCAGCGGGGACTTGCCGAGTTGTTCGATCAGCAGCGAGATATCCACGGCCGTGACATCGGATCTGAGCACTCCGGCGGCGTGCGCCCGGGCCAGCAACTCGCGCAGGAGCTCGTCGGACCTGGCGAACTTGGCCGCCATCTCATCGGTGACGGCGAGCGTGCCGGCCAGCGGCCCGAGTGAGCCGCCGCTGAACTCGACGCTGGCGCGGACGTAGTGGACCAGCCCGGCCCAGGGATCATCGTGCGCCAAGCCGCGTTCGGCGGCCTCGATCCACTGGTCGAGCGACAGCGCGCACAGATGCTGGAAGAGCTCGTCTTTGGAGCGGTAGCGGCGGTAGATGCTGGCGATTCCGACTCCGGCTCGTGCGGCGATCGCCGCCACCGATGCGTGCGCTCCCTCCGTGGCCAGAACTTTCCGGGCGGCTTCCAGGAGGGCCTGATCGTTGCGTTCCGCTTCCGCGTGTCGGGGAGCTTTGCGGGCCATGGGGTCAACCTAACCGCTTGGCGGATCGTTTCGCTCCGTTATAGGCTGCCTAAACGAAGTGAAACGATCCGTTTGGAGGTCCGTCGTGCGAGCCGTGGTGATGGAAGAGTTCGGAGGACCAGACGTTCTGCGCGTCCGGGAGATCGACGATCCGATACCCGGACCGGGGCAGCTGCTGGTCGCGGTGGCGTACGCGAGCATCACGTTCGTCGAGACGCAGGTGCGCTCGGGCGACGGGCCGTTCGGCAAACCGGCGCTGCCGCGCACACCCGGAAACGGCGTGGGCGGTCGGGTCGTCGCCGTCGGACCGGAGGTGGACCCGGCCCTGATGGGAGCGGTCGTGGTGACCACTACCGGCGGTGTGGGCGGTTACGCCGAGCTGGCCTTGGCTCGGGCACAGGACGCGGTTCCGGTTCCTCCGGGTCTGGACCTCAAGGACGCCGTCGCGCTGCTGGCTGATGGGCGTACGGCGCTGCTGCTGCACCGGCAGGCGGAGATCAAGCCGGCCGAACGGGTCCTCGTGGAGGCCGCGGGTGGCGGCGTCGGCAGCCTGCTGGTGCAACTCGCCGCCGCCGCGGATGCCCACGTGATCGGCGCCGCCCGAGGGGACGGCAAAGCCGAGCTGGTCACGTCGCTGGGCGCGGCCGCCTACGTCGACTACTCCCGACCCGACTGGCTGGACCGGGTCATGGAGGCGACCGGCGGGGCCGGACTCGATCTCGTCTTCGACGGCGTCGGCGGCCGGATCGGCACCCAGGCGATCGGGGCGCTCCGCGACGGTGGACGGGTCAGCGTCTATGGAATGGCCAGCGGCGCCGACGCCGAACGCGACGAACGCGAACTCGAGGCCCGCGCGATCCGCGTCATCGGCCTCGCCGCCGCACCGCCCCCCGCTCAGCTCCGCTCGCTCGTCGTCGACGCGCTGAACCTCGCGGCCGACGGGAAGCTCCGTCCGGTTATCGGCCAAACGTTCCCGCTCGACGGGGCAGCTGCCGCGCATCGAGCGATCGAGTCCCGGACCACCACCGGCAAGACCCTGCTCGTGGTCGCCGGCGAGGTGCGCGGGGGCCAGCCGAGGGATGCGTCCGTGATCGGTGTGTAGCACACTGCTACTGATTGACCCCGATCGAGGGAGCTGCCGGTGGCCGACACAACGGCATGGGCGCACGGCGTGGACACCTCCATCCCCAGCGCCGCGCGCATGTATGACTACATGCTCGGCGGGACCACCTGGTTCCCGGCGGACCAGGCGGCGGCCCAGCAGCTCTTGAAGGCATGGCCGCTGACGGTGCAGGCGTGTCGCGCAAACCGCTCATTCCTCCGCCGGGCAGTACGGTATGTCGCCCAGCAGGACATCAGGCAGTTCCTGGACATCGGCTCCGGCATCCCCACCATGGGCAACGTTCACGAGATCGCCCAGCAGGTGGCCCCCGGCGCCCGTGTGCTCTATATGGACATCGACCCGGTAGCCGTCCGGCATTCCCGCACGATCCTCGCCGAGGCCAACAACAGCGACGCGACCGCTTTCCAGGGCGATCTCGCCGACCCCACCGCCGTGCTGCACGAGATCGAGACCAACCCCGATCTGCGTGCCCTGATAGACCTCGAAAGACCCGTCTGCCTGGTGCTGGCGTGCGTGCTGCACTTCCTCGCCGACGACCAGGCCTACGAATCCGCCGCCCGCATGATCGACAAGCTCACGCCTGGCAGCTACGTCATCATGACCCATGCCACGGAAACCGACTTCAGCAAGCAGCGGGCCACACCCGCCGTAGCGAGGGCCTATCAACAGACCACCACGCAGGTACGCCTGCGCGACCGCGACCAGGTCGCGCGGTTCGTGGCCGGCCTCGAATTGGTGGAGCCAGGGCTGGTGTTCACGCCGGAGTGGCGGCCGGATGGCACTTCGACGGACCCGGAGAACGCGTTTGCCGACAATCCGGCGCTGTCAGGTGTCTACGCCGCCGTCGGGTACAAACCTCGCTGACCAGCGTCGTCCGGTGACCGCCGATCCTCGGCGCGGTGACGGTCATACGTTTCTTGATCGTTGTCCCAAAATCTCAACAAAACGCCGAGTCTGTTGAGGTTTTGGGATAACGATCAAGCCGGCTCGGCTGCGCTTCGATGCCGGAGGCACGACGTCGTGTTGGAGGCGCGCCGGCTCACGCCCCCTGCCGCCTGTGGTGGATCCGCGCTCCCATGAGTGGGCGCGGCATCCGCCCGATCAAGGAAATCCGCGTCGATCAAGGGCTCGGGCACGCGGATCAGAGATCAAACCACGTGCCCGAGCCCTTGATCGACGGGGAAAGGGGCGCGGGTGGTGGGCGCCGGAGGTCTGGGATTCGGCTACGGGACATCACGTGTGGCTGGCGCGCGGGACGGGTACTACCTGGCCGTGAGCGAACCTGTGCCTGATGGTCTGCGGGATGTCGACGGATCGACGCCCGCGGAAGATGACGCGCTGTTGCGCCAGCCTGGAGACGAGGCTACCGAGGACCCCGATACGGAGCGGCCGGGCCGGCCGGATGAGCCCGCCGAAGGCCCGGACGACCCCGCCTACACCGGCCAATGAGTTCATGGCGCGCCTGGCGGGTGCGCGTACCGAGAGCGACTGGCCGGTGACGATCGAAACAGGAGGGGTAAAAGATGTCCGCCTTGATACGACGGGTGAAGGACTTCCTGCGCAGCCCACGCGGGCAGCAGTTGGTGGACCGTGGCCGGCAAGAGATCGGCAAGCCGTCGAACCAGCGCAAGCTGCGAGAGCTGAAGGCCCGGTGGGGTAAGCGCCGGTGACCGCCTCGACGGCCGTCGAGGCCTGATCCCGGATCACCGACCGCGAGCCGGGCAATTCCTCGTGATCTTCACCGTTTCGCCATGGGGCGTACACCGCCGTGTCGGCCCGGCGTCTGTTGCGAGCGCGACAATGCGCGACCATGATCACCTCTGTACGGCGGAAGCGGTTCGCCCTCGCTGCGGGCCTCGCCGCCTTGTTCGTCGCCGGTTCCGGCGCCCTGTCCCCGGGCACGGCCTCGGCCGCGGCCACCTACTGGACGTTCAAGAGCGCGCACAACGGCAAATGTCTCAACGGTTCGGCAACCACGTCGGCCGTCTGGACGGCCGCGTGTAACGGCGGCCCGTCCCAGCAGTGGGACTGGATCGGCGCCGTGGAGAACTGGAACGGGCGGTATCAGAAGCTGCGGAACCGGCACTCCGGCGAGTGCCTGATGTCGGACTCCGAGTCGGGTGGCGGCCGAAACGCCGTCTGGCAGAGCAACTGCAACCAGAACACCACGTACCTGTACTGGTCCTTCGACGGCGGGAGAGAACTCTCCTTCCCGTTCGTCGACAACAGCCTGCGGGTGGCCGAGTCGTCGAGCGACGCCGTCTACTGTTCGAGCCCGACGTGGGACTATCCCGACATTGCCTACGTGACCCACGTCTGGCACGGCTCCCACACCTGATCCGGCGTGGCCCGTTCCCGCGAGTCATAGCGGTTCGCCCGCGGGGTGCCCGGCAGACCCGGGCACCCCGACGGTCATCGAACGACAGTGTTGCTCGCCCAACTCGGCTTGGCCGGGGCCGGGTGGTGCGCGTAGAGCACGAGGTTGCCGTCCTCCTGCAGCCACAGGGTCGAATCACCCTTGCCGCTGGTATTGGACGCCCACAGTGGATTGTCGGCCTGGTCGTAGAGGACGAGGTTGCCGTCGTGCTGGTTGGAGAGGCGGTATGCGCGCAGACCGCCCCGGACCCAGATCGGTTTCGGGGTGCCGGCGCGGCCGTCGTAGAGCACGAGGTTGCCGTCGGCCTGCATCCACAGCGTGAACCGGCCGTCGTTGGATCTCAGCGCCGCGCCGCGGAACAGCGACCGTCCGGGTGAGAGCGCCGCCAGCCAGTTGTCGCCGACCAGCGCCGCGCGGACGTCGCTGTACATCGGCTCCTTGGGGTTACCGTCGTTGTCACGCAGCCCGAAGTGGCACTCGCCCTCGTTCGGGTTGGCGCACAGCGCATGTCCGTTCTCGGTGTCCTGAAAGGAGTAGATGAACATCGGCCCCGTATACGGCCGGGACCGCCACATCCGCACCCCTTCCTCAAGGGCGTCGCGGACGTGTTCCGGTGACTGTGGTTCACGCGAGCCGACGCTGGGGAATCCGAACTCGGTGGCCCAGATCTTCTTGGCCGCGTCGCCGTAGCGGACCATCACCTCGCGCAGCGCCGCCAGGCCGCCACATTCGGGGTCGTCCGGCCCGAACCCGGACCAGTACCGGTACCAGGTGCCGTCGTGGCATGGGATCTTCGCGTACGACGGGATGTGGCCGCCGCCCCAGTCGGGGTACGGGTGGAAGGCCACGGCGTCGAAGTAGCCGCCCATGTTGTGCTGATAGGCCCACTCCAGCCAGTCCCGGGCCTCGTTGTCGTTGTGGATCCGATTGTCCACCGTGTAGCTGTCGCCTCCCGCCGAGCCGCCGGCCACCACCACGCAGGCCGGGCAGCCGGCGTGCACCCGCTGGTAGGCGATTTTTGCCAACTCCCAGTAGCGTCCGGCGCGAACGTCGACGCTGTTGTCGCCGTAGTTGCCGAACGCGCTGATGTTCGGCTCGTTCCACACCTCGTACGCCTGCACCTTGGGGCCGAAATGAGCCACCGCCTGCGACACGATGTTGGCCCAGGCGGCATCGTCGGTCGGGAAGTAGTTGGGATTGCGGCCACCGTTCGCCCACGGCGCCGAGTAGTCGAGGATCAGCAGCACGCGTACGCCCTGCTCATAGGCCGCGTCGACATGGGCGTCCAGCGCCGTCCAATCCGGCGGACAGGTCGCGCAGGGTTGCACGCGGTCCCAGCTCAGATCGATCCGGACGATCGGCTTCTTGTCCCCGAGGTACGCGTCCATGTCGGCGATCCGGCCGGGCCGGCCCGCCGGGTCGCTGCCGTCGATGAAGCCGACGTCGGCGGACGTGAAGACGTACGGGTTGGGGATGGGGACCGGGTCGGCGGACGCGGGCACCGCACCGCCCGTGGCCACCAACGCTATGAACATAACCATGGCGCGCGCGCAGAACCTGCGCATGAATTCCTCCCCGTGTGGTGCCCTCGGTCGAGCTCACAGCCTGGACGGGAACGCTTACCAAGGTCTTCCCGTAGGCTTCCCAGAGCGACAGACCTGGGGTTTCGGTGTGACTAGCGGCCGCCGAGCAGGCCGGCGAGGGCCGGACCGACCCGTTCGGGCGCTTCCAGCTGCGGGTAGTGACCGACGTCGTCGAACACCGCGAAACCGGCGCCGGGCAGCCGCTCCCGGAGCCGAGCCAGCACGTGCCCGCCGGACACCGGGTCCTGCGGCCCCCAGACGAAGGCGAGCGGCACGCCCGCGGACTCCATCGCCGACACCCAGCGCTGGCCCGAAACCGCGCGGTCGTCGATGTAGTGCAGGAGGCGGTGGTACGTGGCCCTCCCGTTCCGGCTGGAGACGGCCCGCCACAGGTCGTGGACGATGGCCGACCCCAGCGGCTTGGCGCAGATCGTCGCGAGGCTCCGAGCGAGGACCCGCTCGGAGAGCACGCGGGCAAGCAGTGGCCCGGCGGGGGACCGGAGCAGCCGCTGGACCCTCAGCGGCCGGTGCAGGTCGGGGTAGACGCCGCCGTTGAGAAACACCACCCCGTCGACGGTCACCGCGGGTCCTTCCCCGGCCCGGCTGAGCAACTCCTGCGCCACGCACACCGCGTAGTTGTGCGCGACCACCGCCGACCGGTCGATTCCCTTGACCTGCCACACCTCCTCGACCAAATCGGTCTGCTCCGTGATCGCGTACCGGTGGCGGGTCGGCTTGTCGGACTCACCGAAGCCGAGGAAGTCAAGGCTGAGCACCCGCCAGCCGGCCGCGGTCAGCGCCGGCACGACGCCGGCCCAGTCGTACGACGAGGTGGGGAACCCGTGCAGCAGCGTCACGACCGGTCCGTCGACGGGCCCGTCCAGCCGGACGAAGACGGCGTGGCCGAGCCGGGGCAACGGGATGCGGCGCCCGCCGGCGAGCCAGTCGTCATAGGAGAGCGTCATCACGGGAGTCTATGCTGAGCGGCCGCGCCTCATGGGGTTAGCGGAACAGGCGGGCGAACCTCCGCAGCTCGTCGGTGAAGATCTCGGGTTGCTCGAACGCCGCGAAGTGGCCGCCGCGGTCCACCTTGTTGAAGTAGACGAGCTGGGACCGGTAGACGCGTTCGGCCCAGATCCTCGGCGTGGGCACGATCTCGCCCGGAAAGACGGTGAACCCGACCGGGACAGCGAACTCGTCACCCGTGGCGGCGGCTCGCGCGTCCTCCCAGTAGATCCGCGCCGAGGACGCGGCGGTACCGGACAGCCAATACAGCATGATGTCGTCGAGCATCCGGTCGACGCCGATGACCTGCTCCGGCTGGCCGTCGCTGTCGCTCCACTCCACGAACTTCTCGAGGATCCAGGCCGCCTGACCCGCCGGGGAGTCGGTCAGTCCGTAGCCCACCGTCTGGGGACGCGTGGACTGCTGGTAGACGAACCCGGCGCCGTCGTTGAAGAACCGCTGCAGCTTGGCCAGCGCCTCCTGCTCCTCCGGCGTGGGTGGGTCGCTGACCGGCGGCTGGAATACCGGGAAGAAGTTGAGGTGTACGCCGGCGAGCCCGGCGGGTCCGAGTTTGGCGAGTTCGTGGGTCACGGAGCCGCCAAAGTCGCCGCCCTGGGCGAGCCAGCGGCGGTAACCGAGGCGGGTCATGAGCTGAGCCCAGGCGTGCGCGATGCGCTGGACGTTCCATCCCGTCGTGGTCGGCTTGTCGGAGAACCCGAAGCCGGGCAGGGACGGCACGACGACATGGAACGCGTCAGCGGCGCTTCCGCCGAACGCGGTGGGGTCGGTCAACGGCCTGATGACGTCGAGGAACTCCACCACCGAACCCGGCCAGCCATGGGTCAGCACCAGGGGTATCGCGTTGGTGTGCCGGGAGCGTACGTGCAGGAAGTGGATCCCCAGTCCGTCGACCTGCGTCCGGCATTGACCGAACGCGTTCAGCCGCGTCTCCAGCCGCCGCCAGTCGTATCTCGTCCGCCACCAGTCGACGAGGCCGCGCATCCGGTCCAGTTGAACGCCCTGCGATCCATCCGGGACGGTCTCCCGTTCCGGCAACCGGGTCGCCGCCAACCGCCGCTGCAGATCGCGCAGCGTGCTGTCCGAGATGGACAGCCGGAACGGTGTGATGTCCATTGTGGCCGCGGGGAGCTGGATCCCGGACTCCACCGATGCCGGCGATGCGGCGCCGGCGCCCGTCGCCACCCCCAGCGGCGCCGCGGCCGCGCCGACCGTCGCCGCCGTTCCCAGCATCCTGCGACGCGTCATGCCACGCCTGGTTTCCTTCCCCACGATTCCCGCCTTCCGGTCCGGCTTCGCTGCTTGCGTGGCATCACGGTCGCAAGCGTGCCGGCGGGGGCCCAACGATTCGAGGGTGGTGGAATCCAGCGGCGGCGCCGGCCACCTCAGCCCGGACCGCCGGCCGCGACCAATCCGCTGGCCAGCGGCGTGCGCCGGTACAGCACCCGGCGCCCGGACCGCCATGACGTCACCAGCCCGCTGCGGCGCAGCACGGACAGGTGGAAGCTGACCGACGGCGCGCTCTGACCGAGCTCCCGGGCCAGTTCGGTGGTCGACCTGGGTGCCGCCAGGCAGTTGAGGATGGCGGCGCGACTGTGCCCGAGCAGCGCACCGAGCGCGTCGTCGCCGATGTCGTCCGCGGAGCCGCCTCCCCATAGCGTGCCGACACCGCGGCAGGCGTAGACGAGGCTCGCGGGCCGATCGGGTGCCTTGTCCACCACCAGGCCAGGCCACGCGAACACCGACGGCATCAGCAGCAGTCCGTCGCCGGCCAGGTCGTGCTCCACCGAGTGCCGGGGTTTGTCGATCTGCAGGACCTCGTCCCGCACGCTGATCTCCGGGTGCAGGCTCGACAGCAGCGCGTCGACGCCGCCGCCGGTCAGCCGGCCCGCCCGGTAGGCCAGATCGTCCTCCAGCACCGCGCGTATCTCCCGCCAGTGGGGCTCGATCGCCACCGACCAGTACCGCCACAGCGTGTCGGCCAACCGCCGGGCCCCCGCGGTCCCCTCGGCGCACAGCTCCCGCGCCGGTGCCGGTACGGATTCGCGCTCCCACACCGCCGCCACGTCGGCTCGGATCCGGGCCGCGGGCGTCTCCGCGACCAACCGCAGCTGGTCGTCGATGGCGCTGGCGTCGGTGGCCGCCGCGAAGAGGAAGTCCGCCACGAATGCCCCGGATGGCACCACCGCACGCAGCAGCGCCATGTCCACACCACGCAGACCGTCCCGGCTGGCCTCCAACCAGCCCCGGTGCGGCGATGGCATCCGTCGGGACGACAGCTGGTACAGGCTCTCGATCACCTCGGCGAGAGGCGAGAGCGCGAACCGCGTCCTCGCCACGTCGGCCACACCCATCCGCAGCCGGATCATCTCGCGATCCTAGCCGCAACGGTATCGATCACCGAGTCCGATGGATGCTCATGGTCCTGTTCCCGATCGCGCTCGGCATGCCGCGGCCCGGCTACGAACAAAAGCTGCGGATGCAACGTTGCCCTCGTGAATCTTGACGCCGCAGCGTCGTTATAGCGATGCCAGAACGTCAAGATTCCCACCCGGCGCGCCTTAAGATCAACGAGGGGCAATGTCGGGGACATCGCTGCTTCACGCGCCGGGCAAGCAGCCGGCCTCGTTGGACGGAGTCCACTGTTGCCAGCGATGGTAGCCAGATTCACGCGGTTACCTGGCGCGGCTGACCTTGCCCACGCCATCATCGCCGGCACCGAACAGATCTCATCAGCGACAGAGTGGGCAGGCCAGGCCCACTGGGGCCGTCAAGCCGCCACGAGGTCGTACAGGCCCGGGCCGAACGGGGGTATACGATGAAGGTATTCCGGAATCGACGACATCCACCTTGAGGTGCCCGCCACGCCGGCCCGACCCGAAATGTGCGTCAGCCAGCGACCGGCACTCCTTGGAGGAGCATTGATGGACGTCGAAAAGAATCACATCATCGAGCTGCTGCGATCCAGAGGACTGCACGAGAGGGCCGACTGGGTCGACCGTGTGTTCCCTGAGGTCGTTGACACGCACAAGAACAGTTCCCTGCTGCGGATGCTGCAGATCGACCCAACCGCGATGGCTGGACCGAAAGCTAGAGAAGGTTGTCGCAATGGAGTTTGACGTCACCGTCGAGATTCCGAGGGGCACCCGCAACAAGTATGAGATGGATCGGCGGACCGGTCGGATCCGGCTCGATCGCACCCTGTTCACCGCGACCCAGTACCCTGCCGACTTCGGCTTCATCGAAGACAGCCTCGGCGAGGACGGCGACCCGGTCGACGCGCTGGTGCTGGTGCAGGAGCCCACTTTCCCCGGCTGCCTGATCCGGTGCCGACCCATTGGCATGTTCCGGATGCGGGGCAAGGTGTGGCCGGATCCGAAGGTGCTGTGCCTGCCGACCGCCGACCTCCGCGTCGCACACCTGGTCGACATCGCCGACCTGGAGTACTTCTACAAGCTGGAGATCCAGCACTTCTTCCACGTCTACCAGGACCTCGAACCAGGCAACCGCATCGACGTCGAACACGGGGTCTGGGCAGACCGCACCGAGGCGGAGACGGAAGTCAAGCAGTCGCAAGACCGTGCCCGTCCGTCCCTTGTCGAGCGTTGAGAGCGCGACGGTAACTGGCATCGCCTGCCATCCGCGCGGTCACCTGGCGCGGTTGCTGACCCGGTCGTAGCGCGGCCGGCGCCTCAGCAGTTCGGAGAGCTCCTGGAGGGTATGGCCGTCATGGTCGTCGAGCAGCGTGCAGGTTGTGTCGGTGCCGCGGCTCCGGTCGTGCGCGCGGCGGGCGGTGATCGCCGCGATCCAGGTGCGGCTGTCGATGCCGGCTTCACCGGCATGGTGTCTGGCCATGTGCCACACCTCGACGAACGTCGACCGGGTCACGGCTCGGGCGTCGAGCGGACCCGGCGACGCCCGGATGGCGTCGCGCCAGACCCACCGCGCTAGAAGGACGTACAGGTGACTAAACGCCACCCGGTCGCCAGCCGCGACCCGATCGACAAGCCCATGTAGACGGTTGTTGGTGTTCGCGGTGGTGATGGCAGGTGTCGGTGCTACCGCCTTGCGCATGTCCCGCTCCCGGTGCGTCTGGATGGGTGTGGACGCGCCGCCGGGGACCGGAGCGGCAACGAATCGGCAGACGGCCGAGCGGCGGTGGTGCTGGCGGCCACGTCGTCCGCGGTTCGCGGTTGACAGTACGCGCATGCGGTCAGGTATTACGGCTTGTCGGCGATGAGTACCTCGGTAGTGAGGAACAGCGCGGCGATTGACGCGGCGTTCTGCAGGGCGCAGCGGGTGACCTTGGCGGGTTCGACGATCCCGGCTTTGATCATGTCGACGTACTCGCCGGTCGCGGCGTTGAGGCCGTGACCTGGGGGCAGGGTGGTGACCTTCTCGGCCACGACCGCGCCGTCGAGGCCGGCATTGCTGGCGATCTGCTTGAGCGGCGCGGTGAGGGCGAGTCGCACGATGTTCGCGCCGGTGGCGTCGTCACCGGTCAGGTCGAGTTTGTCCAGGGCGTGGGTCGCCGCGTTGGCCAGCGCTACCCCGCCGCCGGGGAGCAGGCCCTCTTCGATGGCCGCCTTGGCGTTGCGGACGGCGTCTTCGATGCGGTGCTTGCGCTCGTTGAGTTCCACCTCGGTGGCCGCGCCGACCTTGATGACCGCGACGCCACCGGCCAGCTTGGACAGTCGTTCCTGCAGTTTTTCCCGGTCGTAGTCGGACTCGGTGTTGTCGATCTCGAAGCGGAGCTGGGCGACCCGGCCGGCGATCGACTCGGCGTCACCGGCGCCATCGACGATTATCGTCTGATCCGTGGTGACGACGACCTTGCGGGCCTGGCCCAGCACGTCCAGACCAACCTGGTCCAGCGCGATACCGGCGTCGTTGCTGATGACCCGGCCACCGGTGAGGACGGCGATGTCGGCCAGCGTCCCCTTGCGGCGGTCACCGAAGCCGGGTGCCTTGACGGCCAGCGAGGAGAAGGTGCCGCGGACCTTGTTCACGATCAGGGCGGCGAGGGCGTCGCCCTCGACGTCCTCGGCGATGACCACCAGCGGTTTGCCGGTCCGCATGACTTGTTCCAGGATCGGGAGCAGGTCGCTGAGGCCGGAAACGCGGTTCTCGACGATGAGCAGGTACGGGTCGTCGAGGACGGCCTCCATCCGCTCGGTGTCGGTGGCGAAGTAGGGCGAGATGTAGCCCTTGTCGAAGCGCATGCCCTCGGTGAGCTCGAGTTCGAGGCCGAAGGTGTTGCTCTCCTCGACGGTGATGACGCCTTCCTTGCCGACCTTGTCCATCGCCTCCGCGATCACCTCGCCGATCGCCGGGTCAGCCGCGGAGATCGACGCGGTCGCGGCGATCTGCTCCCTGGTCTGCACCTCTTGAGCTTGGTTCCGCAGCGCCTCCACCACCGCCGCGACGGCGGCCTCGATGCCGCGTTTGAGCGCGATCGGGTTGGCGCCGGCGCCGACGTTGCGCAGCCCCTGCCGTACGAGTGCCTGGGCCAGGACGGTGGCGGTCGTGGTGCCGTCGCCGGCCACGTCGTCGGTCTTCTTGGCGACTTCCTTGACCAACTCGGCGCCGAGCTTCTCATACGGGTCGTCGAGCGTGATCTCCTTGGCGATGCTGACCCCGTCGTTGGTGATCGTGGGCGCACCCCACTCCGTGTCGAGCACGACGTTGCGACCCTTCGGGCCCAGTGTCACCTTCACCGTGTCCGCCAGAATGCTCATGCCACGTTCCAGGCCACGACGGGCCTCGTCGCCAAACACGATCAACTTGGTCATCTGCGTCGTCCTCTACTCGTCGTGCCGAGTGGCACTGGTCGGACCGACCTGCGATGACCGCCGCACACGGTGCCCCGGATCGGGGTCTCATCCCATTCGGTTAGCAGTCACATCACGCGAGTGCTAACCACAGTGCATCACTGTTCCCCTGGGAACACAAGTGACGCCCGCCGGTGCTTGGTCACATGTGGTTGCTGCCGTTCGCCGGACGCGCTACTGTGACCAGTGGCCGTCCTTGCGGATGCCGGGCACGATGAGACCGCCCGCAAGATGCGTCAGCCAAATCCCGATGTGGTGCGAAACCTACCGGTAGCGGATCTGACGTGCCGGGGCGATGTCCGACCGCAGCGCGGAATCCACCTTCCCGCACACCCGACCCGCCCGGGCCGCCGTCACCTGTGACGCCGACGTCCCCGGCGTCCGCCAACGCTATCGCGGATCCGGGACCGGCCTTCCTCCTTCCTCCCTTCGTTCCTTCCTTACTTCGTTCCTGAGGAGAACCATTGAACGACAACGACGCCGGCCTCGCGGTGGATCGACGCGATGACCGTCCACAAGCGAGCGACGACCCGGGCGGACGCGTTCCGGTCGCCGGGATCGTCGACATCGTCGGCGAGCACGGCTTCCTGCGTACCGGCGGCTACGTCCCCGGCACCGACGACGTGTACCTGCCGGCGGGCCTGATCAAACGGCAGGCGTTACGCCCCGGCGATTCGGTCACCGGAGCGGTCCATCCCAGCGCCGGCAACGCCGAAGAGCGGGGGCGGCAACGCGGGAAAGCCACCCCGCTGGCCAGATTGGACACCATCAACGGCATGCACCCCGACGAGGCGCGGCGGCGGCCGCGGTTCTACGAGCTGACACCACTACACCCGCGGCAGCGGCTGCGTCTGGAGACCGAACCGCACATCCTGACCACCCGCGTCATCGACCTGATCATGCCGATCGGCAAGGGGCAGCGGGCGCTGATCGTCTCGCCGCCGAAGGCCGGTAAGACGATGGTGCTGCAGGCGATCGCCGCGGCGATCAGCCGCAACCATCCCGAGTGCCATCTCATGGTCCTGCTGGTCGACGAACGTCCGGAGGAGGTCACCGACATGCAGCGGTCGGTCAAGGGGGAGGTCATCGCCTCCCCGTTCGACCGCCCACCCCACGAACACGCCGCCACCGCCGAGCTGGCGGTCGAACGCGCGAAACGCCTGGTCGAGCTGGGCCACGATGTGGTGATCCTGCTGGACTCGCTGACCCGGCTCGGCCGCGCCTACAACCACATCGCACCCGCGTCCGGCCGGATCCTGTCCGGCGGCATCAGCTCCACCGCTCTGCACCCGCCGAAACGGTTCCTCGGCGCGGCGCGCAACATCGAAAACGGTGGCTCGCTGACCATCATCGCCAGCACCTTGGTGGAGACCGGATCGGCCGGCGACACGCTCATCTACGAGGAGTACAAGGGCACCGGCAACGCCGAACTGAAGTTGGACCGCAAGAGCGCCGACAAACGCCTCTTCCCGGCGATCGACGTGCACGCCTCGAGCACCCGCAAAGAGGACCTCCTGCTGGCCCCCGACGAACTCGCCACTACCGCCAGACTCCGCAAGGCCCTACACGCCCACGATTCGCAGCACGTGCTGCAGAACCTGCTGGACCAACTGGCCAGAACGACCAGCAACGCCGACTTCCTGATCCGTGCCACCGCCGCCGATCCACGCCCCAGATAGCAGCCGCGCGATCCGGTGGTCACCGCAGGTGTGCGCCACTGCGGAAAAGCTCATGCCGAGTTCCGATGTGAACAGTCGGCTGAGTGTGCCCGGCGCGGGCGGTCACTTCAGGGGGTACCCAGCGCCTGGTTGAGGTCGTCCCACAGATCGTCGGCGTCCTCGATGCCGACCGAGATGCGGATGGTGCCCGCGCCGATGCCCGCGGCGCTCAGCTCGTCGGCGCTGAGCTGGCGGTGGGAGGTGCTCGCCGGGTGCAGGACCAGGGTCTCGGTGCCGCCGAGCGACGGGGCGAGCCGGACCAGCCGCACCTTCTCCGCGAAGGCGCGGCCGGCCGCGTTCCCGCCGGCCAGGTCGAAACAGAAGGTGGCGCCGTACCCGCTGAGCAGCCGGCTGGCGACCTCGTGGCTCGGGTGGGCCGGCAAGCCCGCCCAGTGCACCGCGTCGACCGCGGGGTGTGCGGCCAGCCGGCGGGCGAGGATGGCGGCGTTGTCGCCGTGCCGGCGCATCCGCAGCGGCAGCGTGTGCAGGCCCCGGATGGTGAGCCACGCCGCGAACGGGTCGGCGGTCACGCCGAACTCGACCGTGTGGCCCCACACCTCCCGGTAGTGGGCCTCGTCGGCGAACACCGCGATGCCGCCGGTGACGTCGCTGTGCCCGCCCAGGTACTTGGTCGCGGAGTGGATGACGACGTCGGCGCCGTGACGGATCGGTTGGCACAGCATGGGTGAGGCGAACGTGTTGTCCACCACCGTACGCAGACCGGCCTCCCGGGCGACCGCGGCGAGGGCGGGCAGGTCGCTCACGTGCCCGGTGGGGTTCGCGATGGTCTCCAGGTAGAGCAGGCGCGAGCGCGGTCCGATGGCGGCACGCACCTCGTCGGCGTCGTGGCCGGACACGTAGCTGACCGCGATGCCGTACCGCTCGGTCAGCTCGCGCAGCACCGCGTACGTGCCGCCGTAGAGCTGCCGCTGGGCGACGACGTGGTCGCCGGCGCGCAGCGTGGCGTGCAGGTACGCGTTGATGGCGCCCATGCCGGAGGAGGTGGCGATCGCGGCGGCGCCCCCCTCCAGGTCGGCGACGGCTTCTTCGAGGGCGCGCACCGTCGGGTTGGCGAAGCGGGTGTAGACGTAGGCCGCGTCGGGCCGCGTCATGCCGGTCGCGAAGACGTCGAGGTCGTCGAAGACGAACGCGGAGGTCTGGTAGATGGGTACCGACAGCGGGCTGCTGCCCGCGATCGGCGGCGCGGTGACGTGGACGGCGCGGGTATCTGGACGCATGTGCCGATACTCGCCCACCCGCTGGATGCGATCCAGAGCCAATGCCGGTAGATTGGTTTGCTGATGAGTCCAATACCGATGGCCGACCTCGTCGCGCGCCTGGGCCGCTGGTCAGCCGGGCGCGGCCCGCTCTATCTCCTGCTCGCCGCGCGCTTCCGGGAGCTGATCGACGCCGGCGACCTGCCGGCGGGCACCGCGCTGCCCACCGATCGCGCGCTCGCCGCCGGGCTCGCCGTCGGGCGCACCACCGTGGTCGGGGCCTACGACCTGCTGCGGCAGGAGGGGCGGTTGGCCCGGCGGCAGGGCAGCGGCACCTGGGTCGCTCCGGCCGGGGCGCCCGCGCCGCCCGCGGTGACCGAGTCCACCGCGAACCCCATGTTCCTGCACCTGCTGGATCCGCCCGACCACGTGCTGCAGTTCGCGTGTGCGGGTCCGCCGGCGCCGCCGCCGGAGTGCGCCCCGGCGTACCGCTGGGCGGCCGACCAGCTGGCGGGGCCGGATCTTGGCTACCATCCCGCTGGCGACCCGCGACTGCGCCGGGCGATCGCCGCGCGTTACACGGCCCGCGGTGTGCCGACGTCGCCCGAGCAGGTCCTGGTGACCACCGGCGGGCAGCAGGCGCTCGCCCTGCTCACCCGCGCACTGGTCGCGCCCGGTGACGACGTCCTGGTGGAGGCGCCCACCTTTCCGGGCGCGCTGGAGCTCTTCCGCGAGGCCGCGGCCGCGATCCGGTCCGCGCCAGCGGGGGAGCCGGACGCCTACCGGGACGCGCTGCGGACCCGGCGGCCGGCGCTGGCGTACGTGATCGCGGCCTTCCACAACCCGACCGGGAGCGCGTTGCCCCTGCCGGACCGCCGGGCGCTGGTGAGCGCCGCCGTCGCGGCCGGCGTACCGACCATCGTGGACGACGTCACCGCGGACCTCGACTTCGCCGGGCCGGGCAGCCAGCCGCCGACGGCGGCCTACGCGCCCGCCGCCGCTGAGATCGTCACGGTCGGCTCGCTCAGCAAGCTGGTGTGGGGCGGCATGCGCGTCGGATGGATCCGGGCGCAGCCCGCTCAGGTCGCCCGCCTCGCGCGGCTGAAGGCCGTCCATGACCTCGGCAGCCCGGTCGTCGACCAGCTGGCCGCCATCGCGCTGCTGTCCGATCTGGACGACCTGGTGGCGCGCCGGACCGACCAGCTCCGCCGGCAGCACGACCACCTCTGCCGCGAACTGCGGCAAAACCTTCCGCAGTGGCGGTTCCGGCCCGCTGTGGGCGGGCAGACCCTGTGGGTACGGTTGCCCGACGTCGACGCGGCGGCGTACGCCCAGGCGGCGCTGCGGCACAGTGTGGCGGTGCTGCCCGGCGGCTCGCTGGACCCGTCCGGAGGCAGCACCGACCGGCTGCGCCTGCCGTACGTCGCGGCCCCGGAGACGATCAGCACCGCCGTCGCCGCACTCGCCCAGGCGTGGGCCGGCTTCACCAGCGGCCCGACCACCCCCCGCCCCCTCCCCGCCATCGCCGTCTAACCCGCCGCGTAGAGCACGTCGCTAAGCGCTCACGCAGCGGCAATACTGCAAGACGTAAGTCAGCAGCACCGCTAGCAAGACCGAGCGCGCGTGATACCGAAGCCAAGCAGCAAGACCACGCCACACGCCGCCAACGCGAGGACGGCCTCGAACACCGCGTCGCCAAGGCAGCCCAACGGACCGCCGCCCTCGAACCGCATCGCACGAGTATCGCCTATCCCATTGGGTTGCCCGCCCACTTGCCTGCTGCCAAGCCGAGCTGCCCGATGGCAAGGCTGGAGCGTGCGCCGGTAATCCATTGCCTGACGTCGGCCACCGACCGCTCAACGGAGCGTCCGGTCGTGTCGATGACCTGCACGGCCCAGCGAGGATCAGCGCTGGGCCAGTCGCTCCAACGAACCCATTGCATCCGCTCGTATCCGGCGGCCGTGATCACCTCAGGCCGGTAGCCGGGATCGGCCGCGTGCCCGCGATGCCACCGCGCCCAACCGATGAACGACCGCTTGGCGTCCACCTCCCACTTCCCGGGGTCACGGCCCTCGAGCCGCTGGAACTTTGCGGCAGTTTGCCAAGCATCCGTCCGAAGCACGACCAAAATTCCCAGCATTGGCGCCCTCCCAGTTTGCCGTATTAGCAAGATTTCTTGCCGGCATCCGGAGCGTGCGGGACGTTGGTGGGCATGGACATCAACGACTCCGACGAGCTGTTCGTCGAGAAGACCGCGGCGGCCGCCGCGGTGCACCGGAAGGAAGCCGCCTGATGAGTGGACACGGACACCAGCTCACCGAGGACGAGGCGGCCGCCATCTTCGAGCCGCCGAGCTGGGACGAGCGGTACTCGGGCCAGGAGAAGGTCTGGAGCGGGAACCCCAACCCGCAACTGGTCACCGAAGCGGCCGGGCTGACGCCGGGCACCGCGCTCGATGTCGGCTGCGGCGAGGGCGGCGACGTGATCTGGCTGGCTCGTCAGGGCTGGACGGTCACCGGCGCCGATTTCTCCGCCAACGGCTTGGCCCGCGCCGCCCGACACGCCGAGCAGGCCGGGGTCGCCGACCGGGTCGACTGGTGGCAGGTCGACGCGCGGACCTTCACAGCGGGCGGCCGGTCCTACGATCTGGTCACCAGCCACTTCCTGCACCCGCCGGACGGCGGGATGGTGGCGGTGACCAGGCGGCTGGCCGAGGCCGTCGCGCCCGGCGGCCACCTACTCGTCGTTGGCCACGCGCCATCCGAGGTGTTCACCCACATGGCCGCGAGCCAGCACAGGGCGATGTTCGTCGCCGAGGACTTGCTGCCCGGCCTGCCGGATGACTTCGAGGCCCTCGTGGTCGAGCAGCGGCCGCGGACAGTGACCCGCGACGGCGTAACGGTCAACATTCAGGACTCCACGCTGCTGGCCCGCCGCACGTCCTAGCGGATCCGCGCAAGGGTAGCCACCGGCGACCGCCAAGCCGCCTGGCACAGTCGGGTTGTTGTGCGGTGGCCAGCCGGTGGCCCAGACCCGGGGCTGAGACGGGCAGGCTCCGTTGATCGTGCAGCCGGAGTTCGCCTCATCAACGAGGTCGGGATGACGCTGCGTAACCCGCCGAGACCGCGCCGCGTATCCGGATCTGTCGATGAGCGTGCATCTGATCATGACCGGCCACGAGGCCTGGCCACGCCCGCGTTTCCCCAGGCGCGGGACGCCGGGGCGGGAATGGGACGCGGCGGGGATACCGGCGGCCGACGCGGATGCGCCGGGAAGGGCCTTGGCCCGCGGCGGCACGACATCATCGCCGCGTCTTTGGCGAAATCGGTTGCGCGGCGAGTGATCGGCGGGTGATCGTGTCGTTGATGATCGGTACCGAAATCCGGCTGTCCGTCGGCGATGGGGAGTTGGCGGGGGTCGACTTCGGCGGGCGGGGAACGCCGGTCCTGCTCGTGCACGGCAGCGGGCAGAATGCGCTTTCCTGGGCCGACATGTCGACCTTGCTGGTCTCGCACTGCCATCTCGTCGCGATCGATCTTCGTGGCCATGGGCAGTCCGCGCTCGACTCGACCGATCCGGAGCAATACTGGCGAGATCTCGGCGGCGTCGTACGTGCGTTGGGATGGTCACGCCCGGTACTGGTGGGGCACTCCACCGGGGGATACGCCGTGACCGCCGCGGTCGCGGCCGGGTTGGTCGACGCCGCCGCCCTCTGCGTTGTCGACGGTGTGGTCCTCGACGACCGCACCACGGCGACGTCGGCGCAGGCGCGGTGGAGCAGCCCGGACGCCATCCGCCGGATGCGGGCGACGTTCCGGTACGGGTGGCGGGCCACCGCTGAGGAGATGCACGCCTATATCGAGAGCTGTGTCGATCAGGCGGCAGATGACTGGCTCAACGCCGGGGCCCGACCCGAACTCGTGCGCCAGATGACCCGTAGAAGCTTCCTCCGGGTTGGGCGGCACTGGGTGCGCCGCCCGAGCGTCGAGGAGGTCGGCATCGTGAGCGCCCCCGATCCGGCTGCCCCCGTCTATCCCAGCGTGGATGTGTATGAGCGGGTGGGCTGCCCGATGACCATCGTCTTGGCCAGCGACGGCTTCTACGCAGAGCGCGCCGCGCAGGTCCAGGCGATCACCGACGGTCGGCCCGACCGGGCATTGGTGCGTCTCGAGTCGAACCACAACGTTCCGATGACCCGGCCCGATGACCTGGCCGCCGTCATTCTTCACCTGCTCCAATGACGCCAGCCCGTGACCGTCGTCGCATGGTAAGGAGTACTCGATGCCTGATGAACACCGCCTGATCAGCGAAGTCCCGGTGGCGGACCAGGAGGCCGGCCCGTACGGCATCACCACCGGCCCCGACGGGGCGCTGTGGTTCACGCTGGTGCACAGCGGAAACATCGCCCGACTCATGCCAGGCGAAGACGTCACCACGCACACGTTGAACTCGGTGGGTTGCGGACCCTCCCTCATCACATCCGGCCCCGACGGCGCGCTGTGGTTCACCCGTAACCGGGACCACCGGATCGGCCGTATCACCACAGACGGCACCAGCACGTCGTTCGCCACGCCCACGCCGGAGAGCGGACCGTTCGGCATCGTAGCGGCCCCCGACGGCGCCCTGTGGTTCACCGAGATGAACACGGACACCATCGGCCGAATCACCGGCAGCGGCGCAATCACCGAGTTTCCGCTGCCGGTCAAGGGCGCCTTCCCGTCGATGATCACCGCAGGCCCGGACCAGGCATTGTGGTTCACCTTGAACCGGGCCAACGCGATCGGTCGGATCGACCTCGACGGGACCGTCACCCTTCACGATCTACCCACCACCGGCGCCGGACCGGTCGGCATCACGGCCGGCACCGACAATGCCCTCTGGTTCGTGGAGATCATCGCCGGGCAGATCGGCCGGATTACGCCTGACGGCAAGATCCAGGAGATCCCGCTTCCCGACCGCGCGGCCAAGCCCCACGCGATCGTCGCCGACCCGGCGGGCGGCTGCTGGTTCACCGAATGGGCCGCCAACCGCATCGGACACGTCAGCCCCGACGGCGCCTTCCGCCACTACGACCTGCCAACCCCGGCCTCCGAGCCCCACGGAATCACCGTCGCCCCCGACGGCGCCGTCTGGTCGGCCCTCGAAACAGGCACAGCCGCCCGGCTCGCATCCTGACCAGGAGGCGTACTCCACCTCCTACGCGACGCTCACCCGCTGCGGTCACGAGACATCCGCTCATCATGCCGCCGACCGTGCTCCCAGCGTTGGCCGCGCGGTCACTCTGCGTGGAGGTCAGCCGCGGGTGAGCTGTCCGCGCTCCAGAAGGCCGAGTTTGCGGCTGAGCGGGATGATCATGGCTTGGCGCACCCGCACCAGGCGCGGGGGATGGATTCTGGTGGTGGTTGCCATGGCACTGGTGGCGCTGGGATCAGCGGTGCCGGGCGCCGCCGTCGACATGGACCGTCTCGCCCGTCACCCATCCCGCACGCAGGAGCCACAGGGCGGTGTCGGTAACGTCCTCGAGCGTCCCGACCCTGCCTGCGAGGGAGGCCGCGGCGGCACTGTCGTACAAGGCGCGGCGACGCTCGTTCGGAAGCCGGTCCCAGGTGCCAGAGTCGGTGATACCGGGCGCGATGGCGTTGACACGCAGCGGCGCCAGCTCGACGGCCAGGTGGGTGACCAGCGCGGCCAGGGCAGCATTCGCAGTACCTTTCACGACGGTGCCGGGCTTGGGCTGCCAGCCCACAATGCCGGAGAAGAATAGGAACGATCCGTCGGCAGGCATCCGTGGGGCGAAGTGCTTGGCCAGCAGCAGCGGGCCGACGACCTTGGCGGAGAACGCGGCCTGGATCTTGTCGTGTTCCAGGTTGGCAACCGGCACGTCATGGTGAGCCGACGCGGTGGAGATCACGTGGTCGAAGGCGCCGAGCGACTCCGCGGCCCGCGCGATGGTGGTCTCGTCGGTGACGTCGATCTGGACCTCGGGGCCAGACCGTGTGGCGACGACGACGTCGGCGCCGGCCCGCCCGGTGCGGCGGACGATCTCAGCGCCGATACCGCGGGCCCCGCCGACGACCAGGATCCGCTTGCCTGTCAGGTTCTCGCTCATGACCGCGACGGTATACATTTGCTACCGGTATCCTCAACGCTACCGACAGGACCCCCATGGGCAAGGCGTACAACGTCATGGCGGCGACGTGCCCGAGTCGCACCGTGCTGCACCGCATCGGGGCGCGTTGGACGGTGTTCGCCGTCAACGCACTGGAGGCCGGACCGATGCGGTTCACCGAACTCAAAGCGCACATCCGCGGGATCACCCCCAAGGCCCTCACCGAGACGCTGCGCGCCATGGAGGCCGACGGCCTACTCGCCCGTACCGACCTGGGCGGCAACCCGCCGCACGTCGAATACGCCCTGACCGAGCTCGGCCGCTCCCTGCTGGTCCCGCTGCGTGCCGTACGACAGTGGGCCGAGACACATGTCCCGGACATCCTCGCTGCGCGCGAACGAGCCGGCGTCGAAAAGGCCTCAGGCTGACGATGCCTCGCCTGGGTCGGAGATGACCTTCATCGACGTACCGCCAGCCGGTGCAGCCTTCCATCGCGAAGTGCACGTCGTCGACGCCGTCGAACCGGGTCAGCCAGCCCGCCAGGTGCCTCCGGTCGGCCGGCTACTGATCCTCATCAGGGCAGTTCGGTCAATCCACCACGAGGCGGTAGCCGCGGCTGGGAACGGTGGCCACCAGCCATCCGTACTCGCCCAGCTCGGTGCGGAGGCGACGCACCGCCTGTTCGATCTCGAGGGAGCCGGCGCGGCGGGCCAGCGGGACGAGTTGCTCGATGGTGGCCCGGGGCAGCGCGTGCCCCGGATAGTCGGCGAACGAGCGCATGACCGCGGCCGGCATCGAGGTCAGCCGGATAGCCGTGCCGTTGACAAGCAGGGCGTCGCCCTGCATCGCGAAGGGCTGGCCGCCGGACCGGAACTCGCGCCGCCGCGCCACCAGCGCCTCGACGAGCAGCCGGGCCACCTCGTCCGCCGTGCCGCCGGCCGGCCAGAGCGCCGGGATGTCCCATTCGAGGAACGGCGCGGCCGACTCCGCGTCGGTGGCGGCGACGGCGACGTCCGTCGCCAGCGCGCGCAGCAGCAGCTTGCGACGGCCGGTCCGCGCGGTAACGTCGATCAGGGCGCTGGCCACGGTGGCGGTGGTGAAGGTGACGGCATGCACCTCGCGCCGAATCACCATCCGGGCGAGTTGATGCAGTGGCGCCAAGCCGACCGGCGGCGCCCAACGCCGAGTCGGTACGACGACGACGTCGAGGGCGTTGGATCGGAGCCGGCCGATGGACTGCGCCGGCGGCGGATCGTCGGCCGTCACCGCCACCCGATGGCTGGCGTGCGCACGACCGAGCAGCCAGGTCACCGCCTCGCCGACGTCGCCGGAGAACGAGGACCAGGCGTAGCTGAAGCCGGTCTCCTGCAGCGCCGCGCTGACCGATGGGTTCATCGACAGGATGGTGGCTTCCTTGAGCCGGGCGGCGAGTGGGTCAGCGAGGTCCCACGCCGCCGCCGCGGAGAGCCACCGCGTCCATCCCGATGCGCTGGTGACGACGACGTGGTCTACCGGACCCCGGACCAGGCGCCGCGTGGCGGTGCGAAGCCTGCCGTCCAGGTGGCCGGGCACGACGCGCAGCAAGGGCACGTCCGCGACGCCGGCCCCATGCTGTCGCAACACGTCGGCGAGGCGTTGTTGACCATGGTCAGTGATCGCGACGGTGTATCCTGTCAACGTCGCGCCAACCTCGGTCGACGTCATCCGCGGAGTGTTGCGGCGAGGCGTTTCCGGTGCGTTGCCGGTCGGCGGCCGCTGGGTCAGCGTTCCTCCCACCGGACCTGGTCGGCACAATGAGTGGCCCGACACACGTGGGATACCGGGACCTTAACGCGGGTGAAATAAACCCGATGTGCATCTTGCCTCACGCGGTGTTGACAGTACGGCAACAATTGTGATTCGCCGCGCACATACGGTCACCGGCCATGAACACATCATTTAGCCGTCGGGGATTTCTCCGCCTCGCCGGATCTGCCGCCACCGCGGCTGCCGCTGGAGGCGTGCTGGCCGGTTGTGCCGTTGAGGAAAAGACAGACAGCCCGGCCGCTGCCGCCGGCGACAAGCCGCTTCGCAAGGTCAAACTCGGTTTTATCGCCCTCACCGACTGCGCACCATTGATCGCGGCCAAGGAGCTCGGGTACTACGCCGAGCGCGGTCTCGACGTCGAGCTGATCAAGCAGGCGTCGTGGCCGGCGACCCGCGACAATCTGCTCAGCGGCGAGATCGACGGCGCACACGCGCTGTTCAGCCTGCCGTTATCGGTCGCCACGGGCATCGGCGGCAAGGCCGGCACGATGGACCTCAAGATCGCCATGGTGCTCAACAACAACGGCCAGGCAATCACCCTGAAAAAGGCGTTCGCAGGCGCCGGTTATGGCGACCTCGCCGCCGCGAAGGCGCTCCTGGAAAGGGAGTCGCCGAAGCTCGCCATGACATTTCCGGGCGGCACACACGATACGTGGCTTCGCTATTGGTTGAAGGCCACCAAGGCGGACACCTCCAGAATTCAGATTTCCGCGGTGCCGCCGCCACAAATGGTGTCCAACATGACCGCCAACAACCAGGAGGGGTACTGCGTCGGCGAGCCGTGGAACGCCGTGGCCGTCCAGAACGACATCGGCTTTACGCACCTCACCACCCAGGACATCTGGCAGCACCATCCGGAAAAGGCGCTCGTCGTGGGGACCAAGCTCACCGCCGACACGGAAACCCTGGCCGACGTCATGGGAGCCACGCTGAAGGCGAGCAAGTGGCTGGACGACCTCAACAACCGGGCGCGGCTGGCCGAGATGCTGTCCCCGGTCGGCTACGTCAACACGGCGGCCAAGAACATCGAAGGGCGGCTGCTCGGCCAGTACGACTTCGGCGCCAACCTCGGCACCAAGACGTTCACCGGCGACCAGATGATGTTCTTCCGCGAGGGCCAGACCCCGTTCCCCCGACGCTCCCATGTGTACTGGTTCCTCGCTCAGTACCAGCGGTTCGGGCTTATCAAGCAGGCACCCGACTACGCCAAGCTCGCCGACGGTCTGATCCTGCGCGACCTGTACGCCAAGGTCGCCGCGGCGGAGGGGATCGCGGTGCCGGGCGACGACATGGCGCCGTTCCAGGTCAAGCTCGACAACATCACCTTCGACCCGAAGAAGGTCGCCGAGGAGGCTAGCCGGACATGACACCGCCCGAAGCGACGCCGAACGCCGTCGCACCGCCAGAGGAACAGCTGTCCCTGGCGGTGCAGGTCGACACCGTGGCACCTGGCGGGACCGGGCAGCCGGTCGCGCCGGTGCCGGCCGCGGTCGACCAGGCCGCCGGTCAACCTCCACCCGCTGCGGCCAGCTGGCTGGGCGCGTTGGGCGGCCGGCTGCTCAGCCTCGCCATCGCCGCGGGCTGGGCCATCGTCGGTGTGGCCGTATTCGCCGTGCTGTGGCAGTTCGCGGCACGCTCCTCAGCCTCCGTGCCGACGCCGCTGGATGCCGCCCGTACCCTCGTCGACCTGCTCAGCGACCCGTTCTTCAACTCCACCAACGACAAGGGCATCGGCCTGCACCTGTACATCTCACTGCGGCGGGTCTTCATCGGATTCGGGCTCGCCGCGGTGGCCGGTATCACGCTGGGGCTGGTGATGGGCGCGGTGCGACCGGTCTGGTCGGCCCTGAACCCGCTCGTCCAGGTGCTGCGCCCGGTTTCGCCGCTGGCCTGGTTCCCGATCTGGCTGTACATCATCAAGGAGCCGGCGCAGTCGGCGGTCATCGTCATCTTCATCACCGCGCTGTGGCCGACTTTGATCAACACCGCGGCGGGCGCCGGAGCCATCCCGCGGGACCAGCGCAACGTGGCGCTCGTCTTCAAGTTCCGGCCGATCGCGTACCTGTGGCACGTCCTGATTCCGAACGCGCTGCCGTCCATCATCACCGGCCTGCGACTGTCCATGGGCATCGGCTGGATGGTGATCGTCGCCGTGGAGATGCTCCAGGGCAACTCCGGAATCGGCTACTTCGTCTGGAACTCCTACAACGCCCTCGAACTCGACAAGGTGGTCGCCGCGATCGTGCTCATCGGGGTGATCGGGCTCGTCCTCGACTCCATCCTGCTCAGACTCTCACGGTGGGTCACACCCCAGGAGGTACACGGATGACCATCGCCATCAACGAGGTCCGCAAGTCGTTCCGGCGTCGCGGACATCCGCCGCAGGAGGTCCTGCGGGGCATCGACCTGACCATCGACAGCGGCGAGTTCGTCTCCTTCATCGGGCACTCCGGCTGCGGCAAGTCGACGCTGCTCAACATCGTCGGCGGCCTCGTCAAGGCGGACGGCGGCTCGGTCAAGGTGGACGGGCAGCCGGTCACCGGTCCGGGGCCGGACCGCGCGATGGTGTTCCAGAACTATTCGCTGCTGCCCTGGCTGAGCCTGCACGCGAACGTACGCGTCGCGGTGCGGGAGTCACGCCCGGACTGGAAGCGGCCCCGGGTCGACGAGATGGTCGAGCGGTACCTCACCGCGGTGTCATTGTGGGAGCACAGGAACAAGCGGCCGGGGCAGGTATCCGGCGGCATGGCGCAGCGGGCCGCAGTGGCGCGTGCGTTCGCCGTCGCGCCGCGGACGCTTCTGCTCGACGAACCGTTCGGCGCGCTGGACGCGCTGACCCGGTCGCGGCTGCAACAGCAACTCGTCGACCTGTGGGACAGCGAGTCCGAGACCGAGACCGTATTGATGGTGACGCACGGCCTGGAAGAGGCGATCCTGCTCGCCGACCGGATCGTGGTGATGGCCAACCTTCCCTACCCATCGCTGCGGACCATCATCGACGTGCCCATCCCGCGTCCGCGGCACCGCACGACGATCGTGCATCACCCCGCGTACGACGGGATCCAGAAGCAACTCGTCGACCTCCTGATCGCCGATGACGACGTGGAACAGCACGCCGAGGCGGTGGTGGCCTGAACGCTGGCGGCGGTTGACGCGTCTCGTCGCGGACCGCGGCCACGGTGGAGTCGAGCTGCTCGCGCAGCAGGTCCAGCAGCGAGGTCCGGTGAGTGGTCGTGTGGAGGGCCCTGCCCGCCGACCTGCCGGGTCGCGGGCACGCCGACAGATGACAGTGCGTCGCGATTCCTTTCGAGTACGTCCGTAGTCAGTATTGGCATGGATGCGATAACGGAGATGTACGCCCGTTGGGCTGTTGGGGACATGGGCGAGGATGACCAGTGGGGCGACGTGACGGCCGAGCCGCGCGGCCTGGACTTCGCGGAGGTGTCGGCGGACGGCGTGCCGGCGATGTGGCTCGTCCCGCACGGCGCCGACCTCGACCGGGTGATCGTCGCGTTGCACGGTGGCGGTTTCGTGGGTGGGTCGCTCTATACCCACCGCAAGATGTACGGGCATCTCGCGAAGGCGGCTGGCGTACGGGTGCTGCTCGCCACCTACCGGCTTGTTCCCGAGTTCCGCTATCCAGCGCAGATCGAGGACGCGGTCACGGCGTTCCGGTGGGCGGCGCAGCGTACCCGGACGGTGGCGCTGGCCGGTGATTCCGCAGGCGGTGGGCTGGCCGTGCAGGTCGCCCTGCGCGAGCCTGGCGCGGCTGCGCTGTTGTTGCTGTCTCCGTGGATCGACATGGACCCGGCGCAGACCGCGACCTCGTACGAGGAGAACGCCGGCACCGACCTGTTCTTCACCCGGCCGATGGTGCAGGGTCTGATTCAGCAGTATCTGCCTGAGGGGACAAGCGGCTTGGCGCCGGATGTCAACGCCTTCTACGCCGACCTGTCAGCTCTGCCGCCGGTGTACGTGCAGTGCGGCGGCGACGAGAGCGGTCGGGGTGACAGCGAGCGCCTCGCGAAGCTGACCGACGCCCGGCTCGACGTCTTCGACGGGCAGCTGCACACGTTCCAGATGGCCGCCGGGCGCTCACCGGTTGCCGACGAGGCGATCGGGAGGTTGGCCGCATGGGTGCGCCCGAAGCTGGGGCTCTGACCGAGGCGTTCGAGGCGGAACGCCGAGGGTTGCTCGCCCACGCGTACCGGATGCTCGGCGCCTATCACGAAGCCGAGGACGTCGTGCAGGACACATACGTGCGGGCGCTGCGCGGGTGGGAGACGTTCGAGGGCCGTTCGTCGCTGCGCACCTGGCTCTACCGGATCACCACGAACGTCTGCCTGACAGTGATCGAGGGCCGCGGGCGGCGCGCGCTCTCGTCCGGTCTCGGACCGGACGACCTCGGTTTGGAGCTCGAGCCGTTCCCGACGGACCCAGCCGACCTGGTGATCGCGCGGGAGAGCGTGCGGCTCGCCTTCGTAGCCGGGTTGCAACACCTCACTGCCCAGCAGCGTGCCGTTCTGCTGTTGCGGGAGGTGCTGACGTTCTCCGCGGCCGAGACCGGCGAGGCGCTGAGCATGTCGGTACCGGCCGTGAAGAGCACCCTGCAGCGCGCCAGGGCCCGGCTCGCCGAGGCGGCGCCGGCCCGCGACGATGTGCTGGACGCCGCCTCGCCCCGGGCCAGGGCGTTGCTCGCCGGATACATGGCCGCCTGGGAGGCGTCGGACGCCGACGCCTTTCGCGACGTGCTGCGCGCGGACGCGGCCATCGAGCCGGTCGGCTCCCCGACTTCGTACGCCGGTCGTGAGGCGTGCCTGGCCTTCGCGACGCCGGCGATGGGCTCCCCGGGGGAATGGCGGATGGTCGCGACCGAAGCGAACGGCCAGCCGGCCGCAGTGGCGTGGTTCCGCGGCGAACCCTTCGGCGTGGCGGTGCTGACTGTCGCCGAGGACGGGATCGTCGTGATTACGCTCTTTGGGGACCCGAAGCTGGCGGAAACCTTCACACCAAAGCCTTGAGTTAGGAGCCGTTTGCGCGAATGAACTGCCTCCGGCAAGGCATGGCGCGATCGCAGGAGGGTGTCTTGCGCGGGGCCGAATTTCGGGACGGTGCGTGGCGTGACATCGTCGTTTTCGGCCTCCTGCGAGGCGAGCAACCGGCCGACTAACCCGCTCGCAGCGCATACTCTTCTGCCGCGGACAGCGCCCGGTAGTACCGGCTCCGCAGTGGTGGTCGTGCGAGCGGAGCGGCTACAGAGCTTGAAAGGCTGGCGTCTGTTCGGTCATGGTGGCTCGGGTTCGATGGTCATTCCGGTCTGGGCGAGGAAGCCGGCGATGAGGTTGGTTTGCTGCTGGCATGCGCGGAGCCGTTGTTTGACCAGGTCGGCGAGGTGGTCGACGCCGTGGACGGCGATGTTGGCGATGCCGCGTTTGGTCCATGACCAGACGCCCTCGGTCGGGTTGAGGTCCGGAGCGTAGGCGGGCAGCCGGACGACGGTCAGCCAGTCACGGGCGGCGATCAGCGTTCGCATCCGCACGCTGATGTGCGTGTTGAGGTTGTCCCAGCACAGCACGATCGGCGCGGCCAGACGCTGGTGGGCCTGGTCCAGGAATCCGATGTAGTCGTCCTCGCTGAAACTGCTCCGCTCGCCGGTCCGGCCGCGGTGCAGCCGGGTACGCCACATCAGCCGGCCGCGATGTCCGGGCTTGAGGCAGAGCAGCCCGGCGATCGAGATCCGGCCAGAGCCCTTGCCCGACACGGCGACCACCGGTGTGTGGCCCCGCCGTGCCCAGGTCTTGTCTTTCGGTGGTCGCAGGGTTTGACCTGCCTCGTCCTGGAAGCAGATCCACGCGCCCCGCGCCGCCGCTAGCCTTTTACCGCCGGCCACCGCCGGTGATGCCACGTCTGGATCGCCTGCTCGTCACGCTCGACCGCCCGGCGGGCGGGAACCTGCGGGCTGTAGCCGATCCGGTGCAGCAGATACGACACCCCACGCAGCGTGTAGCAGACGCCGAACCGTCGTTCGATCACCTCGGCGACCCGCGCGAGCGTCCAGCGGGCATCGTCCCAGCCGTGCCCGACCGGCCCCGCATCCAGCATTCCGGCAAGCCGTTGCTGCTGGTCGGCGGCGAGTTTGCAGTCGGCGCCGCCAGGCCCAGCCGAGGCCAACGCCCGCGTACCTCCAGCGATCCACCGTCGCCGCCACTCATGCACCGATTTCTGCGAAACCCGCAGCTCAGAAGCGATCTGGGCTGTCGGTCTGGACTCCTGGAACATAGCTGCCGCCTGTCCCCGGACCGCTTCACGCCGCGCCCTGGCTGCCGCGTTCAAACCACCACCAGCCGGATACTCATCACCCCGGCCTACCTGACCCATCGACGCAGATCACATCACCACGCCGACAAACATCAACTTTCCAAGCTCTGTATCGCCCTCGAACGGTCAAGTCCCGAGTTCGGCAAGTAGGTCGGCGGCCTTGGCGGAGAACGACGCGTCGCCCGACTCGATCGCCCGGCGCAGAATCGCTTTCGCGGCTTCGACGTCGCCGCGCGCGGTGGATCTCGCCGAGCCGGTAGGCCGCCTCGCCGACCAGCCCGGAATGCTCGGTGCCGGTGGCCAACGTGCGTTCGTAGTTCCGGACCGCGTCCTCGTGCTCGTCCAGCCAGTACGCGATCTCGCCCAGATGCGCGGCGGCCATGGCGTTCTGGAGGGTCCCGGAGTCCAGGACCTCCTGGTACCAACGACGCGCCTCGGGCCAGTCGCGGTTCTTCTTGGCCATGTACCCGAGGAGCATCCTGGCGTTCGCGCGCCCCACGTCATCGGGTTCGCCACCGTACTCGAGCGCGCGCAGGTACATCTCCCGCGCCCGTTCGACATCGCCCGCCTCCCAATACGTGTTGCTGACGTTGACCAACGCACGACAGCCGAGCCCAGAGTCCAGTGCGGCGAGACGGGTCAAGACCTCGCGTGCCTCCTCGACCTCATCGCTCCACAGCAGCACTCTCCCCAGCGTGAACAGCGCCGTAGGCTCACCGCTCTTGGCGGCGGTGCGCAAGATCACGAGCGCCTTCACCGGGGCGTTCCGGCCGAAAAGGATCATCCCGAGCCGGCTACCCAGCAGGGCGAGCACGCCCGGTCCGTCTCCGCTGTCGTAGCGCAACCTGGCCAGGCGGCTGAGTGCGCGCAGGTTCACTGCGAGGTCCTGGTAGTCGGTCAACTGCTCGTAGCGGGCCTGCGCCCGGGCGAGTTCGCCAGCCACGCGAAGAAGGTCGGCTTGCTGAAATTCCGGGAGGTCAGGGTCGGACGGAAAGGACAGTGTGGCTATGAGGTAGGTGAAAGCCGCGTTGAGGTCTCCCGCCGCAGCACGCGCGACGGCGTACCGCTCGGCCGCCTCCAGGGCACGCTGGGCCGCACCGGCCCGCGCCGCCCGATCCAGTGCCCGCGCGGCATCGTCATGATCTCCGTCCATGTAGGCCCGTTCCGCGGCCGTAAGCTCGATGCCCGCGTCGCGCAACGACTCCGCGATTACGGCAGGTTCCTCGTCATTCGGTCGTGCCGTCATCGCGCAGTGCCCTCCTGAGGCCACGAAGACCACATGATCACTGACAACATTTGGCCGAGTGTAGCGTTGGTGATCCACGATGTTTCGCCCCATGGGACTTTCGGCGATCTGGTTGCTGGCCGCCGCGCAGATCCTCAACGCGGTCTTCATCGCGGCAGTGGCCTCTACTCCCGATCACTACTCGTGTTGGCGCTATTGAGGCCCAGCGAGCTGACCAGGTCGAGCACCTCGGCGCGGTTGCTTGGCGGGTTGCCTCGTCTGCGAACGAAGGTGTCCGTAGACCTCCAGGACGACGAGACCACGCATCCGACCCCACACGCGTAGAGCGAGCGCTACCGCCGCAGGCGGGAGACCGGGGAACGACTCCCGAATGGAGTCTGCGAGGCACGGCCGATCGGACCACTGGCGGTCCGCGGAAGGCTGAGCCGCGCTGGCGCGCGGCCAGGCGGCGGCCATGAGTCCCGTGAGCCCGGCGCACGCACGCCGGCCCGACCGAGGGCGTCCGGTCATGGATGAAACACGGCATCGCCAACATCTCCGTCCACGGCATCGCCAACATTGCCGTCCACGGCGTCGACCACCTCGCCGACCCGGTCAAACAAAGGCTGCGCGCGTGCCAGCAGCAAACCAACCTCATCGCCGGCTTCCTCGCTCGAACCGGAATGACCATCGAACCAGCCGACCAGGGAATCTGACACTTTCAGGCGCGGGCGGGACGCAACTACCTACCCCCGCGGGGACTCTCGACGCCTGTACGGGCCGGGAGTCCCGGGGGCGGGTGATTGCGTCTTCATGCCAAGATCTGGTCATGTACAAGAAAAGACGGCTCGCCGGCACTTTCCTGGGAGTGGCTCTCGCCGCCGCCCTGTTGCCGGGTATCCACCCGGCTGACGACGGCCTGGTGTGGGGTTTCGTCCTGAGCGGTTCCGTGTTCGTCATCGTGAACCAGCTGATCTACTCCTACCCTCACGACATCCGGAGGGCTCATCCGATCCCGCTACTGCTGCTGGCCGCGATCGGCGTCGCGCAGGACACGCTGATGTGGTTGCTACTCGGCTGGCTCGCCGGTCAGATGCAGTCCGGCTTCCGCGTCGACGGCTTCCTAACAGCGCTGCTCGGTGGGGTCATCGTCCGGGCGACGGTGCTCGCCCTCCTGGCGGTGGGCCCGCGCCCGGCCGAACAGCCCGCGTAGGACAATCCCCGTTCGCGAGGAAACGCTCGCCCGGTGCGACATGTCGGCCGGGGTCTCCGGTCAGGCAGACGTCAACCTTTCAACCTCTGTAGCCATCGGCAATCCGCGCCCACCGCCGCGGAAGCTTGTGTGAAGCGGATGTGAAGCAGATTTGAAGCTGCCCGCTGTTGTGCTTTCCCCGTACGGACAAGCGAAGGGGAGCCAATCCATGCGAAGCAGAACCCAGCTCGTTGTCCTCGGCCTGCTCGCCGTCGTCGTCACACCGACGGCCGCGCGGGCTGGGGAGTCCGCCGACCCGAACCCGCAGTTCGAGGCCCAGGTCGCCGCCTACCAGCGGGACTACCCGGGTCTCGGCGAGGCCGCCGCACGGCGGGCCGCCGCGGGGCAGGAGTGGCGCATCCAGCTGCTCGAACAGCTCCAGACCGAGCCTGCCGGGTTCGGCGGTTCCTGGTACGACCCGGTCACCGATGTCCAGCACGTCAACGCGGTCGGTGCCGCTGCCGCTGCCCGGGTCGTCGCCCTTGGTGCCGGGACGGGCCTGACCATCACCACGCATCAGGTGCAGCACAGCCTGACGGAACTCGAAGACATCGCCGCCGGCATCAACGCCGGCAGCGACCCGGTGCTCGGGAAGGCAGCGATGGGCAATGCTTTCCCGGACCCGGTCGCCAACCGCGTCACCGTGCGGCTGCCGTCGGCCGACTACGATCGGGTCCGCAACTCAGGACCGCCGCCTGCCGCCGTCGACCTCGTCGAGGGCGATGCGCCGGAGGTGGTGCCCGAGGCCTGCGTGAGCCGGTTCAGCTGTAGCACGCCGCTGCGTGGCGGCATCGTGCTGTGGGGCGGCAACCACGGCAACCAATGCTCGCTCGGGTACACCGCTCTTGCCGCCGATGGCAGCCGGTGGGCCATCACCGCCGGCCACTGCGGGAACATCACCGGCGCGGGGCCGACCTGGGGCCACGGCACCGGTGCCATCGGACCGATGGTCGAAGGCGTCAACAGTGGAAACGTCGATGTGGCACGGATCCAAATCACGAACCCGTACTGGCAGGCCGGTGGCTGGATGTACGACTACTACGCCCCCAACACCCCCGCGAAGCTCCACTACGCGATCACGGCCCGGGGTACCGTCCAGGCCGGTGACGGGGTCTGCCTGAACGCGTGGCACAGCGACGCGAACAACTGCGGAATCATCCTGAACAGCTACGATGTGCGGGGAATGCCCGTGACCAGCTACGACGCGTGCCCTGGCGACAGCGGCGGCACCTGGTTCAACATCACACCGGGAGGGCGGCGCATAGGCTACGGCGTGCACATGGGCGGTCCAGCCAGCTGCAAGGACCACGAAAAGGGCTACTCGTACTTCACCGCGATCCCGGACCTGAACGCGCACTGGGACCGCACCACAGCAGCAAGACTGCGCATCGAATACATCCCCTGACGGAGGTGGGCCCGCCGCTGTCGGCGGGCCCGTCCAGGTCGTCAGGGGTAAGGTGGCGGACACTGAGCAAATATCTTTATTGACCCCACTCGTTCTCCGCCCTTGATAAAGGGGCCCTTGACCGTCTCTACCGCATGTGGTTGCAAGACTCAGACCGGGTCACCTCGGCGAACTAACATGCCGCTGATAAGGCGCGCCGGTCAGGGCTCGGCGCACGCTTCTAACCGATCCAGCGCAGCGCGTCGGTCTCCTTCACGCTCCGCCCGCCGGCGGTTCTGGCTCAGCACCGCTGCACGCTCCGCACGCGGACATGCCGAGTTGAGTGCGTTGAAGAATTGGCGAAATCCTATTCCAAGCGACAAGGTTGGTCGTTCGTAGCGTTCGAGAGATGGTCTCGCATACGCGGTACGGTGCGTTGTCGGAAGTTCTATTTGTTGCTCGTCGCGGCACCTACCCCGGTCTCGGCGACCGCGGTGAGCGTGGGGCAGATCACCGCCGCGTCTCCTGCGGACGGTGGCGCACCGCGGCCAGGGGCGAGCGGATCGCCGCCATCCACGGCGCAGCACGTGACTCAGGGTGGTCCCGGCGTGTTGGGCGTAGGGTGGAATGATCGACCTTTGAGCGAGGTGACGGCAAACGTCGATGGGAGCGGTTGGCGTGAAGTACCTGATGCTGATTTACGGCAATGAGGACATCTGGAACAGTTTGCCGTCGGCAGACCTCGCGACGCTCATCGGTGAGGTGGATGCGTTCAACGACGCGTTGCGTGGGTCGGGGGAGTTGGTCAGCGTCGAGGGTCTGATCCCGCGGGCGCGATCGTTGCGGATGGAGCAGGACGCTGTGGTCATCACCGATGGTCCGTACCTCGAGGCGAAGGAGTTCGTCGGCTCCTTGTTCGTGGTGGACGTGGATAACGAGCAGCGGGCGCTGGACATCGCGCGGTCCTACCCCGGGCTGCGCTACGGCGGCGGCTTGGAGGTGTGGCCGTTGATGGAGCGTGGCGGGGGCGAGCTTTGACGCTCGACGAATCGGTCGAGGACCTCCTGCGAACGCTCGCGCCGCAGGCGCTCGGCGGGCTTGTGCGCCGCTACGGCGACTTCGCTGGCTGTGAGGACGCGGTGCAGGAGGCGCTGATCTCTGCCGCCGGCACCTGGTCGCGCAGCGGTGTCCCGGCGCAGCCGCTGGGCTGGCTCACGACGGTCGCCGCGCGCCGTTATGTCGACCAGGTGCGGGCCGACAGCGCCCGGGAGCGTCGCGAGCGGGCGGTGTTGGACGCGATGCCGCGCGACACGTTGCTCGCGCCGCCGCCGGACGTGGAGCCGGTGCGCGACGACATGCTGGAGCTGCTGTTTCTCTGTTGCCACCCCGCGCTGACCGCGTCTGCACAGATGGCGTTGACGCTACGGGCGGTCTGCGGACTGACGACGGGAGAGATCGCCGCGGCTTTCCTGGTGCCGGACAAGACGATGGGCCAGCGAATCTCGCGTGCCAAGCAGCGACTGCGAGAAGCTGGCGCCCGGTTCGAGCTTCCACCCGAGTCCGATCACGGGCCCCGGCTGCAGATCGTGCTGCACGTGCTGTACCTGTTGTTCAACGAGGGCTACACCGCCAGCGCAGGCCCAGAACTGCTTCGCGCCGACCTTACCCGGCAAGCCATACGCCTGGTGCGACGGCTGCACGAACGGCTGCCCGAGCACGGTGAAACCGCCGGCCTGCTTGCCCTGATGTTGCTGACCGAGGCGCGAAGTGCGGCGCGCACAGGGCCGGGCGGCGTGCTTGTGCCGCTGGCAGAGCAGGACCGGTCGCTCTGGGACGTCGCTGCGATCGCGGAGGGCACCGAGTTGATCACCCGCAGCTTGGCGACGCTGCCCGTGGGCCCCTACCAGGTGCAGGCCGCGATCGCAGCCGTGCACGACGAGGCGCCGTCGGCTGAGGACACGGATTGGCCGCAGGTCCTGGCGCTGTATGAATTGCTGGAGTGGCTCGCGCCGAATCCCGTCGTCACGCTGAACCGGGCGGTCGCACTGGGCATGGTGCGAGGACCGCACGCCGCGCTGGCGCTGCTGCGGGAGTTGGAGTCCGGCGTACTGGCCCGCAACCACCGGCTGCTGGCGGTCCGCGCCTTTCTGCTTGAACAGGATGGGGAGCAGGCCCGCGCCGCTGCGACCTACCGCGAGGCCGCACGTTTGGCCGGCAGCCTGCCTGAGCAGCGATTCCTGGTGCAGCGGGCGGCACGCTGCGCCGCCCCGCACAATGTGACCGTTGGTGGGCGATCCGCAAGCCCCAGTGGCCCAACCAGCGCCATGTCGTCGGGGGCGGATGTAGAAATCCACGCCGCTGCTCCGATCACCTGGTGAAGGGGCCCCTTCCCCGGGGCCCCCAGGAGGTCAGGAGCGACGCGATGAGCAAGGCGACGGCACAGATGTCGGTGTCGCTGGACGGTTGCTATGCCGGCCCGCGGCATACCGGCAGTGGAGATTGGATGGAGTCGGCGGAGTGCGCGGGGTTCTTCCGGATCACCCGCTGGGTGATCGATGCCATGGCGTGGCGTGAGCGGCAGGGTTTCGCCGGTGGCGAGCAGAGCACGAACTCGGACATCGTCGCCGAGACGTTCGAGGCGGCCGGCGCCTATGTCATGGGTCGACGAATGGCTGATGGCGGTGAGGTGCCGTGGGGTGAGGATCCGCCGTTTCGTGCGCCGGTCTTTGTGGTGACGCACCGTCCGCGCGAGACGCTGGTGCGTCAGGGCGGGACGAGCTTCACCTATGTCACCGACGGTATCGCCAGCGCTATCGAGCAGGCTCGTGCAGCGGCGAAGGGCAAGAACGTCGCTGTTGCCGGGGGTGGCAGCCTCGTGCGGCAGGTGCTGCAGGCCGGCCTGCTGGACGAGCTTGAGCTGCACATCGCCCCGGTTGTGCTCGGCGATGGGATGCGCCTGCTCGACGCCGGCCTCCAGTTGGCCGACAAGGAGGCGATCGAACTGACGCCGACGCGGGTCGTGCACACCCCAGAGGTCACGCACATCCGTTACACCGTCAAGGGCCGGGCTCCGCTCGTGCTCGACGACCGCGGACGCGGCGACGGTGATCATGAAGCTGGAGCCGCGCACGACGTCTAGCGGCGCCCCGCGCCGACCGCGCGGGGTGCCTGGACCCCGCGCGGCCGGGCGGGTCCGAATCCGCTCGGCGGCTTGCGTGTCGATGAGAGGTAGTGGATGCGGTCGTCGGACTGCGGCTGCTCGCCTGCCAGCTCTGGGTACCAGCGCCAACCGCTGCGGTCGGTGCTCGGACGGCGGCTGTCGAGGTCGCCTGCCAACCGGCGCAGACCCGTCTCGGCGTCGAGGTAGCCCTGCGGCAGGATCTCAGTCAAGGGATCTTGCGCCATCGATGGAAGGGGCCAGCCATGGGCTAATGATCCATGAGGACATTCACCTTAACTATTCGGGGCCTAACAAGCTCACGCGCGCGGACCTGGGCGGACACGCTGGCGGCGACGTTTGTGGAAAGCACTCCGCCCATGGACATGGGTCTGAGTGCACGACGGTGGGAGGACACGTGCTTCCGCAGCAGTTGCGCGTCGCTGGGCGCGAGTTGCTGCGGCCAGAACGGCTCGCCGCCGAGGTACTGCGACTCATGGTTGCCGATCAGCTGGATCCAGTCGCCCAGGCCGGCTTCCAATCGTTGCCGGACGAACGCAAGCACCGCCGAGCTGTTCGGACCCCGGTCGATCAGGTCACCAACCTGGATCACCAGCGTGCCCGATTCCTCGACTATCGGTCCGATCACCTCGATGAGCTGATCGGCGCACCCGCCGACATCGCCGATTATCACGATCTCGCCATGCCGCCTCCGTGCCCCGACAGTAGCGCCGTGGGGTGCACCTCAGACCGGATCCTCAACCGCCGACTGCGGCGACATGGGAGCGCTCGGCGCACGATCGTAGCCGAAAGTAGTGCGTCGGCCCGCGTCACTCAGGCGCTGCGGTAGGCAGCGGCAGTGGCCGAGCGGGTACGGGCGTGGAGACCACGATGGAGGTGGTGGTCTGTCCGAGGAGGAGGAACCGGTCGAGGATTTCCTCGAGTTCGCCGATGGACGGTGCGTGAATCTTGAGGAGGAAGCAGTCCTCTCCGGTGATCCGATAGCACTCGACCACCTGCGCCGTTTCGTGTGCGGCCCGAGCGATCGTGGGTAGCTGGCCGGGGCCTGGCCGGATGCGTACCAGAGCGGCTACCGGCATGCCGAGCGCGGCGGGGTCGATGTCCATCCGGTACCCGACGATCACGCCTGCGGTCTCCAGTCGCTGTACCCGTTCCGTGACCGCTGGCGCGGACATGCCGACGCGGCGGGCCAGCTCCGACATCGACAGGCGCGGATTGGCCTGCAACTCGGACAACACACGCATGTTGACGGCATCCAGGAGCCGCGCCCGGCCGTCCAAGGAATTTGCACCTCCTGGCCTTGACTCTCTAGGCAAGTCACGCCTCCTGCCTTCAGTTTGCCCTTCACGGTCCGCTCCGTGCTTTGGAAGATACTCGGGTGAAGGAACCGGCGGCGGCAGGCGAGCGAAACTCGTCGGCAAGCCCGTCCGGCTATGTGGCCGGGTTGGCGGCGCCGGCGTTCATCGCGGTCAGTGCCGTCTTCCACTACCTCGGCCCGGCGTGCGCCGTGCTGCTGTTCGCCCGGCTGGATGAGTTCGGGGTTACCTGGCTCAGGATCACCAGCGCAGCCCTGGTGTTCGCGGTGTGGCGCCGCCCATGGCGCCTGTTGCGACGGTTGACCGCCGCGCAACACCGGGTCCTACTGGCGCTGGGCGTGGTGCTGGCGGCGATGAACACGACGTTCTACCTGGCAATCGCCCGGCTACCGCTGGCCACGGTTGGCTCGATCGAGTTCCTCGGTGTCATCGTCTTGGCCGCCGCCGGGGTCAGAAGCTTGCGTAACACACTCGCGCTTGGGCTCGCGGTGGCCGGCGTGTTTACGCTCACCGACATCCGGCTGGCGGGCGCGCCGCTCGGGTTCGGGTTCGCCTTCGCGAACTGCGCGCTGTTCATGCTCTACGTGACCCTCGGCCACCGGGTCGCCAATACCGGACCGCGCGACGGCTCCCGGTGGGGCGGAGTCGACCAGCTCGGTGTAGCCATGCTGATCGCGGCGATCGTGACCACGCCGCTCTGCCTGTCCGGCGCGGCGCCCGCCTTCGACCACCCCGACTGGCTACTGGCCGGTGTCGCGGTAGGCGTCTGCTCCTCGGTCATCCCGTACGTGACCGACCAACTCGCCATGGCCCGGCTGCGCCGCGCGACATTCGCCTTGATGCTGAGCATCCTGCCGGCCTCCGCCACGGTCATCGGTCTGCTCGTCCTCGCCCAACCGCCGACGGTCCATGACCTGCTCGGCGTGGCTCTGGTGACCGCCGCGGTCGCGATCCACCAACAGCCGTCCCTCAACACCGATCGAGAGGAATCAAAATGCGGTACGTCCGGCTCGGCTCGTCCGGTCTGAAGGTGTCGCGCATAGGCCTGGGCATGATGAGCTTCGGCGATCCAGCCGCCGAGCCGTGGTTTCTGTCCGAAGACGCCGCCGAACCGATCGTCCGGCACGCCGTTGACGCCGGCGTGACCTTCTTCGACACCGCCGACATGTACTCCGGCGGCGTGAGCGAGCAGGTCACCGGGCGGTTGCTCGACAAACTGTTCGCCCGGCGCGGCGACTACGTGCTCGCGACCAAGCTCTTCTTCCCGATGGGGCCGGGTCCCAACGACCGCGGCCTGTCCCGCAAACACATCATGGACTCCGTCGACGCCTCGCTGCGGCGGCTGGGCACCGACTACATCGACCTGTACCAGATCCACCGGTGGGATCCCGAGACACCGATCGAGGAGACCATGGCGGCGCTGCACGACGTCGTCCGGGCCGGCAAGGTGCGCTACCTCGGCGCGTCACTGATGTACACCTGGCAGTTCGCGAAGGCCCAATACACCGCACAGGCGGGCGGCTGGACCCGGTTCGCCTCGATGCAGACCCGCTACAACCTCGCCTACCGGGAGGAGGAGCGGGAGATGATCCCATTCTGCGCCGACCAAGGCGTCGGCGTCCTGCCGTACAGCCCGCTGGCCCGGGGACTGCTCGCCGGCGGCCCGCGCGACACACCTCGCGCGATCGCCGAGCGGGCCGACGGATCGCAGCGCGTCGACGACAACGACACCGACATCATCGACGCGTTGCGCACGGTCGCCGCCCGACGCACCAGGCCACCCGCCCAGATCGCGCTGGCCTGGCTGCTGGGCAAGACACCGGTGAGCGCGCCCATCATCGGCGTGACCAGACCCCGCCACCTCGACGACGCCCTCGCCGCCGTCGACCTGACCCTCAGCGACGAGGACACAGCTACGCTGGAAGCCCCGTATCGCCCTCACGCACCGTACGGCCACTCACAGCCCACCACGCCGCCCCCACAATGACCCCGCCGTGCACCGGCTAACCGCGAGAGCCCGAATCCGCACATGCGCATTCCGTTCGTCGTGGGTAACCACGGGTGTGCGACCGTCGGTAAATCCGATGGCGGTCGCTGTGCAGGTCGTCGATCAGGACATGGGCGATCCGGCCGATACCGGCGTCGATCCGGGCCGGGTCGGGTCGGTGACTGTGTCGGGCGTGCTGCGGGTGAACACCGCGACGGCGTACTGCCGCTGGTCGGGGTAGGTCACGACACCGGCCTCGTTGCGCACCAGGCCCATCAGTGCGCCGCTCTTCGCGGCGACGGTCACCGCCGGGCCGAACGATGCCGGTCGCCGGGCCGGGTCGTGGGCGGCAAGCGCCGAGTAGTCGGCGAACATGCGACGGCGATCCGTGGTGCGGCTTGGTCGGCGTGAAGCGCCCCTGCTCGACAGCGAGGTCGTAGCATCCGATGCCCACGGGGTACTGAGTCAGGATTCCGGTCAGGTGATGGCGTGCTGCCCACGCCAACGCGCTGTCGCGGTCAGCGAAGACGCCTGACGGGTAGCGCGCGTTGTCGCCGTGAAAGATCCAGACATGTGTGGCGTCGGACCTGTTGGCTGTGCCGTGGTGCCCAATCATCGTGGAAGTGTTGCACCTGCCAGTGCCGCTGTGCCGGTGCACTCATTTTGTCGCGAACGGGCTGGAACGGGCCGGCTCCACCTGGCGGTCAGTCGGCGAGTTGGTTGCGGCGGCGGGTGAGGTAGGCCCGCTCAGCGGGGTTGCCGGCGAGTCGGATGGCCCGGTCGTACGCTGCCCGCGACGCACCGCCGCGCCCGAGTCGCCGCAGCAGGTCGGCGCGCGCGGCGTGGAAGGCATGGTAGCCGTCAAGGACCTCGGCGAGCCTGTCGATCTCGGCGAGCCCGGCCCCAGGGCCGTCGACCTCGGCTACCGCGACCGCGCGGTTGAGCCGCACGATCGGCGAGGGGTCGAGCAGCACCAGCTGCCCGTAGAGTGCGACGATCGTGGACCAGTTGGTGTCTCGGGCGGACGGGGCCTCCGTGTGGACCGCGTTGATCGCCGCCTGCAGCTGGTAGCGCCCGGGCGGGTCACCGCCGGCCGCCACCGCCTCGATCCGCTCTTGGACCAAGGCGTTGCCCTCGGCGATACGGGTCCGGTTCCATGCGCCGCGGTCCTGCTCGTCCAGGGTCACCAGCTCCCCGGTGCGGGAAACGCGCGCTGGCCGCCGGGCGTCAGTCAGGAGCATCAAAGCAAGTAGGCCGGCTACTTCGCCGTCGTCCGGGAGAAGAGTCCGGAGCAGGCGGCCTAGGCGGATCGCCTCGTCGGTGAGGTCGACGCGCACCGGGTCGTCCCCCTCGCTGGCCAGATAGCCCTCGTTGAAGACGAGGTAGACGACCGCGAGCACGCCGGTGAGCCGCGCGTGGATGTCGTCGGCCGAGGGCACCCGGTAGGGAATACGTGCCGCCTTGATCTTCGCCTTGGCGCGGGCGATCCGTCGCGCCATCGTGGTCTCCTGCACCAGAAAGGCGCGGGCGATCTCGGCGACGGTAAGGCCGCCGAGCAGGCGCAGGGTCAGCGCCACCCGGGCCTCCATCGCGAGCGCGGGGTGGCAGCAGGTGAAGACCAGTCTGAGCCGGTCATCCTCGACCGGGCCGGTCGGCTCAGGAGGGGTGTCGTCGTACACGATGCGGGCCGCCTGGTGTTTGGCGTCGCGTTGCGACTCGCGACGGAGCCAATCGACCGCCTTGCGGCTCGCGGTGGTAGCGAGCCAACCGCCAGGATTAGGCGGTACGCCGTCGCGAGGCCACCGCTCCGCAGCCGCCACGAACGCCTCAGCCGTCGCTTCCTCGGCGATGTCGAGGTCGCCGAAACGGCGCGCGAGGCCGGCGACCACCCGCGCCCACTCCTGGTGGTGGGCACGGGTGATCGCCTGCTCGACAAAGGAACCAGTCGCGGCTTCTAGCAACGGCCGGACGGACTCCTCGGTTCGGTACCTGGCCCCCGCACTCACTTCTCCCTGGAGCCGTTACGCCCGGCCCGCCCGGGACCTCGGAACCGGTGCACCTCCTGCGGCCAGTCGAGCACGGTTGCGATCCTGCCGGCCCAGTATCGTGCCGCCGCGTCGTCGGGCACGTCCACGACGGCGAAGCCGCCGAGGTGCTCCTTGGTCTCGACGTACGGGCCGTCGGTGAAGACGGGCTTGCCGTCAACCGCCTCGACACTGCACACCGCGGTGGACCGGTCGAGACCGCCGTTGGTGAAGATCAGGACACCCTCGGCCAACATCTCCTCGATCACGGTACGGGCGGCCTTGCCCTTCTCGCGCAGCTCGTCCGCCGTATGGTCAGGCACCCACTCATCGTTGAAGGTGATCAAGTACTCCGTCATGGTCTTCTCCTCTTGGTCCCGGACGAGCGCCTTTCCCGACTCCTCGTGTCCGGCGGCCGGTCGGCCGCCGCACACTAGTTCCACGAACGGCTGCGCCTTGATACGACACCATCCCGGAAACTCGGCCGATAGGGTCCCATTCGATGAGTACGGAGCAGCCGCAGGTCGTCAACGATGATCGGATGGTTCCGGAGTCGAGCGCACCACCCAAGTTCCTGGCGCACGAGTGGACGCTGGCCAGCCTCGGCTCGGTCGTGCTCGCAGTGCTGATGACCTGGCCGACCCTGCGCTCCCCGCTGCACACGCTGCCGCAGGACTTCCACGACCCGGCGCTGCAGGCGTGGCAGCTGGCCTGGTCCGGCCACGTCCTGCTCAGCGATCCGGCCCGGCTGTGGGACTCCAACACCTTCTTCCCCGAGCGGCTCACCTTCGCGTTCTCGGACACGCTGCTCGGATACGCGCCGGCCGGCATGATCGGCGACGGCCCGCACGCGGCGATCCTCCGGTACAACATCATGTTCGTGCTGGCCCACGCGCTGGCGACCGTCGGGGCGTACGCACTGGTCCGCCAGCTGGGCGCGGGCCGCGCCGGCGCGATCGTGGCCGGTGCCGCGTACACCTACGCACCCTGGATGCTCGCCCAGGCCGGGCACCTGCACATCGTCTCCAACGGTGGCATCCCGCTGGCTTTGGCGATGATCGCGCGCGGGCACGGCTACTCGTTCGCGCACGGATACCGCGACCAGCGGCGCCACGCGGGGTGGGCGTTCGCCGGCTGGACCGTGGCGGCGTGGCAGCTGAGCCTGGGCTTTGGCATCGGGCTGGTCTTCGCGTACGTGCTGGGCTTGGTCGTGCTCGTCGCCATCGTCGCCTGGTGTTGGCGTCACGCCCGGCATCGGGGGGTCACGCGGCGGTTCGGCGCGCGCCTGGCCCTGGCCGACCTCTCCGGCGGCGTGATCTTCGCGGCGACCGGGATACTGCTCGCCCTGCCGTACTTCGAGGTGGCGCACCTGCACCCGGAGGCGACCCGCCGCGTCCAGGACCTGGAGGCGTATGCCCCACCGCCAAGCGGCTTGTTCATCGCGCCGGCCGAGTCGCTCATCTGGGGCGACCTGCATGAGGACCTGCGGGCCGGCCTCCGGTGGCCGGCGGAGATGACCGTACTGCCCGGGTACGCGCTGTACGCGCTCGCGCTCGCAGGCCTCTTCTTCTCTGTCTGGAAGCTACGCCACCGGCTGCTGCTGTTCGCCGGCGTGCTGATCACCGGCATCCTCGCGATGGGCCCCAACTTCTTCGGCGGCGAGTACACCTATCTGCCGCTCTTCAACCACCTGCCGGGGTGGGACGGCCTGCGTACGCCGGGCCGGCTCATGCTGTGGGGCACGCTCCTGCTCGGCGTCCTCGCGGCCGGCGCGGTGAGCGCGCTCGTGCGCCGGGTCAACGGCATCACCGCCACCCGCGTCACCCGGCGGCCAGGGCTGCTGCTCCGCCTGGTGACGCTCATGCCGCTGGCGCTGGTGTTGCTCGAGGGCCGGGGCACCACGCCGCATCCCGCCGTGCCGCCGCAGCCGCAGGTGATGCGCACGGATCCCGGGCCTATCATTGTGCTGCCCTTCAACCTCACCTACGAGCAAACCGTGATGCTGTGGTCGACCACCCGCTTCCAGCCGGTGGTCAACGGTGGCAGCGGGTTCACGCCGGCGCGGCAGGAGCGCACGCGCGCGGCCGCGAAGACGTTCCCGGACCGGGCCAGCGTCGACTACCTGCGCGAGTTGGGCGTCAAGACGGTCGTGTTGCTCCGCGACCACCTGGCCGGCACGCCGTGGCAGGCCGCCGCCGACCTGCCGGTCGACTGGCTCGGTATCCAGCGCGAGGAGATCGGCGAGACGATCGTGTACCGGATCTGACCGAGCCGTCGCTCGGTCACCCGGGGGAGCGGGTCGACCCGGAGGTCATGGCCGGCGAGGCGGAATAGATCCGGCGGGATGGGTGTTGCCCAACCGCCTAGAGGAGATGAGCAATATGGCCAAGACAGACTACGACGCGCCGCGAACCGCGGCCGTCGAGGAAGACAGCCTGGAGGAGCTCCAGGCCCGGCGTGCCGCTCCGCGCTCCGCCGCGGTGGACGTGGACGAGGCGGAACTGGCGGAAGCCTTCGAGCTACCCGGCGCCGAGCAGCTCGACGAAGAGCTGTCCGTCACGGTGATCCCGATGCAGGCTGACGAGTTCCGCTGCTCGCGCTGCTACCTGGTGCGCCACCGCAACCAGCGGGCGGTAGCCGGGATCGACGTGTGCCACGACTGCGCCTGATCACCACCGTAAGATCGTCCGCGGCATGGGCTACTGGTCGATGAAGAGTCCGGCACCGCCGCCCGCGCTGCTGGCATCGTTGCCGGGCAGCACGGTGACGGCGTTGCCCCGGGCGGGCACGCCGGGCACCGGCGGTTCGCCGTCGACGGTGTAGCTGTCCAGGCCGGCCCGGTCCAGCATCACGGCCACGCCCTGGTTGTTGCCGAATCCGAGGCTGCCGGCTCGGGTACTGGGGTTCTGGATCGGGCCGACGAATTCTCCGGCGAACGCGCCGCGGTACGCGTCGGCGCCCTCGTCGTCGATGAGCAGCCCGATGCTGCCGGGCAGGACGTTGGCCGCGCCCTGGGTGAAGCGGGGGATCCGGTCGCACAGCCCCTCGCCCTCGTCGTCGCGGACACCGCCCGCGCCCTCGGCCTGGTTGGGTGCCGCGGGGTCGATCGGCGCGGGCATGTAGTAGTCGTACCGGTCCGCGCCGGCCTCGTCGCGCAGCAGCCCGAACCCGCCGACCAAGGCGAAGCCCTGGCTGTTGCGCACGGAGCTGTACGCGTCGTCGCCGCCGTCGTCGGACAGGATGCCGACGCCGAAGACGTGTCCGGCGCCCAGCGAGCCGGTCTTGCCGGTGTACGCGTCGTCGGATCCGCCCGCGTCGCGCAGCAGACCGACGCCCAGGAAGCCGGCGCCGCCGGTCATCATGCGCCGCACCACCGGGTCGAGGGTGCAGCCGGCGTCGTGGTCCGGGCTCTGCTTGACCCCGTACGTGTCGTCGCCCTGCAGGTCGAGCAGGACAGCGGCGGCGGGGACGCAGTCGGCCGCGGTGAGGCCCGGGATCGCCCGCTGGCAGCCCCGGGCCGGTCCGGTGCCGCGCAGCCCGGGCACCGCCGAGCCCGCGGGCGCGAAGTTGGGGTCGACCATGTTGCTGCCGGCGTTGTTCGCGTACGTGTCGGCGCCGCCAGCGTCCACTGTGAGCAGGTAGTCGTTGGCGTAGATGTGGTCGGCGCAGCCGCTCTCCAGCCGCAGTACCGGCCACGCGTCCACGCTCGGCACGCCGAGCGGCGCGCACTCGGCCGCGGCGTGAGGCGCCCGTAGGCCGGCCAGGGTCAGCTCCAGTTCGGCGGTGCTGGTTCGTAGCTCGCCGGCGCAGGAGCGCAGCAGCGCCCCCACCGCGCCGTCCACACCGGCCCCGGTGGCGAGCAGCGCCGGCCGGGCGGATGGCGGCACGGCCGCGAACCGCACGGCCGTAACCTGCTGGCAAGCCAGCAGGTCGGTGAGCACGTTCGCGAGGCGCCCGGCGACCGGGTCCGGCAGGCCGGCCGCGCGGAGCGCGTCACCGGGTGCCGGAGCCAGCCCCAGCGCCGCCGACAGCGCGCCGGCGGCGTCCGCCAGCGCGTCCGTCGGGGCCGCGGGCAGCGGTTGGCTGATCGAGGTGGTCGGCTCGATCAGGCCGGCGTACGGCGCGACCGCCGCGCCCACCACGGGACTGGCGGCGCTGATCTCGGCGAGGGCGTCGCCGTCGGCGTGGGCAGCGGTCGCGACGAGCAGGAACGGACTCGCCGCCAGCGCGGCCACGGACACTCTCCACAGTGCATCTCTGCGCATGATCGCATGCTAGAGAGATCGATCGCCGTTGAGCAGTGACAGCTGTCATCACCGACCTGTGCGTCCGTCACCGCCCTCCCATGACAAGTCGCGCTCCCATGACAAGTCGCGCTCCGCACCGCCGGTTGGCTCTCTCTTACCTATCCATGTTACTTTTTACTCGTGCAAGTAAAGCGGCGCACGTTCACGAACGAGGTGCGAAGGGCGCACATCGTCGAGCACACCATCGCGACGATCGCGGAGCTGGGCTACGCCGGGGCCTCGTTCGTCCAGATCGCCAAGCGGGCGGGGCTGAGCAGCACCCGGCTGATCTCGTACCACTTCGCCGGTAGGGACGAGCTGATGGACGAGGTGGCGCGACGGGTGCTCGCCGAGTTCGCCGCGTTCGTGCATCCACGGGTTGACGCGCAGACCACGTCGGCCGGCCAGCTACGCGCGTTCCTGGAGGCCAACGTGGACTTCATGCGCGCGCACCGGACCTACGTGCTCGCCTTGGCCGACATTCTCGGCAACGTGCGGGCCGGTGGCGCCGCCACCCTCGCGTCGAGCATCGCCGCGTCGGACCTGACCGCGATGGAGGAGCTACTACGCCAGGGCCAGCGCGACGGCGAGTTCCGCCGCTTCGACACCCGGGTGATGGCGGTGGCGGTGATGGCGCTGCGCAACGCCGTCATCGGCCAGCTCGCCGCCGATCCGGAGCTGGACCTGGAGCCATACCGGCGCGAGCTGGTCGCGCTGGTCGAGCTGGCCACCGGAGTCGAGCTGGCCACCGGAATGGACCGACCGGAGAGGGGACGAGCATGAGCGACCACACCGCGAGCATCAGCAGCGCACACGTCGCCGGCCAGGCACGTGAGGCGACGTCCTGGGCGCGCCGACTGCCGGTCATGGCGCTGGTTGGTGTCCTCGCGATCCCGGCGACCGCCGCGACGGCCGGGACGCGGCAGGAGAGGACGCCGATGAACGGGCACCCCGTCGTGCGGACCGATGCCGGGCCGGTGCGCGGCACCGTCACCGCCGAGCACCGCGTCTTCCAGGGCATCCCGTACGCCGCGGCACCGGCGGGAAACCTGCGCTGGCGGCCGCCGCAGCCGGTCACACCGTGGACCGAGCCGAGGGACGCCACCGCACCGGGCAGCCCCTGCCCGCAGCTGCCGTCGTCGTACGCGGAGGTGAGCAGCGTCGACGAGGATTGCCTGTCGCTGAACGTCACCGCTCCGCGAGACGCGCGCCGCGGCGCGCGCAAGCCGGTCATGGTGTGGATCCACGGCGACGGCGTGGTCGGGGCCGGGCACTTCTTCAACGCCGACCGGATGACCGCCGACGGTGACGTCATCGCCGTCACCATCAACTACCGGCTGGGCGTCTTCGGCGGCTTCGGCCTGTCCGGACTGGACGGCGCGGGCACGTTCGGTCTGCAGGACCAGCAGGCGGCGCTGCGCTGGGTCCGGCGCAACATCGACGCGTTCGGCGGCGACCCACACAACGTCACGCTGTTCGGCGTGTCGTACGGCGCCCTCGCCACCACCGCTCACCTCGTGGCGCCCCGGTCGAAGGGCCTGTTCGACCGGGCCGTCATCGAGAGCGGCTTCGGCCTGATGGACCTGCCGGCCGAGGCGATGTACCCCGGCGTCGGCGCCCTGCCGTGGTTCGGCTGGCGCCCGGAGACCGAGGTCGCCGAGGCCGGTGCGTGGGTCGCCGGCGAACTCGGCTGCGACCCGACCGATCCCGCTGCCGCGCTGGACTGCCTCCGCGCGCTCCCGGTCGAGACGATCCTGGCCTTCCCGCAGGTGATGAACATCTTCCAGCCGTTCGCGTACGGCGGACGCACGCTGCCGGAGCTGCCCGCGCAGGCCCTGCGGGAGGGGCGCTTCCACCGGGTGCCGGTGATCTCCGGTGCGACCCGCGACGAGCACCGTACGTTCGTCGGACTGTTCCGGGTGCTCGCCGGTAACCCGGTGACCGCGCAGCAGTATCCGCAGCTGTTGTCGGCCGCGTTCGGCGCGGACCAGGTCGAATCGATCATGCGGCGCTACCCGCTCACGGACACCGAGTCACCGAGCATCACCTGGGCCAGCGTGCTCACCGACCGGATGTGGGCGCGCTCGACGTTCGAGCAGCACCGGGCGCTGGCCACCCGGGTGCCCACGTACGCGTACGAGTTCGCCGACCGCGACGCGCCCGTCTACCTGCCGTTCCCGCAGGACTTCCCGGCCGGCGCCTACCACGCGGGCGACACACCATACGTGTTCCGCGACAAGCAGTTCACCGACGCCGCCACCGCACCGCAGGTCCAGCTGTCTGACCTGATGATCCGCTACTGGACGAACTTCGCGCGGACCGGCGACCCGAACAGCGCCGACCTCCACCGGTGGCCACGGTTCCGTCCGACCGATGCCGTGCCACACGTCCAGTCGCTCGCGCCCGACCGTATCGGCCCGGTCGACTACGCCGCCACGCACCAGCTCGACTTCTGGGCCCAACTACGCTCGGTCGGTGGCGACCTACCTTGAGGTGCATCCGGACAACCCGCAGCCGCGTTCGATCCGGCAGATCGTCGACGTGGTGCGCGCGGGTGGGCTGATCGCGTATCCGACGGACTCCTGCTTCGCGCTTGGCTGTCAGATGGGCAACAGCGGCAGCCTGGAGCGCATCCGCGCCATCCGCAAGCTCGACCCCGGCCACCACTTCACGCTGGTGTGCCGTGACTTCGCCCAGCTTGGCCAGCTCGTCAAGATCAGCAACTCGGTGTACCGGTTGATCAAGGCCGCCACACCCGGCGCGTACACGTTCGTGCTGCCCGCGACCCGGGAGGTGCCGCGCCGGCTGATGCACCCGCGCAAGCGCACGGTCGGGGTGCGCGTCCCCGCCCACCGCGTCGCCCAGGCGTTGCTGGTCGAGCTCGGCGAACCCCTGCTGTCCAGCACCCTGCTGCTGCCGGGGGAGGAGGAGCCGATGACGAACGGCCAGCAGATCATGCGGCGGCTCGATCACCAGATCGACGCCGTGATCGACTCCGGTGACTGCGGGACCGAGCCCACCACTGTGGTCGACCTGTCCCAAGACGAACCGCGGATCCTCCGGGTCGGGGCCGGCGATCCGTCACGGTTCGAATAGCGGGCGGTGTACCGCGTCCGTCGACGTGGCCGGCAGTGCCGATACTGGTCCGATGGTGCTGGGCGTTGGCGAGGGTGGATCGGCGGCGGCGCAGCTGCTCATCGAGACCGAGGCGCTGCTCGCGTCGTGGCGGACGCCGCCCGGCGCCGGCACGGACCTGGAGCGGCTGCGGTTGATGATGCTCGCCCTGGAGCGGGAGCAGGTCGTCTCGGTCGCCTACGACGAGGTGTTCATCGCCGACCGGGTGGCGCGGCTGCCGGTACCGGATCGGGTGCGTGCCCTCGCCCGGCACGCTCTGATCTGGGCGTGGAAGGACGAGGAGCTGCACACCATCTACATCCGGGGCCGGCTGCTCGCCGCCCGCCGGCACCAGGGCATGGTCTACGCCCGGCAGCTCGTCGGCGCGGTCGGCGGCTGGGTGGCCGCGACCCGGCACCACCGGCCGTTCGCGCGGTCCAAGCTGCGCTGGTTGCTCGCGACGGCGGCGCTGCTGGCCGGGCGCCTCGGCGGGCAGGTGTCGAAAACGCTGGTTCCCGAGCTGTCGTACCAGAGCTTCACCCGCTACTGCGAGCTGAACGTCGCGCTCGAACGCAGCGCGGAGCTGTGCTACGAGCGACTGGTCGAGCTGGCGCTTGACGACGCCGAGCGGGCGCAGTTCGACCGGATCCGCGCCGACGAGGTACGCCACCGGCGGATGTTCGCGGTGCTGGCCCGCTCGTTCGCCGCGTCCGGGCAGCTGGCCGACGGCGTCGGCGAGCAGGACGTCGTCGCCGGCCTGGCCGGGGTGAGCGAGTGGTTCCTGCCGGGCGAGCACCGCGGCAGTGGGGACAGCGGTCGATCCCGGGTAGCGTCCGCCGGTCCGGTCTGGGTGACCGAACGGCACGAGGGAGACGAGCTGGCCGCGAGCGTGTCGGCACTGCTCGACGACGCGGGCCTCGGCGCGCTGATCCGGGCCCGGCCCGGCCGGGTCGCGATCCGCACGGCCTTCATCCTCGGCTATTCCCGAGCCGACCGGTCCAACATCGTCTCGCCGGAGCTGATCCAGGCGGTGGCCGCATACGCACGGCGACACGGCGCGACCGACGTCGCCGTCCTGGAGGCACCCTCGGTGTACGAGCGGGTCTACGCCCACCGGTCCGTCGCCGAGGTCGCCCGCTACCTCGGGTTCGACGCGCCGGAGTACCGGATCGTCGACGTCCACGACGACCAGCGGACGCTGCGCTTCGACCGCGGGATATCCCAGACCTCGGCGAGCGGCACCTGGCTCGACGCCGACGTCCGCGTCATCGTGCCGAAGCTGCGCACCGACCCCCGCCAGGGCGGTCATCTCTGCCTCAACTCGCTGGTCGGCACCGGGACCCGGACGGAACGGATGGTCTACGCCGACCGGGAACTCGACCACGAGAGCGCCGTCATGATGCTCCTCGACTCGTGCCCGCCCGACTTCGCCATCGTCGACGCGTGGGGGCCGGTCGCCACCGGCCCGTTCGGTGTCATGGGCTGCGACCGGCCGGTGACCCTGCGCCGCCTCTACGCCGGCGCCGATCCGGTCAGCGTCGACTGGCAGGTACTGCACGACATGGGCGTGCCGGCCCCGGACGACGTCCCGCTCATGCGCAAGGCGAGGCACTGGTTCGGGCGCGACGTTCGCCCGGAGCGGGTGGCGGGCGACGCCGGCCCCATCCGCGCCGACCTGCGCCTACCATCGCGGCATTGGCTCCGCCGCCTGTTCGCCCGCGCGTCGTACCCGATCTACGTGCACGCCAGCCGCTCCGGCGAGCTCTTCGTGCCGGCGATGGACGAGACCGCGTTCCCGCCGCTGCGGCCGGCCGGACCCGGCACCCGACTGGTGCGCTGGAGCACCCAGCGCGCCTTCGGGCTCAGGCCCCCGGCATGAGGCACCTCCGTACCGCGCGCCGACTCTGGCGGGGCGGAAGCCTCGCGGCCCGGGCGCTCGCGGCGCGCGACTCGCACACGTTCGTCCGCGGGTTGTTCCTCAGCGCGGCGGCCCGACTCGGGATGCCCGGATGGCTGCGCGGCGGCGGATTCCGGCTTGCCGACGCCGTCGCGTCCAGCGGCGCCACCGACCCGGAACTGGTCCGCGCCTGGCTGCGGGTCGGCGTCGCACTCGGCGAGCTGCGCGAGCGCGCCGGCGTGTACCGGGCGGCCGGCGCGCGCCTGCGGGCGATGGCCGGCGGCGACGCCCTGCTCGTCGACCACTACCGGTCGTTCACCGAGTACCAGAGCGGCGTCTACGCCGAGCTGCCGCGGCTGCTGACCGGCGCGGCCCGGGACGACTTGACCGACTTCGCCGGCACCATCGCCGCGGTGTCGCGGGCCGCCGAGCCCTTCGTCAGCACGTTCGTCGCCGAGGACCTCGCCGGCCTGCGTCCCGCGTCGCTGCTCGACGTCGGATGCGGCTCCGGGGTCTACCTCCGCGAGATGCTGCGCCGCTTCCCGTCCGCCGCCGGTGTCGGCATCGACCTGTCCGCGGACGTCGTCGCGGCGGCCCGCGCCAACCTGGCCGCCTGGGGCCTGTCCGCGCGGGCGACGGTGCGCGAGGCCGACGTGCGCTCCTTCGACGGCAGCTTCGACCTGGTGACCTTCTTCAACTGCGTCTACTACTTTCCCGGCGCTCAGCGGGCCGACGCGTTCGCGAAAGCCCGGGACCTGCTGCGCCCCGGCGGCCACCTGGTGGTGGTCACGATGGTGGCGCCGGGCAGCGTCGCCGCCGCGCACCTGGACCTCATGCTGCGGGTGCAACGCTCCCCGGCGGACCTGCCCGCCCGCCCGGAACTGCTGGCGCAGATCCGGGCGGCAGGCTTCGAGGTGCGCACCTGCCGGCGGGTCGTGCCAACCGAACCGTACTGGGGCGTCGTCGCCCGCCGGCGCTGACCCGCGCCGCGAGCCCGCCCTGGTCGCAGGTAACGAGCGGGATCGGCCGGCGATTGACAGATCGGGTCGGCGCCATCCACGATGGTCGAACCCCCCTTCGCCGCCTCGCTCGACCATCCGTCCACTATGGATGGCCGTACCCGCCTCGGGCTCCGTTGCGCCGCAGACGAAAGGTACCGAGATGCCTTCCTCCTCCCCACCGGGATGGCGGAGAGGTCTCGTCGCGGCCACCGCCGCGACCGCCGCCTTCCTCCTCCTTGCCGCTCCGCCCACGACCGTGACCGCCGCCCCCGACCAGGTTCCCGCCACCCTCGAGCGCCTCTCCGATGAGGAGGCAAGCGTCGTGGAGGTGACGGTCGCCGACCGCGGCGAGATCGACAAGCTCGTCGCGACCGGCGTCGACCTCGACCACCACGTCTCCCGCACCGAAGCCGGCATCGTGGTCCACGCCGTGGCCACCCCGAACGAGGTCGACGGCCTGAAGGCCCTCGGCTACCGGGTCGGCCGGACCCTCTTCGCCCCGGAGGACAGCGCGGCCCGGATCGCCGAACGCGACGCGACCATCGCCGACCACAAGGTCGAGAACCAGGCGTTCGCCGCCCGCCTCGCCCGGAGCACGACCGCCTCCGACGTCAAGATCATTCGGGCGGACTACTACACGTCCGGAGACAGCCAGGTCCTCTCCGTCGAGGCGAAATGGGCCCAGGGTCAGACCTCGACCAGCACGCTGACGGTGACCCGGGACAGCGGCCCCGGCACCGAGATGGGCTCCGGCGGCACCCAGACCATCTCCCGGTTCGTCGACGCGGGCGTGTACCTGTACCACCGCGGCGCCGCCACCCTCACCGCCCGGCCCGACAAGATCCAGATCACCAGCCCCACCGGCGACGTCGCCGTCGCCCAGGTCAAGGAGTGGCTGCCGATTCCCGGCGAGTCCCCGGAGGGTCCGGGCTACCAGAAGGACTTCGTCACCAGCTACCTCACGCCCACCGAGCTGTACGACCGGATCAAGCGGCTGGCCGCGGAATACCCGCAGCTCGCCGAGATCGTCGAGCTGCCGTACAAGACCAACGGCTACCGGCGCAAGGCGCAGGTGGTGCTCGGCTCCGCCAGCGCCAACGGGGTGGCGGTCGACTCACTGGCCTGGGGCCACCAGGGCGGCAACGACATCACCGTCGAGCTGGCCGACCCGGGCACCGCCGACCAGCCCCTCACCGCCGCCGTGACCGGCAAGGCCATCCGGGTGAGCCTGGCCACCGACGCCGCCGGCGCGGTCATCAGCACCGCGGCCCAGGTCGCCGCGGTCATCAACGGGGCGGCGGGCGGCCTCGTCACGGCGTACACGTACCGGGGAAGCGCCGGCGACGGCGTGGTCACGCCGGTCGCGGCGACGCCACTGACCGACAACCTGAAGGCGCCGGCCAGCGTCTCCCGCGACCCCCATCCGGTGTACGCCCTGCGGATCGGCAAGTTCCGCGACGGTTCCCGGACCGGTGTGCTCGCCTACGCGCAGGAGCACGCCCGGGAGTGGGTGCCCCCACTGGTGACGATCGAGACCGCCGAGCGGCTGTTGCGCAACCAGAAGCACGACCCCAAGACCCAGGAACTGCTGCGTACGCTCGACATCTGGATCGCCCCGTCGATCAACCCCGACGGCGGGCACTACTCGTTCTACGACTTCAACTCCCAGCGGCGAAGCATGACGAACCACTGCGCCGAGGGCGGCGCGACCGACGCGCTGGCCCGCAACTCCTGGGGCGTGGACAACAACCGCAACTACACCGAGTACAGCCTATTCGACGGGTATTCGGGCGCCTCGACGAGCTGCACCAGCGACACGTTCGCCGGCCCGAGCGAGCTCTCCGAGCCGGAGAACAAGAACCTGGACTGGCTGGCGAGCCGGACCAACATCAAGTTTTCGATGAACCTGCACTCCTCCGGCAACTACTTCATGTGGTCGCCGGGCGCCTACAGCCTGCCGAACCGGATCTCCGCGCCGCGTCCCACGCTGGCCGAGGAGTCGTTCTTCTGGGGCGCATCCTCGCGGATCCTGGCCGAGATCAAGCGGCACCGGAACATGGCGGTGACCCCGGCGAGGACCGGCCCGATCTCCGACGTGCTCTACTCGGCGGCCGGAAACTCCGGTGACATGCTCTGGTACAAGTACGGCATCTACGCCTGGAACTTCGAGGTCGGCACGTCCTTCCAGCCGGCGTGGGACGAGGCACACCAGCAGACCCTGGAGTACGCCAACGGCCTGGTGGAGCTCATGCGGGTCGCCCGCACGTTCGACAAGGACAAGAAGCGCCCCACCAGCTCGCTGGTCGTCGCGCCGAGCCCGACCGAGGGCATGGTCGAGGTGAAGTTCGCCGTCAGCGAGCCGGCCGCCGTGTTCTACACGCTGGACGGCAGCAAGCCGACGTTCGCGTCGACCCTGTACGCCTCGGCGGGCATCCGGGAGGCGGGCGAGACGCTCACCGTGCCCTACGGCGCGAAGGTCTTCTGGTTCTCTGTGGACGCCGCCGGCAACATCGAGAACAACTACCGGCCCGACACCGACGCCAAGAACTGGAACCGCGCGTTCGCGGTCGTCTCCGACACCTCTGATGGCTGAACCGTTCGGTCAGCGGTTGTCTGCCAGCGCGCCTCGGAAGGTGCGCCGGTAGGCGAGCGGTGAGACGCCGATGGCGGCGTTGAGGTGTTCTCGTAGTGACGTGCCGCCGGCGAAACCGACCTGGACCGCGATCTCGTCCACGGCCAGGTCGGTGGATTCCAGGAGCTGCCGCGCCCGGTCGATGCGTTGCTGGATCAGCCAGCGTCCGGGGCTCATGCCCACTTCTTCGGTGAAGCGGCGGGCGAAGGTGCGCAGGCTCATGCGGGAGTGCTCGGCGAGGTCCGCCAGGGTCAGCGGCTTGTGGAGATTCTGCAGCGCCCACTGGCGGGCGGCGGACGTTCCGCTGGCGGTGGCGTCGGGGACCGGGCGCTCGATGTACTGCGCCTGCCCGCCGTCGCGCCACGGGGGGACGACGCACAGGCGCGCCACATGGTTGGCGATCTCGCTGCCGTGGTCCTTGCGGACGAGATGCAGGCAGACATCGATGCCGGAGGCGGCGCCGGCTGAGGTCAGCACGTCACCCTCGTCGACGAACAGCACGTCCGGGTCGAGTACCACCTGCGGATACCACTCCCGGAAGACGTCCGTGGTGGCCCAGTGGGTGGTGGCGCGCCGTCCGTCGAGCAGTCCCGCGGCGGCGAGGACGAAGGCGCCCGTGCAGATCGACACGATCCGGGTACCGGGGGACACGTACGCGAGAGCTTGCGCCACCGCCGCCGGCGCCTGACGGCTGAAGTCGATGGTGCCGAAGGGCGGGATGACGACGGTGTCGGCCGTGCGCAACGCCTCCGGGCCGTGCTCGACGGTGATCGAGAAGTCGGCGTTGGTGCGGACCGGGCGACCATCGGCGGTGCAGGTCACGACCTCGTAGCGGCCGCCGGCGGCCCCGAAGACCCGTTTCGGGATACCCAGGTCGAAGGGGTACACCCCCTCGGGGGCGAGGACGACGACGCGGTGCGCGTGGGTCATGGCAGGATCCCGTCGAAAGATGGCGATCAAGCCATGGTAGCGGATGGAAGCAGCGACGACGCTGGACACATGACAACCACCGAAACCATGCGAGCCGTCAGCCAGGACACCCACGGAACCCCCGAAGTGCTGCACGAGACCGTGCTGCCCAAACCGGTGCCGGGACTGAGTGAGATCCTCGTCGCCGTCCACGCGGCCGGCGTCAACCCCACCGACTGGAAGAACCGCGCCCAGGCCACCACCATCGCCCGGATGCCGCTCGTCCTCGGCTGGGACGTCTCCGGCGTCGTCGAGGCCGTCGGCATCGGTGTCACCCTGTTCAAGCCCGGCGACGAGGTCTTCGGCATGCTGCCCTACCCCGCCGGCGTGGGCTCGCACGCCGAGTACGTGACCGCGCCCGCCCGCGCCTTCACCCACAAGCCCGCCGGTATCGACCACATCCAGGCCGGTGCGCTGCCGCTGGCCGCGCTCACCGCGTATCAGGCGCTCGTCGAAACGGCCGATGTCCGCGCCGGGCAGCGGGTCCTGATCCACGCCGCGGCCGGCGGCGTCGGCCACCTCGCCGTGCAGATCGCCAAGTCCCGCGGCGCGTACGTCATCGGCACCGCCAGTGCCGCCAAGCACGACTTCGTCCGGTCCCTGGGCGCGGACGAGGTCATCGACTACCACACCGTCGACATCGCCAAGACCGTCACGGACATCGACGTGGTCCTCGACCCGGTCTCGTTCGACCCCGCCGGCCGCGCCCGCTCCGTCGCCGTGCTGCGCCCCGGCGGCACCCTCGTCTCGATCCTGCCGGTACCCATCGAGGCCGCCGAGTTGGCGACGATCGCCGAGCGGGGCATCCGCTACGAGTCGCTGCTCGTCGAGGCCGACCACGCCGGCATGCAAGCCATCGCCCACCTCGCCGAAACCGGCGCCCTGCGCGCCCACATCGAGGCCACCTTCCCGCTGGCCGAGGCCGCCAAGGCGCATGCCCTCGGCGAGACCGGCCGCACCACCGGCAAGATCGTGCTGACCGTGGCGGAGACCGGTTAGGCAAGGCCATGAAGCTCGCCTACCGCCAAAGTAATACCTGCCCGAACACCTCTGGCATCCCAAGGTGTTCGGGCGGGTCTTTCAACTATTCAGCACTCGCCGGATCTCGCCGATGACCAACTGCGGCGCGTCGTGCTGGATGAAATGGCCGGAATCGACATACCGCAGCTCACCCGTTGTCACGATCACCGCTGTGGCCGCGGCGGCTTGTCGCTTCGCGGCAGGCCTGAGCTAGGGTTCGACCGTGCGCTCGAAGATGTCGGCCTCGTAAACCGGCGTCATGCCCACCGCGTAGTACAGGCGCGCCGCCTCGGTCGGGTTCTCCAGGTCGACGCCCAGCCCGACCTTCGCCCGGCCCTTGGCCGCGTAGGCCGCGAACGCCCGGCGCAGCAGCGCCTCTCCCAAGCCGCGACGGCGGTGCTCCCGCGACACGGCAAGCATCTTCACCCAGCCCTCGTCGTCGTCGACGGCCTGGTCGGACGACTGCAGGATGCCGGCTGGCGTACCGTCCACGGCGGCCACGAACCACTCGTCCCACGCCACCGAGGGCTGGCCGTCGACCCACTCGCGCCACCTCTCGTACGAGCGCGGCTTGTAGTCCGGCGTGTCCCGGAACGCCCCGTCGAGGATCCGGTGGAATAACCGCAGGTCGGCGTCGTCGTCCGGGCGCACCAGCCGGATCGACACCCCGTCCGGCAGTGGCGGTGGGGCGGTCGACACGCTCGCCAGCGACCGGCGCATGCGGGCGTACCGCTTGACGAACCGGAACCCGGCCTCCCGCAGCACGGCGATGTACGACTTCTCGGTCGGGATCGCACCGGCCCGCACGGTCATCGTGGCGTGGCCGAGCTCGCGGGCGCGTTCCGCGACCCGGGCGAGCGTGCGCGCCAGCAGCGGCGCCTGCGCCGGTTGCCCGGTCTCCGGATGGGTGTAGACCTCGATGAACTCGTGGGCGCCGCCGTTCTCGTTCTCGATGTAGGTCCAGCCGCCGAGCGAACCGTCGGGCGCGTACGCCAGCAGGGAGTCACGGCCGGGCGCGACGTGCGGGCTGCCGGCCAGGGCTTCGCGTACGTCGCCGGGGCTGAAGTCGGCCTGACCGACGGCCACCAGGTCGCTCGCGTGTACCAGCGCGAGGATCTCGGTCATGTCGTCCAGGGTCGGCGGGCGCGTGGTCCAACCTGCGGGGAACGTCACCTCCCGCATTCAACCCGGTCGACCGGTGCGGCGCAGGGAATTATTCGTCGGACCGACGGAGTCTCGTAGGTCTACTTCGCGGGGGCCGTGGTACGGGGCCAGCGAGAGCACCGTATGCGGCATCCGCAGCCGGGCGTCCTGGAGGTATATCTTCCGGGCCCGCTCAAAATCTCCATCCCCGGCCGTCACTTCGGCGATCTGGTCGTAGAGCTTCCGGTCCGCTTCGGTGATTCCGTTGTCGATGTCGACGATCGCACCCCAGCTGTCCCACACGGTGGGCGTGCGCCGATGGCGGCGGTACTTACCCTAGGGAGTGTCTCAGTTGGTGACCTTTCCGTGTCGGCGGTAGCAGATGAGGATGGGGCGAGATCAGCACCATCAACGGCACACCCCGCTGGTCGCAGTCGTTGGCTCGACGCTTCCCGCCGTCCTGCGGCTTCTTCACCGGCACCGGCGGCAGCGGCTGCACGATCTCCCAGAAATGGTGAGGCGTCCAGGTCCGGGAATAGAAGATCATGACCGAGGCCCGTGACTCACCAACAGGCGGTTAGTTGTCGAAGTAGGTGGGTGGTTGGGTGGTGATGTGTTGGCCGAGTGGGGTTTTCCAGGCCAGGATGCCGTCGTCGAGTTGGATGAGGTCGGTGCCGGGGAGGTGGCCGGGTAGCCCGGGGGAATCTCACCCCCGGGCCCCCACAGATCCGTACGTGACAGTCTCCCGTCATACGGCTCTTGTCGCCCTGATCATCCAAGTACCGGTCTCGCCCATTCCCAGTGTGCGAAGTACTTCGGCCAGCGTTTGCATACCTCGACCATCGCCCGGACGGCCTTCTTCCAGGTGTTACGCCGTTGGTACTTCTTCATGATCCACCGCAGCAAGTAGGTGTTGATCCGGTAGAGCACGGGAGTCAGCGCCGACCTGCCAAACGTCCCGTAGTAATTCATCCACCCACGCACTTGCGGGTTGATGAATCGGGCCAGGTCGCCTTCCGTGACATGGATGTGCCGGTGCAGTCGCCAGGACCGCACCTGCGCGCTGATCTTCTTCCGGGCATCTTTACTGATCGCGGGCAGGAACCGGGTGAACCTCACCCCGTCCTGCCGCCGCGCATCACGTGGCTGGAAAGTGAACCCTAGGAACGTGAACGATACGCGGTCGTATTGACCACGCCGGTTGCTGTCCTTGCAGTACACAATCCTGGTCTTGTCCGGATGCAGCTCCAGTCCGACCTGCGCCATCCGTTCGTGCAACGCCGCCAACACCGCCTCGGCCTGCCGCCTTGTGCGGCAGTGCACCACGGCGTCGTCGGCGTAGCGTTCGAAGGCCACTGTGGGAAACTCCCGCGTCAGCCACACATCGAACGCGTAATGCATGAACAGGTTCGCGAGCACGGGCGAGACCGCTGACCCCTGGGGGGTACCCCGGTCTCGCTGCATCAGCGTCCCGTCGGGCATCCGCATCGGCGCGGCCAGCCACCGCGTCACATACAGCAGCACCATCGGGTCATCGGTGTGCGCTTTCACGGCCTTGAGGATCAGGTCCCACCGGACGCTGTCGAAGAACTTTCGAATGTCCAAATCGATCACCCAGTCGTACTTCCAACAGCGTTCCCGGCACACCCCGACCGCATCCGTGGCCTTACGGCCCGGCCGGTAGCCATACGAGTCCGGGTGGAAGACCGTGTCGACCTTCGCCACCAGACGCGTCGCCACGACCGTCTGCGCCACCCTGTCGGCCACGGTAGGCACCCCTAACCTGCGAGTGCCTGGCCCATGAGCCTTCGGGATTTCCACCGCCTTCACCGCGGGCGGGAAGTAGCTACCCGACGACATCCGATTCCAGATCTTGTACAGATTGTTCTTCAGATCGGTTTCGAAGTCGGCCAGTGACTGCTCATCCACCCCCGGTGCGCCCTTCTTCCGTTTCACTGAGAGCCAGGCGTCCCACACCTCCGCTTTGCCGATGTGGAACGGCTTACCAGATGACTTCAGCGTGTCCACGCAACTCCTCCCGAACACCTCGGTTGGTTGAACAAACATCGCTACGAGCGACCCGGCCCCTTCGCTCCACTCCCATTACAGAAGCTTCACCACTACTACGAGCCGGTCCGCCGGCATACCCCGCGACGGTACTCACGTCCTCCCCGCCCCAGAACGTTTCCTCGGGCAGGCACGGCACTCCCTCTCGCCGCCCGCTGACGGCGGCAGTGTCGGGGCACGCCTTCCCACGTTCCATGTAAGAGCCGCAGACTGGACTCACGCCACCTCTACACCGGACACCGCCTGGCCAGTAGACGGGCACCCGCCAGGCTCATCCCGGAGGCTTCAAAGAACCCCGGTTTCGATGTCGTCTGTCACCATTTCGATGCCTCAGCGGTGGTCGTCTTTCCAGTCCCCACCTGACATCTTCTACAGATGCCTTTTCCTTACTCGTTCACCACGACGGTCTTCAGCCAACGCAGCAGCAAGGCGGTTTGAAGCCTCCCCCCGCAGGGCGACTTCGAAGGGCCATACCTTCATCTCTTACACAGCATCGCGTCAAGAGGCCTTTCTCTACCTACAGATCAGCCCCTCTCAGCGTTCGTGGCACAATTTGAAGTGGTGGTGGCGGCTGCACAAATTGGCGAGGTTGGCGCGGCTGGTGTTGCGGGTTTTGGCCCAGTCGTTGGTGTGGTCGA